>NZ_JBAKBF010000001.1:553587-639811 GCF_036881715.1 Pannonibacter anstelovis
TGGCGCGAGTGACGGGGCTCGAACCCGCGACCTCCGGCGTGACAGGCCGGCACTCTAACCAACTGAGCTACACCCGCTTCGTTTCCCCCGCAGCAACCTTCCGGCGCCGCGAAGTGGTGCCGATGTACGGCGCCCCTGGACGGAAGTCAAGCACCCCTGAACCGGCGAATGACCTGTTTTTCAAAAAAGGCAGAAACCCGCCACCTTGCATCGCCAGATAAGCTGCAGCTCTGTGGATAAATTCTCACAGCCCGCAAAAAGCTGCAGCTCCTTCCGGACGACGCAATCCACCACACAGCCGGAGCACTACATAGATCAAAATATACAACCAGAAGAACCAGCCCGAATGACGCAGCGTTTTTCTGAATTATTAAATGATACCACGCATAGTGCGACCGGGAGAAACTCTGCATCTGAGGAAGTTTCAAAATGAAATTCGGAACACCAAAGACTGTGAGCGGCAAGCTCTATGCACTCGTCGGACTGTTCAGTCTGTGTTTCGCAGCTGCCTTTGCGTACCAGCTTTATGCACTTGGCGAAAACCTGAACGCGTTCAAGCGTACAGAGATCAAGAGTGTTGTTGAGGCGGCGCAGAATGTGGCTCTCACCTATCAGGCCCGCGCGGCCAAGGGCGAGATGAGCGAATCCGATGCGCAGCTTGCTGCCCGCAATGCCCTTCGCGGCATGCTCTACAATTCCGGCAAGGACTACGTCTTTGTCTATGATGCGTCCGGCACCAGCCTGGTGCATCCGGCCAAGCCTGCCAATGAAGGCAAGAATCTGATCAATTCCACTGACGGAGATGGCAAGCAGCACATCCGTGAGTTTGTGACCGAGGCCAAGACCAAGGGCAGCGCCTATGTTGCCTATTCGTGGAAGGACCCGAACAACGTGGTGCTGCCGAAGGTGAGCTACGTTTCCTACTTCCAGCCCTGGGGCTGGGTGCTGGGTTCGGGCGTGCTGCTGGAAGATATCAATGCAGCCTACTGGCGCACAGCCATCAGCAGCGCCGGCCTCATGGCCGTACTGGTTCTGGCTTGCGTGACGCTCGCGGTTCTCGTTGCCCGCTCCATCGCGCGCCCGCTGCGCGGCCTGTCGCTGCGCATGCTGGAGATCGCTGACGGCAACTTCGGCTCGGAGATTGATGGAACGGGCCGTCAGGACGAGATCGGCGACATGATCCGCTCCGTCAACGTATTCCGCGAAAATGGCCTTACCCGGCAGAAGCTTGAGAGCCAGACCGAGGCAGACCGCCTGCGCGAGCATCAGCGCCAGGAAGCAATTGCCAGCATGATCGAAAGCTTCAAGGTCGAATCGCAGCAGGCACTCAGTGTGGTGGCCGACAACACCAGCCGCCTGAACGAAGCCGCAATCGCACTGAAACAGATCGCCACCCGCACCGAAGAGACCTCCGGCAGTGCCGCAGCTGCCTCGGAACAGGCAACCGCCAACGTGCAGACAGTTGCCTCGGCCGCAGAAGAACTGTCTGCTTCAATCGGCGAGATCAACCGCCAGGTCAGCCAGAGCAGCATCATCGTCGGCAAAGCCACCACCAGTGCCGCCCAGTCGAATCAGAAGGTCGCCAGCCTAGACGCTGCCGCACAGAAGATCGGCGAGGTGGTCAGCCTCATTCAGGCTATTGCCGAACAGACCAACCTGCTCGCCCTCAACGCCACGATCGAGGCAGCACGCGCCGGTGAAGCTGGCAAGGGCTTTGCGGTCGTTGCTGCAGAAGTCAAGGAACTGGCCAACCAGACCTCCAAGGCAACGGAAGAAATCTCTTCGCAAATCTCTGCCATCCAGGCGTCCACCCGCGAAACCGTTGCCGTGATCGAAGAGATCACCGACATCATGGAAGAAGTGAATGGCTATACCACCGCCATTTCCGGGGCTGTGGAAGAGCAAGGCAAGGCAACGCGGGAGATCTCTGCGAACGTTCAGGAAGCCGCTCAGGGCACGCGTATGGCGACGGAAAACATGCATCATGTCGCCGACGGCGCAACGCGCACTTCACAGACGGCAGAAGACGTGCTGCAGAACTCCACCCAGACCGCCCGCAGCACGGAAGACTTGCGCAATCGCATCGAGACGTTCCTGCGCGCTGTCGCTGCCGCCTGATGTCAGACACGGCGGGCAGTCCCCTGCCCCCGCTCTCAGAAACCGGCGGATCACTCCGCCGGTTTTTTGCTGGGCAGACGCCCCACCCTGCCCCTGACCGGGCCCTCAGAAGCCTGCCGCCGCCCCAGGCTGGAACACCGCAAACTGATTCTTGCCGTTCTTCTTGGCAGCATACATGGCGCAATCCGCTGCATGCAGAAGCAGATCGCTTTCGCAGCCGTCGGACGGGTAATGCGAAATCCCTATGGATGCGCTGACGCAGACAGTCTCCTTCACGATATCGATCGGACGGGCGATGTCCGTCAGCAGATGCTGCGCCAGAGCTTTCGCTGTATCTGTCCCAGGCTGCGCATCAATGATCAGCGCGAATTCATCGCCGCCGAGACGAAAACTGCCTGAGGTTGCGTACAGGCTGATGCGGCGGCTCACTTCCTTGAGAACCTCGTCTCCTGCGCGGTGGCCGTGGGTGTCATTGACGGCCTTGAAGCCATCAAGATCGATGATGAACAGAAAGAACCCCGGCGCCGTCCCCTCAGGATCCGTCCGGCCTGACAGTTCTTCGTTGAAATGATAGCGATTGCCGAGTTTCGTGATCTGGTCGAAATGGGCAGCACGCCACAGGTCCAGCTGACTGTTATAGGCGTCCGTAATGTCCTGCAGAACGCCTTGAACCACCGGCTCACCGAGTTGATTGACACTGCCATGACCTGCAATCTTGAACCGGCGGACCAGACCCGGCGGTTGTCTGAACTCCACTTCATGGGACACAGGTGCCAAGGTGGCCAGATCCGGCTGGGCCAGCATTTCCTCGATCATTCTGCGGACCGCAGGCGCAAAGGGCCGCAGAGCGGTTTCGAGATCGATATCCGTGCCATGGCTGATTCCGTAAAGCTCATAGGTTCGGCTGGACCAGAGCATCCGTCCCGTCCGGAGCTCATAGGTCCAGGCCCCGATACCCGAAAGAGCCTCAAGCTGGGCCAGCCAGGCAGCCCGCCGCTCGGCGCCGATCTTGAGACTGAGCAGCTGTTCTTCAAAGGAGCGCCGCTCAGGCGCCGGAAAAACAGCAACATCGTAAAGCCGCGGCGAGATACCCGTCCGGACCGTGATGTTGACCAGAACGGGCGTGGATGAGGACGCAGCCTCCAGGCTGAGCGCAACTTCAAAGCAGGCGCCTTCGACATGCAGGAGCGGAGCCAGAACACTTTCAAAATAGATCCGGCTTGGCCTGCTCATGAAGCTGCTGAGTCGCTTACCCTCTGCTTCATTTTCGTCAATGCCCGCAAGACGGCAGAACAGCCTGTTGGCGCGGGCCACGCGGAACGAGGTATCAACGACCGCAAGCGCGCAAGCGGCCTCGTACCACGCATCAAGAGGCCCGGCAGAATCAGCCGTGGGGGACAGGTAGTCCGGCATAACACCTGATCTCTTCAATGACGTCTGCAGGGTGGCTCACATGCGGGCAATGCCCCGTAACCTCGAGTTCGACGAATTGGGCGTTGGGCATCTGCGCGGCGACATACCGGCCAACACTCTGGGGGGCGATGAAATCGTCGGAGCACTGGATGATCAGGGCCGGCGTGGTGACGGACGCCAGATCGCTGCGGTTGTCACTCCAGAACGTCAGAGCCGCGAAATGCTGTGCCACTTCTGGGTCTGTCCTGCAGAAGCTGTCTTCCAGCGCCGCAGTCAGATCCGGGCGCTCCGGATTGCCCATGATCACCGGAGCAATCCCTTTCACCCAGCCAAGATAGTTCGAGCGCATCGCCTCAATCAGACCTTCAATGTCTGCAGCGCTGAACCCTCCCTGATACTCCTGATCATTCAGATAGCACGGGGACGGACCAATCAGCACCAGCTGCCTGAACAGCTCCGGCCGCTTTCTGGCCGCCAGAACGCCAATCATGGCGCTGACGGAATGACCAACGAACATGACCGGCTCGGAACAGAGATTCTCCACGAGTTCGATGCAATCATCCGCATAATCGGAAAGCGACTGATACCGCTCATAGCTGAAACAGCTGTGATCCGAATTGCCAAACCCGATCAGGTCAAACAGAATCACCTGGTTGGACGTCTCAAATGCGGGCGCCACATCCTTCCACATCGCCTGATCGCATCCCAGACCATGAGCAAAGATGATCGGAACTCCACCCTTCCCGCTTGCCGTAACCGCATATTTCTTCAAGACGTCCTGCACGCTCATACAACAACCCTCACAAACCGCACATTGCAGCTTAGAGGATCACAATTAGGCAGAGGTAAAAAATAAAATGCAAACTGCAGGATAATGAAAAATACGTATTAAAAATAACAACTTACGAGAACAGGCCCAAGCAAGCCCGGCATCCAGACACAGGAAGTCAGGACACATAAATGCAATGGCATGGAAGCGCGCCATGCAAGGAACTGCTGAATGTCTGGGAGTAAATGGTGGGCGGTGAGAGACTCGAACTCCCGACATCCTCGGTGTAAACGAGGCGCTCTACCAACTGAGCTAACCGCCCGGCACTGATGGCCAGCCGGATCTGGGCGATCCGGAAGCCCGTCTTTTAGGGGCATTGATCTGGCTTGGCAAGGGGGTAGACGCTTTGGCGTATTTTTACCGGCGGTTCTGGATAACCTGTTGATAGCGGGCTGTCAGATACGTGGACGGAGGCAAGAAAACCGGCTCTCTCCGGCATATCATGCACACGGGAGAAGCGCAGCCGCTCCCCTGCCTCTGCTCAACGAAACAGAAAAACCCGCGCATGGAGACCATACGCGGGTTTTCGGATGGGCCTTACCGGAGCCGTGCGAACGGACCGGCAAAGGCTCCGGAACTGCCTCAGGCGTTCACGGCGTCCTTGAGGCCCTTGCCGGCCTTGAACTTCGGCGTCTTGGAAGCCGGGATCTTGATCGTTTCGCCAGTGCGCGGGTTACGGCCTTCGGTGGCAGCACGCTCGGAAACCGAGAAGTTGCCAAAGCCGATGATGCGGACTTCGTCACCGCCCTTGAGCGCCTGGGTCACGGCGTCGAACGTGGCGTCGACGGCTTCACCGGCCTGAGCCTTGGTCAGGCCAGTCTTCTCAGCCACGGCCGCGATCAGATCGTTCTTGTTCATAGCAGTCCCTTTCTACAAAACGGCGGAAAGCAGGCGATTCTCGCCAAAGCCGCTGGCCGGAAATTCGTGCGAAACAGACGGCAAAGCAAGCCATTTTTTCGCAGAAAACCGCCATTTTCACCCGATTCTCCAAGAAAAAAGCCCCGGCACAGGCCGGGGCTCCAATTATTTCATGCGTTCACGCTTCAATGTGCAATCAAACCGGACGCATCATCGTCACTGGGACGCTGATCAGAAGTTGCAGCCGCCTGGGCCGCCTCATCCCATTCAATCGCCTCCGGCATCCGCAACAGGGCTGTCTTCAGGACCTGCTCCATGCTGGAGACCGGGATGATTTCCATCCCGTTCTTCACGCTGTCCGGAATATCCGCCAGATCCTTGGCGTTGTCTTCCGGGATCATCACGGTCTTGATACCGCCGCGCAGCGCCGCAAGCAGCTTCTCCTTGAGCCCGCCAATCGGCAGGATCCGGCCGCGCAAGGTGATCTCACCCGTCATCGCCACATCACGGCGGACCGGAATGCCGGTCATGACCGAGATGACGGCAGTGGCCATGGCGATGCCCGCAGACGGGCCATCCTTGGGCGTTGCGCCTTCCGGCACGTGCACGTGGATGTCGCGCTTGTCGAACAGCGGCGGCTGAATGCCGAAGTCAACCGCACGCGAGCGCACATAGGACGCTGCGGCGGAGATGGACTCCTTCATCACGTCACGCAGGTTGCCCGTGACCGTCATTTTACCCTTGCCGGGCATCATGACGCCTTCGATGGTCAGCAGCTCGCCGCCCACTTCCGTCCAGGCAAGACCGGTTACCACACCGACCTGATCCTCGAGCTCTGCCTGACCATAACGGTAGCGCGGCACACCGAGATACTTCTCGACCAGCGCCTCATCCACAGCAACCGTCTTCACGCCGGTCATCAGGATGTCCTTCACCGCCTTACGGGCCAGTGTCGCCAGTTCGCGCTCAAGATTACGCACGCCCGCCTCGCGGGTGTAGCGGCGAATCACGAAACGCAGGGCCTCTTCGCCAACGGAGAACTCTCCCTCCTTCAGACCGTGGTCCCTTTCGGACTTCGGCAACAGGTGACGGCGGGCGATTTCCAGCTTCTCATCTTCCGTGTAACCGGCGATGCGGATGATCTCCATACGGTCCATCAGCGGACCGGGGATATTCAGCGTGTTGGCCGTCGTCACGAACATCACGTCCGAAAGGTCGTATTCGACCTCCAGATAGTGATCCATGAAGGTGCTGTTCTGTTCCGGATCCAGCACCTCCAGCAGGGCCGAAGACGGGTCGCCACGGAAGTCCATGCCCATCTTGTCGATCTCGTCGAGCAGGAAGAGCGGGTTGGAGCGTTTTGCCTTCTTCATCGACTGGATGACCTTGCCGGGCATCGAGCCGATGTAGGTGCGGCGGTGGCCGCGAATCTCGGCTTCGTCCCGCACGCCGCCCAGCGAGATGCGCACGAACTCGCGTCCCGTTGCCTTGGCGATGGACTTGCCAAGCGAGGTCTTGCCGACGCCCGGAGGGCCGACAAGGCACAGGATCGGCCCCTTCAGCTTGTTGGCGCGGGCCTGAACCGCAAGGTACTCGACGATGCGCTCCTTGACCTTGTCGAGGCCGAAGTGATCGGTGTCGAGCACCTTTTCAGCGAGCGACAGGTCATGCTTGACCTTGCTCTTCTTGCCCCAGGGAATGCCAAGCAGCCAGTCCAGATAGTTCCGCACCACGGTGGCTTCCGCCGACATGGGGCTCATCTGCTTGAGCTTCTTGATCTCGGCCTGGGCACGCTCGCGCGCTTCCTTGCTGAGCTTGGTCTTCTTGATGCGTTCTTCCAGTTCAGCCAGCTCGTCGCGGCCATCTTCGCCGTCGCCAAGCTCCTTCTGGATCGCCTTCATCTGCTCGTTGAGATAGTACTCGCGCTGGGTCTTCTCCATCTGGCGCTTGACGCGCGAGCGGATACGCTTCTCCACCTGCAGGACGGAGATTTCGCTCTCCATCAGCCCGAGCACGCGCTCCAGACGCTCGGCCACCGAGACGATGGCAAGAATGTCCTGCTTCTCCGGAATCTTGATGGCAAGGTGCGAGGCGATGGTATCGGCCAGCTTCGAGTAATCCTCGATCTGGTTGATCGTGCCCAGAACCTCCGGCGATACCTTCTTGTTCAGCTTCACATAGTTCTCGAACTCGGCAACGACAGAACGCGCCAGAGCTTCGATCTCGATGTTCTCACCGTCCTTCTCGGGAAGCACCACAGCTTCGGCCTCGTAGAAGTCCTCGCGGCCGGTGTAATTGGTGATCTTGGCGCGGGCCCCGCCCTCGACCAGCACCTTGACGGTGTTGTCGGGCAGCTTCAGCAGCTGCAGCACTGTCGCCAGCGTGCCGACCTCGTAGATCTGGTCCGTCGCCGGATCATCATCCGCCGCGTTGATCTGGGTGGCCAGAAGAATGTGCTTGTCGGACGTCATGACCTCTTCGAGGGCGCGGATCGATTTTTCCCGGCCGACAAACAGGGGCACGATCATGTGCGGAAACACGACAATGTCGCGCAGCGGCAGCACGGGATAAACCGTCTTGTCCGCCTCGTTGAGGGAGCGCGTTTCAGATTCGCTCATGTCCATTCCTTTCTTGCCGCACGGCTGCGTCCTGGGAGGGGGACCGCATGCAGTGCTTTTTGATGGCCCTCCGGTCCCGGGGTGGTCCGGATGAGGGCCGGCTGATCCCGCCTCGCATGAGCACGAATGTCAGCCGCCAAACCATCGTCATGGTCTATTAGGTGGACACCCGCACCATGGGTGTCAAGGCAAGGCAGCAATATCCCTTGAGCTTGCCTGTTGACGAACGGGCACTATCCTGCGAGCGCCTGTCAGAAGCAGGGAAAAACCACCATTTACACCCTGGCCGGAACAAAAAATGCCGCCCGGAGGCGGCATTTCAGAATTGCGTGAACGCAAGGCTCAGGCGCTCGTTGCCGTGGTCTCGGCACGGTCCTCGTAGATGTAGAGAGGACGGGCCTTGCCATCCACCACTTCCGGGGAGATGACAACTTCCTTGACGCCCTTGAGACCGGGCAGCTCGTACATGGTGTCGAGCAGGATCGCTTCCAGGATGGAGCGCAGGCCGCGGGCGCCCGTCTTGCGCTCGATGGCGCGGCGGGCAATCGCCTTGAGGGCCTCGTCGTGGAAGGTCAGTTCCACGTTCTCCATCTCGAACAGACGCTGGTACTGCTTGACCAGAGCGTTCTTCGGCTCGGTCAGGATCGTCACCAGCGCTTCCTCATCGAGGTCTTCCAGCGTTGCAATGACCGGCAGACGGCCGACGAACTCCGGGATCAGGCCGAACTTCAGCAGATCCTCGGGCTCAAGCTCGGAGAACAGCTCGCCGATGCGGCGGTCTTCCGGGCCCACCACATTGGCCTTGAAGCCGATGGTGGACTTGCGGCCGCGGTCGGAGATGATCTTGTCGAGACCGGCAAAGGCGCCGCCGCAGATGAACAGGATGTTGGTCGTGTCCACCTGCAGGAATTCCTGCTGCGGATGCTTGCGCCCGCCCTGCGGCGGAACGGAGGCCACAGTGCCTTCCATGATCTTCAGCAGGGCCTGCTGCACGCCCTCGCCCGACACATCGCGGGTGATGGACGGGTTGTCGGCCTTGCGGCTGATCTTGTCCACCTCGTCGATGTAGACAATGCCGCGCTGCGCCCGCTCTACATTGTAGTCGGCGGCCTGAAGCAGCTTGAGGATGATGTTCTCCACGTCCTCACCCACGTAGCCGGCTTCCGTCAGCGTGGTGGCATCGGCCATGGTGAAGGGCACATCCAGGATGCGCGCGAGCGTCTGGGCCAGCAGCGTCTTGCCGCAGCCGGTGGGGCCGCACAGCAGGATGTTGGACTTGGCCAGTTCGACATCGTTGTTCTTGCTGGCGTGGTTCAGGCGCTTGTAGTGGTTGTGAACCGCCACGGACAGCACCTTCTTGGCGCTGTTCTGCCCGATCACGTAGTCATCGAGGACACGGCGAATCTCTTGCGGCGTCGGAATCCCGTCGCGTGATTTCACCAGCGAGGACTTGTTCTCCTCGCGTATGATGTCCATGCACAGCTCGACACATTCATCGCAGATGAAAACAGTCGGACCGGCGATCAGCTTGCGAACTTCATGCTGGCTCTTGCCGCAGAACGAGCAGTAGAGCGTATTCTTGGAGTCGCTGCCGCTGGCCTTCGTCATCTATTCAACCCCGCAGGTTCCGGAAGGGGCACGCCCCTTCCTTTCTGTCTCCCGAAGCTGGCCCGTCCAGCCGCTCCGGTTCCGGTCCGAGACCGCTTTTCCGGCCTTTACGAACAAACATGCTCCATGCTTCGCCCGTAAAGATCAACATTCGTTTAAGCCGGTCATCCAAACAATGACCTGTTGAAGGAAGAGGAGCTGGCAAAGCTCCCTTCCCTCATACCCCTCAGGCGCTTTCGCCGCCAGAGAGGCTGTTGCGGTCGGCAATCACATTGTCGATGATGCCGAATTCCTTTGCCGTATCCGCCGTCATGAAGTTGTCGCGCTCAAGAGCCTCTTCCACCTGGTCGAGGGTCTGGCCCGTGTGCTTCACGTAGATTTCATTGAGGCGGCGCTTCAGGCTGAGAATTTCCTTCGCATGCAGCATGATGTCGGATGCCTGGCCACGGAACCCGCCGGACGGCTGGTGCACCATGACGCGCGCATTCGGAAGCGCAAAGCGGGAGCCCTTGTGGCCGGCCGCCAGCAGCAGCGAGCCCATGGAGGCAGCCTGACCGATGCAGAGCGTCGACACTTCCGGCCGGATGAACTGCATCGTGTCGTAGATCGCCAGGCCGGCCGTCACGAGGCCGCCGGGCGAGTTGATGTAGATCGAGATTTCCTTCGTCGGGTTTTCCGACTCAAGGAACAGCAACTGCGCGCAGATCAGCGTCGCCATGTGATCCTCAACTGGGCCGGTGAGGAAAATGATGCGTTCCTTCAGGAGGCGCGAGTAGATGTCGAAGGCCCGTTCGCCGCGGCTGGTCTGCTCGACGACCATCGGCACGAGCGTGTTCGTGTAGAATTCGACAGGATCCTGCATACCTCATCCATCTTCTGGCTTTGCCGCCCGCAGGCCACCGGGGCGCGGGCAGACAGCGTTGAAACGCATCTTCGTCAGTCAGGCACCGCACCAGTGCGCGATCCCTTTGAGTCGAAAAAAGCGACACCCATACATAGGGGATGCCGCCAGCAACTCAAGACTGTTGCAGATGCGGCGTGAAGGCAAGGTTAAAGCCCCCACGCCGCATCGCCAAGTCCCTATGGGATCAGTTCGAGGCAGCCTCGTCCTCGTCCTCGGCGACGAGCTTCTCCAGCTCTTCCTTGGTAACGGTCTTGTCGGTCACCTTGGCGAGGGAGAGGATGAAGTCGACGACCTTTTCCTCATAGATCGGAGCGCGCAGCGAGGCGAGAGCCTGCGGGTTGCTCTTGTAGAACTCGAACACCTGACGCTCCTGGCCGGGGAACTGGCGCACGCGGTCATAGAGCGCGCGCTGGACTTCCTCGTCCGTCACTTCGATCTTGTTCTTCTCGCCGATTTCGGAGAGCACCAGACCCAGGCGCACGCGGCGCTCGGCGATCTTGCGGTAGTCGGCCTTGGCGGCCTCTTCCGTGGTGCCTTCTTCTTCGAAGGTCTTGCCGTTGCGCTTCATGTCGGCCTCAACCTGATTCCAGATGTTCTGGAACTCGGTCTCGAGCAGCTTGGACGGCAGTTCGAACGAGTAGGACTCGTCCATCTTGTCCAGCAGCTGGCGCTTGACGCGCTGGCGGGTCATGGCGCCGAACTGGCTCTCGATCTGGCCGCGGATGATGCCCTTCAGGCTGTCCAGCGACTCAAGGCCGAGGCTCTTGGCGAAGTCTTCGTCGATCTTCGCTTCACCGGGAGCGGCAACGTCCTTGAGGACGATGTCGAAGGTGACTTCCTTGCCGGCGAGCTGCGCAGCCGGGTAGTCTTCCGGGAAGGTCACGGAGATGACCTTTTCCTCACCCTGCTTCATGCCGAGGACGCCTTCCTCGAAGCCGGGGATGAACTGGCCGGAGCCGAGCACCAGCTGGCCGTTCTCGTCAGCGCCGCCGTCGAAGGGAACGCCGTCGAGCTTGCCAAGGTAGGACATGGTGACGCGGTCGCCGTTTTCGGCAACGGCGCCTTCGCCCTTGCTCTCGAACGGACGGTTGCTCTCGGCGATCGAGGAGACCTGCTCCATCACGCCTTCTTCGGAGATCTCGACGACCGGACGCTCGATCTCGATGCCGGAGAAGTCGATGATGTCGAACTGCGGCAGCAGGTCGTAGCTCATCTTGTAGGCGAGGTCGGCATTGCCTTCCAGAATCGCCTCTGCCTCGTTGTCCGGCAGGTCGATCTCGGGCTGCAGGGCCGGGCGCTCGTTGCGCTCTTCAATGGCCTTCTGGCTGGTTTCCTGAATCGTGTTGCTCAGGATTTCGGCCATGGCCTGACGGCCATACATGCGCTTCAGATGCGCGGCCGGGACCTTGCCCGGACGGAAGCCGTTGATGCGCACCTTGGACTTCAGTTCGTCGAGGTACGTTTCAAGCTTGGCCGCCAGTTCGGTCGCCGGAATAACGACTTTCAGTTCGCGCTTGAGGCCCTCGGAAAGGGTTTCGGTCACCTGCATGGTAGTATGCTTCGTCCTCGGTATGGAACCAGCGTTCCATCTTCGTGTTTTCGATCAGCCCATGACGGGCCTCTTTGAAAGGGGGGCCGCTACGCTCTGGACCAGTTCATCTCTGGACCGGTTGCCCAGATCGGCTGCCTGCGGCCGGCACTCCTCAAGACCCATGACTTGGTGCGGGCGGAGGGACTTGAACCCCCACGGCTTACGCCACCAGAACCTAAATCTGGCGTGTCTACCAGTTCCACCACGCCCGCGACGGCCCTGAACATGATGCAGTCAGGCCTTGCGAGCCGGAACGGCAGGATCATGCCCGGGGCTTTGAGTCTGGAACGCTTTCCGGACGGCAGGTCACTTCCTGCCGCCAAAAACGCTCAACAGCGCCCGTAGCCAAGGCGGGGCCTCTATAGCACCCGTCCCTGCCGCATCAAAGCAAAAATGGCGGCAGCGGCCATTTCTACGCGGAAAGCTCCTGCACCACATCCTTCAGAGCCGGCAAAAGGTCATCCGCGATCAGCCCGGCCCCGGCAATCTCCGCCGCGCGGCCATGCATCCACACGCCCATGGCAGCCGCCTCGAAGGATGGCAGCCCTTGCGCCAGCAGCCCGGTTACGGTTCCGGCCAGCACGTCACCTGAGCCGGCCGTTGCCAGCCAGGGCGTGCCATTGGCGTTGATGACCGCCCGCCCGTCCGGCGAGGCAATCACCGTGTCGGCACCCTTGTATATAATGACAGAGCGGCTGCGCTGCGCTGCAGCACGGGCTGCATCCAGCTTGCCGAGACCCGACACGGCCGGCAGCAGATCCGGGAAAAGGCGGCCGAATTCGCCCGCATGCGGCGTCAGAACCGGGGGCTGCGCACCGCCGCGCACCCTCTTTTCAATGGTAACGAAAAGAAGTGTTTCCGTTCCTGCAAAACTCGAAAGCGCGTCAGCATCCAGCACCAGCCCCTTGCCGGAGGCCACAAGATCCAGCACCAGCGCCTGCGTTTCCGCTCCCAGCCCCGCACCCGGACCATAGACAAGCGCCGTGATGCGGCTGTCCGACAGAAGTCCGGCCATGGCGCCCTCACCGCGCAAGGGGTGAAGCATGATGGTGGTCAGATGGTTCGCCAGAACCATCGTGGCCGATGGCTCGCAGGCAACCGTCACCAGCCCCGCCCCGCTGCGCAGTGCCGCCATTGCCGACAGGCGTATGGCACCAGTGGCGTGAGCTGGTCCGGAGACGGCCACTGCATGACCACGGGAGAACTTGTGCCCATCCACCCGAGGCCTTGGCACAAGAGCACCCCATACATCTGGCCCGTTGCGCCAGCACCCCGGCCCGCCTGCCGCCTGAACCGTTTCATTGGTAATGCCGATATCGAGAACCTCGACCTCGCCGCACAGAAGACGGCCCGGCAACAGCAGGTGCCCCGGCTTCATCCGGCAGAAGGTGACAGTGCGCGCAGCCTTGACGGCAACACCCCTCACCTCCCCCGTCGCACCATCCAGTCCGCTCGGCACATCGACGCTCAACACGTGCAGGCCCGAGGCATTGAGGCTGTTGACCAGTTCCATTTCATATCCAGTGACGGGACGGGAGAGCCCCGCACCGAACAGTGCGTCAATCACCAGAGGGGCGTCCGTTTCTGCGCTTTCAAGGAAGGGATTGGCGCCCGGCTCCAGAAACCGGATGCCGTCGGCCGCCTCTTCACCCATGCGCCGCCATGCGCTCCAGGCATCACCCGAAAGCTGCTCCGGCTGCCCGCACAGAAGCAGCATTACCGGCACACCTTCGAGCGCCAGCAGCCGGGCGGCAACGAAGCCGTCGCCACCGTTGTTGCCAGGTCCGCAGAGCGCCAGAATCCCCTGCCCCGGCGCCAGCATGCCGCGCGCCGCATTGGCCACACCGCGCCCGGCGCGCTCCATAAGCTCGATCCCCGGCGTGCCCGCCTCGATTGCCAGCGCATCGGCGCGGCGCATTTCCTGCGGCGAGAGCAGTTCAAGTCCCGGCACCATGACATATCCCCATCCGCCTTCTGAAACGGGCGCCAGAGTTGCCAATAGAAGCCGCACACGCAAGCCCCTTTGGCGCACAGCATTCCGCCCTTTCCAGCCCCGCTCCAGCACAAGAAATGACTAACTGCACAATAAGGCATCACATTGAGCAAAAAACGGGCAGCAAATCCGCTTGGCGGAACCCGCAGGATCGGCCACAGTGTCCGCAATGCCCCTTTTTTCGGCGCTTTCGGGTGGTGAGGAAAGTTGGCACGCGTCGTGCAAGAGAGGGGGCAACAACGGGCCTCCCCGATCGCGCGATCCGGACCCCGCCGCAGAAACGTGCCAGACAATGGCCACCGAAACGGAGAGAGACGCAAGACGATGAAAAAGATCGAGGCGATCATCAAACCCTTCAAGCTCGACGAGGTGAAGGAAGCGCTGCAGGAAGTCGGTCTTCAGGGCATCACCGTGACCGAAGCCAAGGGCTTCGGCCGTCAGAAGGGCCACACCGAGCTGTACCGCGGCGCAGAATATGTCGTCGACTTCCTGCCGAAGGTGAAGGTCGAAATCGTCCTCGCCGACGAAATGGTGGAAAAAGCCGTTGACGCGATTCGCAATGCAGCCCAGACCGGGCGCATCGGCGACGGCAAGATTTTCGTCTCCAACATCGAGGAAGCCGTCCGCATCCGTACCGGCGAGTCCGGCGTGGACGCCATCTGAAGCCTCTCAATCCGTTTCGCGGGGATACCCCGCTCCCGAGTTTCGCATCCGTAAAGCCGCTGCGCCACAGGCGCAGGCCCTCAGGCTGCGAGAAAAGCCCACGTGAAAACAGAACACATAGGGAAGTGAATAATGACCACCGCTGCTGATATCCTTAAGGAAATCAAGGACAAGGACATCAAGTTCGTCGACCTGCGCTTCACCGACCCGCGCGGCAAGCTGCAGCACGTCACCATGGACGTTGGCCTCGTTGACGAAGACATGTTCGCTGAAGGCGTTGCCTTCGACGGCTCTTCCATCGCCGGCTGGAAGGCGATCGACGCCTCCGACATGACCCTGGTGCTGGACCCGTCCTCGGCTCACATCGACCCGTTCTTCGCGCAGCCGACCCTCGTCATCCTGTGTGACATCGTCGATCCGCGCACCGGCGAGACCTACAACCGCGATCCGCGCTCCATCGCCAAGAAGGCAGAAGCCTACGTCAAGACCGGCGGCTTCGGCGACACCATCTTCTTCGGCCCGGAAGCTGAATTCTTCATCTTCGACGACGTGCGTTTCGCATCCGAGCCGTACAACACGGGCTTCAAGCTGGACAGCAACGAGCTGCCGAGCAACCTCGACACCGAGTACGAAGCCGGCAACCTCGGCCACCGTCCGCGCGTCAAGGGCGGCTACTTCCCGGTCCCGCCGATCGACAGCTGCCAGGACATGCGTTCCGAGATGCTGACCGTCATGGCCGAGATGGGCGTGTCCGTTGAGAAGCACCACCACGAAGTGGCTGCCGCACAGCACGAGCTGGGCGTGAAGTTCAACACCATGACCGTCTGCGCCGATCACATGCAGATCTACAAGTATGTGGTTCACCAGGTCGCCAACGCCTATGGCAAGACCGCAACCTTCATGCCGAAGCCGATCTTCGGTGACAACGGTTCGGGCATGCACTGCCACCAGTCCATCTGGCGCGATGGCAAGCCGCTGTTCGCCGGCAACCTCTACGCTGACCTCAGCGAGATGTGCCTGTACTACATCGGTGGCATCCTGAAGCACGCCAAGGCCCTGAACGCCTTCACCAACCCGTCGACCAACTCCTACAAGCGTCTGGTCCCGGGCTACGAAGCTCCGGTTCTGCTCGCCTATTCCTCGGGCAACCGCTCGGCCTCCTGCCGCATCCCGTACACCTCTTCGCCGAAGGCAAAGCGCATCGAAGTCCGCTTCCCGGACCCGACCGCGAACCCCTACCTCGCCTTCGCTGCACAGCTGATGGCCGGTCTCGATGGCATCAAGAACAAGATCCATCCGGGCGACGCCATGGACAAGAACCTGTACGACCTGCCGCCGGAAGAGCTGGCCGAGATCCCGACCGTCTGCGGCTCGCTGCGTGAAGCCCTGCAGTCGCTGGATGCCGACCGCGAGTTCCTCAAGGCTGGCGGCGTGTTCGATGACGACTTCATCGACAGCTACATCGAGCTGAAGATGGAAGAGAACATGCGCTACGAAATGACCCCGCATCCGGTCGAATTCGACATGTACTACTCTGCATAAGCCTTTCAGGCAGCAGATGCGGAAAGCCGGGCCTAGCGCCCGGCTTTCTTGTTTCAGACTTCACGGTACCCGTCACGCGATGCCCGGAACACCCACCTGCCCGACCGAGTTGATGCCAAAGCACCCGATCGGAATCTGGGCAAGCCAGGCGATGCGGTTTGCCGGAATACCAAGGCCCGTCATCACGGTGATTGCGTCTGTATAGCCCTGGTCCCAGGGCTGCGTGACGGCATAGACGACCATCAAGTCACCCCATGCGGGCAGATTGTTCGGATTCTGCGTGATGGCCAGACGCATCTGGTTGAGGTCCGCAGCCGTAACGACGCCCGCGTTGGCATGATAGACAGAGGCAACCGGCGGATCATTCGGGTTGGCCGAAACCATCACCACCGAAGCGCAGGTGATCAGCCCCATGGCAGCCGTTGACGACGGATTTTGCGTCGCGTCAATCGTCTGGCGGCCAAGCTGGTTGACCCAAAGATAGTTCGGATTGGGGTTCGGATTGATGACGGGCGTCGGCCCGGCATTACCCGCATTGGCCTGCTGTATCACCTGGCTGATGGACATGCTGGCTGTGCCAAGAGCGGCATTGATCTGATAGAGGGGCATCTCTTGTCCTTGGAATGAGGGAACGGAACAAGAAGAGAGACGCCCACAGCGCAAATGTGTGACGCAGCAAGTGTGCTGCCCGCGCCCTCTGCCGATTTACAACGGCTGCCTGCCGGTATAGAGCCAGACACACCAACTCACCTCCCGAACATCCAGCGCGTGGAAACGTTACATGAGCGAGTACAAGTCCGGTTTTCTGAAGGTTCTCAACGAGCGCGGCTTCATTCACCAGATGTCCGATGCGGAGGGCCTCGACAAGCTGCTCTCGACCGAGACCGTGACCGCCTATATCGGCTTTGACTGCACGGCGCCGAGCCTCCACGCCGGGTCGCTTGTGACCATCATGATGCTCTACTGGCTGCAGCAGACCGGCCACCGCCCGATCGCGCTGATGGGCTCTGGCACCACCCGCGTCGGAGATCCAACCGGCAAGGACGAAAGCCGCAAGATCCTTTCCGACGAGGATATCGAGACGAACAAGGCCGGTATCCGCAAGATCTTCGACCGGCTCCTCACCTTCGGTGACGGCCCTAAGGACGCCATCATGCTGGACAATGCGGACTGGCTGATGAAGCTGAACTATGTGGAGTTTCTGCGCGACATTGGCCGCCATTTCTCGGTCAACCAGATGATCCAGCGCGACAGCGTGCGCCTGCGGCTTGAGCGTGAGCAGCACCTGTCCTTCCTGGAATTCAACTACATGCTGCTGCAGGGCTACGACTATCTGGAAATCTATCAGCAGACCGGCTGCCGCCTGCAGATGGGCGGCTCCGACCAGTGGTCCAACATTCTCTCCGGCGTGGATCTGGTGCGCCGCAAGGCTGGCGTGGAGGCCTTCGCCCTCACAGCCCCACTGCTGACCACCGCGTCTGGCGCAAAGATGGGCAAGACAGCCGCAGGCGCCGTGTGGCTCAATGCAGAGCAGCTCTCGCCCTATGACTACTGGCAGTACTGGCGCAACACCGAAGACGCGGATGTGGAGCGCTTCCTGAAGCTTTTCACCGTGCTGCCGCTGGAGGAGATTGCCCGCCTTGCAGCGCTGCAGGGCGCGGAGATCAACGAAGCCAAGAAGGTTCTTGCCACCGAAGCCACCGCCATGATCCATGGCCGCGAAACTGCTGAGGCGGCCGCCGAGACCGCCCGCCGCGCCTTTGAGGAAGGCCAGACGGCCGAGGGCCTGCCTACAGTGGAGCTGCCGCAGGGCGAGCTGGAAGCCGGTCTCGGCGTGCTGGCTGCCTTCGTCCGTGCAGGCCTGTGCGCCTCCAACGGCGAAGCCCGCCGCAACATCACGGGCGGCGCGCTGAAGGTAAATGACGAGACAGTCACCGACGACAAGCGCAGCCTGTCCATGGCGGACATCACCGGCGAGGGCGTGATCAAGCTTTCCATGGGCAAGAAGAAGCACGTGCTGCTGCGCCCGGCCTGATCCGCCGCTGCCTGACATTCAGCAAGGCCCGGCCCGAAAGGTCCGGGCCTTTCGTTTATGCGCTGACTATGTGCCGGGATCCGTCAGGGGCCCTGCGCTCACCGGAACTCGAACATCTTGCGGAAGATGCCTGGCGCGATGGCCGAGACCGGGTTCACTGACAACTGCGGGGCGCTGATGGGGCCAGCCAGGCGGTAGGTCACACCAAAGAGCCCCTCGTCCGAACCACCGCCGAGGGCAAAGCCGAGCAGCGGGATCTTGCTGAACAGGTTGTTGAGTGCAAAGACCGGCACATAGGTTCCCGTCAGCGCGAGTGTCCGCTGGCTGAGATCGACCTCACCCGTCACCGTTCCACCGACGACGGCGCCCTGCATCAGGCCTTCCTCGACCTTGATGATTTCGCCATTGCGGGAAAAGCGCAGATCAAGGCGGTCAAACGAAGCCTCACCCGCACGCACTGACTGGGAGATCACCACCGCGCCGCTTTCATTCCGCGCTGAAACGGGTAATTCGGCCAGTTTCCGGATCGCAGGGTCTTCCGTGATCGACAGATTGCGAACGCCGAACGTGCCAAACCATTGCGACTCCTCCGGCATGGAAATCAGCAAGGTACCAGTCCCCCCGCGCATGCGCGGATAGACGTCAAGGAAACGCAGCACCGCGCCCGTATCGGCGAAGTCACCGCTGGCAGCACGCGTGTCCCCCTTGCCACTGAGCTCGAAACGGAAGGCACCGCGGTTATTGGTGGCCCCTTTCAGGGTGAGGCTGCCAATGCCCTCCGGGCCTCCGGTTACCTTCCCATCCACATCTGTCGCCACAACCCCGTTGAAGCCCTGAAGACGGCCAGCCTTGATGACAATGTCGTAGACTGTCTTGTCCTTGGCATCAGATCCACCCTTCTTGTCGAGCAGGGCCTTGATCAGCCCGCGCGCGTCGAACTGGGCGCCGTTGAAAACCACCTTGTACTGGTTACGGCGCTGCTGGGTGACCTTTAGCGAGGCCGAATCTCCGGGCCTGATCTGGAAGCCGGCAAAATCGGCCTCGCGGAAGCCGCCATCCTTGCCAAGAACCACCTCACCTCCGACGGCCACGCCATCGGAGGTCAGCTTGAAATCCCTCAGCCGCCTGGTGTCGCCCTGCTCGCTCAGGATGAAGCTAGCCCTGGCCGCTACGCCAGGCCCCTTTTCCCAGCCAATCTGCTCCAGCTTGACCGTGGCATCCGTCAGATCAATGTCAAAGGACTGCCCATCCGGCGTGCCGGCAAGCTTCAGCACCATCTGCCCGCTGACCAGGGAGCCCAGGTCAATGCCCCGCTTGCCGAGCTCTTCCGCAGAGACTTTCAGCTCGACATCCTGACGCCGCTCACCCTGGCCTTCCTCCACCGGAACGAGCATATCAATGTTGGCTTCCAGCCCGTCGATACGGCCCTTGCCCTTGACCGCGACTTCCCTTGGATCCGCTTCAATGACAACATCTGCACCGGAAATCTTATGCCCGCGCACTGGCTGGGTGGAGGAAAATCCGTTCAGCCGGGCCGCTGCCGTCCAGTCCACATCGGCGACCGCAATGGAAAGCCGCAATGGAAAGTTTGCTTTCACATCGAGCTCTCCGGTGCCGCCGAAGGTTCCCCCCGACATCTGCGCCTTGTCGAGCGCGCGAAATGGCGGCCGGTTGATCAAAGTACCCAGATCCTGCGCCTCACCTGCAAATTTCAGCGAAATATCGGCCGGCTTGATGCTGCGCAGCGCCAGTTGCCGGATCGTGAAGGTCCCCTCCGGAACGTCAACCGGCTTGGCAACGCCCTCGACGATCCTGCCATTCCGTCCGGAAACAGTCAGAACCTCGTTGTCGATCGTAATCGTCCCATCAAGCCCGGTGATCGGCGGCAAGGTATCGAGCGGCGCTACATCCACGTCATAGAACGTCAGGTCCAGCCGGACATCGTCTTCCCCCCAACCCGGATCCGGATGGTGCTCGTCAAAGGCAGGCGGACGGATCGACACGTCGATGCTGGCTTCGCGGATGAGACCCGACAGCATGTGCTTGCTGATCCAGGCCCGCGCCGGCGGCGTCAGGGTGATCGGCCAGATCTGCTTCAACAGGGCGACAGGCATGGCGTTGACCTGGACCGCCAGCGCCAGATAGGGACCATCGTCCTTAAGGTCTACAGTGCCAACGGCACTGAGGCTTGCAGGCCCTGACTGCACCTGCGCCCTGTCGATATAGAGGCTGCGTGCGACTGGATCATACTGAGCCTGGAGATGCACCCGCTCTGCCATGATCGGGTCTTCCTGCACGTCTTGCGACCCGAAAACCGGATTATCCGCCCCCAGCAGGATCTTCCAATTCGGATGTCCGGCGGCAGGCGGCGTTACCCTGCCGTCAAAGTTGATGCGCGTGTTGCCCCGCACCACATGGGACGGCAACACCCGAATCCGCGGATCCTCTCCCTGCCATGCAAGACCAACCGCCACCTCATCATACCGGATCGTCGTGGTACCGATCTGGAACCACCCATCCACGGCACGCCCGACCAAAGTTGCCTGGCCGAAGACACCATCCTTGTCCAGCGTCGCTCCGAACTGAAGCTCGAGCGGCAAACCAAGGCCACGGCCAGAACGCACCTGCTCGTTCAGCGGCAAGAGTTCGGCCAGCGACACATCCTTGACGTAGAGACCCAGCTCTCTGGAGCCGGTTTCCGCATTCGTGCCGCGCCGCAGGGCCAGCTGCCAGGCGCCCATACGCCCCTCGACCGTACTCTCGGCATAGATCGCGCCCGATGCATCGCGTCCCAGAGAAGCATCGATATTGTCGATAAGGCGCGGGGTTGGCCCGGAAATTTCAAGACGCCCGTCCCGGACGCGGATCAAATCAAGGCTGCGGCGGCTCAGTTCCTCGTCAACCAGAAGCGCAATCCGGTCAACAGCTTCCATCAGGCTGTTCATTTCCGGCATCAGTGCGGGCCCATCACCGCCTTCCAGTGTGATCCGCGGGCGCTCGATGTCGAGACTGCGAAACTTCACCTCGCCGGTCAGCAGGGGAGCAAACTGCAGAACGGCTTCGGTGCGCGGCAGGAGAATCCGGCTTTCGACCTCCCCCCTGATCGTGACACCGGCGTCATCAATCACCACCTGCGGGCCGCTGGCTGCAAAAAGGTCCAGCCGCACCGAGCCGACCGAGACATCGGCATTGACCACCCTGGCGCGGGCTTCCACCAGTTCCCGCGCGAAAGGAATGGTGACGGGTCCCCAGTAGAGCCGCCCGATCAGCCCAGCAGCGGCGGCCAGCGCCAGAATGCAAAGAAATCCGCAGGCGCGCGCAAGCCTCCGCCCCAATCCAGACCGGCGTCCTTTCCGTATAAAAGGGGCTTTCTGCGGTTCTTGCGGCGGAGACAGCGGTCAGGGTCCTTTCATTTTTTGTCTCGGAACTGCGAATCCTCCGATCCGCTGTGTTACGTCATTATGCAACAAAGCCAGCCGCGAGGCGCGCCTCAAGCACCGACAACTGAATACCGTTCCGGATAAATCCACCGACTATGACAAGAGGAAGGCAGCATGACCGATTTGGCAATTTCAGCCCCCGCACCCGACGTGGACCTGATGCTCGGCGATGATCAGACCGTGAAGCTCTCGAGCCTGCAAGGGAGCCCCGTTGTGATCTATTTCTACCCAAAGGCCGACACCCCCGCCTGCACCGAAGAGTGCATTGCCTTCAGCCAGGCCAAGGCGCAGTTCGAAGCGCTTGGCGCAAAGGTCATCGGCATTTCGCCGGATCCTGTTGCCAAGAACGCCAAGTTCAAGGGCAAGCACGGACTGACCGTCGACATCGCGTCTGATCCGGACACCGCCGTCTGCCAGGCTTTTGGCGTGTGGGTGGAAAAGTCCATGTATGGCAAGACCTACATGGGTGTGGAGCGCAGCACCTTCCTTGTTGCAGCCGACGGCAAGATCGCCCAGATCTGGCGCAAGGTGAAGGTAAAGGGCCACGTCGACGCCGTGCTTGAGGCAGTGCGCGGGCTCTGACCGCAGGTTCGCGGGGGCGGCACATCCGGCGCCCCCGCCTCTTGCGGATGCTGAAGGGGCTTTTCGGGCATGAGCGGCATATTTCCATCCCCGGCGCTGGACACGCTGGCCGGGCGCGCCAACGCCATCGTGCGCACGCCGGATCTTTCCGAAAAGGTCCGCCTTGCCTATGAGACCGCCAAGCTCTGGTATGCCCGCAGCCTTGCTCTTGGCTCGCCATCCGCGTCCGCCCAGATGCCGGACCGGCCCGGCCGCCCGGAGCGTCCGGTGCTTCTGGCCCCGCGCGACATGCCCAAGCGCAGCATTGGCGGGGAAGCTGGCAGGATCGCCCTGCTGCATTCGCTGGCCCATATCGAACTCAATGCAGTGGACCTGACCTGGGACATCATTGGCCGCTTCGTGCATGTGCCGATGCCCCGCTCCTACTACGACGACTGGGTGCGCGTCGGGCTTGAGGAGGCCAAGCACTTCAGCATGCTGGAGGAGCGGCTGCAGGAACTCGGCGCTGCCTATGGCGACCTGCCCGCCCATGACGGGCTTTGGCAAGCCGCGCAGGCCACCGGGCATGACCTGACCGCACGGCTTGCTGTCATTCCGCTGGTGCTGGAGGCCCGCGGCCTCGACATCACTCCGCCAATGATCGAGAAGGCTGCCGCCCTCGGCGACCATGCGACAGCGCGCATCCTCGGCATCATCTACCGGGATGAGAAGAATCATGTCGCTTTCGGCGCCAAATGGTTCCGTTTCCTGTGCGACCGTCATGGCGAGAGGCCCGAACCGCGCTTCCATGAACTGGTGCGCACCCATTTCAGAGGCCCGCTGAAGCCGCCCTTCAACGACCGGGCGCGCTCCGAAGCGGGTCTGACGCCAGGGTTTTACCGCCCCCTCGTCAAGCTCGCTCCCTGAACAAATCAGTTTCAGCGGCCCAAGCGTGAACAGCAAGAAAGGTGTTTGTTAACCTTAACCGTTTCTAATGATTCCTGACCGGGGCAGAACTCGCCCCCTTCCGGATGCATGGAAAACGGCATGTCAGACTTTCCTTCAAGAGCCCGTCGAGGGTTCGGCAAGCGCAAGGCACTGCATCAGGTCACCATCACGACCGGCGAACGCACCCGGACTTTCACCGTGCGCCCCTGGCTGGCCGCAGGCTCCTGCCTCACTCTCGGCCTCTTCATCACCGGCTACATGGCCGCCGCCGCCTATTTCGTGATGCGCGACGACCTGATCGAGAACCGCCTCACCCAGCGCACGCAGGAAGCTGCAGTTTACGAGAACCGCATCGCCTATCTCCGTGCCGAGATCGACCGCCTGACCAGCAGTCAGATGTATGAGCGCCGCTCTGTCGAAGGCATGATCGATACACTGCTCCAGCGGCAGAACGAGCTTCTGGACCAGCATGGCAAGGTCGCAGCACTCCTCGACAAGGCCGCCCGCAGCGGGCTCGATGTGGTTTCCGGGCCGGCAATTCCCACGGCCAAACCGGAACAACTCTCGGATACCGGGACCTCCAGCAGCCTTCTGGCCATTGGCGGCCCCGAGGCTCCCCTGGAGAACCCCTTCGCGGCACTCGGGCTGCGCGGCAGCAGCGAAAACGGCCTGCTGGACAGCCCTCTTTCCGCCTACGCTCCCCCGCCAGCATCACAGGATAGCCTGACGGCCAAGCCTCTGCCGAAGCTGGAAGCTCCGCGTGACGATCTTCTGGGCATCGGCGCCGCATTGGACCGGATCAGCGAGGAAAGCAACGCCGCACTGGATGCAGTGACGCTTGCAGCCGAGCACGAGACCAGCCAGCTGGCCGCAGCTGTCCGCCCTCTGGGCTACCGCGTCAGCGATCTTGCCGGCAGCATGGAAGCCACCGGCGGGCCCTATGTGCCGCTTGCCGCTGCAACCCTGGACGACAAGATCGAGCGCGCCGAATCCGCTCTCGATCTGCGCAACAAGGTCCGCCAGTCCATCGGCACCATTCCGCTTGCCCGCCCCATCGCGGCAGCACAGATCACCAGTGATTTCGGCCCCCGCATTGATCCATTCCTGGGTGGCCTTGCCATGCACACCGGCATTGACTTCCGCGCACCTTACGGCACGCCTGTGCGCGCCACGGCTCCGGGCACGGTCATTACCGCCTCCTATCAGGGCGGCTATGGGCGGCTGGTGGAAGTCGAGCATCCTGACGGGCACCTGACCCGCTATGCCCACATGAGTGCCATTACCGTCGCCGTGGGGGATGAAGTGCGCGCAGGCGATCAGGTCGGCCGCCTCGGCAACACCGGCCGCTCCACAGGCCCGCATCTCCACTATGAAGTGCGGCGGGACGATGAGGCTCTTGATCCCATGACCTTCGTCCGCACCGGAGACAAGGTTTCCAAGCTGCTGAAGCGCTAGTTCCGCTTGTTTGCAAAGCCATAAAAAACCCCGCCGGATTGATCCCGCGGGGTTCTTCAGTCTTGCGGTCCTTGAGTTCCGCTCAGTCGATGTCCGAAACCTCGGCGTCCTTGCCGCCGAAGACGCGCTGCGCGAGAGCAGCTTCGATGAAGTCATCGATCTTGCCGTCGAGCACGTCCTGCGGCGAGGAGCTTTCAACGCCCGTGCGCAGGTCCTTGACCATCTGGTAGGGTTGCAGCACGTAGGAACGGATCTGGTGACCCCAGCCAATCGAGGTCTTGGACGAGGCTTCCGCATTGGCAGCCTCTTCTCGCTTCTGCAGTTCGGCCTCATAGAGGCGCGCCTTCAGCATGGACCAGGCGGTTGCGCGGTTCTTGTGCTGCGAGCGGTCGTTCTGGCACTGCACGACAATGCCGGTCGGAATATGTGTGATGCGCACAGCCGAGTCGGTGGTGTTGACGTGCTGGCCACCGGCACCCGAGGCACGGTAGGTGTCGATGCGGCAATCGCTTTCGTTGACCTCGATGTCGATCGAGTCATCAATCACCGGATAGACCCAGGCACTGGCAAAACTCGTGTGGCGGCGGGCCTGGCTGTCATAGGGCGAGATACGCACGAGGCGGTGCACGCCCGATTCGGTCTTCAGCTTGCCATAGGCATTCTCGCCCTTGATCAGCAGCGTCGCCGACTTGATGCCGGCTTCTTCGCCATCATGGTATTCGAGAAGCTCGACCTTGAAACCGTTGCGCTCCGCCCAGCGGCGGTACATGCGCAGCAGCATGCTGGCCCAGTCCTGGCTTTCCGTGCCGCCCGCGCCCGAGTTGATTTCCATGTAGGTGTCATTGCCGTCCGCTTCACCGGAAAGCAGCGACGCCATCTGCAGCTTCATCACCTCGGCCTTGAGGCCGCGCATCGCCGTCTCGGC
The DNA here is from genome assembly GCF_036881715.1 of Pannonibacter anstelovis. NCBI lineage: Bacteria > Pseudomonadati > Pseudomonadota > Alphaproteobacteria > Hyphomicrobiales > Stappiaceae > Pannonibacter > Pannonibacter anstelovis. Next base: position 579,089 of record NZ_JBAKBF010000001.1, read on the forward strand.
TTCCTCGACCACGTCCTTGTCGCCATCGGCGGTGCCAAGCTCGATCAGCTCGATGTTGTCGGCAAGTTCCGATTCAAGGCGGCGCACACCCGTAATGCCATCTTCAAGCTGCTGACGCTCACGCATGAGCTTCTGCGCCTTGGACGGGTCATTCCACAGCGTGGGGTCTTCGGACAGGGCGTTCAGTTCATCCAGACGGACCAGAGCGTGATCCCAGTCAAAGATGCCTCCTCAGCAGGCTTATGGCCTGCTTGATTTCGTCGACGATGCCTTCCATCTCGGCGCGCATCGGATACCTCTCAAAGCTAACTCAGGAATGTCGCGGCCACCGCCTCGTTGCCGGGGCAGTGGCCGCAAATCGGGGCGGAGACTAACGGCGCAGGCAAGCCATGTAAACAGCTAGCCGCGCAGGCAGATCTCCGGAAGGGTCAATAAAGCCCGCCTGTGCCGGTCATCACGGCAGCGCCAGCTTCCGGCGAAACGGTGCGCGGCACGCCCATCTCGTCCTCAAAGCCGATGACCGAGTAAGTGTCCGGCGGGGCGGTGCCCGGCTTGAAGGACTCCAGAATGGTTCCTTCGGCCCCGGCAACCGCACGCATGCCGGTTTGCCGGTTGATCGGGATCAGCTGCAGGCCTTTCGGCACACGGAACTCGACCGGCGGGCTTCCAGCCAGCGCTTCCTTCATGAATTCGGTGAAGATCGGCGCAGCAACAAGACCGCCTGTCGCACCGCGCCCCATCGGCCGCGGCTGGTCGTAGCCGATGAAGACGCCGACTGCGAGATCCGGCGTGTAGCCGACGAACCAGGCATCCTTTTCCTCGTTGGTGGTGCCGGTCTTGCCGGCAACCGGGCGGCCAACCGCACGAACGCTCGTGGCCGTGCCGCGCTGAACCACGCCTTCCATCATCGAGGTGATCTGATAGGCGGTCATCGGATCGAGCACCTGCTCACGCTCGTCAATCAGCTCGGGCTCGGCCTGGCCGGTCCAGTCATTGGCGTCACATGTTTCGCAAATGCGGCTGTCATGCTTGAAGATTGTACGCCCGTAACGGTCCTGAATACGGTCAATCAGCGTCGGGGTCACCTTGCGTCCGCCATTGGCCAGGATCGAATAGGCCGTGACCATACGCAGCACTGTGGTTTCGCCTGCCCCCAGGGACATGGAGAGAACCGGCATCATGTTGTCATAGACGCCGAACCGCTTGGCATATTCAGCGACCAGCGGCATGCCCATGTCCTGCGCAAGCCGGATGGTCATCAGGTTACGTGACAGTTCGATGCCCGTGCGCAGCGTCGAGGGGCCATAGAACTTGCCTCCGTAGTTTTGCGGACGCCAGGTTTCCTGGCCCGCCTGCGCCAGCTCGATGGGCGCATCCAGCACCACGCTGGAGGGGGTGTAACCATTGTCGAGTGCGGCAGCATAAACGAACGGTTTGAAGGACGAGCCCGGCTGGCGCCAGGCCTGCGTCGCACGGTTGAACTCGCTCTGGGCGAAGCTGAAGCCCCCCACCAGCGCCAGCACACGTCCGGTGAACGGATCCATTGCTACCAGGGCGCCGGAGACTTTCGGAATCTGGCGCAGCGCGTAGCGGCTGCCATCCTTGGGGATCTCCACATAGACCACGTCGCCCTGCTTCAGCACATCGCTGACCGCAGCCGGGGCGCGCCCGCCGACGCGTGCCCACTTCATGTCCTCAAGCTGCAGCGTGGCCGTCTCACGGTCCGGCTCAAGTGCACCACTGACAAGCCTGCGTGGCTGGAGCCCGACTTCCGCAGACCCCTGTCCCGCTTCAAGAACCACTGCAAGGCGCCATTCGGGCAGATCCGAGAAAGCCTCGACCTTGCCCAGTTCAACACCCCAGTCACCTGTAACGGGGATCGTCGTCACTGGCCCGCGCCAGCCGCCGCCGCGCTTCTGATCGAAATCCAGCAGACCGTTCATCAGCACCTTGCGGGCCGTTACCTGCATTTTCGGGTCCAGAGTGGACCGTACGGAGAGACCGCCCTCATAAAGGCTGTTCTCGCCATAGATCGAGGCCACCTGACGCCGGACTTCCTCGGTAAAGTACTCGGCCGCAAACAGCTGCGAGCCGGTTTCACGCGGCTTCACGGTCAGGGGCTTTGCCTTGGCGACCTCGGCGTCAGCCGCGCTGACATAGCCGTTCTCGACCATACGGTCGATCACCCAGTTGCGGCGCTCGATAGCGCGCTCACGGCCCCGGAAAGGATGGTAGTTGTTCGGTGCCTTGGGCAATGCTGCCAGATAGGCAACTTCCTCAAGGCTCAGCTCATGCACCGACTTGTCGAAATAGACAAGCGAAGCGGCAGCCACGCCATAAGCGCCGAGGCCGAGGTAGATCTCGTTGAGATAGAGCTCGAGGATCTCGTCCTTGGTGTAGGCCTGCTCGATGCGCAGCGACAGGATCGCTTCCTTGATCTTGCGGTCCACCGACAGCTCGTTGGTCAGCAGAAAGTTCTTGGCAACCTGCTGCGTGATCGTCGAGGCGCCTTCAGGGCGGCGGCCGGAACCGAAATTCTGCACGAAACGGACCGCGGCACGGGCAATGCCTTCAGGGTCGATGCCGACGTGGCTGTAGAAATTCTTGTCCTCTGCCGAGATATAGGCTTGCTTCAGCATGTCCGGCATGGCCTGGATCGGCAGGAAGAGGCGCCTCTGCTTGGCATATTCGGCCATCAGGCTCCCGTCGGCGGCATGCACGCGGGTCATCACCGGCGGCTCATAGTTCTTCAGCGCCGTGTAATCCGGAAGGTCTTCGGCCAGCTTCTCCAGATAGATCCAGACACCAGCCGCGACCACCAGCCCGAGCACCGCACCGATGCCGAACAGATAACCGAAGAACTTGATCAGAAATTTCATGCCTTGGGCTCGCTTCTTCCCGGCCAGACTACTGCTGCCGGTCCCCTACCATATTCCGGGCAGGCTGGACACAGGAGCGGAGAGAAATCGGGGTTTACCTCGGGACTTTAGTCGTCGAGCAATATGGCGATGCTGAGGCATCGGCAAGCACTGGCGGGCGCTACGCGGCAATTACTTTGTTGTTGTCCCCGCCGTTGTCGCCTCAGCCGCGCCTTTGTCCATTGCAAAGCGGGGCTGAAAGAAGGCCTCGATTGCGTCGGCAACAGCCGTTGCCGTCCGCTCGCGCCACTCCGGCGAGATCAGCAATTTTTCGTCCTGTTCGTTGGAAAGATACCCGAGTTCCACGAGTACAGAGGGCACATCATGGGCCTTCAGAACCATAAAGCCGGCAGAGCGCTGCGGATTGTTGATCAGCTTCACCGCGCTTCTCAGCTCTTCCACGAGGATCTTGGAGAAGTGGCTTGAAAAGATTTTGGTTTCCCGTCTGGCAAGGTCCACCAGAATATCTGCAACCTCGGCAGGCTCTTCGCTCAGTTCCACGCCGGCGAGCACGTCAGAGAAGTTTTCCGAGGCCGCAATCTGGGCTGCCAGCGCGTCCGACGCCCGCTCCGAGAGCGTATAGACAGTGGCGCCGCGCACCTCCTCTTTATAGTCGCGCACCGAGTCCGCGTGGATCGACACCAGAAGATCGGCATTATAGCTGCGGGCGATCTGCACACGCTTGCGGAGCGGGATGAAAGTGTCATCCTCGCGCGTCATGTGCACCGTGTAATGCCCGGTGGCTTCCAGTTTGGCCTTGAGCGACTGCGCGAAACTGAGCACCACGGACTTCTCGAATGTGCCATGAAGGCCGATTGCGCCCGTATCAATGCCGCCATGGCCGGGATCAAGCACGACAACAGGCTTGGTTTTGCCCGCCGACGACGTCAGCTTGTCCGCCTTTGGCGCGCCAAGCTGGCCATCGGCAGAAACGGCACTCAACGGCTGATGGGTGCGCTCGGCCTCAGCAAGGAACTCCTCACGGCTGGTCTTCACAAGATCGACAACAAGCCGGGCTGGCTGATCCTCGATCGCTTCCAGCACAAAGCTCTTGTCCACCTTGGCAGGTTCGGTGAGATCCAGCACGATCCGTGCCTTACCCTTTGCGAAGACACCGTAACGCCAGCTCCTGATGAGACCCCGCCCATCCGTGCCGGAGCCTTCCGGCAGTTTGAACTCCATGGAGGGCAGATCAATGATGACCCGGTAGGGATCGGCGAGATTCGAAACGATGAAAGGCACCTGCCCCTGCAGGTCCAGAACGAATCGGGTCCGGGCCTCATCCCCGGCAATCCGGGCATCCGTGGCAGCGGAAGACAGGTCCGAGGCAACCGGCAAGGTCTCCGCCTGAACCGGAAGGCTGCAAATCGCGGCAGGCACGGCCAGAGCGGCAGCAAGCATCACCCTTGCCGCCGCACGGCGCAGTGCGGGCAGGACAAAATCCTGCAAGCCTCTGCGGGCCATGGGCGCGTTCCGCTCACGGCCTGACAGAAAGACAGGCAAACTCTGCTGCAATCTGGCTGGCAATCCTCTACTCCGGTCCTGTTTGCGGGCTCGGATGCGGCACCTGCCGCGCTCTTTAAACCCTCCGGCAGCGTCCCGTCAAAGCAGGAACCCTGACGCTATGACCCTGCCGGTGGATGGTTAACTCCGTGCTAACGGGCCTTGCCGGAGCTTGCAAGCTGGCAGAGATGATTTCCATTGCTTGCCAAGGCGCTTGCCGACCCGTAAAAGAAGAATACGGATTTCGGTTTGCAGCCGATACTGCCTCAGATGATGGAAAGAACAGTCTTTCCACATGTCTTGGCGGCTTTGCCGGACGCGCGGAGCGGAGTGGAGGCCATTTTGCCCCGGCCGCAGCGCCCGGCGTTAAGAGACGGCGAAGCATTGGGCGGTATTAGGTGTGACGGGTGCGGGCTGTCCCTGGACAGTCTGGAATTGGCCGGACCAGAAGGCAGTGAGCAGGCTACAAGCCTGCACGCTCCGCCCGAAGGGTGACCAGAGTGACCTGTCATGGTGTCAGGCCCCAAGGCCGGGCTGCATGCCCCATCCGTGAAAACAGAAGCGCCTCGCAGGCGGCCATCGGGCCTCTTGCGGCAGCACTTCGCGGTGACAACAGTTTAATCAAGGGCAGGCGTTGCCTTGAAGCACAGCGCGATGCAGGCGAAAATGACACAAACGGTGTCCCCGGTTTTGCGGGACAGCCGGTCCGCAGGCATAGACGCGCGCACGCCAGTTCTTTCGTCTTTCCATCCAAGTGACAAGAAAACGGTCTGCCGGACCTTCAGCCACGGAGCGCGTCAGCCGCGCCCCGGGCGTCCGGCTGCCGTGGAGACCTTCATCAATGGCAAACAAGATGCTGATCGACGCGGCGCACCCGGAGGAAACCCGGGTCGTCGTAGTGCGCGGCAATCGAGTTGAAGAATTCGACTTCGAGGCAGCTAACCGGAAGCAACTGCGCGGCAATATCTATCTGGCGAAGGTGACGCGGGTCGAACCCTCCCTCCAGGCCGCATTCGTGGAATACGGCGGAAACCGGCATGGTTTCCTCGCTTTCAGCGAAATCCATCCCGACTATTACCAGATCCCCGCCGCCGACAGGCTGGCACTCATTGAAGACGAGCGTCACGAGGAAGAGCGGCGCGAAGCTGCTGAAAATGCCCGTCATGCCGCACGCGAGGCTGCTGCCTCCGAAGCTGCGAAGAACGGAGACGACAGCGACGACGACGACGATCAGGACGACTCCGACAAGCCGTCCTCTGACGGCGACGATGATGCTGACCATGTTGAATCGGTCGGCGCCGAAGATGCCATGGAAGAGGTGCCGGAGCGCCGCACCCGCCAGCGCAAGCAGTACAAGATCCAGGAAGTCATCAAGCGCCGCCAGGTGCTGCTGGTTCAGGTCGTCAAGGAAGAGCGCGGCAACAAGGGCGCTGCCCTGACCACCTATCTGTCGCTCGCCGGACGTTACTCGGTGCTGATGCCGAACACGGGCCGTGGCGGCGGCATTTCCCGCAAGATCACCCAGCCTGCAGACCGCAAGCGCCTGAAGAAGATCGCCTCCGAGCTGGAGGTGCCGGAGGGCATGGGCGTCATCCTGCGCACGGCCGGCGCCAGCCGCACGAAGGCCGAGATCAAGCGCGATTTCGAATATCTGATGCGCCTGTGGGAGAACGTGCGTGACCTGACGCTGAAGTCCAGCGCGCCCTGCCTCGTCTATGAGGAAGGCAGCCTGATCAAGCGCTCGATCCGCGATCTTTACAACAAGGACATCGACGAGGTTCTTGTTGCTGGCGAAGACGGCTACCGTGAGGCCAAGGACTTCATGCGCATGCTCATGCCGAGCCATGCCAAGAACGTCCAGCCCTACCGCGAGGCCTCGCCAATCTTCACCCGTTTCGGGGTGGAGCCGCAGCTTGATGCCATGTTCTCCCCGCAGGTCACTCTGCGTTCGGGTGGCTACATCGTTATCAACCAGACGGAAGCTCTGGTTTCCATCGACGTGAACTCGGGTAAGTCCACCCGCGAGCACAATATCGAGGACACCGCCCTCCAGACGAACCTTGAAGCCGCCGAAGAAGTTTCGCGCCAGCTGCGCCTGCGCGATCTGGCCGGGCTGATCGTGATCGACTTCATCGATATGGAGGAGAACAAGAACAACCGGACGGTCGAGCGCAAGCTCAAGGACTGCCTCAAGAACGACCGCGCACGCATCCAGGTTGGCCGGATCTCCCATTTTGGCCTCATGGAAATGTCGCGTCAGCGCATCCGCACCGGTGTTCTGGAAAGCTCCACGACACCCTGCCCGCACTGCCATGGCTCGGGCATGATCCGCTCGGTCGAATCGGTTGCCCTGCATGTGCTGCGCTCGCTGGAAGACTTCCTGCTGAAGGGCGTCACCCACAATCTGATCGTGCGCACCAACACTTCCGTCGCGCTCTACATCCTCAACCAGAAGCGCCGCAACCTGGGTGACCTTGAGGCCCGTTTCGGTCTCGAGATTGCCGTAGTGGCGGATGAGGTAGGCCATGGCCAGCATTATGTGCTGGAGCGCTCGTCCCTGATCGACCGCGACAAGATCCCCCTCCCTGCCCCGCCGCAGATCCAGCCGCATATGGTCGAGATCGAAGAGATCGACGATATCGTCGAGCCGGAGGAAGAGGAAGAGGATGACGTTGAGGAGGAAGTGGAAGCTGCCTCGGCACGTCCCTCTGCCCGCGAGCAGTCCGAAGACAGCGAGCGCCGCAAGCGCCGCCGCCGCAAGCGCCGCCGCAGCCCGGAAACAGGTGGTGACCGCCAGGCTGGCCCGCGCCAGAACGAAGACGGCTCGGAGGCAGACGCTGGCGATGACGCAGAAGGCAGCGAAGGCGAAGACGGTGAAGTTTCTCAGGGCGAAGGCGCTCAGGGTGACGGCTCCGATGAGCCCAAGCGCAAGCGCCGCCGTGGCCGCCGTGGCGGCCGCCGTGGCCGCCGCAATGGTGAGCGCGAGGACGGTGAAGAGGGCAGCGACGGCGAGGAAGATGCCAACGCAGCCGCTGCTCCGGAAGATCTGACCGGTGCCGTTGAAGGGGATGACGCCGCAAACGGCGGTTCCTTTCCCGAGGCAGCCGAAGCCCCCGCTGCTGCAGAGGCTGACGCAGACGCTCCTGCCCGGGTGGAAGCAGCTCCGGCGGTGGCCGAAACGGCTGAAGAAGCCGTAACGGCCGCCCCCGAGGCAGCGCAGGAAGCACCGGCGGCAGAAGTTCCGGCGGCAGAAGCTCCGGCGGCAGAGGCGCCGGTTCTGGAAACCGTAGCCGCTGAGGCTCCAGCCGAAGCCGCCTCAGAGGTTGCCACGGCTGCCGAAGTTGAAGCGCCCGCAGAACCGGCAGCTCCGGCCCGTCCGAAGGCACCGGCAACGCCTGTCGTTACCAGCGAAACCGCCGGTGATGGCCAGGGTCCGGATGATGAAGGCAAGCCCAAGCGCTCCGGCTGGTGGCAGCGCCGCTCCTTCTTCTGATCTGCGGATCAGACACAAAAAGAACCCCTCCGGAAGGTTGCTTCCGGAGGGGTTTTGCTTTTCATCACGCCATCAGATCAGAACAGACCGGTTTCCCGCGCCCTCAGCGGCCTTTCAGCCATCCATCCAGACGCCGCACAGCCTCCGCGATATCCTCTCCGGACCCGGCGAACGAAAACCGGGTGTAGCTGGCGCCGTGCACCGGATCGAAGTCTGCGCCCGGCGTAGCGGCAACGCCGGCTTCATTCAGCATGGCGCGGGTGAAATCGAGGGAGCTTGCAGCAAAACGGCTGGTGTCGGCATAGACGTAGAACGCTCCATCCACCGGCAGAAGCCTGTCGAAACCGATCTTTGGCAGGGCCTCGAGCAGCAGCGCCCGGTTGGCGGCATATCCGGCTTTGATGACCTCCAGCTCCTCCGTTGCCTCGAAGGCCGCCGCAGCGGCGATCTGCGACAGCTCCGGCGCGGAAATGTAGAGGCTCTGCGCAATGCGCTCGGCCGGACGCACAAGGCTCTCCGGCAGCACCATCCAGCCGATGCGCCAGCCCGTCATGCAGTAATACTTGGAGAAGCTGTTGATGATGATGGCATTCTGCGAGGTCTCAAGCGCACAGGCCTGCTGACCTTCATAGACAAGCCCGTGATAGATCTCGTCCGAAATAAACCAGATGCCCGAATCGTCACAGAAGCGGGCAAGACCGGCGAGTGCGGCAGGCGTCATCATCGTGCCTGTCGGGTTGGCGGGGCTCGCCACCAGAACGCCCTTCACCGGACCATCCTTCAGCGCCGCTGCAATGTGATCCGGTGTCAGGCTCCAGCGGGTGTCCGGCCCCACCTCGATTTCCACCGGCACCAGCCCCAGCGCCTTGATGATGTTGCGGTAGGCGGGATAGCCGGGCGCCGTCAGAACGATCCGGTCACCCGGATCGAAGGCGGCAAGGAACGACAGGTTGAAGCCAGCCGATGAGCCGGTCGTCACCATGATCCGGCCTTCCGGCACCTCGACGCCATAGGCATCGCGGTAGTGGCGGGCGATGCGCTGGCGCAAGGGGGCAATGCCGCGCGCCTCCGTATAACCAAGCCGCCCGACCTCGAGCGCCTGCCGGGCAGCAGCAAGAACGGTGGACGGGGCCGGTGCTCCGGGCTGGCCCACTTCCATGTGGATGAGATGCCGGCCTTCCGCCTCAAGGGCACGCGCTGCCGACAGCACATCCATGGCGAGAAACGGGTCCACGGCACTGCGGGCGGAAGGGGCGGTCTTCTGGCTGGTCAAGGCGCAAATCCTCATGGTGGCTGTTGCCATGCGGTTTACAGCGTTGCCCTGTCTTATGCCAGCCGCCGCTTTGGCGGGGCATAGCGCCAGAGCACACCAGAGCGCGCCTGAACACACCAGAGCGTGACCGGATGCGGCGGCCCGGCCTGTTGACCTGCCCCGGATGCCTCCCCTACCTTCTCCGGCAACACGCGAAAGAGGAAGCACCCGTGCGACACATTTCCACCGTTCAGGAACCCGGCAGCGGCAAGGCAGCCGCCCCTGTCCTCGGCCGGATTCTGCGCAAGGCCGGCACCCTGTTCATGGCGGCAGCGATTGCCCTGCCCTCATTGACCGCACCACTGGCGGCTCAGGGGCGGAAGATCCCGGTCGTGCGCGATGCAGAGACAGAGGAATTGCTGCGCGACTACGCGGCACCGATCTTCAAGGCTGCCGGCCTGCCGAAGGGACAGGTTGAGATCATCCTCGTCAACGAGAACACCTTCAACGCTTTCGTTCCCGATGCCCGCCGCATGTTCATCAATGTGGGCGTGCTGATCGAAGCCGAGACACCGGGCGAAGTGATCGGCGTGATCGCGCATGAAGCTGGCCATATCGCTGGCCGCCATCTGGTGCGGCTTCGCACGGCCCTTGCCAATGCGCAGATCATGACCGTTGTCGGCATGGTGCTGGGAGCAGGTGCCATGGCGGCAGGCGTCTCCAGCAATTCCAGCGGAGCGGCGGGAGGCGGTGCTGCCATTGCCATGGGTGCCCCGGGCATCGGCCAGCGCTCGCTCCTGGCCTATCAGCGCGGCGAAGAGGCCGCAGCCGACAAGGCAGCCCTGCGCTATCTGGAAATGACCGGCCAGAGCGCCAAAGGCATGCTGCGCACCTTCGAGCGCTTTGCCGACCAGCAGCTGTTCTCGGCGAAATACACCGATCCTTATGCCCAGAGCCACCCGATGGCGCGTGAGCGTTACAACTCGCTTGAGGAGCAGGCCCGCAAGAGCAAGTACTTCGACAAGCCCGCGCCGCCCGCCCTTCAGGCGCGCCATGATATGGTGCGGGCCAAGCTGACCGCCTTCACCAATCATCCCAATGCCGTCGCCCGGCTCTATCCGCGCTCGGACACCAGCATGCCGGCACAATATGCCCGCGCGGTCGCTGCCATGCGCAGCAGTGGCAGGGCAGCGGTGAAGGACATTGACGCGCTGATCGCCAAGCAGCCGGACAATCCGCACTTCCATGAGCTGAAGGGCCAGGCTCTGCTGGAATCGGGAAATCCCAAGGCGGCCATCCCTTCCTTCCAGCGCGCCGTGCAGCTGAGGCCGAATGAGGGCCAGTTCCTGATCTGGCTCGGCTATGCCATGGTCGGCGCCAATGATCCCTCGCTCTTGGCCGAGGCGGAGCGCATCCTGAAGAACGGCATCCAGCGCGACCCGAATTCAGGGATCGCCTTCAGTCAGCTGGCCATTGCGCAGGCGCGCCAGGGCAAGCAGGCGGAGGCAGATGTTTCCACAGCCCAAGGCATGATGATGACAGGTGACTTCCAGGCAGCGAAACGATATGCCGCACGTGCTCAAAAGAATTTGAAGCGCGGAACGCCTGCATGGATACAGGCAGATGATATCCTGACCTACACGCCGCCGGCCCTGAACCGCTGAGCTGCAGCAATCCGTTTCCGCACCAGGCGCCGTGCGCGCAGGAGTTTTGAATGAACCGCTTTTTCCGCTGTCTCGCCGCGCCCGTGCTGGCGCTTGCCCTTGGCACCCTGGCTCCCGTGACGGCTTCGGCCCAGTCCCCCGCCCTCGACAAGGCGCAGGTCGAGCAGATCGTGAAGGACTATCTGCTGCAGAACCCGGAAATCATCCGGGATGCGCTGATCGAGTTGGACCGCCGCGACAAGGAGGCAGAGGCCACCCGCGTCAGCGCAATGGTATCCGACAAGGACGGCATTCTTCTCAACTCGCGGCATCAGGTCGTTCTTGGCAACCCCAAGGGCGACGTCACCATGGTCGAGTTCTTCGACTACAACTGCGGCTACTGCAAGCGTGCCATGGCCGACATGGAACGCCTGCTGGATGAGGACCCGAACCTGCGCGTCGTGCTGAAGGAATACCCGGTTCTGGGTCAGGGCTCCTTCGAGGCCGCTCAGATTGCCATTGCCGTCAATGCACTGGCGCCGGACAGGTACCGGGAGTTCCATGTCGCCATGCTGTCCATGCGCGGCAAGGCCGATCAGGCCAGCACGCTGAAAGTCGCAGAGGCAATGGGCCTTACCCGTGACGACCTTGCCCGTGCCGTCACCAAGGACGATGTGCGCGCCAATGTTGAAGAGGTCTATGAACTGGCAGACCAGCTCGGCATTTCCGGAACACCCTCCTACGTGATCGGTGACGCCGTGATCAAGGGCGCCTATGGCTATGACACGCTGAAGGCCGCCATTGAATCCGTGCGCAAATGCGGCAAGTCGAGCTGCTGACCGGATCCGGCAGGCCACCAGCATTTCCGTAAATTTCACAAAGACCCTGGGGGCGGCCATGGCGCTGCCCCAATCAGGGCTTTTCCTCCCGCACGCAAATCCCTATAAGGATGCGGAAATCGCGGCGACGGAGAAGGAATGCCCGCCACCTTTTTCATTTTGAACGGCCCCAATCTCAACCGGCTCGGCAAGCGCGAGCCGGAGACCTACGGCCGTACGACCCTCGCCGATATCGAGGCCCAGGCCCGCGCAACTGCCGCGCGGCTCGGCTACGACATCGTCTTCCGCCAGACCAACAGCGAAGGGACGCTGGTGGACTGGATTCACGAGGCTGCCGACACCGGCGCTGTGGGGATCATCATCAATCCTGCCGCCTACACGCACACATCCGTCGCCATTCACGACGCGATCCGTGCCGTGGCGCTCCCTACGGTGGAAGTCCATCTGTCCAACGTCCATGCACGTGAGGCCTTCCGCCACCACTCCTATGTCTCACCGGTTGCGGCCGGCGTGATCTGCGGCTTCGGCGCCAAGGGCTATGACCTGGCGATCGAGGCCCTGGCCCACAAGCTCGGCGCCTGAACGACTACAGAAAGCACTTTGAGATGACCAAAGAAAACAACGGTTTCGACAAAAACCTGATCCGTGAGCTGGCGCTCCTGCTCGACGAGACCAACCTGTCCGAGATCGAGCTGGAGCAGAAGGATTTCCGCATCCGCGTTGCCCGCGAGCTGACGATCCAGGCTTCCGTTGCCTCTCACTATGCTCCGGCCCCGGCCGCCGCCCCGGCCGCAGCAGCTGCTGCGGCCCCTGCCGCAGCCCCGGCAGAGCCTGCCAAGCATCCGGGCATGGTGCCTTCCCCGATGGTCGGCACCGCCTACCTCTCGCCAGAGCCGGGCGCCCGCGCCTTTGTGGAAGTTGGCGCTGCGGTGAAGGAAGGCCAGACGGTTCTGATCGTCGAAGCCATGAAGACCATGAACCAGATCCCCGCTCCGCGCAGCGGCGTGCTGAAGCAGGTGCTGGTCACCGACGCGCAGCCGGTGGAATACGGCGAACCGCTCTTCATCATCGAATAAGGGGCGGCCCCATGTTCACCAAGATCCTGATCGCAAACCGCGGCGAAATTGCCCTCCGGGTGCTGCGGGCCTGCAAGGAGCTGGGCATTTCCACAGTGGCGGTGCATTCCACCGCCGACGCGGATGCCATGCACGTGCGCCTTGCTGATGAAAGCGTCTGTATCGGCCCGGCTCCGGCCCGTGACAGCTACCTCAACATCCCGGCCCTCATGGCTGCCTGTGAAATCACCGGCGCCGATGCAGTGCATCCGGGCTACGGCTTCCTGTCCGAGAACGCCCGCTTTGCGGAAATTCTCGAGGCGCACAACATCACCTTCATCGGCCCGACGTCGGATCACATCCGCATCATGGGTGACAAGATCGAGGCCAAGCAGACCGCCAAGCGCCTCGGCATTCCGGTGGTGCCGGGCTCTGACGGTGCCGTGACGCCGAAGGATGATGCCCACGCCATTGCCCGTGAGATCGGCTATCCGGTGCTCGTCAAGGCAGCGGCCGGCGGCGGCGGCCGCGGCATGAAAGTGGCGATGACCGAGGCCGACCTCGACAACGCCCTCTCCACGGCCCGTTCCGAAGCCAAGGCCGCCTTCGGTGATGATGCTCTCTATATGGAGAAGTATCTCGCCAAGCCGCGCCACATCGAAATCCAGGTTCTGGGTGACGGTCAGGGCAACGCCATCCATCTGGGCGAGCGCGACTGCTCCTTGCAGCGCCGTCACCAGAAGGTGCTGGAAGAGGCTCCCTCCCCGGCGCTCAACGCCAGCCAGCGCGCGGAGATCGGCGAGATCGTTGCCGATGCCATGCGCAAGCTGAAGTACCGCGGCGTCGGCACGGTCGAGTTCCTTTATGAAGACGGCCAGTTCTATTTCATCGAAATGAACACCCGCCTGCAGGTGGAGCATCCGGTGACGGAAATGATCACCGGCTTCGACCTCGTCAACGAGCAGATCCGCATTGCAGCGGGTGGCACGCTCAGCCTCAAGCAGGAAGACGTGCTGTTCGAGGGCCATGCCATCGAGTGCCGCATCAACGCGGAAAACCCGCGCACCTTCGCGCCCTCGCCCGGCACGATCACCTACTATCACCCGCCCGGCGGCCTTGGTGTGCGCGTCGATTCCGGTGTCTATCAGGGCTACAAGATCCCGCCGCACTACGACAGCCTCATCGGCAAGCTCATCGTCCATGGCCGCAACCGCGTGGAATGCATGATGCGCCTGCGCCGCTGCCTTGACGAATTCGTCGTCGATGGCATCCAGTCCACCATTCCGCTGTTCCGCGATCTGGTGGACAATCAGGACATTGCCAACGGCCAGTATGACATTCACTGGCTGGAGAAGTATCTGGCTGCGAAAGAGCAGTAAGATACGGGACAAGGCGTCTCCGCCCGCATGGCCGGGCGGAGACTGCATCTGATCAGATCCGGCGCAAGACCGGACGGTACAGGCCTCGGGATGGCACGCAAGAACAACGACGACGCCGTTCTGGAAATCACGCCGCAGCTTCTGCTGAAGGCCTATGCCTGCGGCATCTTCCCCATGTCGGAATCAGCGGACGACCCGCATCTGTTCTGGATCGAGCCAGAGCAACGCGGCATCCTGCCCCTCGACGGCTTCCACCTGCCCCGCCGCCTTGCCCGCACCGTGCGCTCGGACCATTTCGAAATCCGCGTGGACAGCGACTTTGACGGCGTTATCAGCGGTTGCGCAGAACCCGCACCTGGCCGGGACAACACCTGGATCAACGCGGAAATACGCCGCCTCTATGGCGAACTCTTCGAGCTTGGCCACTGTCACACGGTGGAAGCCTGGCGCGAGGGCAAGCTGGTGGGCGGGCTCTACGGGGTCAGCATCGGGGGCGCCTTCTTCGGCGAAAGCATGTTCGCCCGTGAGCGCGACGCCTCCAAAGTGTGCCTCACCCATCTGGTGGCCCGGCTGATTGCCGGCGGTTACCGCCTGCTCGATACCCAGTTCACCACCAGCCATCTGGAACGCTTCGGCACCATCGAAGTGCCCAAGGCCGATTACAGCCTGCTGCTCGAAGACGCCATGCGTTGTGACGCCAGCTACTTCACCCTCCCCCCCGATGCCACCGGCGAAATGGCGCTGGCCGTGCTGGAAGGGCCAGGAGGGTCAGAGACGCAGAAGGCGTAAGCCATCCGGTTTGCGGGCGCTGCGGCGCAAAGATTGCGAAGTATTATCCACCTTCGTCATGCCATGACGAAATTGGATTTTTTCGTAAAAAATAATCAGCTCAACAACGCTTCCGCAGTTTCACGAAACGAAAAAGCCGGAAACTGCACCCCAGTTCCCGGCTTCTTTCTTTCAACGCTCCTGTCCCCTTCAGCCGCGCAAGGCGCGGTCGAGGTGAGTGTAGCCGCCGTCGGGGAAGACCCATTGGCCCGTCGTGTGGGACGAGCGGGACGACAGGAGGAAGACCACCGTGTCCGCCAGCTCCCGCGGGGTCGTCATACGGGCGCCGAAGGGAATGCGGCCCTCGATCTCCGCAAGCCTCTCCTCCGGGTCCGGGAAGGACTTCAGCCAGTTCTCATAAAGCGGTGTCATCACCTCGGCCGGCAGCACGGCATTGACCCGCACCCCGTCCTTGGCAAGCTCCGCCGCCCATTCCCGCGTCAGCCCCAGCTGCGCCGCCTTGGCGGCCACATAGGCCGAGGTGTTCCCCTGCCCCGTTACCGCCGTCTTGGACGAGACATTGACCACGGCCCCTTTCGAGGCCTTCAGGTCAGCCAAAGCGTGGTGCATCAGCGTGTAGTAATGCACCAGATTGCGGTCGAGCGAAGCACGGAAGGCTTCCGGCCCGGCATCAAGGCCGACGCTGTCATTGGCGCCGGCATTGTTGACCAGCCCGTCGATGCGGCCATAGCGCGCCCGGCAAGTGGAAATCACCGCCGCGCAATCCTCATCGCGCGACAGTTCCGCCTGAATGAAGGAGGCCTGAGGCGACAGGGCTGTGATCCGCGCCATGAAAGCTGCCTCCGGTTCCCGCCGTGTGGCGATGACCGGAATGGCCCCCTCCTCGGCGAGAATTTCGGTGACAGCAGCCCCGATGCCCGAAGCCCCGCCCGTGACGATGATGACCTTGTCCTTGAGCCCCAGATCCATCAGTTTGCTCCGAACCGGTAGGCAGCGATGGAGGCCGGTTTCATCTCGATGGAGAAGCCCGGCATCTGCGGCGGCATATAGGCTGCATCACGGATGAGGCAGGGCTCGACGAAGTGCTCGTGCAGGTGATCCACATATTCGATCACCCGGCCCTCATAGGTGCCTGCGATGCACAGATAGTCGATCATCGACAGGTGCTGCACATATTCGCAGAGCCCGACGCCGCCCGCATGCGGGCAGACCTTGAGGCCGTGCCTGGCCGCCATCAGCATCACGGCGAGGATCTCGTTGACGCCGCCAAGGCGGCAGCTATCGATCTGCACCACGTCGATGGCGCCGCGCATGATCAACTGTTTGAAGATGATGCGGTTCTGGCACATCTCGCCCGTGGCCACCTGAATGGGAGCGACGGCTTCGCGGATCTTGCGGTGGCCTTCGATGTCGTCCGGGCTGGTCGGCTCCTCGATGAACCACGGACGGGCAAAGGCAAGCTGCTTCACCCAGTCAATCGCCTGATCGACCTCCCACACCTGATTGGCATCGATCATCAGGTTGATGTCCGGGCCAACCGTTTCGCGGGCAATCGTCAGCCTGCGGATGTCGTCGGCCAGATCGCGGCCCACCTTCATCTTGATGTGACGGAAGCCGGCATCGACCGCCTCACGGCACAGGCGCCGCAGCTTGTCGTCGTCATAGCCTAGCCAGCCGGCCGAGGTGGTGTAGCAGGGATAACCGGTGGCTTCGAGCTTGGCCCGCCGCTCCGCCTTGCCTTCCGCCTGTTTCGTCAGGAACTCAAGTGCCCATTCCGGCGTGATGCAATCCGTGAGGTAGCGGAAGTCGATGCAGCGGACCAGCTCTTCCGGGCTCATGTCAGCGACGAGCGCCCAGACCGGCTTGCCCTCGATCTTGGCCCACAGGTCCCAGACCGCGTTGACGACCGCACCGGTTGCCAGATGGATCGCGCCCTTGTCAGGGCCGATCCAGCGCAGCTGGCTGTCAGAGGTGATGTGCCGCCAGAAGCGGCCCATGTCTTCGGCAACCCAGGCCATATCGAGCCCCACGACCAGCGGACGCAGTGCCTCGATGGCGGCAACGCAGATCTCGTTGCCGCGCCCGATGGTGAAGGTCAGACCGTGGCCCTCGTGGGGGCCATCGGTCTCCAGCACCACATAGGCTGCCGAGTAGTCCGGATCCGGGTTCATCGCATCAGAGCCATCGAGATGCTGGCTCGTGGGGAAACGCAGGTCCGCCGTGCGCAGACCGGTGATCCTGGTCATGCCCGCACCACTTTCTGGGTCTGCTCGCCGAGGCCCGCGATGCCGAGGCGGATGGTCTCGCCGCCCTTGAGGAACACCGGCGGCTTCTGGCCGAGGCCAACGCCCGGAGGCGTGCCGGTGGAAATGACATCACCCGGCTGCAGCGACATGAAGCGGCTGAGGTAGGACACGATATGGGCGACGCCGAAGATCATCGTTGCGGTGGAGCCGTCCTGATAGCGCTTGCCATCGACCTCCAGCCACATGTGCAGGTTGCCCGTATCGGCGATTTCGTCGCGGGTCACCAGCCAGGGACCGATAGGACCAAAGGTGTCGCAGCCCTTGCCCTTGTCCCAGGTGCCGCCACGCTCGATCTGGAACTCGCGTTCGGACACATCGTTGACGACGCAATAGCCGGCCACATGGTCGAGCGCGTCCTTTTCCTCGATGTACTTGCCGCCCTTGCCGATGACGATACCGAGTTCGACTTCCCAGTCGGTCTTCTGCGAGCCGCGCGGGATTTCGATGGCGTCATCCGGGCCGGAGATGGCCGAAGTCCACTTGTTGAAGACCACCGGCTCTTTCGGGATGTCGGCGCCCGTTTCGGCGGCATGGTCGGCGTAGTTGAGACCGATGCAGATGAACTTGCCGACGCGGCCAACGCAGGCGCCAAGGCGCAGGTCCTGCTGCGGGGTGCCCGGCACCACCGGCAGCGAAGCCGGATCGATCGCGGCAAGGCGCGCAAGGCCTTCCGGCGTCAGGTGGCTGCCGGCAACGTCATCAATGACGCCGGACAGATCACGCACCTTGCCGTCCTTGTCGAGAAGGCCCGGCTTTTCCTGGCCATTCGGGCCATAACGCAGCAACTTCATGTCAGTCTCCGTGGGTATGAAAGGGACCGGGCAGTCTGCCCGGCCCCGGATGTCAAAGCTGAGTCTCGGTTCAGGTTCTGATGAACTTGCCTCATCAGAGCCTGCACAAGCACCTCAGCGCCTTGAAATCAGTCGTAAAGAACGGCAGCAATTTCCGGCGCGTCGATGTTCGACTTGTCGTAGTAGTAGAAGCCGGTGTCGATGTTCGGCACCACCGGTTCACCCTTGGCAGCGGCAACAGCGGCCTTGACGGTTTCATAGCCGATGCCGACAGGGTTCTGGGTGATGGCACCGGCCATCAGGCCGTCGCGGACCGCCTGCTTCTGGGCAGCGCCCGAGTCATAACCGATGATGACCACCTGACGGCCCATCTCGCGTGCGCCATTGACGACACCGATGGCCGAACCTTCATTGGCACCGAAAATGCCCTTCAGGTTCGGGTTCGCCTGCAGAATGGCCTTGGTGATCTCGGTGGACTTGAGCTGGTCGCCACCGCCGTATTCGATGGCAACGACCTGGATCTTCGGCTTGTTCATGGCCATCCACTCGACGAAACCGTCGCGGCGGTCGATGCCGGTGCGGCTGGTCTGGTCATGCACCACCAGCGCCACGTCGCCTTCATCGCCGATCAGCTCGGCCATCTTCTCGGCGGCAAGGGCAGCAGCGGCCTTGTTGTCGGTCGCAGCCGTCGAAAGCGGAATGGAGCTGTCCACGCCGCTGTCAAAGGCGATGACCGGGATCTTGGCAGCTTCCGCCTGACGCAGCAGCGGAATGGCAGCCTGGCTGTCCAGCGCGGCAAAGCCGATGGCGGATGGCTTCTTGGCAAGGGCAGCAGACAGCATGTCGATCTGCCGGTCGACCATGGTCTCGTTGTCCGGGCCTTCGAAGGTCACTTCCACGTTGAACTCGGCGGCGGCCTTGTCGGCGCCTGCCTTCACGGCCTGCCAGAACTGATGCTGGAAGCCCTTGGAGATCATCGGGATATACATCTTCTCCTGTGCCATCGGCATGGAAGCCGAGGCAACGAGGACGGCGGCACTGAGCGTGCCCAGCAGCATGCGGCGTGTAATCATTTCCATTCCTCCACTTTCAAGGTTTCAAAGATACAGGGGCATTTGCGCCCTCTTCTTTCCTGACCTCAGCTGCGCTCCCTCCGCAGTTGATCGGCATAGACGGCAAGGATGATGATCCCGCCGGTCACAACGGTCTGCCACTCGGGCGCGACCGAAAGAATGCGCAGGCCGTTGGTGAGCACGGCCATGATCAGCGCGCCGATGAGCGTGCCAAGCACCGTGCCCCTGCCGCCTGCCAGCGATGTGCCGCCAATGACGACGGCGGCGATGGCGTCCAGCTCGTAGCCAAGGCCAAGGGCCGGCTGCGCCGAGTTGAGACGCGCGGAAATGAGGATGCCGGCGATGCCACAGATGCCGCCTGCGAGCGCATAAACAGCCATTTTCCAGGCGCGGGTGTTGACGCCGGACAGGCGTACCGCTTCCTCGTTGGAGCCGAGCGCATAGGTGTAACGGCCCAGCACCGTGCGCGACAGCACCCAGGCCATACCCCCCGCCACAACAAAAAGCACAAGCACACCATTGGGGATAGGCAGCGCCGGAAAGACCATGCCGATGAGCGAGCCCTGCGAAATATCAGTGTAGCCCGGCGTGTCATTGAAATAGATCGGGCGGGCACCCGTGATGATCAGCGACAAGCCCTTGAGCATCAGCATCATGCCCAGGGTGGCGATGAAAGGCGGGATCTTCATCTGCGCCACGAAGGTGCCCGAGGCGAGGCCGCAGAGCGCGCCCGTGCCGATCGCCGCCAGAATGCCCAGCGGCAGCGGCATGCCGGCCCATGTCAGCACCACGCCGGCGACGACGGCACAGAAGGTCATCAAGGTGCCGATGGACAGGTCGATGCCGCCCGTCAGGATGATAACCGTTGCCGCCACGGCCAGCACACCGTTGACGGACGTTGCCTGCAGGATGGCCATGATGTTGCTCACCTGAAAGAAATTCGGTGAGGCAAGGCTGAAGCCGATGACAAGGATGATCAGACTGGCAAAAGCCAGAAGCTTCTGCTGGGCGGATGCAGATTGCTGCACGAAGCTTGCACCCGTTGCGGCCTTGGACTTGTCTTGTGCGGTCACGCGGGTTCCTCCTGACGCATGGCTTGCCGGGCAGTGGCAAGATGCATGATGTCTTCCTGGGTGGTGCCTGCCCCTCCGGGCAGCGTGCCGGTCAGCCGGCCTTCGCACATGACCGCGATGCGGTGCGACACACGCAGGATTTCCGGCAGTTCCGAACTGATGACAATGATGGCCTTGCCCTCCGCAGCAAGGTCTGCCAGCAGCTTGTAGATCTCCGACTTGGCGCCAATGTCGATGCCGCGCGTAGGCTCATCGAAGATGAGAATATCGCAGTTGCGCAACAGCCATTTGGCAATGACGACCTTCTGCTGGTTGCCGCCGGACAGAAGCCGCACTTCCTGGCGTTCGGAAGGGGTGCGGATGCCAAGGCTCTTGATGAAATCCCGCGCCGTCTCGCGCATGGCTTCATCGTTCAATTGTCCCGCACCACCTGTGAAGCGGTGCATGCTGGCCAGCGCCACGTTGTCAGCCACGTCCATGCCCAGGGCGAGGCCGAAATGCTTGCGGTCCTCCGACAGATAGCCGATCCCGGCCCGCACCGCGTCCACCGGGGAGCGGATCTCCACCTTGCGGCCATGCACAGTGATCTCGCCGCTATCACGCGGATCTGCACCAAATATGGCACGGGCAACTTCCGTGCGCCCGGCTCCCATGAGACCGGCAAAGCCCAGCACCTCGCCCTTCTTCAGCGAGAAGCTGACATCGCGGATTTCGCGGCCCCGGTTCAGGCCCTTCACTTCGAGGGCAACTTCTGCGCCGGTCAGATCGGGGATCGAGACAGTTTCATCCGTCAGCGTGCGGCCGACCATCATGGAGATGATCTGCGAGATGGGCGTTTCCTTTGCGCCCACCGTGCCGACATATTCGCCGTCGCGCATCACGGTCACCCGGTCGGAAATGCGGCGGATCTCGTCCATCTTGTGGCTGATGTAGACGATGCCCACACCATCGGCCTTCAGCCGTGCAATCATCGCAAAGAGCTCGTTGATCTCGCCGTCGGTGAGCGCCGCCGTGGGCTCGTCCATGATCAGCACGCGTGAGCGTGCCGACAGGGCCTTTGCGATCTCCACCATCTGCTGGCGGGCGATGGACAGGCCCTCCACCTTGCGGCGCGGATCAATGCTGATGTTGAGCGTGCGGAACAGCGCTTCGGCATCGCGGATCATCTTCGCATCATCGACGCGGCCAAAGGACAGGCGCGGCTCGCGGCCGATGAAGATGTTCTGCGCGACCGTCAGATCCTTCATCAGGGCAAGCTCCTGATGGATGATGCCGATGCCTTGATCCTGCGCCGCGCGGGGGGTGGGCAGGATCACTTCCCGGCCCTCCACCAGAATACGGCCCGAGTCCGGCTGATAGACGCCGGAGAGGATCTTCATGAGGGTCGATTTGCCTGCGCCATTCTCCCCCATCAGTGCATGAACTTCGCCCTCCTGAAGGTCGAAGCTCACGCCCTTGAGCGCATGGACGCCGGGAAAGCGCTTGTCGATGCGGTGCATTTCCACGAGGATCTTCATGCGTGCCCCTCCCCGAGCCCGTAGAAGCGGATGGCGGTGCCACCGAGCAAAGCTGCGCGCTCGTCACAGGACAGCCCGCTGATGAGCCGCTCCGTCACCTCTTCCCAGAAGCCGTGCGTGCCGGCCAGCGTCAGCACCGGCCAGTCCGATCCCCACATCAGCCGCTGCGGTCCAAACCAGTGCAGGAGATGATCCATCACCGGCTGCAACAGGGCCACCGCAGCCTCAACATCCTGAGGACAGGACGGGCGGATTTCGGTGAGAAGGCCGGACAGCTTGCAGACAATGCGCGTATCCGCCGCCAGCGCCTTCATGTGGTGCTTCCAGTGGGCGCTCAGGCCTTCCGCCACTGCCGGCTTGGCAGCGTGATCAATGACCAGCGGAAGATCAGGATGAGCAGACGCGAAACGGGTGATGGCGGCAAGCTGCGGTTCCTTCACCAGCGCATCGAAGCGCAGGCCAAGGCGCACCATCGCCTCGATCACCGAAGCCTCGGGCTCGGTGAGAATCCAGTCCGGGTCAGCAATATCCTGGAGCATCGGACGGATGCCCTTGAGGCGCTTGTCCGCAGCCATGCGCTCCAGCCGGTCTTCCGCCAGTGGATCGGTCAGATCCACCCAGCCGACCACACCGGCGATCTGCGTTGCGTCCTTCGCAAGGTCCAGGAGGAACAGGGTTTCCGCCTCGGAGGGCGCAGCCTGCACCACCACGACGCGGCGGTTTCCATTCAGGACGGCAAGATCAGCGGGGAGGAAATCACGGCGCAGCAGATCAAGAGCGGGACCGCCCTCCTCCAGCCAGCCATAGTCTCCGCGCGAAGGGCGCCAGAAATGGCAGTGAGCATCAATTCGTTCCATCCGGCGGCCTCCCGTCCGCGTGTGATGGGAGCGGGCCTTAGGAACAGGCCCGCCAGGCTCAGATCGTGACGCCGCCGTCCACCAGAACGGCCTGACCCGTCATGAACCGGCTTTCGTCGCTCAGAAGATAGAGCACCAGCGGCGTGATATCGTCCACCGTTGCAAGGCGTCCCATGGGCTGGCGGGCGATGAAGTCCTTCTCCGCCTGCACCGGATCAGCAGCAGAGGCGATGCGGCCGCGCAGCGAGGGCGTGTCAACCGTGCCGGGGCACAGGGCGTTGCAGCGGATGCCCTGCTTCACATAATCGGCCGCAACAGCCTTGGTCAGGCCGATCACCGCCGCCTTGGTGGTGCCATAGGCGGTGCGGTTGACAAATCCCTTGATGGACGAAGCCATCGAAGCCATGTTGAGAATGGATGCAGAGCCGGTCTTGCCGGCCCGTTCCAGCATCCCCGGCAGGAAAGCCCGGATCATGCGCATCATGGAGGTTATATTGACCGCCAGTGCCTGCTCCCAGTCCTCGTCAGTGATGTCGAGCACCGCGCCATTGTGCACCATGCCCGCGCAGTTGAACAGGCCATCCAACGGGCCAACGTCCCGCGCCAGCGCATCAATGGCGGTCCGGTCCGTCACATCCAGCTTCAATGTCTCAAGGCCAGTGAGGCCGGTCAGCAGCGAAGGCTCACGGTCTGTGGCGATCACACGTGCACCCTCTGCCGCCAATGCCAGAGCCGAAGCACGGCCCATACCCTGACCTGCTGCCGTCACGAGAATAGTCTTGCCTGCAAGGCGCATCGCAGTCCTCCCGGATACCGGCTCCACCCCAGGGCCACCGGCCTTTCCTCCTCCAGCCGCTCTTGATGGCAACTGTTCATATACGAATACCCTATTCACAAATGAACTGATATGCAACACTACAGATCAACAGAACAAAACACCCTCGCGTGAAATCTTTGAGGGGACCGGGAGGAAAAGCATGAGCGACGTTGAGAGCGGCTCCGAGCGCTACCGAGCTCCCGCCTTGGACAAGGGACTCGACATTCTTGAATTGCTGTCGGAACAGTCTGCCGGCATGACGCGGGCGGAAATCGTCAAGGCCATGGGCCGCAGCCCCTCGGAAATCTACCGCATGCTGGAGCGGCTGGTGGCGCGGGACTATGTGGTGCGCTCCTTTGGCGGCGACCGCTACGCCCTGTCGATGAAGCTGTTCGTGCTGGCCAACCGGCACCCGCCGGTGCGCCGCCTTGTGGCACAGGCAACGCCGAAGCTGGATGTCTTTGCCCGCGACAGCCGCCAGTCCTGCCACCTCGCCGTGCCGGAACGTGCTGCTGCTGTTGTCGTGGCGCAGGCAAGCCCGATGGACAGCTGGGAATTCCGGGTGCGCACCGGCGCAAGGCTTGATCTTCTGGAAACCGGCTCAGGCGTCGTCCTGCTGGCCTTCCAGAATCCGGAGCGGCGTGCCGAAACACTGGCCACCTGGGGCAGCAGCGCCCAGACCGCACGCCTGCATGAAGTGGAAGAGGAGCTCGAACGGGTGCGGGCCGCTGGCTACCGCATTGCCGAAAGCGGGCAGCTTCTGGGCGTACAGGATATTTCCGTGCCAGTGCTGGCCCCGGACGGCGACGCCATCGCCGTCCTCACCTGCCCCTACCTCGGCCGCCCCGCCAGCGATCCTTGCGCCAGCATCAGCGAGGTTCTGGACCGGCTGAAGGGTCTGGCGGGTGAACTCTCCCTCGCCTGACCCGGCTTCACCTCACCCGAAGATCACGCCCTTGCGGATGATGAAGTTGCCATAGGCACGCAGTTCGGTGGTGAGCACCACGGCGTAGCACTCCTTGGCACGGGCGTAAAAATCGTAGCGCTCCAGCGAGGCCATGGACGCCTTTTCCGCGTCGAAAAGAGGTTTTGCTTCTGCAACGACCGGCGGAATGGCAGCTGCGTCACCCACCACCTGCATGGTGAAGACCGGATCGCCGTCGAATGTATCCACCGGCAGCAGGGTGAGAATGGCCTCAACCGCCGTCACTGCCGGGCAATCCATGCGCAGCGGCACCCCATGCACCGTGTGGCGGGCCGTCGATTCGGCCGGAAAATTGGCATCGACGATGGCAATCTCGTCCCCATGCCCCATGGCGGCCAGAACCATCAGCAGTTCCGGGCTGATGAGCGGATGAATGCCCTTGAGCATGACGGAAATCCTCCCTGCCCGCAGAATTGGAATCTCTGAACAGCTGCGCGGGCGGGCGGCAGATTAGCGGGCTGAGGGATGAGGTCAACGGGGGAGCGGATTGGATCACGCCGATGGGGCAGAACGCTGCCCCACTCAAAGCCGTCACCCCGGGCGAAGCGCAGCGCAGATCCGGGGCCACTCACTTGCAGAGAGACAAATTACTGTCCGGAGCGGCGCGGCTAATTCTGGACGGCATGTCTCGCCACTGTGCATTAGCCTTACAGCTCTGCGAACGAGTAGGCCCCGGTGCGAAGACCGGGGCGACCACCGGGAAAACCGCAAGACCCTGCGTCCCTTACGGGTCCCCGCACAAGGCGGGGACGGCGCGGTGCGTGTGTGTCTTCATACCGGGCAGCGCAGTATCGTCTCTGCATTCCAGAAACAAACCACCGCAACCCGCTCACCCCGGCGTGTAGGCCAGGCTTGCAATGTCCACGGCCTTGCCGGTCATGGCGGATTGCTGGGCGGCAAGGCCCATCGCGACGGCCCACCAGCCATCATTCAGAGCCACTTCCACCGGCGCACCGGCGGTGACGGCCTTCTGGAAGCGCTGGTGCTGGTAGAAGGTGGAACCGTTGTGATCGCCCGCATCCAGCAGCTGCGGATCGACCGGGACTTCCAGCACCACGGGCCCCTGCGGCTGGCGCGGGGAGACGATGACCTGCGGCACTGGCGGCTCGCCCAGATGCTCCGGCCAGAAGCGGCCAGGCCCGGGAACAAGGCATTCGATCTTGCCCTTCGGCCCGACAGCGGAAATCTCCTCCTGATAGCGCGAGCCTTCCGCAAACATGCAAAGCTCCAGCATGGCGCGGGCACCGGAGGCAAAATCCACAATCACATAGGCATGGTCCCAGATGTCAGAACGCTCGCCCGAATAGACCTCGTCCAGATGGTTGACCGCCTGCCCGCCGGACGCCATCACCCGAACCGGATCAGACTTGAGGATGTGCCGCATGAGATCGAAGAAGTGGCAGCACTTTTCCACCAGCGTGCCGCCGGTGTTGCGGTTGAAGCGGTTCCAGTCGCCCACCTTTTCGAGGAACGGAAAGCGGTGCTCACGGATTGTCAGCATGCGGATGCCGCCCGTCACCTTGTCCGCTTCCTCGATCATCTTTGCGACCGGGGGCATGTAGCGGTATTCCATCGCCACCCAGATGGGCGCGGGATAGGCAGCGCGCAGGGCGGCAAGGCGCGAGGCATCTTCCGGGGCGGTGAACAGCGGCTTTTCCACAATCACCGGCAGCGGCCGGACAGACGCAATCTCTTCAAGCTGGGTCAGATGCAGGAAGTTGGGGCTGGCGATCAGCAGGCAGTTGATCTCCGCCACCTCCAGAAGATCGGCCACCGAGTCCACCATCCGGGCGCCCGGCACGGCTGCGGCGGCGCGGGCACGCATGTCTGCATCGGGCTCGTAGATTGCTGCAACGGACGCCCCCTCCAGCAGGGCAATGTTGCGCAGATGCTCCTGCCCCATCATGCCGCAGCCGATGATTCCATACGTCAGGCTCAAGGTATTTCCCCCTATTTCAGACGCGCCACGTAGCGCGCCACGTTATGATCGAACCAGGTGCGGGAAACCTCCGCCCGCTGCCCGTCCTGTCCATGACTGATGCGAAGGATGTGCGGCACCGGCGCCCCTGGCGCGTGGCCGAAATTGGCAGGCGCCCAGTCCGGCACATGATCCAGCCCCACCTGATCCTCGGCCTTGACGATCCACAGGCCGAGCCGGGTGCGGTAGAAGAGATAGAGCGACTCCGACAGCTCCTCAGCCGTCACCTGCTGCACATAGGAGCCGTCGAGCCAGATCTCCTCGACAGCCGCAATCTGCCCCGAGAGACGGCGCAGGCGGCGGATGCGGTGGCCTTCGCTGCCCTGCCCGAAAGGCGGCAGGTAATCCGGCTTTGCCAGCCGGTCCACGGACAAAACCTGAGCCGTGGGCAACCCGCCACCCTGGACCAGTTCCAGCCGGAACATGGCATAGAGGCTCTTTGGGTCACTGACCGCGCGGATATAGTTTCCAGAGCCATGAACTCGCTCCAGAAGCCCGCGATTCTGCAGCTCCGCCAAGGCTTTGCGCAGAGTTCCAACGGCAATGCCCATCTCCGCCGCCATGTCCCGCTCCGGCGGCAGGCGCATGCCGTCGATCAGCCGTCCGGCGGCAATGTCGCGCACCAGCAATTCGGCGATCTGCATGTAGATCGGCAGGCTGCCCTTGCTCTGTGTCATCGCGTTCCGGCCATGGGATGAGGTGCTCAAGGCGTGGGGTCACAAGAAAATTGATACACTATTGATTTACATCAATGCAGGTGTTACGCAAGTGGAAACTGCGGCTCAAAAGGGGAGTATGATGACCGTTGTTCCCGTGACCTCCGCCGATCTCGACGCATCCGAAGTGTCCTGGTTTGCGGCCCTGTGCTCCGACGATTACGCCTATCTCGGCGTACCGGACGGCAGCCTTCGCTCCAGCTGGGAGCACTGCTCCTCCATCGTGCAGAAGGCGGAAAGCCTTGGCTTCCGCAACATCCTGTGCCCTTCGTCCTATCAGGTGGGACAGGACACGCTGAGCTTCGTAGCCGGCTGCGCGCCCATCACGGAGCGCATCAACATGCTGGCGGCCATCCGCTGCGGTGAGATGCAGCCCATCATGCTGGCGCGCACGGTCGCAACGCTCGATCACATGCTGAAGGGCCGCCTGACGCTCAACGTCATCAGCTCGGACTTCCCCGGCGAAGTGGCTGACAGCGCCTTCCGCTACCGCCGCAGTCATGAGGTGGTTCAAATCCTGCGCCAGGCCTGGACGCGCGAGACCATCGACCATGAGGGCGAGGTCTATCAGTTCAAGGGCGTTTCGACGGAACCGGCGCGCCCCTATCAGCAGAACGGTGGCCCCCTGCTCTATTTCGGCGGCTACTCGCCGGATGCGCTGGAGCTGTGCGGCGCGCAGTGCGACGTCTATCTGATGTGGCCCGAGACGAAGGAGCAGCTGGCAGAGCGGATGAAGGCCGTACATGCGCGCGCCGCCGCCCATGGCCGCACGCTCGACTATGGCCTGCGCGTCCACATGATCGTCCGCGACACGGAAGCCGAAGCACGCGAATACGCCGAGCATCTGGTCTCGAAACTCGATGACGAATACGGAAAACTGATCCGTGACCGTGCGCATGACTCGATCTCGCTGGGCGTTGCCCATCAGGCCCGCGCGCGGGAGCTGGCCGACCAGTTCGGCTATATCGAGCCGCATCTGTGGACCGGCATTGGCCGGGCCCGCTCCGGCTGCGGTGCGGCGCTCGTCGGCTCAACCGATCAGGTCTTGTCGGAGATTGAATCCTACCGGAAGATGGGCATCCGCGCCTTCATCTTCTCCGGCTATCCGCATCTGGAGGAAGCCGGTCACTTCGGAACCAAGGTCCTGCCCGAACTCAAGACCTGTTCCCTGCCCCATGAATATGGCCGTGTGCCAAGCGAAACGCCCGCCACTCCGCTGGGCGTGGGAGAACGCCGCTGATGAACCGCATTGATCTCACCAAAGACCTGAGCTTCAGCCGCATCGTCTACGGCATGTGGCGCATCGGCGACGACAGCAACACCAGCCCGGCCCATGTCCAGGCCAAGATCGAAAGCTGTCTGGCGCAGGGCATCACCACGCTTGATCAGGCCGACATTTATGGCGGCTACACCGCAGAGGCGATCCTGGGCGGCGCGCTGAAGGCATCTCCGCAGCTGCGCGATAAGGTGGAACTCGTCACCAAGTGCGGCATTGTCGCGCCGGTTGGCCGCTATGCGGACCGCCGCGTGAAGTATTACGACACCACCGGAGGCCACATCACGGCTTCCGTCGAAGCCTCCTTGCGCGACATGGGCACGGACCGGATCGACCTTCTGCTGATCCACCGTCCCGACCCGCTGATCGATCACGAGGAAACCGGCAAGGCGCTGGATGGCCTCGTCGCGTCGGGCAAAGTGCGCAGCGTTGGCGTTTCCAATTTCCGCCCCTGGGATTTCTCGCTGCTGCAATCGGCGATGAGCAGCAAGCTCGTCACCAACCAGATCGAGATCAGCCTTGTGGCAACCGAATGCTTCATCAACGGCGACCTGGCCTATCTGCAGGAACGCGCAATCGCCCCCATGGCCTGGTCACCGCTGGGCGGCGGCTCGCTGTTCGGCGAGGACAACCGCCAGCTTCTTACAGCGCTGGAGCGGGTCGGTGAGGCGCAGGGCGTCGATGCCACCGCCGTTGCGGTAGCATGGCTGCTGCGTCATCCGGCACGGATCATCCCGGTGATGGGCACCAACAACATCGAGCGGATCGGCAAGATCGGCGATGCAGCCAAGGTGGAAATGGACCGTCAGACCTGGTTCGAACTCTACACTCTCGCCATTGGCAAGGACGTTCCGTGATGATGGCAGCAAACGGGCACCTCTCCGGACGGGATGAGCGGCTGTTCGTGCCGGGCACGGAAACATCGCGTGAGTTCCGCACTGCGCTGGGCACCTTTGCCACTGGCGTCACCGTGGTGACAGCCATGGGCGGTCAGGGCCCCATGGGCATGACCGCCAACAGCTTCACCTCGCTGTCGCTTGACCCGCCGCTGGTGCTCTGGTCGCCGGCGAAAAGCTCATCCAAGCACGGCGGCTTTACCACCGCCGCGCATTTCGCCATCCATGTGCTGGGCGAGGAACAGGACGGGCTCAGCGCCTGCTTCACCCGGGGCGGCTCTGCCTTCGACGGGCTGGCATGGGAACTGAATGCGGAAGGTGCACCGGTCATCCCCGGCACCCTCGCCCGCTTCGAATGCGCCCTGCACGCCGTTCACGATGGGGGGGACCATTCCATTGTCATCGGACGGGTGCTACGCGTAGCACAGCGCGATGGCGCACCGCTTTGCTTCTCGCAGGGCGCTTTCGGACGGTTTGCCAGAATGACCTGAGATACCAGGCCATTATGGTGTGGCAGCCGCGCCGGGAGACCGCGGCTGGTGGGAGGAAAATGATGGGTTTCATTCTGGCAACCGCCAGATACCTGGGCCTTGTCAACGGCGCGGCGCTGGCCGCAGGCCGATGGATCGGGGCGGGCTGCGTCGGGCTGATGGTCATCATCATCCTGATCCAGGTGTTTTTCCGTTACGCGCTCAACGATGCACCGGCCTGGACGGAGGAAGCCTCTCGCTTTCTCATGCTCTGGATGACTGGCCTTATGGTGCCCACGGCTTTCCGCCGGGGCGGCTTTGTCGGCATCGACATGCTGGTGATCCTGCTGCCGCGTCTCGCGGCCGCAGTGCTCAATCTCGTGCTGCTCTTCCTGATTGCCGGCCTCCTGTTCTACGCCACACGGCTGGGCTGGAAGGAAGTCACTGGTATTGGCGGCCGTTTTGCCATGTCGGCCATTGCCGTGCCTGTGTCGCTGGACTTCTCCGCCTGGATGAAGGTCCCGCGCGCCTGGATGATGGCATCGCTCGCGGTTGGCTGCACGGCCATGTTCAGCGTCTGCATCGAGCTGATCCTGCGCAGCCTCATCACCCTGATGGGCGGTGAACGCCAGCTGGCACCGATCACTGAAACTCAGTCTTTGGGAGCGGAGTGATGCTCAGTCTTTTCCTGCCGCTCTTCCTCCTGCTGCTGTTCCTCGGCCTGCCCGTGGTCTTCGGCCTCATCATGGCGCCCGCCGCCCTGCTCTGGGCCAATGGCCAGGAACGCGAAATCGCCCTGCTCTACCGCAATGTCTACAACGGCATGGACAGCTTCCCGCTGATGGCCATTCCCTTCTTCATGCTCGCGGGCGAGCTGATGAACCGGGCCGGCATCACCATGCGCCTCGTGGAATTTGCACAGGCCATGATCGGCCATCTGCGCGGTGGCCTGGCGCATGTGAACATCATGTCATCCATGCTCTTTTCCGGGCTCTCCGGTTCGGCGGTTGCAGATGTCTCGGCGCTGGGTTCCATGCTGATCCCGGCCATGGAGAAGCAGGGCTACACCCGGCGCTTTGCCGCCGCCGTGACCGCCGCCTCCTCCATCATCGGCCCGATCATTCCGCCTTCCGGCATCATGATCATCTATGCCTATGTGATGAACCAGAGCGTTGCAGCCCTGTTCCTTGCGGGCATCGTGCCGGGCATTCTCATTGGCCTCAGTCTGATGGTCATCGTCTGGCTGGTCGCCGACAAGGAGAACCTGCCTGCCGCCACCGCCCGCGCCTCTTGGAGAGATAGAGGGAAAGCCAGCCTCTCGGCCTTCTGGCCGCTGCTGACGCCGGTGATCATTCTCGGCGGCATCCTGGGCGGTGTCTTCACACCAACGGAGGCCTCGGCCATTGCTGCGGGCTACGCCTTCTTCATCGGCCTTTTCGTCATGCGCACGCTGAAGGTACGCGAGATCCCCGACGTGCTGATGCGCGCCGGCATGACCTCCGCCGTGGTGCTGCTGCTGGTGGGCGCGGCCATGGCCTTCAAGACCGTCGCCAGCCTTGCCCACACGCCGGAACTGCTGGCAGAGATCATCCTCGGCCTCAGCAACAATCCGCTGGTGCTGCTGTTCCTGATCAATATCCTGCTGTTCATCGTCGGGATGTTCCTGGATGCAGGTCCCGCCATCATCATCCTGGGCCCCATCCTTGGTCCGATCTTCACCTCCATGGGCGTGGACCCGATCCATTTTGCCATCATCATGGCGGTGAACCTGACCGTTGGCCTGCTCACCCCGCCCATGGGCCTTGTGCTCTTCGTCACCTCGTCCGTCTCGGGCTTGAGGGTGGAGACCATCGCACGGGCAACGCTGCCGTTCCTGGCGGCGGAAGTGGCCGTGATCTTCCTGATCACCTACTTCCCCGCAATCTGCCTCACCGTACCCCGCCTTCTGGGGTTCGTGAACTGACTTGAGTGAAAGGGAGGAACTGGAATGCTCAAGGCACTTCTGAAAACCGTGCTGCTGGCCAGCACGCTGTCCATGGCCACCATGGCACAGGCCGCAGACATCACCCTGCGCGCCACTGCCAATTCCAACGAGAATGACGAGGACTATGACGGCCTCGTCGTCTTCAAGAACTACGTCGAGAATGCCTCGAACGGCGCCATTGCCGTAGAGCTGTTCATCGGCACCCAGCTCTGCGCCACAGGCGAGGAATGCCTTCAGGGCGTCGCCGACGGCAACATCGACATCTACATCTCCACCTCCGGCGGTGCGGCGGGCCTCTTCCCCTATATCCAGGTGCTGGACCTGCCATATCTCATGAGCGACGACCGGGTGGCCGAAGCCGTGCTGACCGGCCCCTTCACCCGCGAACTGCGCGCCAAGGCACTGGCCGACAGCGGCAACGCCATTCGTCTGATGACCATCGGCAACACCGGTGGCTGGCGCAACTACGCCAACACCAAGGGCACGGTGAAGACCCCTGCAGATCTCAAGGGCCTGAAGATGCGCACCGTGCCGGCCGACCTGCCGCAGCAGGTGGCAACCGCCGTCGGCGCTTCTCCCACGCCCGTTCCGTGGCCGGAACTCTTCACCGCCCTGCAGAC
The DNA here is from genome assembly GCF_036881715.1 of Pannonibacter anstelovis. Lineage (NCBI taxonomy): Bacteria > Pseudomonadati > Pseudomonadota > Alphaproteobacteria > Hyphomicrobiales > Stappiaceae > Pannonibacter > Pannonibacter anstelovis. The sequence goes on from NZ_JBAKBF010000001.1 coordinate 611,319, forward strand.
CGGCGTTGTCGAAGGCACGGCCAATGGCATCACCGACATCATGAACATGAAGTTCACCGATGCGGGCGTGAAGTACATCACCCTGGATGGCCACTCCTACATGGGCGCCTTCTGGTGGATGTCGAACCAGCGCTTCCTGTCGCTGACGCCGGAACAGCGCAAGGTGGTGGCTGATGGCTTCGCTGCTCTGCAGCAGGCCACCTTCGCCAGCCCGAAGCGCAAGGAAATCGCCGCCTATCAGGACTTCCTGAAGGCTGGCGGCGAAATCTACGTGCCGACGGCCGAGGAAAAGGCCGCCTTCAAGGAGGCTGTTGCCCCGGTGTTCGACTGGTTCAAGACCAACGTGACAGGCGGCGAAGAAGTCTTCACCATGTTCACCACCGCCGTTGCCGAAGCCGAAGAAATCGTCAACGCGGAGCGTGCCGCCGAAACGGCTGACTGATATATAATCCAGCAGGACGGAGCCCGCTCCGTCCTGCTTCCCGGGGCAGCAATTCAGCTATGGCCGCAGAAGCCAAAGCGCAGAGACGATCCCGCCACAACAGCCGCGGCAGTCCCCGGAGCAGAGATCCCTTCATCTGCACTCAAAAAAAACGGCCCGAATTAAACAACGGCTCTCAAGACAGGCACCGGCCAATCCGGTGCGTCTCTTTTGCGCCAAATCCTGAAGGTTCACGCCATGGCCACTCCAGATCAGGCCTTTCCTTCCGTAAAAGACGGAGAGACTTCGCTTGCAGCGCGCATGCGCCTGCGTTTCCCAGGCCTTTCCATCGCCGTGCTGATCGCGCTCGCCTCCGCCTTCCTGTCGGAGCATTACGGCGCGCCGGCCATGCTGCTGGCGATCCTGATCGGCCTCGCGCTGCATTTCCTCTCCGATGATCCGCGCATGCTGCCGGGGCTGGAGTTTGCAGCAAAAAGCCTCCTGCGCGCCGGGATCACGCTGCTCGGCCTCAGGATCAGCCTCGGCATGTTTGCCGATCTCGGGCTGCCGATGCTGCTGGTACTGGCCGCTGCCGTTGCCCTGACCATCGGCTTCGGTATGGCCGTCTCGCGCCTCTTCGGGCAGGAAAGCCGCTTCGGACTGCTCACGGGCGGCGCGGTCGCCATCTGCGGAGCGTCTGCCGCCATGGCCATCGCCGCAGTGCTGCCACGCAAATCGGCCCACGAAGCCGAGCGGGACATGGTGTTTGCCGTCTTCGGCGTCACGATGATGTCCACACTCGCCATGATCGGCTATCCCATTCTGGCGTCAGCTCTGGGCATGAGCGATGAAGTCACCGGCGTCTTCCTCGGCGCAACGATCCACGATGTGGCGCAAGTCGTGGGCGCAGGCTTCTCCGTCTCCGAGACAACCGGCGACATGGCCGTGCTGGTGAAGCTGATCCGCGTCACCATGCTGGCGCCCGTGGTGCTGCTGATCGCCCTCGCCTTCCGCCGCTCCGTGCCCTCCGATGCCAAGCGCCCGCCGCTGGTGCCGCTGTTCGTCCTCGGCTTTCTGGCGCTGGCCATTCTCAATTCCCTCATCGAAATCCCGGCCTTCGTCGCAGAAGGCGCCAATGCCGCCTCCCGCTGGGCGCTGCTGGCGGCCATCGGCGCAGTCGGCGTCAAAACCTCCCTGCCCAACATCATGAGCGTCGGCCGCCGCGCCATTGCGCTGCTGGTCGCCGAAACCGTCTTCCTCGCAGGCTTCATCCTGATCTGCGTAGAGTTCCTGCCACTCGACCGGCTGCATTAAGGCTCTCCACACTTGCCCTTGCCCGCCAGTTTTGCGAGGGTCACCGTCTGCCGCTCGCAAGGTGCAGACAAGACACCGAAAGCAGGCAGCATGGGAGGGGAGAATGAACACCAGCACGGCACTGGCCAGCGCTGCGCCGAAGACAGGCTTTGATCAGGCGCTGGGCGAAGCCTCGATCCTCGTCATCGATGACGAGCCGGGCATGCGCAACTTCCTCGACCGGACTCTGCGCCCGCGCTGCCGCCATCTGGATCTGGCCGCCAGCGTCGAAGAAGCCACAGGACTGCTGGATGCAGCCCATTTCGATATCGTCATCCTCGACAATATCATGGGCGGGAAGCGCGGCGTTGACTGGCTGGCCGAGCAGCGCGACACCGGATTTCTGCCCGCCGCCATCCTGATCACCGCCTATGCCGACCTTGAGACGGCCATTCAGGCGCTGCAGGCGGGCGCGGCGGATTTCGTGCTGAAGCCCTTCCGCTCCAACCAGATCCTCAATGCCGTGGCCCGCTGCCTCGACCGGATGCAGTTGCAGCGGGAGAACACGGTGCTGCGCCATGAGCTGAAGGCAAGCTCTGACCTTATCCTCCTGCGCGACAAGCTGATCGGCGCCTCCCCCGCCATCGAAGACATTCGCGCCACCATCGCCCGCGTTGCGCCGCTCCCCTCCTCCGTGCTGCTGACCGGCCAGTCCGGCACCGGCAAGGAGGTGGCAGCGCGCATGATCCATGAGCTGTCCGACCGGGCGGCCAAGCCCTTCGTGCCGGTCAACTGTGCGGCCATGCCGTCCGACATGGTGGAGAGCGAGCTTTTCGGCCATGTGAAGGGCGCCTTCACCGGCGCGCAGAACGGGCGTGAGGGGCTGTTCCTGCATGCCCGCGGCGGCACGCTGTTTCTGGACGAGATCGGCGACCTGCCTCTTCAGACCCAAGGCAAGCTGCTGCGCGTGCTGGAAGACCGCAAGGTGCGCCCTGTCGGCGCCGAGCGCGAGCTGCCCGTCGATCTGCGCTTCGTCTTTGCCACCAATGTGGATCTGGAAAAGGCAGTGGCTGAGGGGCGTTTCCGGGCGGATCTCTTCTTCCGCATCAACATCGTCAGCCTGCACATGCCGCCGCTGAAGGAGCGCGGGCGTGATGGGCTCGATCTGGCGGACCTGTTCATGCAGAAGCTGTCGCAGCAGCTCGGCACCCCGCCGCTGCCGCTCACCGAAGAGGTGCGCCGGGCGATTGCCGCCTATGACTGGCCGGGCAATGTGCGCGAGCTGCGCAACTTCATCGAGCGCAGCCTGATCCTTGGCCGCTTTCCGCCGGACTTCCTGCGCACCGCGCAAACGCCCGTTACCGGCGGGCACGCCAATGCGGCACCGCAGGCCGATGGCACGCTGACACTGGCCGATATGGAGCGCAGCCACATTCTGGGCACGCTGGAGCGCTGCGGCGGCGACAGGGATGCAGCCGCGAACCTTCTCGGCATCTCCCGCAAGACCATCGACCGGCGGCTCAGGGACTGGAATGTCTGACCCTGCCGCGCCTCTGGAGCGCGTCCGCCCGTCCCGCTCCGTCCGCTTCCGCCTGCTGGCGATTGCGCTTCTGCCCATGCTGGTCATCGTGCCGCTGGTGGCCGGCGGCATCATGCTGCGCTGGAATGCCAAGTTCAGCGAGGTCTTGATCAACAAGGTGAGCGCCGATCTCACAATCGCACGGCAGTATCTCGCAAGGCTGATGGAAACCAACGGCGAGCGGCTGACCGCCATCGCCCAGTCCGCCCGCTTCCAAAGCGCCGCCTCCGGCCCGGCACTGGCGGATCTGCTGGCGCAGGAAAAGACCACCCTCGGCCTCGACTATCTCTATCTCACCGATACCTCAGGCGCGCTGATTGCCGCCAGCAGCCCGGACCTGCGGCTGCCGGAGCAATCCTCCCCGGTCATCGCCAGCGCGCTGGAAGGCACCGCCCGCACTGGCATCACCATTCTCTCCGGCCCTGATCTTGAACGGTTGTCGCCGGAGCTTGCGGCGCGTGCCAGGCTCGACATCGTGCCCACCGCCAACGCCGCCCCCAGCCCGCGCAAGACCGAAGACCGGGGCATGGTCATTCTGGCTGCCACCCCGGTCACGCTTGCCGATGGCCGCAAGGCCGCGCTCACCGGCGGCCTGCTCCTCAACCAGAACCTCGTCTTCATCGACACGATCAATGATCTCGTTTACCGGCAGGGCAGCCTGCCGGAGGGCAGTGAGGGCACGGCGACGCTGTTTCTCGATGACGTGCGCATCAGCACCAATGTGCGCCTGTTCGAGGGCAAGCGCGCGCTGGGCACGCGGGTGTCGGATGCCGTGCGCAAGACCGTGCTGGATGACGGCATCACCTGGCGGGCCAGCGCCTTCGTCGTCAACGACTGGTACGTCTCCGCCTATGAGCCGATCCTCGACAGCGAGGGCCAGCGCGCCGGCATGCTCTATGTCGGCTTTCTGGAAACGCCCTTCACCCAGGCCCGGCAGCAGACGGTGCTGCTGGTCGTCCTTGCGCTTCTGGCCATCGGCACCATCACCGTGCCCATCTTCCTGCGCTGGGCACGGGCGATCTTCCGCCCGCTGGAGAAGATGGCCGGCACCATTTCCCGTGTCGAGGCAGGCGACATGGGCGCCCGCACCCACGCCCCCCAGCCGCAGGGCGGCGGGGCCGGTCAGGACGAAATCACCCGCGTCGCCCATCTGCTCGATCACCTGCTGGATCTCGTTCAGGAGCGGGATGCCGCCCTGCGCCAGTGGAACGAACAGCTCAACGCCCGCGTCGCCGAGCGCACCCGCGAGCTGGAACAATCCAACCTGCAGCTGGAAGCCGCCACCCGCCAGCTCATCGTTTCGGAAAAGCTCGCTGCCATCGGCGAAATCACCGCAGGTGTCGCCCATGAGATTAACAATCCGGTCGCCGTCATCCAGGGCAATCTCGACGTGCTGCGGCAGGTGATGGGCGACCGTGCGGTCGAAGCTGCGACCGAGTTCCGCCTGCTGGACGAGCAGGTCCACCGCATCCACCTCATCGTCACCCGCTTGCTTCAGTTTGCACGGCCGGAGGAATTTGCCGGCTGGACCGAACGCACAGATCCTGCCGAAGCCCTCGAAGGCTGCCTGCCGCTGGTGCAGCATCTTCTGAAAAAGGCCGATGTCAGCGTCACGCTGGAGCCCTTCTCCACCCGGCAGGTTCTCATCAACCGCACCGAGCTTCAGCAAGTCCTGATCAATCTCATCGTCAATGCCGTCCACGCCATGCCCGATGGCGGACGGTTGCGGCTGGCCTGCGAGGACGCGGAAGAATCCGGCCATTCCGGCGTGCGCTTCACGGTGGCAGACACCGGCACTGGCATGAGCGCCGAAGTGCAGGCCCGCATCTTCGAACCCTTCTTCACCACCCGCCCCGCTCCCGGCACTGCCCCCGGCAGCAATTCCAGTTCCGGCTCCAGCGCCACCGGCTCCGGCCTTGGCCTGTCCATCTGCCAGAAACTCGTCGAACGCCAGAACGGCCGCATCACCGTCCAAAGCACCCCCGGCGAAGGCACGACCTTCATGATCTTCTTGCCGGAGGCGGTGTGAGGCGCGCCCCCAAGACCCTCTGTCCGGACAAGCTGTCCCTGAGCCTCCCAAGTTGTCCGGCACGACGGGCGGAAGCTGGAGGTAGACGCTGCGGCAGGGACTGGAGAGCAAGGTGCGCGCCCCCCGTACCGGCACATTCTGAGGGATCGCTCCCCAGCATCACTCAGTCGAATTAATCATATTATTTCAGATAGTTAACCAGAAGGCCACGCAGACCGCTGGCGCAGCTGCACCTGATGCACACCCCGCCTGCCCTTCAATTCCCTCCATGCCCCGGCAACTGGCACGCTTCTGGCTAAGTAATTTGCTGGGGAGAGGCGGCCTTCGAGGAGGAACGGGGGCTGGGGTCCGGAAGATGGCTGTTACAGGCCACTGGTCCGCCGTGCGAAGGCGCCCTCCAAGGTTCCCCTGTGCAAGGGGCTCTCGGGAGGAGACAGGAATGACCACAACCACCGGCGTCGAGGGCGGGTACTCCGAAGGAGGACTGCTCGACCGGGAACGCATCATTGCAAAACCCGGATTCAACCGCTGGCTCGTGCCGCCAGCAGCGCTTGCCATCCATCTGTGCATCGGCATGGCCTATGGCTTCAGCGTGTTCTGGCTGCCGCTGTCACGTGCCATCGGCATCCAGCAATCCGTCACCTGCGAGGGCATGAGCCTCGTCACCGCGCTCTTCACCGCCTCCTGCGACTGGCGCGTGGCGGATCTGGGCTGGATCTACACCCTCTTCTTCGTCTTCCTCGGCTGCTCGGCGGCCATCTGGGGCGGCTGGCTGGAAAAGGCCGGGCCGCGCAAGGCGGGCGTCGTCTCCACCTTCTGCTGGTGCGGCGGCATTGCCGTGGCAGCGGTGGGCGTGATGACGCATCAGCTCTGGCTCATGTGGCTGGGCGCAGGCGTCATCGGCGGCATCGGTCTTGGGCTGGGCTACATCTCGCCCGTCTCCACCCTGATCAAGTGGTTCCCGGACCGGCGCGGCATGGCGACCGGCATGGCCATCATGGGCTTCGGCGGCGGCGCCATGATCGGCGCACCGCTGGCTGACCGCTTGATGCGCTACTTCGCAACGCCGGAAAGCGTTGGCGTGTGGGAGACCTTCCTTGTCATGGCGGCGATCTACTTCGTCTTCATGCTGGGCGGCGCCTTCGGCTACCGTCTGCCGCCGGCCGGCTGGCGTCCGGAGGGCTGGACCCCGCCGCAGTCGAAGGCCACCACCATGATCACACAACACCATGTGCATCTGAGCAACGCGCACAAGACGCCGCAGTTCTGGATGATCTGGATCGTGCTCTGCATGAACGTCTCGGCGGGCATCGGTGTGATCGGCATGGCCTCGCCCATGCTGCAGGAGATCTTCTCCGGCAAGCTGATCGGCCTGCCCGAACTCACCTTCACCGATCTGTCGGGCGAACAGAAGGCTGCCATTGCGGCGATTGCCGCAGGCTTCACCGGCCTCCTGTCCCTGTTCAACATCGCAGGCCGTTTCTTCTGGGCCTCGCTGTCGGACCGGATCGGGCGGAAGAACACCTATTTCACCTTCTTCCTGCTCGGCATCGTGCTCTATGCCCTGGCCCCGACGGCGGCACAGCTTGGCAACCAGCTGCTGTTCGTCGCCATCTTCGCGGTAATCCTGTCCATGTATGGCGGCGGCTTTGCCACGGTACCGGCCTATCTCGCCGACATCTTCGGCACCCAGTTCGTCGGGGCCATCCATGGCCGCCTGCTGACGGCCTGGGCAACGGCCGGCATCCTCGGCCCCGTGGTGGTGAACTACATCCGTGAAGCGCAGATCAATGCCGGCATCCCCCGCGCGCAGGTCTATGACTTCACCATGTATATCCTCTGCGGCATGCTGCTGATCGGCCTCATTGCCAATGCGCTCGTCCGGCCACTGGACAAGAAGTGGTACATGTCTGACGCGGAAGTCGCGGCCCTGCAGGCCAAGGCCCGCACGGCGGATGCCAACATCGCCCATGGTTCCTTCGGCATCGGCAAGGGCGGGCTGGACGCCAAGGCGGCACTTGCCTGGGCCGTGATGGTCATCCCGATCCTCTGGGGTGTCTGGATCACGCTGGAAAAGACCGCCGCCCTCTTCGGCTGATGCTTTTTCCTGCTAGAACAGGCTGGCCGGGCGCTTTCTGCCCGGCCAGTTCCAAAAGACTGGAACTGCTGTGACCCTGCCGGTAGCGGACCCATGATCGACAAGCTGGAAATGTTCATCGCCCTTGCCAACGAGCAGCACTTTGGCCGCGCCGCCGAAGTGATCGGCGTGACGCAACCAACCCTTTCATCTGCCATGAAGCAGCTGGAAGATCAGCTGGGCGTTCAGCTTATCCATCGTGGTTCCCGGTATCAGGGGCTGACGCCGGAAGGCGAAAAGGCATTGGAATGGGCGCTGCGCATCGTAGCCGATGCCAGGGCGCTTAAGGCGGACATGCGGCAGGCGCGATCGGTCCTGTCCGGCAATCTGCGCATCGGGGTCATCCCCACGGCCCTGCCGATGGTGACGGACCTTTCCGTGCCCTTCACCGAGCGCCACCCCAATGTGCGCGTCTCCATCCTGTCGCGCACCTCTGCCGAGATCCTCGAACAGCTTGAACGGCTGGAGCTGGATGCCGGCATCACCTATCTCGACCCGCCGCCCGCCCGCCGCCTGACAGTGGCGCCGCTCTACCGCGAGACCTACCGGCTGCTGTGCCGCGCCAGTTCGCAGGTTGCGCGCCGGGGCTCGCTGACCTGGGCTGAGGTCGGCACCCTGCCCCTCTGCCTTCTGTCCGGCGATATGCAGAACCGGCGCATCGTGGACCGTTACCTGCAGGAAGCTGGCATCAGCTCCATGCCGATGGTGGAATCCAATTCCATCATCGTGCTGGCCTCGCATGTCATGACCGGGCGCTGGGTTTCCGTGGTGCCGGAAAAGCTCGCCGTGCATTTTCTGGACCGCAAGGATCTGGCTGCCGTGCCCATCACCGCAGACCTGCCGGAAGACACGATGCCGGGGCAGGATGTCGGCCTTGTCATCGCGCACCGCGAGCCGCTGACGCCCATGCTGGCGGCGCTGCTCGATCTTGCCCGCAAGTACAATGCAGCTCTGGGAGGAGGCTGCAACGATAGAAGGTTTCAATCAGCTGACGAATAGCCGGAATTGAAGTGGGAGAGATTCCGCATAACATGTGGAATTGAGAGGAGAAACGCATGACGGCACATTTGTCTGCCGCCACGATTCGTTCCCTGACGCAGGACATCGTGACGACGCACCAGGCTCTGGAAGGGCCGCTTTTGCCCATTTTACACGCTGTTCAGGAGGCCTTCGGCTACGTGCCGCAGGACGCCCTGCCCGTGATTGCAGACGGTCTCAACCTGTCGCGCGCGGAAGTTCACGGCGTGATGAGCTTCTATCACGACTTCCGCCCGGAACCTGCGGGCCGCCACGTGCTGAAGGTGTGCCGGGCCGAGGCCTGCCAGTCCATGGGCACCGATGCGCTGGCCGAAAAGCTGAAACAAAGGCTTGGCATTGACTGGCACGGCACCACGAAGGACGGTGATGTGACGCTGGAGCCGGTCTACTGCCTCGGCCTTTGTGCCCAGAGCCCTGCCGCCATGCTGGATGGTGAGCTTTACGCCCGGCTGGATGATGACGGCATTGACGAGATGCTGGGAGGGATCGGCAAATGACCGTGACCGTTTTTGTCCCCCGCGATGCGGCAGCGCTGGCCGTAGGCGCGGACAAGGTCGCCGCTGCCATTGTGCGCGAAGCCGCCGCCCGCAATCTCGATGTGACCATCATCCGCAACGGCTCACGCGGCATGCTGTGGCTGGAAACGCTGGTCGAGGTGCGCACCCCGCAGGGCCGCATGGCCTATGGTCCGGTGAAGGCCCCGGATGTGCCGTCCCTGTTCGATGCCGGCTTCCTGACCGGCGGCGCACACCGGCTCGCTCACGGCCTCACCTCGGAAATTCCTTTCCTGAAAGGCCAGACACGCCTCACCTTCGCCCGATGCGGCGTTACTGATCCCCTGTCGCTGGAGGACTACCGCCACTACAAGGGCCTCAAGGGCCTTGAGGCGGCCGTTGCCATGGCGCCAGCCGATATCGTGAAGCAGGTCACCGACAGCGGCCTGCGCGGGCGCGGCGGAGCCGGTTTCCCGACCGGCGTCAAGTGGAAGACCGTCGCGGACGCCAAGGCGGACCAGAAGTACATCGTCTGCAATGCCGACGAAGGCGACAGCGGCACATTTGCTGACCGGATGATCATGGAGGGTGATCCCTTCGTGCTGATCGAGGGCATGGCCATTGCCGCCATCGCCGTGGGCGCCACAAAGGGTTATATTTACACCCGGTCCGAATATCCGCACGCGATCGCGGTGATGCAGGAGGCGATCGAGATTGCCCGGCGCGAGGGCATTCTGGGCGCTTCGGTGCTGGGCTCGCCGCATGCTTTCGACATGGAAGTGCGCGTCGGTGCAGGCGCTTATGTCTGCGGCGAGGAAACCTCGCTTCTGAACAGCCTGGAAGGCAAGCGCGGCATTGTGCGCGCCAAGCCGCCTCTGCCTGCGCTGGAAGGCCTGTTCGGCAAGCCGACGGTCGTCAACAACGTCATGTCGCTGGCCTCGGTCCCGGTCATCATGGACCGTGGCGCCCAGTTCTACCGCGACTTCGGCGTTGGCCGTTCCCATGGCACGATCCCGATCCAGCTGGCCGGAAACCTGAAGCATGGCGGCCTTTACGAAACGGCCTTCGGTCTGACGCTCGGCGAGCTGGTGAATGACATTGGCGGTGGCACGATCACCGGCCGCCCGGTGAAGGCGGTGCAGGTGGGCGGTCCGCTGGGTGCCTATTTCCCGCAGGATCTCTTCGACACCATCTTCGACTACGAGGCCTTTGCCGCTGCCGGCGGCCTCATCGGCCATGCGGGCATCGTCGTCTTCGATGACACCGTGGACATGCTGGCGCAGGCACGCTTTGCGATGGAATTCTGCGCCATCGAATCCTGCGGCAAGTGCACCCCCTGCCGCATCGGCGCGGTGCGCGGCGTGGAGACGGTGGACCGGATCGCCCGGGGCGATGCCGCCGCCATTCCGCTGCTCGAAAGCCTGTGCAACACCATGAAGGCCGGGTCGCTCTGCGCCCTGGGCGGCTTCACGCCCTACCCCGTCATGAGCGCCCTGACCCATTTCCCCGCAGATTTTGACAGGATGAAGGAGGCCGCGGAATGAAGGACTCCCGTTTGCTCGACCGTGATTTCGGCACCCCCGCCGCCCGGTCCGAAAAGATGATCACCCTGACCGTCGATGGCTTCGAGGTCAGCGTGCCGGAAGGCACCTCCGTCATGCGTGCAGCATCCGAAGCGGGCATTTCCGTGCCCAAGCTCTGCGCCACCGACATGCTGGATGCCTTCGGCTCCTGCCGCCTGTGCCTTGTGGAGATCGAGGGCCGCGCCGGGACGCCAGCCTCCTGCACCACGCCGGTGGCGCCGGGCATGGTCGTCCACACCCAGACCGGCAAGCTGAAGGACCTGCGCAAGGGGGTGATGGAGCTTTACATCTCCGACCACCCGCTCGACTGCCTGACCTGTGCCGCCAATGGCGATTGCGAGCTGCAGGATATGGCCGGTGCCGTGGGCCTGCGCGATGTGCGCTATGAGGCCGTGGACACCCATTTCCGCGCCCGCAACGCGGGCGGCGATGTCAATCCGCAATGGCTGGCGAAGGACGAGAGCAACCCCTATTTCACCTATGATCCGTCCAAGTGCATCGTCTGCTCCCGCTGCGTGCGGGCCTGCGAGGAAGTTCAGGGCACCTTCGCGCTGACCATCGAGGGCCGTGGCTTTGACAGCCGCGTCTCGGCGGGCATGATGAGCGACACGTTCCTCTCCTCCGATTGCGTCTCCTGTGGTGCCTGCGTGCAGGCCTGCCCGACGGCGACGCTGCAGGAAAAGAGCGTGATCGAGATCGGCACGCCCGAGCGGGCTGTGGTCACCACCTGCGCCTATTGCGGCGTCGGCTGCTCCTTCAAGGCGGAAATGCGCGGCGACGAGCTGGTGCGCATGGTGCCCTACAAGGACGGCAAGGCCAACCGTGGGCACAGCTGCGTCAAGGGCCGCTTCGCCTGGGGCTATGCCCAGCATCAGGACCGCATCCTCAAGCCGATGATCCGCGAGGCGATCACCGATCCCTGGCGGGAAGTGTCCTGGGACGAGGCGCTGGGCTTTGCCGCCGCCCGCATGAAAGCCATTCAGGAAAAGCATGGCCGCCAGTCGGTCGGCGTCATCACCTCTTCCCGCTGCACCAATGAGGAAACCTATCTGGTGCAGAAGCTGACGCGCGCCGTGTTTCGCAACAACAACACGGACACCTGCGCCCGCGTCTGCCATTCGCCCACCGGCTACGGCCTCGGCCAGACGTTCGGAACCTCTGCGGGCACGCAGGACTTCGACAGCGTCGAGGACACGGATGTCGTCATCGTCATGGGTGCCAACCCGACGGACGGCCACCCGGTCTTCGCCAGCCGCCTGAAGAAGCGCCTGCGCCAGGGCGCAAAGCTGATCGTCATCGATCCGCGCCGCATCGATCTGGTGAAGTCGCCGCATATCAAGGCCGCGCATCACCTGCAGCTGAAGCCCGGCACCAACGTGGCCGTGGTTTCCGCCATCGCTCACACCATCGTCACCGAAGGCCTGTTTGACGAAGCCTTCATCCGCGAGCGCTGCGACTGGGACGAGTTCCAGGACTATGCCGAATTCATCTCCGATCCACGGCACAGCCCGGAAGAGACTGCGGCGCTGACCGGCGTTCCGGCGGAGGAGCTGCGCGCTGCCGCAAGGCTTTATGCACGCGGCGGCAACGGGGCGATCTATTATGGCCTCGGCGTCACCGAACACTCGCAAGGCTCCACCACGGTCATCGGCATCGCCAACCTTGCGATGATGACCGGCAACATCGGCCGCAAGGGCGTCGGCGTGAACCCGCTGCGCGGGCAGAACAATGTGCAAGGCTCCTGCGACATGGGCTCCTTCCCGCATGAACTGCCCGGCTACCGCCATGTGAAGAACGACCACGTGCGCGAGATCTTCGAAAGCCTGTGGGGTGTGGAACTGGACAAGGAACCGGGCCTGCGCATTCCCAACATGCTGGATGCCGCTGTCGATGGCACCTTCAAAGGCCTGTACTGCCAGGGTGAGGACATTCTCCAGTCCGACCCGGACACCAAGCACGTGGCAGCCGGCCTTGCCGCCATGGACTGCGTGATTGTGCATGACCTGTTCCTCAACGAAACGGCCAATTACGCCCACGTGTTCCTGCCCGGCTCCACCTTCCTGGAGAAGGACGGCACCTTCACCAATGCCGAGCGCCGCATCAACCGCGTGCGCAAGGTGATGGCCCCGAAGAACGGCTATGCCGACTGGGAAATCACCCAGATGCTGGCCAATGCGATGGGCGCCAACTGGAGCTACACCCACCCCTCGCAGATCATGGCGGAAATCTCGCTGACGACGCCGTCCTTCGCCGGCGTCAGCTACGAGAAGCTGGAGGAACTTGGCTCGGTGCAGTGGCCCTGCAACGAGAAGAACCCGGAAGGCACGCCCTTGATGCATATCGACGGCTTCGTGCGCGGCAAGGGCAAGTTCATCCGTACCGAATATGTGGCAACAGACGAGCGCACCGGCCCGCGCTTCCCGCTGCTGCTGACCACGGGCCGTATTCTGAGCCAGTATAACGTGGGTGCCCAGACCCGGCGCACCGCCAACACGGTCTGGCACGCGGAGGATCTCTTGGAAATCCATCCGCATGATGCGGAAAACCGGGGCCTCAAGGATGGTGACTGGGTGCGCCTTGCCAGCCGCTCGGGCGAAACGACCCTGCGCGCCAAGGTGACGGACCGGGTGTCGCCGGGCGTGGTCTACACCACGTTCCACCATCCGGACACGCAGGCCAACGTCATCACCACCGACTTCTCGGACTGGGCCACCAACTGCCCCGAGTACAAGGTCACGGCGGTGCAGATCAGCCCGTCCAACGGCCCCTCCACCTGGCAGGAGGACTATGCCGCGCAGGCTGCCCAGTCCCGCCGCATTCTTCCGGCGGCCGAATGAGCAGGACCAGTGCCAGCATCCCGCGGCTGCGCGTTTCGCGCGGCCGCAGCGGCAAGGGGGAGCGCAGGCTGCCGGCGGAAGTGCCGGTGGCCCTTTCCTACAATGGCTCCACCCACGCCGTGATGATGGCAACCCCGGCGGATCTGGAAGACTTCGCCTATGGCTTTTCGCTGAATGAAGGCATCGCGGAGCCGGACGAGATCCGCGAGCTTGAAGTTGCGGAAACGGAAGACGGCATCGACCTTCGCATCTGGCTGAGCGAGACCGCAGGCAGCCGCCACAACGACCGGCGGCGCACCGTCACCGGGCCGGTGGGCTGCGGGCTCTGCGGGCTCGACAGCCTGAAGGCCGCCCGCCGCCCGCTGCCCCCGGTGCCGGATACGGGCTTTGCCATGAGCGAAGCGGAGGTGCTTGCCGCTGCCGCACGCCTTACCGCCCATCAGCCGCTGCAAGACGAAACCCGCGCCGTACATGCCGCCGCCTTCTGGCAGGGCGGACAGATCATCGCTGCGCGTGAGGACGTTGGCCGCCACAATGCACTGGACAAGCTGACCGGCGCGCTGCTGCGGCAGGATACAGGCCAGAGCCGCGCCGGAGCCTTCATCATCACCTCGCGCATTTCCATCGACATGGTGCAGAAATGCGCGAGCTTCGGCGCGCCCGTGCTCATCGCCGTCTCCGCCCCAACGCTGGCCGCAGTGGACCTCGCGGAAGACAGCGGCATCACGCTGGCAGCGCTTGTGCGGGCGGACAGTTTCGAGATTTTCACCCATCCCGACCGGATCAAGATTCAAGAGGACGCCCATGTCGCCTGACAAGCTCGTCTACATGGCCAACCAGATCGCCAAATTCATGGAAACCAAACCGCACGCCGAAGGCGTCGAGGGCGTTGCGTCCCACATCAATGATTTCTGGGAACCACGCATGCGCCGCCAGTTCTTCGAAATCATCGACACCGGCGGCGAAGGCCTGCGCCCGCTCGTGCTGGAGGCTTCCGCAAAGATCAGAAGGCCGCAGTAACACCAACTCACCTGGCGCGGGGGCGGTTCCAGTTCATGCCTGCAAGGCGGGGGTCTGCCTCAAAGACCGTGGCTGAAAACTCAAGACCAAGTCTCGGAAACTCACAAAGCGCCTGCCCGCCGTTGGGGCCGATTCGAATGCGCCAGGTCTGACGCTCGGAGGGCTGCGGCTGCGCAAAGGCACTGCATGTCAGCACCGCAAGATTGGCCCCTCCTTTCGGATCGCGGACAGAGGCGTAACGGATGATCCCGGCGCCAATGGCGCGCGCCTCATCTGCCAGATCCTGACAGGGGGCATAGTTCACAGGATGCGTCCAGACAGCATGGTCTGCTGCGAGAGCCCCCTGCATCAGGTCAATCGCGACGGGTGTATTCACCTTCACGGAAAAGGCCGTGTATTCAGCTGCATCATCGGGAAAGGGCGTGTCCGGGCTCTCCGCATAAAAGCAGAACCGGTAAAAGACGATTTCCGCTGCAGCTGTCTCCGGCGCTTCCGCGCCATACCAGACACCCTCTGTCAGGCCAGCCCGGCGGAAGCGTGAACCGTTTGGATAGGGGCGGTACCGGAACGGCGTTGTCAGAAGATAATCAAGTCCCCGGCAAACATCCGGCAGGGGCGGCTTGCTGAGTTCGAGAATCTCTTCAAGCGCGGCCTGTTCCGCCAGACTATCGACGAGCTTCAGCGTCGAAACACGATGCTGAGCTTCAACGAACCGCCAAGCCAGCCCTTCATAGGGGCGAGCCTCAGAGCGGAGCGCGTCTTGCGTCCAGATAGGCGGTGACATCGACAAGCCCCTGTATCTGCATCATACGGTCAACCGGCTTTGCAGCCAGTGCCGTATTGTGGGCAGTCAGCCAGCGCCTCGCCACAGCTTCATCACCTCCGGTAATCGCATCCAGCGAACGGAAGGCACGAACAAGAAGCACGGCAAGCTCGAAAGGCTTCGTACCCGGCTCCAGCAGACTTTCGCCACGCTTCCAACGCGACACGGTTGCCTCGGACACGCCGACGATATCGGCCAGCTGACGGCCAAGAAGACCAAGCCTTTCAGCCGCACGCAGCGCAGCCTTGGTCAGCACGGCACCGGCCTCGGGCTTTTGCACGATCTGGTGAACAAGCGCCATGAGCAGCTCCTTTCTGAAGAAAGAATAACATCAAATTCTTTCTTCAGAAAGAGCCCGCCTCACCTCACCCGCGAGGACACATCAATCTCCCGCTGCCATTCACGCCACATGGCCACCAGCAAGGCCATCAGCACAGGGCCGACGAAAAGGCCGACGATGCCCATGGTCTTCACCCCGCCGATGAGCCCGAAGAAGGTGGGCAGGAACGGCAGTTTCACCGGACCTCCGACGAGCAGCGGGCGGATGGTCTTGTCGACGATGAAAAGCTCCGTCGTGCCCCAGAGGAACAGAGCGACGCCTGCAACCGTGGACCCGCTGGCCACCAGATAGGCCGACACCAGTGTGAAGGAGAGTGGCGCGCCGCCGGGGATGAGCGCCATGAAGCCGGTGATGACGCCAAGCGTGACCGGTGACGGCACCCCGGCAATGGCATAGGCGATGCCGAGGATGATGCCCTCGCCGATGGCGATCAGCGTCATGCCGGTAACGGTGGAGCTGATGGTGGCGGGGACAACGCGGGACAGCCGGTCCCAGCGCTCGGGCAGGATGCGCTGGCCCACCCGGTCGATCTGCGCGGCGATCTTCTCTCCGTCCCGGTAGAGGATGAAGAGGGCAATCAGCATGAAAACGAGCGTCAGGGCCAGATGGAAGACCAGTGTACTTGCCGTGAGGATGCCACGATAAATGGTGCCGATATTGGCGCCGCTGACAAGCTGGATGAGCTCACCGATCGCACCCGGATGGCCGATATACTTGTCCCACTGGATGGTGAGCCAAGGTCCCACCTGCGGCAGGTTGGCAATCCAGGCCGGCACCGCCTCGCCATTCTGGTTCACCGCGATGGCCCAGCTGATCCAGGACTGGGATTCGCCAATTGCATAGACCATGGCATAGGTGACCGGCGCGACGATGAAGCCGATGATCATCAGCACCATGAGGCTGGCAGCCAGAATGCGCCCGCAAGCAAGGCGCCGCTCGATCAGCCGCAGCAGCGGCCAGCTGGCAAAGGCAATCACGGTCGCCGCCAGCACCGGAACAATGAAGCCGTGAAAGAACCAGATGGAGGCCGCCAGAACAAACAGCAGCAGCCACCGCGCGGCAGCCATATCAGTAATCAACGGGCGGCGTACACGCGCGGTCACATCCTGTGTGACTGCCACGTTTTCCTTCACTGAATGATCCATGACGGAATCGGGTCCGATCTCTTCCTGCTCCGGCGTCCCGGCCGCCCATTGCGGGCCTTGCTGCGTGCCATTTTCCCCGCCCGCGCAATTTGCCGCCGCCTCGTGCGGGAAAGATGGCAAATCGCGGTGCCGATTGCCACCTTCCATCACCCTTTTGGGTCAAAAAAATCCATTGAGTGCAAATGATTGGTCAACTTGCCGTGGCCCGGCTCTGCTCCCGCCCTGCACTGGCCCGTCTTTCCGCTGGGCAGCCTGCCGCCTTTTTGCTCTGCACTCGCCTTCGAATGAGGCGGCAGGGGCTCGCCAGTCCCCGGCTTTCCGGGCTAAGGTGGCGCGAAAGGCCCGCCAGGGGCCTGCCTACCTTCGAGAGAATTCATGTCCGGCTATTTCGCTCCCCAGGGCGGCCTTCCGTCCCAGACGGCCCTTCACACGGGCCGCGCCCTTTTTACACCCGCTTATGCCGTCATTCCCAAAGGCGTGTTTTCCGACATCGTGACGTCGTACCTCCCAGGCTGGACGGGCCTGCGCTGCTGGATCATTGCACGGCCGATGAGCGGTTTCTCAGAGACCTTCAGCCAGTATGTCATGGAACTGCAGCCCGGCGGCGGGTCCTCTGCGCCAGAGCCGGACGCGCAGGCGCAAGGCGTACTGTTCGTCACCGAAGGCACGCTCAGCCTCACCGTCGATGGCACCACCCACATCATGGAGCCTGGCGGCTTTGCCTATCTGCCGCCGGAAAGCGGCTGGACGCTGACCAACCCCGGCAGCGCAGCGGCCCATTTCCACTGGGTGCGCAAGGCCTATGAGGATGCCCCCGGCATCGCCCGGCCCAGGGCCTTCGTCACCAATGAAAAGCTGATCGCGCCCGTGGCCATGCCCGGCACCAATGGCGCCTGGGCCACCACCCGCTTCGTCGATCCGTCAGACCTTTCCCACGACATGCATGTCAATGTGGTCACCTTTCAGCCGGGCGGGCTGATTCCCTTTGAAGAGACCCATGTCATGGAGCATGGGCTCTACGTGCTGGAGGGCAAGGCCGTCTACAAGCTCAATC
This sequence comes from Pannonibacter anstelovis, assembly GCF_036881715.1. Lineage (NCBI taxonomy): Bacteria > Pseudomonadati > Pseudomonadota > Alphaproteobacteria > Hyphomicrobiales > Stappiaceae > Pannonibacter > Pannonibacter anstelovis. The sequence goes on from NZ_JBAKBF010000001.1 coordinate 629,112, forward strand.
AGGACTGGGTGGAAGTGGAAGCGGGCGACTTCATGTGGCTGCGCGCCTTCTGCCCGCAGGCCTGCTATGCGGGCGGGCCCGGCCGTTTCCGCTATCTGCTCTACAAGGACGTGAACCGCCACGCGAAGCTCTCCGGAGTGCTTGGCCGATGACATGGGCCGCTGAAACGGCATCCGGGGCACCCCTGCCCCGGATCGTCACCGAGCAGCTAACGGCAGAGGCCTTCCGACCGTTCGGGGACGTGCTGGAAGCAGAGGGCGCACCGGACCGGCTGATCAATCAGGGCCTCTGCGGCCGTTTTCATGACCGGGCACGGCTTGATTTCGGGCCGGACGGACGGGCGGGCATCTCCCTCTTCAAGGCTGAACCGCGTGCCTTGCCCTACCGGCTGGAAATGCTGGAGCGGCATCCGGATGGCAGCCAGGCCTTTGTGCCGATGAGCCTGACGTCCTTCCTCGTCATCACCGCCGAAGACAAAAATGGCCGCCCCGGCACACCACGCGCCTTCCTCACGCAGCCCGGTCAGGCCATCAACCTTTTGCGCGGCACTTGGCATGGGGTGCTGACGCCGCTGGAGGCGCCTGGCCTCTTTGCCGTCTTCGACCGCATCGGCACCAGCGCCAATCTGGAAGAGCACTGGCTCGACACGCCCTTCGAGGTCACACGCGGCTGAGCGGATACCTTCCGCCGCCAAATCTGAGCGCAGCGTTTTCCAGTCTTTTCATGTCTTCCCCCGCCGCCTTCTTCTACCGTGGTGAATGAAACGTCACCACGGTTTGGAGAAGTGTAAGCAACAGAGGCTGATTCCAAATCGCTTTCGGCCGAATCCTGCTTAAGCAGATGTGAATTTTACATCTGGTTAGAGTCTTGTTTGAATTGCATTAAGTTAAAGTTTTAACGGCCCTTTCAGTCCGCCCAGGCAGTATTTCCTTCAAGGACGCAGGCAATCTCCGCAAAGACGGAGCCGCTTCCAGACCAAGGCACATAGAAGCCTCAAAGAGCGCCGGGCCGAAGTCATCAACAGGGACGACGACAAAACACTGCAAGGGCAGGACCACCGCAAAGCGGGGTTTGAAGACAGGGACCGCAAAATGGCACGTTTTGAAATGCATCAGGCCGACATGGCCATCATGGGCGGCACCGCCCCTGGCGCCTCGGCCGCCATCCTGTTCCAGATGGGCCTTGATTGCGCCGCCGGGCGCACCGGCACTGCCGATCTCGTCAGCGCCCACAAATGGTTCAATCTTGCCGCCATGAAAGGCAACACGGAAGCTGCCCGGTACCGCAAGGAAATCTCCGGCGAAATGACCGCCGCCGACATCGCCACGGCCCAGCGCCTCGCCCGCGAATGGCTGCGCCTGCAGTGACGCTCGCAACCGGACAGCACCTTCCGGCCAAAGCGGCTGGCGTACCGGCAAAGCATATTCACTCCAGCATCCAGTGACGGGCTGACTGCAGTTCCGCGTCAGCCCGCCCTTTTCAGCCCGTCTTGCGCCCGCAAGACACGAGTTTTCCCCAACCCGCTGAACCGCCTTCCTGAATCCACAGCCCCTTGCGCAAATCACTTGCATTCAGCGCAAGATCCTTTATCAGGGTCTCCACCGGAGAGGTGGCCGAGTGGTCGAAGGCGCTCCCCTGCTAAGGGAGTAGGCGTCAAAAGCGTCTCGTGGGTTCGAATCCCATCCTCTCCGCCACTTGCCCTCGCGAAAGCGTTCTCCCGATACGGCTCCGGCCGGGTTTTCTCGTTATTTTCGAGGGTTATGCGGGTGGGGCTGAGCACTGGCCTCGATGCCGGGAGGCCCGGAAGCGGTCTCTCAGGGCCGATATTCTCTGGACCTCTCGACTGCGCGCATTCGGTGTAGAGCCTGTAACCCATTGAAAGTATAGGGACAGTTCCTCGCGCCACCTGAACACTTTGATGCCAGTGGCGTTTGTGGAAAGGAACAGAAATCCAACCCGTTCTTTCTCAATCCAGCCTCGCAAATCCCTTCCGCCATTGAGAATTTCCTGCGACGACGGCATCCTGTCGGTGACGGAGGCTATGAATGGCGGAACCAGACCTCGACACCGACAAGCTCGACGACGCGGCGCTGGCGATCCTCAGCCTGACGCTGCATGACGGCAATCGAGTCTGGAAAGGGATCGACTGGTCGATCACCGACCGGCTGCACGCCAAGGGGCTTATCCACGATCCCATCGGCAAGGCGAAATCGCTGGCCCTAACGGAAGTCGGACTGGCCCGAGCGGAGGCGGCTCTCGCCGAATTGTTCGTGAAGCAGTCGGACGATTCAAAGAGGTCGGAACGATGAAACCGGCCGACGAGGAGCGCATCGCTGCCCAGCTGGCGAAACTGATGGCGATGATCTGTGTGCGCAACACGGGGATCGAGGAATTGCACGCCGGGACCGTTCCGGTCACCCACAAGGGCGACTATTCGGACGTGTTCATCACCGATGCCGACGGCCGCCAGATTCCATGGTCTGACGCGTCCCATCTCGACGACGACGAGATGCGAAACCTGATGCGACAGATCGTCGACCGGCTCTACACCTTTCACCTCAAGGCTGACGACGCGGGGTTTCGAGACCACCTCGACCGTTGGCTTGCCGTTGCCGGACGATGGGACGAACCGAAGCTGGATGAGGCCTTTCTTGCGACTATCGCCGGCGGGGAAGCCAAACCGCCGAGATAGCAATTCGCGGTCAGGTCAGGCATCGACGGTTGGTCGCCGGATCCCATTATGCAACAGGTTCGACAACGGCTGAGTGCTTCGTGACAATGTCCTGAATTTCCGCGGGCTTGAACGCGACATCCCATGCCCAGTGGCCGAAGCCGCCCGCCGCGTTGACCGCCTTCCCCCACTCGTTCAACGCGTCCCGCTTGGCCTTGTTCTGGGGGCTGTCGGTGCCCTTGATCTCAAGCGCCAGAATGGTGCCGCTGGTAAGGCGCACGAGGAAGTCCGGAACATACCGGCGCCGTGAACCGGCCCACATGTAGTAGATCTGGAACCCGAGGTGATCGTTCTTGGCATAGGCGATGACGTCTTCGCGCTTCTCGAAGATATTCGCTGCATGTCCCTCCCAAGACGAATCCCCGACCAGGTGGCTGATATGCGACTTGGTGGTCGGAAAGCACGGCTTGGTGGTGTACCAGGTCCGCATCTGGCCGGTGGCGCCGATGGGGTTTTCCTCGTCGAACACCGGCGTCAGACGCTCCGTGTTCTGCTCGGTGACGTTGCTCAACACATGCTGAACGACAAGGTCGATGTTGAGCGCGATCAGAATCCGCCGCCGAAGCGGGTCGGAGTGGAACAGCGACGGGATGTCGAGGCGGTCGGAGTTGAGGAACGCCTCAACGATCCTGACCAGCTGCGCCGCGAGATACTCGTGGCTACCCGAGAAACCGTGGCTGAGTTCGGCGAAGGCCTTTCGTGCTGCCTGAAAGACAAGACGTTGCAGACGGAAGCCGTCTGGCAGCTTCTCGAGGTCGATGGCTGTCACCTTGCCCATATCGGTCGCGCCGCCGAGCGCAGGAGCCAATTCCGCGCTGATTGGCGTGCTGGCAGGGTCGAGCACGAGCGGCGCTACCTTGCCCCAGTCCATGGTCAGCTGCGGTCTCACGACCGTTTCAACCCGCAGCACGTTCGGCCAGCGAAGTTCCAGATGAGCCCGCTCGGGCAGAACTTCGATCTGCGTGGTCGGCTTCGGAGGCGGCGGCGCTTCCCCGCCTTCGCCTGTTTCCGAGATGGAAAGCGGCACACCGAAGACGTTGACGTATTCGGGCAGGAACAGACCATTCTCGTCCGTGTCATAGGACACCCGACGCAATCCGCGCCCAACAACCTGTTCGCAGAGCAGCTGGGAGGTGAACGCCCGGAGACCCATGATGTGCGTGACGTTCTTGGCGTCCCACCCCTCCGACAGCATCGCAACCGATATGACGTTCTGCAGATCCTGTCCGGCCGCTCCTCGCTTCCCGACGTTGTCCACGATCTCACGCAGCAGTTCTTCCTTCTTCAGGCCGCGGAACTGCTGGCGGCGGGTCTCGGGGATGGTTGCAGCGTCGATGATTGCCTTCAGCCGCGCCTCGTAATCCTTGTCGGAGGTCGCGGTCTCGCCGATCTCGGCCTTCTCCAGCACCTTGGAATCGACCCGGAGCGTTCGGGTCGGTGCGTGCAATTCGGGCCAGTGCGCATCGCCCTTGTTGAAATAGGTCTCTATGCGGGCTGCGGTTTCGGTGCGGTTGCAGACCGTCAGCATGACCGGCGGGGAATGATGCCCGGCCTCCTGCCATTGCGCCCGGGTTTCCCGCCAGTCGGCGCCGAGCAGCGTATAGGCGTCCTGGACCAGCTTTGGCAGCGCCTCATGCGCTTCGGCCTTGCGGTTCAGGTCTTCGGAAACGGTCGGGTCGCGGTAGATGTGGTAGAGCTTTGAACGCAGCGTCTTCGCATCCGGAACCGCATCGTCGCGGACGACCACGCGCGGTGTCTTCACCAGCCCGGCCTCGATCGCGTCGTTCAGGCCGAAATCCGAGATGATCCAGTCGAACAACGCCGTGTCGGTGCTCTTCTTGCCAGTCGGCGCGAAAGGCGTGGCCGAGAGGTCGAAGCAGCGCTGGATGCGCCGGGTTTTGTGGATGCGGTCGAGGCCTTCGATCCAGCGCGTCGCCTCGTCGAGGTCGATGCCATGCTCCTCGGCATGCTTCTTGCTGATCTTCACCTCGGGCGGTTTGCGATAGGCGTGGTGCGCCTCGTCGTTGATGACGATGATATCCTTGTGCGCCGCCAGCTTGCCCAGCACCCGCCGCGTGAAGGCCTCGTCGGACTCGCGCCCCTTCTTCACCACCGAACGGTCCGCTTCCTTCAGCGGCATCAGCGTGTGCCAGTTCTCGATCAGCACCTCGGCCTGGTTCAGCTTCTGGCGCAGGGCCTCGGACGGGCACAGGTTGAACTCGTCGTAGTAGCTGCCCTCGCTGGGCAGCAGCACCTGCAGCCGTTCCTTCACGGTCAGCCCCGGTGCCACGATGAACACGGCGCGGCTGAAATCCTTGTTCCGCTTCGGGTATGTCAGCGCGTTCAGCACCTGCCAGGTGATGATCATCGCCATCACCGTGGTCTTGCCTGCGCCCGTCGCCATCTTGTTGCAGAGACGCTCCCAGACGCCGCCATCGCCGGGGATCGCGATGCCCTGCTTGTAGGCCTCGGCACCTTCGACCCACCAGATCAGCGTCTCGATCGCCTCGAGCTGGCAGAAATAGAACGGATGCTGCCGCGCCTCGCGGTCGTGCCAGTGCTCCAAGAGCTTGCGGGTGACGATGGTCACGCCGGGCCAGCCGTCCGCACGCCACTGATCCACGCGGCTCCGGATGGTGTTCACCAGATCCAGCACCTCGGTGCGCTTGGTGTTGTTACGCGCGTCGAAGACCTCGTAGCTCGCCGGCCGCCGCTCAGGCTTGATCTCCAGCTTGCCGCCCTTGGCTTCGACCCAATGCTGGCCCGGGCAGACGAAGGGCGAATTGATGATGAGGGACATGGGCTTATCCCTCCAGCGACATGATCTTGAGCGACTCGATCCCGCGGTCGTCCACGATCTTGACCGCGATCCGGCGGTTCTCTCCCGCCTCGAAGGGCAGCGAGACGGTGCCGTGGAACTGCTCCAGCAGGTCCTCGTCCAGCTCTGCCCTCACGGTCTTGCGCAGGCGGTTCCAGCCGCCCTTGGCATCCGCCATGGGGAAGAACACCTGATGCGGCATCAGGGATCGGTTGTCATAGTCCACGTCCAGCGACCACATGGCGATCTGCTTGGTCCCGCCAGAGACCAGATCGCCCTTGCGCGGATCGAAATAGTCGAAGCCGTTGACCTGAACCTCCCACATCCCGTCCTTGCGCTTGCGCAGATCCACATCGGGCTGGCCCATCAGCCAGAAGGACTGGTTCGAGCTGCGGCCCTTCTTCAGATCTTCGGTCAGAAGGTCGGTGTTCATCTGCGCCTTGAGCAGCGTCACGCCCGGCCAGTTCACCTCGTCGATGTCCTTCGCGGCCTCCGGGTCGAAGGTGAAGGCGCAGAACAGGATGAATTTCGGCGATGGGCGTAGGGTCTCAGCCTCGGTCAGCGCCAGTTCCACCTGCCGCTGCTCCAGCGCCGCGTGCTCGGGGCCGAAGCTGACGACGACGCGTTCGCCCGTCTCGGCCAGAGATCCGCTGGCGTGGACGTGCTTCAGCCCCGGCAGCGTCTCGAACTCGGCGAAGCGCAGCATGGCGCCGCCCTTGCCGCGCACGCCGGTCTTCAAGAGTTCGTCGCGCCACAACGCCTGGCGCGAGGTCTCGCCGGAGCGGGCGACGGTCTCGTTGGCCTCTTGCGGAGGGATGCTGTCGTCCAGCGACAGGACGGTCGGCGCCGGCACCGCCTCGACCGAGAAGGGCCCGCAGATGCGCAGCTTGGAACGGTCTGGCTTGGGCTCGGTATAGAGGGTTTCCTGATCGGCATGATCAGCGATGGACTGGTCTATCCTGCGTTGCATCCCTTTTCGGGCAGCATGGAAGGCATCGAAGGGCGCACGGGCGGCCTCGGGCCAGTCCTCTGGGAAGTCGAACGGCACTTCCCATTCGTGCAGGGTGTCGCCCTTGGCGAAGTCCACCGGTTTACCCTTGCGCACCCCCTGCGTCGACCTGAGTGGCTTTGGCTGGGTCGTTGTCAAGATGGCGTTCAAGTCGGCCAATGCGGCTTCGACCTTTGGGTGGTCCTCGTCGTAAATCGTGTCAATGTCAGGATTATTCGCAATCTTTCCAAGCATGACACGCGGCGTGGTTTCGTAATCGAAACCGCCTTTCAGCCCCTCATGCGGATAGCGCAGCGCGAAATAGTCGAAACTCGCGGTCATCAACCGCTGTTTTGCCAACGAAATTGCCACGCGAGAGGTATCGCAGGTGATCCAGCGCCTCCCCCATTTTTCGGCGACGAAAGCGGTGGTGCCGGAGCCGCAGGTGGGATCGAGCACCAGATCACCGGGATCGGTGGTCATGAGGAGGCAGCGTTCGATGATCTTGTTACTTGTCTGAACGACGTAGACTTTCGGATCGGCGCGATCCTGAACTGCACCAGCAATATCGAACCAGTTGTCTGTAATCGGCACTTGGTCGAAATCCGTGAAAAAGCGGACATAGCGGAGTTTACCGCGCGGTGTGATCAGGAAACGATTCGCTCTGGTAAGACGCCGCATTCCATGAGGAACCGGGGCCTTCCAATGGTTGCCAGCGCCGGGATGGAAGGTCATTCCACACCAGTCCCAGTCCTCTGTAGCAGCGCCTTCGCCCTGCGAACTAGGGTTGTCGTCGGTAAAGATTCTTGTTTCTTCCGGGACCGTTTCTGGTCTTTGCCTTTGCTCTTTGGGTAGCGGGCCTCGGCTGCCATTGGCAAATTGTGCCTGATCGTAGTCCCCACGCACCGCTTCAGACCGGTCTTTTCGGAGGTAGAGACGATTGAATTTCACCTTCTCTTTGTTCTTGGCGAACCAGAGAATGTAATCGCCCGTCCGGCTGAGACCCGATGTGGCGAATCCTCCGGTCGTGGAATAGCTGATGAGCGACATCGTGTTTTCAGCGCCGAACACCTCTGAAAGCAGCTGTCGAACGTGGTGCAAGTTCTCATCCGAAATCTGCACGAATACCGACCCGCTCTCGGTCAGCAATTCCCGCGCCAGCATCAGACGGTCGCGCAGATAGGTGAGGTAGGAGTGGATGCCGAGTTCCCAGGTGTCCCGGAACGCCTTGATCATCTCGGGTTCTTGCGTCAGGTCGGCGTCTGATCGGTCCTTCACGTCGCGCTTGTTGGTGAAGGGCTGAAAGTTCGACCCGTATTTGATGCCGTAGGGCGGGTCGATGTAGATCATCTGAACCTTGCCGCCCATGCTCTCCTTCGTCAGGAGCGAATTCATGACCAGCAGGCTGTCGCCCGCCACCAGCCGGTTCGACCAGCCCTTTTCGTGGTGGTAGAAGTCCAGCGCCTGGCGCAGCGGCAGGTTCTCGAACGGCGCCGCGAACAGGTCCGGCTGCCGCCATTGCGTTGCGGAATCCTTGCCCTTCAGCCGCTTGGCCGCATTGGCGAGGATCGTCGCCGGGTCCACCCGTTCATGGACATGGAGCGAGACGGTATCGACCTCGACGCTGGTCCGCTCCGCCTTGCCCGTCCAGTTCAGATAGGGCGCCTGCAGCCGCTTCAGCTCCTGCAGCGCGTCCCGCATCTGTTCGAGATCACCGCTGGCCAGCGCCTCGTCGATCAGACGTTCGATCCCCGCCCGCGCAGAATCGAAGTTCAGCACCGGGTCGAGATGCGGGTCGTAGGCCCAGACCGTCTTGTCGCCATCCGGATCGGTGCCGGCATGGACCATGCCCACCTCGGGGTTGTTCACCCGCGTCTCGCCGTGGCGGTAGGACAGCACCTGCACCGGCCCGTCCGGCCTGCGCGCGACTTTTTTCCCGGCCTTGGCCCGCGGCTGACGCGGCGCGGCCTCTTCGGTGTGGGTCAGTTCGAACCCATCGTCCTCGTCGCCCTCATCCTCGTCCAGGTCGTCATCCTCATCGCCCAGATCGTCGGTGACGCGGAAGATCGACCCGCCACGTCCCTTGCCACGCCCCAGCACACCCTCGTCGATCAGCGCATCGCGCGCGGCGATGTAGTCGTCTTCGGCAAGGTCCGGCATGTGCTCGCGCAGCAGCGCCAGCATGGCCCCGTTGCCGATGGTGGAACCGTCTTCGGGTGACAGGGTCAGGATCAGGTCGGAAATGTCGGACATGCGGCGCAGAAACTCACGAAAAGGTCTTGTTTTAAATTACCTATCGCGCCGGTCGCCATTTTGCACGCGGGAATCAGTTAACGTCGGACCAGAGCGCGTGCTGCTCTTTCCAGTCGGCCGGGAACGGGTCCATCAAACTGGCGAGCGTAATATTCGCGGGATGGCGGCCGTCCATCACGGCGTCGATGATTTCGGGGGAAAGAAGCGACAATCGCATAAGCCGCGCCATGTAGGTGAAGGCGATCCCTTCCTTCTCGGCCAACTCGGAAATCGACGCGAACTCGCCCGACTCCAGCATCCGCTTCCAGCGGAACGCGCGTGCCAGTGCCTTGACCAGCGTGTTATCCGGCTTGCGTGCTTGCGCGGCGCCTTCCGGCAACACCATCTCCTTCCGCCCGCCGCGCTTCACGACCCGAAACGGAACATGGATGGTCATGGTGTCGGGGACCGACGTATTCCGAGTCATGCGGCCGCTCCTGCATCTGCGGTGATTTCACGCGCCAGCGCCGCCAGTCCGTCCGTGCGCAGGCGGACATTGAGGCCGCTGATGCCGATATCGACCCGTTCGACCAATAGGGCCACAATACGCGCCTGTTCCGCCGGGAACAGTTCATCCCACAGCGGATCGAGCTTCTGCAGGGCCGTGCGCGAGTCGGCCTCGGTGACTCCGTCGTCCTGCGCACGCGCTGCCTTCCATGTTCCCGCCACGATCTCGGGCTGCCGGAATACGGCGCGGAGCTGGTCGATGACGGCCGCCTCGACCCCGCCAGCGGGGACGCGGCCGACAGGGCAAGACCCGGCTCCATGCTTCAGAACCATCTGGCTGACATAGTAGCGGTACAACCGACCACCCTTGCGGGTGTGCGTCGGCGAAAAGGCCGCGCCATCGGGACCGAACAGCAGCCCCTTCAGCAGCGCGGGTGTGTCGGCGCGGGTCCGGGCAGCCCTCTTGCGGGGGCTCTCCTGCAGGATGGCGTGAACCTTGTCCCAAGTCTCACGGTCGATGATCGCATCGTGCTCGCCGGGATAGCTGTCGCCCTTGTGGACCGCCTCGCCGAGGTAGGCGCGGTTTGACAGCATCCGATAGAGGTACTTCTTGTCGATCCGGTTGCCACGCGGCGTTCCGAGACCTCGCGCGTCGACCTCGCGGGCCAGAACCGTGCAGGAGCCGATCTCGATGAAGCGGGCGAAGATCCAGCGCACATGCTCGGAGTTCTCCTCGTCGACCAGCAGCTTCCGGTTTTCCACCCTGTAGCCAAAGGGCGGCACCCCACCCATCCACATGCCCTTCTTCCGACTGGCTGCTACCTTGTCCCGGATGCGCTCGGCGGTGACCTCCCGCTCGAACTGGGCGAAGGACAGCAGGATGTTCAGCGTCAGCCGCCCCATCGAGGTGGTAGTATTGAAACTCTGCGTCACCGAGACGAAGGTCACGCCGTTCCGGTCGAACACCTCGACCAGCTTGGCGAAATCCGCCAGCGAGCGGCTGAGGCGGTCGATCTTGTAGACCACCACCACATCGACCAGCCCGTCCTCAATGTCGGCCGTCAGTCGCTTCAGACCGGGGCGTTCCAGCGTGCCGCCCGAGATGCCGCCGTCGTCATACTGATCGCGGACCAGCACCCAGCCCTCAGACCGCTGGCTGGCGATGTACGCCTCGCAGGCCTCGCGCTGGGCGTGGAGCGAGTTGAACTCCTGCTCCAGCCCTTCCTCGGAGGATTTCCGGGTGTAGACCGCGCAGCGGAGCTTGCGGACTACTTTCGATTTTTCGGGCGGCTTTGTCATGCCCGCCCCCTGTGGTTCTTGAGGCCGAAGAATACCCAGCCATTCCAACGAGTGCCGGTGATGGCGCGCGCGATGGCGGACAGCGACTTGTAGGGGCGCCCCTGCCATTCAAAGCCGTCGGACAT
>NZ_JBAKBF010000002.1:0-551890 GCF_036881715.1 Pannonibacter anstelovis
GTTCTGGGCTCGGCCAGCGGCCTTGCCCGCGACGCAGAGACGCTGAAGACGGAAGTGGCCCGCTTCATCGCACAGGTGCGGGCTGCGTAAGCTTCAGCAGATCACGTCAAACAGCGAAGGCCGGGCAGCAATGTCCGGCCCTTCGATTGGCGGCCGGGGCTTTGCGGATCTTCAACTGTTCAAAAGGAAGTCGTGCCGGCGGGATGACTGGGTGACGACCGCCAGCAGAGTTTCCAGCTCCCGGGTGTGAAGATGGAGCAAGGCCAGCGTGTCAACTGCGTGACTGAGTTCCTGAAGCACTTCCGAAGCAAGCTGAAGACAGCAGTCCGGCGCGGTGACTGTGGTTCCGGCAAAGGTTCTTTCCGGAATATAGCCCTCGCTCAGAACGCGCAGATTTTTATGCCGGCTATCCCTGGAAATGCGTCCGAAGGTGTCTTCAACATCGTCTGCCTCGCCCTCGAGGCTCTGGAAGAATTTCCCGTCCGCGAAGAACAGGCATCCTGTCAGTCCAAGCCTTGCGTTGTTTCTGAGGCATTGCTGTCCGAGTGTGTGGATGCTGACACGCAGGTCGGGCTCGAACGCGTGGGTCTTCGCGTCGCTCATGTAAGAGATGTGATAAAGCTGCGGCATGCTATCCCCTCCGCATAATTGTGAGGGAATTTACGCAGCGGAAATTCAACCTGAGTTAACTGTGAGGATAAAAATTAAATTTTTGCGATAGATGTTTTTCTCTTGCATGCAACCTGACTGGGCCGGGCTCCAAAGTGCCGCCATGCGCAGGGCTCAGCAAGAGGTGAGCCGCTTGCTGAGCAACTGGATGGTTTCCCGTCTATCCGGCCAGAAGTGCGTCCTGATTGCGGCTTGGCTGGGTGATGACGGACAATAGCGTCCGGATCTCGCGGATGTGAAGCTGATGCTGGGGGAAATCCAGCACCGCGCTGACTTCGGCAAGCGCCTCTGCCGTCAGGCTCTTGTCGCCATCACAGCTTGCGGCCATCTCGGGAAACTCGCGGGCTTCAATGGGCCCCTCGCTGAGAACACGCACGTCCGTATGCCGGTTATCGCGTGAAATCCGGCCAAATGTATCCTCGACGTCTTCCTGCGAGCCCTCAAGCACCTGCAGGAAATGCTGTCCGGTGAAGACAATGCAGCCCGTCAGGCCCGACGCGGCATTTCTTTTGATCGCTGCTGCCGTGATGGCTTCGAAACCCTTCTCAGGTGTGGGCTGAAGGGCAGGCAGCTTTGCGACGCTCAAGTAGCAGATATGGTAGAGACCCGGCATGGAGACCTCCGTGTTCCCGTCTATATCAGAAGCTTACGTGAAGGTTGCTCTGCTTCGATTAAGCTTTCAGATAAAATTTAAGGAATTTTGTTTGCCGAGTATTTCAGAACTCACGTTCCTCACCGGTCCAGCGGAAGAAGCGTCCTGTCCGTGTAATGTCAAAATTCTCGATAAGGCCGACGATACCGCTGGCCACTTCTTCCGCCGTGAGATCGGCCTCGCCGCCGCCCATGTCGGTACGCACCCAGCCCGGATCGATCAGCCCGACGGCGATGTTCTCCGGCTCCAGATCGGTGGCAAGGCATTGCATCACCTTGTTCACTGCGGCCTTTGAAGCCCGGTAGGCAACCCGGTCGGACTTGGCATAGCCCATCCATGACATCTGGCTGGAGATCGTCAGGATCCGCGGCTGTGCCGCCTTGCGCAGGCGCGGCAGAAAAGCCTGCGCCACGGCGAGGGGTGCGAGGGTGTTGATCTCCAGCGTGCGCAGGAAGCCGTCAAAATCCATGTGGAGGGCACTTTGGTCCTGCCCGTCCGGTCCGATGATGCCGGCGTTGTTGAGCAGAACATCAATTGCCTGCGGACTGGAGGCAGCCGATGCCGCAAGGGCGTCCCGGTCTGCCACATCAAACAGTTGAGGGCGGAACAGGGGCCCGAGTTCTGCGGCAAGCCGGTCTGCATCCTCTTCCCGCCGCATGCTGCCGAGAACCGTCCAGCCGCGCGCGAGAGCGACCTTTGCAACAGCCAGACCGATCCCTCTGTTTGCACCTGTGATGAGCATGACGGGCATGGGCAAAACGTCTCCTGCACGTGAAAGAAAAAGCCGCCGGAAATGACCGGCGGCGATCCGTTCCAAGTCAACCTAGGGCGGCCCGGGTCAGGCGGCAACCACGCGGTGAAGATCCGGCGCGGTTGCCGTCTGCCGCTCAGAGCGTGATGCGGTAGCGCGCGAAGCCGTCGGCGCCGTCGCCTGCCGGTTCGATCTTCACACCCTTGACGGAAGCCGCATGGGCCTTGCCGCCAGGGCCGGTGTCGAACAGGACTGTGGTGCCGGGCATGGGCTTGAAGGTCCAGTTGGCATCGGCGCTTGGGCTGATCGTGCCCTTTTCGACGATATAGCGCACCAGCGCATCGCGGTTGGTGTCGGGACCGGCGAAGATGACGACACTGTCGTTGATGCCGGGGAAGCTGCCGCCTCCGCTGGCACGGTAGTTGTTGGTCACGACAACGAACTTCTGCTCCGGATCAACCGGCGCGCCATTATAAGCGAGATTGACGATGCGGTTTGCTTCCGCATTGAGCACCTCCCCCTTTTCGCCATACTTCGACGGCTGCGACAGGTCGACCTGATAGGTGACGCCATCGATGATGTCGAAGTTGTAGCTCGGGAAGGTGGGCTCGATCAGCATCTCGTCCTTCGCGCCCGGCGTGATCTGGCGGAAAATGCCCACAGACCGTTCCAGCCACTCCTTCACGTCCTTGCCGGTGATGGCCACCGCCTGCACCGTGTTGGGATAGAGGTAGAGATCGGCAACGTTCTTGATAGCCACATCGCCCACCGGCACGTCGGTGTAATACTCGGGGCCGCCGCGTCCGCCTGCCTTGAAGGGGGCGGCTGCGGAGAGGACGGGCAGGTTCTCCCACTCGGTGCCCTTGAGCATTTCGGTGATGTACCAGATCTGCGCCTGCGAGACGATCTGCACGCTGGGGTCATCGGCGACCAGCGCGAAATAGGAATGCAGCGGTGCGTCGGTCTTGCCGACCGGGCGGCGCACATAGGCGAGCGTCGCCTCATGCTCGGCCTTCACGGCGTCCAGCACGTCCTGCTGGCTGTCCACGGTTGGGGTGACCGTGCGGCCTTCCTTCGTGTAGATCGGCCGTGCTTCGGTGCTGAAGCCGGTGATGCGCCAGCTGTTGCCGTCCCGCGCCAGCATCAGGTCGATGACGCCCAGATGCGAGCCCCAGAAGCCGCCCATGGCAGCGGGCTTGCCGAAGAGCGTGCCCTTGGCCGTGTCCACGCCCTCAAGGCCGTCAAATGCTGTGCCGGGGAAGACGAGATGCTGGTGGCCGGTGAAGATGGCATCGATGCCTTCGACAGCGGCCAGGTGCAGCGAGGCGTTCTCCATGCCGCCGGCATAGGTTTCGGCCGAGATGCCGGAATGGGAGAGGGCGATCACGAGGTCGCAGCCCTGCTCGCGCATTTCCGGGACGAAGGCCTTGGCCGTCTCCACGATGTCGCGGGCGTTGACGCTGCCTTCCAGATGCTTGCGGTCCCAGTTCATGACCTGGGGCGGCACGAAGCCGATGAAGCCGATGCGGATCGGATAGTCCTTGCCCGAGCCGTCGCGGATGGTCTTGTCGACGATGACATAGGGCTTCAGCAGCGTGGTGTCGCTGCGCGGACCCGCGGAAAGCTGGCCCTTGGCAAGGTTGGCGCAGACGACCGGGAAATTGGCGCCAGCCAGCACCTTGTCGAGGAACTCGAGGCCGTAGTTGAACTCGTGGTTGCCGAGGGTTGCCGCGTCATAGTCCAGCACATTCATGCCCTGGATCACCGGATGCAGGTCACCGGCCTTCATGCCGCGCTCATAGGCAATGTAGTCGCCCATCGGATTGCCCTGCAGGAAGTCGCCATTGTCGACCAGAACAGAGTTGGCGGCTTCATTGCGGATGGCGCGGATCAGCGAGGCTGTGCGTGCAAGGCCTGCGGTATCCACCGGCTTGTCGGCGTAATAGTCATAAGGGAAGACATGGACGTGGAGATCGGTCGTCTCCATCAGGCGCAGGTGCGCCGTGCCTTCCTGCGCATGCAGGGAGTAGGGATGAAGGGCGGCAGCAAAGCCGGTGGCGGCTGCACCCAGCAGCAGGCCGCGCCGGGTGAGACGGGGGGAAAGCAACTCGTTCATGCCGAAATCTCTTCGCAAGGCCGTGGCCTGTGGAACGGGGAAGGACAGGCCGTGACGAGCCTGCAGGGGCAAGTTGTAGGCCCGCAATCTTGTCGCTTCAATGACGGTTGCGGCACCTGGTGCGATTGACGGGGGCGGGTGAGCGGATAAGTTACGGCACGAGGTGAGCGGGATGCTTCGTGCAAGCCCCAAGAGCAGACAGGACGCCATCAGCATGAGCGAACAGATCAAGGCGGCAGTGCATCAGGCGCTGTCGCGCATTCCCGGCCCGGACGGAAACGGCGACATTGTATCGCTTGGCCTTGTGTCCGATGTGTTTGTCTCTGACGGCCGCGTGGCCTTTTCCATCACGGTGCCGGCAGAAAAGGCCCGCCAGATGGAGCCCCTCCGGCTGGCGGCAGAGACTGCTGTGAAGGCCGTTCCGGGCGTTGAGAAGGCGATGGTGGCGCTGACGGCAGAGCGCACCTCCGGTTCATCCTCTGCCCCGGCGCCGCAAGCTCACGGTCATGCCCATGGTCATTCCCATTCCCATGCTCAGCCGCGCGCGCCGCAGCCGCAAGGCGCAGGGCCGGCCAAGGCAGGCGTGCCGGGCGTGTCGCACATCATTGCCGTTGCTTCCGGCAAGGGTGGCGTCGGCAAGTCCACTACCACGGCCAACCTTGCACTGGCGATGAAGGCCAACGGCCTGAAGGTCGGTGTCCTGGATGCCGATATCTATGGCCCCTCCGTGCCCCGTCTCTTTGGCGTCTCCGGCCGGCCTGAGCCGGTAAGCGGGCGCATCATCAAGCCGCTGGAGGGCCATGGGCTCAAGGTCATGTCCATCGGCTTCATGGTCGAGGAAGACACGCCGATGATCTGGCGCGGGCCGATGGTCATGTCGGCGCTGACGCAGATGTTGCGGGAAGTGGCCTGGGGCGAGCTGGATGTTCTGGTGGTCGACATGCCCCCCGGCACGGGCGACGCCCAGCTGACGATGGCCCAGCAGGTGCCGCTGTCGGGTGCGGTCATCGTCTCCACGCCGCAGGATCTGGCGCTGATCGATGCGCGCAAGGGTCTGAACATGTTCCGCCGTGTGGATGTGCCGGTGCTCGGCATCATCGAGAACATGAGCTATTTCATCGCGCCGGATACGGGCAAGCGCTACGACATCTTCGGCCATGGCGGCGCCAAGGCTGAGGCGGAGCGGCTGAACCTGCCGTTCCTCGGCGAAGTGCCGCTCGACATGGACATCCGCATCAACTCCGACGCAGGCACGCCGATTGTTATGGCTGACCCGCAAGGTGCGCATGCCGCCGTCTACCGGGATATTGCCGCGAAGGTCTGGGCCAGCGTGACTGGTGAAACGGGCGAGGTCCGCCGCGCGCCGCCGCGCATCGTGATCGACTGACGCTGTTTTCCGCCTGTGCCGTGCTGCCTCTTGCAGTGCGGCATAGGTGGATGGTTGACCTTTGCACATAAAGGCGGGAAAGATTTCCCACGTCTCCCGCTTGTGGCACCTGTTCCGTGCCCGGCGCTCCCGGATCAGGATTGTCACGTGGATCTTCGAGAAAACAGCAAGGCCATCACGGCAATGTTGCTGGCTATGGCTGCATTCCTCACCAATGATGCCATCGTCAAATTCATTCATGACGAGCTGCCGCTCGGGCAGATCATCGTCATGCGCAGCGTCTTCGCCTGTGCATTGATATATGCGGCATCTGTCGTGACGGGTGTGCACAGGGAGTTCCGGCATCTGGCGCATCCGACCGTAGGCTGGCGGACATTGGGCGAGCTGGGGGCAACCTTTTTCTATCTGGTGGCGCTCATTCATTTGCCAATCGCCAATATTACCGCGGTGCTGCAGTCCCTGCCGCTGCTGGTGACAGCGGCCGCTGCCATCTTCCTCGGCGCGGCGGTCGGCTGGCGGCGCTGGACGGCGATCGGCATCGGCTTCGCCGGTGTGCTCATCATCATCCGGCCCGGTGTGTCAGGTTTCAACGAATGGTCGCTTGTGGCACTGTGCGGGGTGTTCTGCATGGTGCTGCGCGATCTCTCCACCCGGCGCATGCCGCAGGCGATCCCCACATTCGGCGTCACTCTTGTCACCTGCTTCGGTGTCATGGCGCTGGGCGGGGTGATCGTGATTTTTGAAGGCTGGCAGCCCATGACGGCCCGTCAGCTTGCCATCATTGCTGCCGGATCCCTGTTCCTGCTGGCCGGCTATATCTTCATCATCATCGCCATGCGGTTAGGAGATATCGCTGTCGTCTCGCCCTTCCGCTATTCCAGCATTCTCTGGGCCATTCTGATTGGCTACGTTGTCTGGAGCGAGGTGCCGGATACGCTAACGTTGTTTGGCACGTCAATCGTGGTGGCAACGGGTGTCTACACATTCATCCGCGAGCGCAAGCTGGCGCAGCAGGGGCAGGGCTGAACCATGGATGCGGCCACGAACGCGCAGATGCAAGGTGCCGGGCAGACGCCCTCCGGCGGGCGGCGCCCTCCCTTGGCAATCCTGATTGCCATCTCCACGATCAGCCCGCTGGCAATGAACATCTATCTGCCCTCCCTGCCGGGCATGATCAAGGCTCTGGAGAGCACAGCCGCCGAGGTGCAGCTCACCATGTCGCTCTATCTGGCGGCGGTGGGGCTGTCGCAGCTTGTGCTGGGGCCCATATCCGACCGCTATGGCCGCCGCCCGGTGGTGGTGACCGGCATGGCCGTCTTTGTGCTTGGCACGCTCATCTGCCTGGCTGCCACGTCGGTCGAGACAGTCATTTTCGGGCGCATCGTACAGGCTGCGGGCGGCTGTGCGGGGCTGGTGCTGGGCCGTGCCATCGTGCGCGATCTTTATGAGCGCGAACAGGCAGCCAGCATGATCGGTTATGTCACCATGGGCCTTGCGGTTGGCCCCATGCTTGCCCCTGCCATGGGCGGGGCGCTGGATGGCGTTGCCGGGTGGAAGGGCGGCTTCTACCTGATGCTTGCCATCGGCATTGCAGTCACGCTTGCGGCCTGGGCCTGCCTGCATGAGACCCATCACGACCGCAGCCAGTCCGCCAGCGTCACGAGCCTTCTGGCCAGCTACAGGGCGTTGAGCCGGGAGCGGCTGTTCTGGGCCTTTGCCAGCGTGTCCATGTTCACCTCGGCCGTCTATTTCGCCTTCCTTGGCGGAGCTCCCTTTATCGCTTCGGAAGTGCTGGGGATGACGCCGCTGACGATGGGGCTCTATTTCATGATGGTGGCCGGTGGCTACATCGTGGGTAACGGCCTGTCAGGCCGCTTTGCGGCGCGCGTTGGCGTGCTGCGCATGATTGTCATTGGCTCGCTCATGCCGGTTGTCACGGTGGTGCTTGCTGCCGTTCTCTTCAGTGCCGGTATCTACCATCCCTTCTCTCTGTTCCTGCCCATGTGCATTCTGGGTCTCGGCAACGGCATTTGCCTGCCCAGTGCCTTGTCCGGGGCCGTCAGTGTGCGTCCGGATCTGGCTGGTGCGGCGTCAGGTCTTGCCGGCAGCATGCAGATCGGCCTTGGCGCAGGTGTGTCCGCGCTGGTGGCCTGGATGCTGTCTCAGAGCATGTATCCTGGCACGGTCTGGCCGCTGCTTGTGGTCATGGGTGGCTGCGTGACGCTGACACTCGTATCCGTCATTGCGTGCTACCGCAGCGAACGGGTCTAGGACAGGGCAGGAAGAGCCTGCGTTCAGCCGCCGGTCACGCTCATGTGGCGGGAGACGGAAGGGCGGTTGGTGCGCCTGTCGATGACAAAGTCGTGCCCCTTCGGTTTGCGGCCGATGGCTTCATCAATGGCGCGCGACAGGAGCTCATTCCCTTCCGAGGCACGCAAGGGCGCGCGCAGGTCGGCGCTGTCGTCCTGGCCGAGGCACATATAGAGCATGCCCGTGCAGGTGATGCGCACCCGGTTGCAGCTTTCGCAGAAATTATGCGTCATCGGCGTGATGAAGCCGATGCGCCCGCCGGTTTCCTCGATCTGCATGTAACGAGCCGGGCCGCCGGTCTTGTAGGGAATGCCGGTAAGCGTGAAGCGCTCTGACAGCCGGGCGCGCACTTCGCTCAAGGGCAGATACTGATCGGTGCGGTCAGCGTCGATCTCACCCATGGGCATGGTCTCGATCAGTGTCAGATCATGGCCTTCGCCATGGGCCCATTCCATCATAGGGACAATTTCGTCCTCGTTGACGCCCTTCAGCGCAACCATGTTGATCTTGATGGACAGCCCGGCGGCCTTGGCGGCCTTGATGCCTTCCATCACCTTGGACAGATCACCCCAGCGGGTGATGGCGCGGAAGCGGTCTGCATCCAGCGTATCGACGGAAACATTGAGACGCCGCACGCCGGCATCTGCCAGCTCGGCGGCATAGCGGGCGAGCTGCGAGCCGTTGGTCGTCAGCGTCAGCTCGTCGAGCGCACCCGACTGCAGGTGGCGGGAAAGGGAGCGGATCAGCCCCATGATGCCCTTGCGCACCAGCGGCTCGCCGCCGGTCAGCCGCAGGCGCCGCACGCCCTTGCCGATGAAGGCGCTGCACAGACGGTCCAGTTCTTCCAGTGACAGCACTTCGCGCTTGGGCAGAAAGGTCATGTCCTCCGCCATGCAATAGACACAGCGGAAATCGCAGCGATCCGTCACCGAGACGCGCAAATAGGAGATGTCGCGCCCGAAAGGATCGGTCATGCGTGGCATGGCCGCTGCGTCACTCATGCGTCTCTCCCTCATCCACGGCATACATCCGGCCGCGTTCTATCCGTCAGGGAATAACGTAGACAGTTTTTTCCCGAGAGCAAGATGGCACCGCGCAAAGTGATCTCACAGACGCAGAATGACGTACAAACAAACACTTGATATTTATCCCGGACAGCCTTGCCATGCCCTCTCAGCCACGTGACCGCACCACGATTGCCTGGTTCCGCCAGGATCTGCGCCTTGCCGACAATCCGGCACTGTTCGAAGCGGCAAAGGCGGGCGCCGTGGTGCCGGTGTTCATTCTGGAAGAGCCGAAGGACTGCGGCGAAACCCACCCGATGGGCGGGGCAAGCCGCTGGTGGCTGCATCATGCGCTGGCGGCACTGGACAAGAGTCTGGGCGGCAGGCTGGTGCTGATGCGCGGGCCCGCGGGCAAGGCGCTGGAAGCGCTGGTTAAGGAGACGGGCGCCTCAGCCGTTCACTGGAACCGCTGTTATGAGCCGCATGCGATTGCCCGCGACAAGAAGCTGAAAGCGGATCTCATGGCCGCCGGCCTCGAGGTGCGCAGCTTCAACGGCTCGCTGCTGCATGAGCCCTGGGAGCTGGAAACGAAGACCGGAGGCCCCTTCAAGGTCTATTCGCCCTTCTGGCGGGCGGCGCTCGCCAAAGCCGTTGCGGCGCCTTTGCCTGCGCCGGAGGCACTGGACATTCCGCAGGTCAGTTTGTCCCTTGCGCTTGACGACTTTGCACTTCTTCCGGTCAAGCCGGACTGGGCGGCTGGCTGGCTGGATCTCTGGCGGCCGGGCGAAAAGGGCGCGGCGGAACGGCTTTCAGCCTTTCTGGAGGAAGGGCTCGATGGCTATGGCGAGCTGCGCAACCGGCCTGACCTGCCCAATGTTTCGCGTCTCTCTCCACACCTGCATTTCGGCGAAATATCCCCCCGGCAGATCTGGACGGCCACCCGCTTCCACACGGAGCAGTATGGCCACCTGCAGAAGGATGGCGACAAGTTCCTGTCGGAAATCGGCTGGCGGGAGTTCTCGTATCACCTTCTCTACCATTTCCCGCATCTGCCGGAGCGCAACTGGAAGCCCGCCTTCGATGCCTATCCCTGGGCCGAGGATGATGCGGCGCTGAAGGCCTGGCAGAAGGGTCTGACCGGCTATCCCATGGTCGATGCGGGCATGCGTGAGCTGTGGGCCACTGGCTACATGCACAACCGGGTGCGGATGCTGGTGGCGTCCTTCCTCGTCAAGCATCTGCGTTTGCACTGGCATCATGGGGAGGAATGGTTCCGCGACACGCTGCTGGACGCGGATCTGGCCAACAACTCCGCCAGCTGGCAGTGGGTGACAGGCAGCGGCGCCGATGCCGCGCCCTATTTCCGCATCTTCAATCCGGTGGGGCAGGGGCAGAAGTTCGATCCCGATGGCGCCTATGTGCGCCGCTGGTGCCCGGAACTGGCAAAGCTGCCGGACGAATTCCTCCACTGCCCGCATGAGGCGCCCGAGCGCATCCTGAAGGCGGCAGGTGTTATTCTGGGCCGCACCTATCCACGCCCCATCGTCGACCACGCCGCAGCACGTGCCGCGGCATTGGCGGGATATGATGCGGTGAAGCAGGCAGGGCTCGAGGCGGCGGTGTGAGGCGGTTCAGCTGGTTGTCTCCCTCTCCACAGTCATCCCGGCCAAGCGCAGCGCGAGCCGGGACCGGTGAGCCGGGGTGCATATTGGGTGAAAGAGGTAAGTGAGCCGGGACGCCGTGGCTCACCGGTACCGGATCTCGGCTTCGCTCTCGTCCGGTATGACGAAGGAGGGGCAACATGCAGTCTTGCCGCAGCAAGTGCCTCGCCACCAGCCTTGACCTTTGCGGGCGGGGGGCTATCGTCCGGCGCGAACCGTCATCCATCAGGACAAGCCCGAATGACCGCCGTCTGGCCCACCGAACTGCGCCTCTCCAGTGACAAGCGCACCCTCACCGTCAGCTTCGATAATGGCGAGACGCATGCCTTTCCGGCAGAATATCTGCGCGTTTGCTCGCCCTCGGCGGAGGTGCAGGGCCACGGGCCGGGGCAGAAGAAGACCGTGCCGGGCAAGCGCAATGTGCTGATCTATCAGGTGGAGCCGGTCGGCAACTACGCTGTCCGCCTGCATTTTGATGACATGCACGACACGGGCATATTCACGTGGTCCTATTTCCTCGAACTTGCTCACGAGGAAGACCGCCACTGGGGCACATATCTGCGCGAACTGGAAGAAAAAGGCCTCAGCCGCGACCGGTGAGGCCAGTTCCCCCTCAGCGCTTCACGATCACCGTCGCGCCCACGTCCACGTTTTCATACAGATGGGTCACGTCGTCATTGGCAAGGCGGATGCAGCCGGATGAGACGGCGGTGCCGATGGTCCAGGGCTGGTTGGTGCCGTGGATGCGGTAGAGCGTCGAGCCGATGTAGAGCGCCCTTGCGCCCAGCGGGTTGTTGGGCCCGCCTTCCATGTGCACCGGCAGGATGCGGCCCTTGGCGCGCTCCCGGGCACGCATCTGCGGCGGCGGCGTCCAGCCCGGCCATTCGGCCTTGCGGGTGATGCGGTGAGTGCCTGACCACTGCATGCCTTCCAGCCCCACGCCGACGCCGTATTTCATCGCCTTGCCACCTTCGCGGATGTGGTAGAGGCGGCGCTCGGTGGTGTCCACGATGATCGTGCCCGGCTTGTGGGGGCCGTCATAGCGCACCATCTGGCGCTCGATGGGGGACTTGCCGCTGTTGTACAGGCCCGGACCGTATTCCACCCAGCTCTTGGTCGCCGGATCAAAAAAACGCCCGCCCTGCGCTACTGCAGAACCGGTTGCTGCGACAATCATCAGCGCTGCCAGCGCGCCCGTAAGTCTTTTCATTGCTGTCCCCTTCGTGCCCGTCTGGACGGTTCACCACTCCACTCCGGTGATGACGCTATGTCACATCACATTTCCGCGCGCTTAACGCCGCAGCGAAGACATGAGAAAACCATAGCGAAGACTTGGGCAGGGGATGTGCCGCCCGTCACATGCGTGAGGTTTAAAGGACGAGAAGCTTCTGAAAGTGAAAAAGGGGCCGCAGCGGCCCCTTTTCCGGTGTCCGTGTGACAGTGCTTCTGGCTCAGGAATAGAAGTCCGGAGCCTTTTTGAAGTTGGCCCAGGCGTCCGGATCATGGCCGGTGACGACCATGGCGCCGGTCCGTTCTGCCAGGGTCCGCAACTTCTGCACCGAACGCACCGTATCAACGGTGGAGGCGAGGAAGCCCGGCAGGGCCTTCTCTTCCCAGTGATCCACCGTATAGGCGGCATCAATGGTCAGGAGGATCGGCTTGCTGTTCGGCAGGCGCACAAGGAAAGACTGGTGGCCCGGCGCATGGCCCGGCGTGAACACGGTGGTCAGCGTGCCGTCGCCATAGATGTCGTAATAGTCATCCTGCGTGCCATTGAGGAACTGCCACTTCAGGCCCGGACGGTCGAAGTCCTTGCGGATATAGCCGCCGCCGGCGAACCAGTCCGGCGTGAAGGCATATTCATATTCGCAGCGCTGCACGATGTGCGTGGCATTGGGGAAGCGGCCAATGGCGCCGGTGTGGTCAAGGTGCAGGTGCGACTGCACCACATACTTGACGTCTGCCGGATCAAAGCCGAGCGCCTTCACCTGATCGACGCAGCCCTTGTCCTTGTCCAGAACCGGCATGTAGACGTCGCAGATCGAGCCCCAGTAGCCATAAGGGTCGGTTGCCACCTCAATGGCGTTGCCGCCGTCGATGATGGTGTGGCCCTCAGGATGGGTGATCAGGAAGAACGGCACGGGGATTTCGTAATCCGCGCCATTGCCCTGGTTCATCTTGATGTTGTGCACCTTGCATTTCAGGGTGCCGGACTGGAGCATGTACAGTCTGATATCGGTCACGTGGATCCTCCCATGGGTTGTGACTGATTGACAGGAAACGGTCAACGGGGATCAGTAGGCTTCGCGGTAGAGGGCGAGCGCGTCTTCCTCGCGGACTTCGACGGGGTTGTTGACCAGCAGCCGTGTCTGCTTCATGGCGTCGGCGGCGAGCATGGCAAGGCTGTTGTCTGTGACGCCCACATCGCGCAGGCGGCGCGGGGCGCCGCTGGCGTCCATCAGCTTCTCCATATGCGCAACGAAATCAGCGGAGCGCTTTTCTGCGTCACCCTGACCTGCAACACCCAGCACATCGGCAAGTTCCGCATAGAGCGGCGCTGCGGCCTTGGCGTTGAAGCGCAGGACCGGCCCGAGCATCAGCGCATTGGAGAGCCCGTGCGGGATGTGATAGTGCCCGCCCAGCGGATAGGCGAGGGCGTGGACGGCGGCCACCGGCGAGTTGGCAAAGGCCTGACCGGCCAGCGTCGCACCCAGCAGCATGCCTTCGCGCGCGGCGCGGTTGCTGCCGTCTTCGCAGGCGGCAATGAGATTGGCGCCGAGCAGACGCAGCGCCTCGCGGGCAAGCGCATCGGACAGCGGGTTCTTCTTGTGGCGGCTGGTGTAGGCCTCGATGGCATGCACCATGGCATCAATGCCGGTCGCTGCCGTATGCACCTTCGGCAGGCCTACGGTCGTTTCCGCATCCAGCAGCACATAGTCAGCGTAGAGCTGCGGCGAGACGACGCCCATCTTGGTGGTTTCACCCGTGGTGATGATGGAAATGTTGGTCACTTCCGAGCCGGTGCCAGCCGTCGTCGGCACCAGGACCAGCGGCAGGCGGCCGCCCTTGACGTTGCCGATGCCATACATCTCCGCCAGCGGCTGATCGGATTGCAGCAGCACGGCAACCAGCTTGGCGATGTCGAGCGACGAGCCGCCGCCAAGACCCACGACGATGTCAGTGCCCACCTTGCGGGCTTCGTTCACGCAGCCGTGCACCACATGCTCCGGCGGATCGGCGACCACCTTGTCGAAGATGGTGACGCCGAGCCCGGCGGCCTTGATGTTCTCAGCAATCGGCGCGATCAGTCCGGCCTTCACCAGTCCGGCATCGGTGACCAGCAGCACGTTCTGCGCGGAAAAGCGGGCCTTGAGGATTTCTCCCAGCCGCTGCGCACCGCCCCAGGCCACTTCCATGGCCGGAACCGTCCGGAATTCAAAGGGGTTCATGGTCATCTCGTTTCCTCCGTTGCCCCTGACGGCTGACAGGCAGGCCGGGACATATTTTTGCTTTCAGAATCGTCTTTCCTGTGGCTGCCGTAGCCGCAGGGCAGGGAGTAAAGATTCAGATTGACCAATTCTTCCTCTCTGCAGTAAGTTCAATATATTGAACCTGTATCAATGTGTTGAACTTATGATGACGGGATGTGCTGAAAATTGTCAAGGCCATTAGATGCAGCTGCTGAGGCGGTCTCTGGCCAGCCCTCCGCCGACACGGTGCCTGCGCTGCGCCGGACGGTGATGGTGATGGATCTCGTTTCGAGCTCCGCAGAACCCTTGACCGCAGCCGATATCACCCGCGCCCTGAAGCTGCCGAAGAGCACGGCCCACGGGCTTTTCGCCGTGATGCAGGAGCTGAACCTTTTGGTGAAAAAGCCGGACGGTACATTCCGGCTGGGCCCGCATCCCTTGCGCTGGGCCAACAGTTTCCTGTCAGAGCTGGATGTTTTGTCCGTCTTCCGGTCCTATTTTGAGAAAGATACGGCCTTTGCCAGCTACACGCTGACCCTGACGGTGCTGGACGGGCGGGAGGTCGTCTATATCGGCTGCCGCAACTCCGACCAGCCGCTGGGCCACACGTTCCGGATCGGCATGCGCCTGCCCGCGCCCTTCACGGCCACGGGCAAGATGCTGCTGTCCGAGCTTTCTCCTGAGGAGTTGCAGCGCCTGTTCGGATCTGGTTTCCCCGAGCCTATGACGCAGCACAGCGTGAAGGACCTTGCCTCCCTGCGGGAGGAGCTGGCTGAAACCGCAGCACGCGGTTACTCGATTGACGACGGCCAGATCCGCGATGGCATGGTGTGCCTTGGCGCCGCCTTGCGCGATCACTCGGGCGAGGCCATCGCGGGCATCGCCATCAGCCTGCTGCGCAGCGAAGCAACGGCGGAAGCCATCGCCGGCCTCGGCACCCGCATCCGCACCACCGCCGCAGACGTCTCCCGCCACCTCGGCCATCATGGCAGGTGAGGGGGGCAGAAGACGAACGGGCGGCCCGTTTGAGCCGCCCGCGTTATTTGTAAGCCTGTGCCAGTGATCCGGCGGGTGGGATTTACCCCAGGTTCAGTTCCTGGAAGAAGTCGTTGCCCTTGTCGTCCACGACGATGAAGGCGGGGAAGTCTTCGACTTCGATCTTCCAGATGGCTTCCATGCCGAGTTCCGGATAGGCGACCACTTCCACCTTCTTGATGCAGTCCTGTGCGAGGCGTGCAGCCGGGCCGCCGATGGAGCCGAGGTA
Organism: Pannonibacter anstelovis; assembly: GCF_036881715.1. NCBI lineage: Bacteria > Pseudomonadati > Pseudomonadota > Alphaproteobacteria > Hyphomicrobiales > Stappiaceae > Pannonibacter > Pannonibacter anstelovis. Next base: position 15,285 of record NZ_JBAKBF010000002.1, read on the forward strand.
GAAGCCGCCATGCGCCTGGCAGGCGCGGCGCACCGCCGGGGAGCGGTTGCCCTTGGCCAGCATCACCATGGAGCCGCCGGCTGCCTGGAACTGGTCCACATAGGCATCCATGCGCCCGGCGGTGGTGGGGCCGAAGGAGCCGGAGGGCATGCCTTCCGGGGTCTTGGCGGGGCCGGCGTAGTAGATCGGGTGGTTCTTGAAATAGTCCGGCAGCGGCTCGCCCGCTTCCAGCCGCTCGCGCAGCTTGGCGTGGGCAAGGTCGCGGGCCACGATCAGCGGGCCAGTCAGCGACAGGCGGGTCTTGATCGGGTGGCGCGACAGTTCGGCCAGAATCTCCGGCATCGGACGGGTCAGGTCGATCTTGACCACGTTGTCCGAGAGGTTCTCATCCGTGACTTCCGGCATGTAGGTTTCCGGATGCATCTCCAGCTGCTCAAGGTAGATGCCATCCTTCGTGATCTTGCCAGTGGCCTGACGGTCGGCCGAGCAGGAGACGCCAAGGCCGATGGGCAGCGACGCGCCGTGGCGCGGCAGGCGGATGACGCGCACGTCATGGCAGAAATATTTGCCGCCGAACTGGGCGCCAACGCCGGTTGCCTGGGTCAGCTTGTGGATCTCGGCTTCCATCTCAAGGTCACGGAAGGCGTGGCCAAGCTCGGAGCCCTGCGTGGGCAGGTTGTCGAGATAGCGGGCAGAGGCGAGCTTCACGGCCTTCAGGCACATTTCCGCCGAGGTGCCGCCGATGACGATGGCAAGGTGATAGGGCGGGCAGGCCGCGGTGCCAAGCGTCAGGATCTTTTCCTTGAGGAAATCGATCATCCGGTCATGGGTCAGCAGCGAGGGTGTGCCCTGGAACAGGAAGGTCTTGTTGGCCGAGCCGCCGCCCTTGGCCATGAACAGGAACTTGTAGGCGTCATCGCCTTCCGCATAGAGCTCGATCTGCGCGGGCATGTTGTTGGAGGTGTTCTTCTCCTGGAACATGGAGATCGGCGCCAGCTGCGAGTAGCGCAGGTTACGCTTGAAATAGGCGTCACGCGCACCTTCGCCGAGGGCCTTCTCATCGGAGCCGTCGGTCCACACGCGGCGGCCCTTCTTGCCCATGACGATGGCGGTGCCGGTGTCCTGGCACATGGGCAGCACGCCGCCTGCAGCAATGCTGGCGTTCTTCAAGAGGTCGAAGGCAACGAACTTGTCGTTCTCGGTCGCTTCCGGATCATCGAGAATGGCGCGCAGCTGGGCGAGATGGCCCGGGCGCAGATAGTGGTTGATGTCGATGAAGGCCTGCTCTGCCAGAAGGCGCAAGCCCTCGGGCTCCACCATCAGCATCTCCTGGCCGTTGAAGGTGGTGGTGGAGACGTAATCGGACGTCAGCTTGCGGTAAGGCGTCTTGTCCTCGCCGAGCGGGAACATGGCGCTGTGCTGGTAGTCCGGAGGCGTGACGGGAGCATTCATGGCGGTCTCTCGCATCAGGGTCTTGGAAAACGTCCACCCTTGGGCAGTGCCCCGGGCAGTTCTGTCTTTGGCTGGCTCTTCTTTACGGCAAAAGGGCCGGTGGCAACAAGCGCCCCGGCCCCTTCTGGCATCGCAATTTTGGATGAGGCTCAGCGCGTGGCGGTGAGATCGATCGCGACCGCGACAGCGTCCTTCAGATTGTCCTGCCCGACGCTGGCGCCAATGCCATAGGCGCTGCGCGACAGGCTGGCCGTGCCCTTGGCAACGGCGGTATCGCCGGCGATGTCGAGGGTGAAGGCCAGCGTCACCGGCTTTTCTTCGCCGCGCAGCGACAATGTGCCTTGCGCCTCATAGGCGTTGCCGCCCTTGGCCGTGACGGAGGTGGAGGTGAAGCGGGCTTCCGGGAAGGCTTCCGTGGCCAGCCAGTCTGCGCCCGGCAGCATGCCGGCAAACTGGGCATTGGCCATCTGGGCGCTGCCGGTGGCAATGGTGGCCTCGATCTTTGCGGCGGAGACATTCTCCGGATCGAAGTCGATCTGTGCGGTCCAGGTGCCGAAGCTGCCGGAGACCGGCGCACCGCCCTGCTCGACGGTGAAGCCGATGCTGCTCTTGGCCGGGTCCACGGTCCATTCTGCGGCAGAGGCGGCGCTGGTGGCGAGGATCAGGCTGGCGGCAGCGGCAGCGGCAGCGAAAGTCTTGCGCATGGGAAACTCCATGAAACAGAGAGCGGGACGGGTGCTCAACCCTTGACCGGGTGGACGATGCGCTTGAGCACGCCGTCCCGGGCGATGAAATGGTGCTTGAGGGCCGCGCCGATATGGGCGGCGAGCAGGGCAACGAGCGCCCAGGCGAACAGGCTGTGCAGCCCCTTGAACAGGCCCTCTGCTTCTTCCTTGCTGCCAAGAGCGGCTGGCACCGGCAGGTGCGGCACATGCAAGGTGTTGAAGAGGATGGTCGGGATGTTCCAGGGCGAAGCAGACACCATCAGCCAGCCGCTGAGGGGAATGGCGAGGATCAGCGCGTAAAGTCCGATGTGGCCGAGATGCGCGGCGGCCTTTTCCCAAGGGGCCATGCTGTCCGGCAGGGCCGGGGTGGGGTTCATGAACCGCCAGACGAGCCGCAGCACGGCAAGGGCCAGCACCACGAAGCCGATGGACTTGTGCAGCTGGAAAATGGCGAAGGTCGAGGGATCGGACATGGGCAGGCCGTCCATGTAGAGCCCGAGGCCGATCATGCCGATGATGAGCACGGCCATGGTCCAGTGGAATGCAATGGCCAGCCAGCCGTATCCTTTGGTGCTGTTGCGCATCATGGAATCTCTCCCTGCAGCATGCGCGCGGGGCAGCGCGTCACCGCCCCGCGCTTCAATGCTTACTGAGCCTTGGATGCCTCGGCATGCAGCACGATGGTCACGTCGTCACCCACATACGGGGTGTACATGTCCATGCCGAAGTCAGAGCGCTTGATGGTGGTGGTGCCGGCAAAGCCAACCCATGGCTTCTTTTCCATCGGGTGCTCGCCCATGGCGGTCACGGTCACGTCCAGCGTGGCAGGCTTGGTGACGCCCTTGATGGTCAGGTCGCCATCGATCTTCAGGGTCTGCTCACCGGTCTTGGTCACCTTGGTGCTCTTGAAGGTGGCTTCCGGGAATTTGGCGACATCGAAGAAGTCGGCGCTCTTGAAGTGGGTGTCACGTTCGGCCCAGAAGGTGTCCAGGCTATTGGTGTCGATCGTCATTTCGAGCGAGGAGTTCTCCGGCTGATCGGCATCGATCATCAGCTTGGCATCCCAGGTGCCGAAACGGCCGTCGGTGGTGGAATAGCCAAGGTGGTTGTAGGAGAACGAGAGGTTGGAATGGCTCTTGTCGAATTCATAGGCCACAGGAGCGGCCAGAACCGGCGCAGTCAGCAGGCCGAGAGCAAGGGCAGAGGCGGCAAGACGGATCATCAGAAATCTCCGGACAGAAAAGTGTCTGAACAGGGCGCTTTGTCGCAGCCCAAGCGACTATGTAATGATTTCTCCGCACTGCACAACTTGACGCACCGTTTCTAAATAGTGGACAGTGATCAAAATCGGACGCGAACAAGTAAAATATTATTGATCAATTGATCTTGCAGAAAACCCGTCTTTTCAAGCGGAAATATGGCAGCTTGACCCGTCTGTTTCCCGGCACCATATGAACCGAGCAGAGGACGGCCTCTGTCGCCCGGTCATGGGCGTCAGCATTCCGGGACGGCCCGCCACGAGGTCAATATGTCCTGGATTTATCTGCTTGCTGCCGGAATTTTCGAAGTCGTCTGGGCCTATGCGATGAAGCTGTCAGACGGTTTCACAAGGCCTGTTCCAACCCTTGTCATGATCGCTGGCATGATCGGCTCCTTCGCGCTGCTAACGCTTGCCATGCGCGATCTGCCGCTTGGCACGGCTTACACCATCTGGACTGGCATTGGTGCTGTGGGCGCCTTTTTACTCGGCATCATCATGCTTGGCGAGGTGATCTCGCCTGCGCGTGTGGCGGCAGCGCTTCTCATCATCAGCGGCATGGTGCTGATGAAGCTCTCTTCTTGAGCTGACACGTCTTCGGGCCAGAGCCTCTGCTCCGGCCCGAAGACAGCTTCAAATCACTTCAGCGCCTGCAGGATCGACACATAGTTGGCGACAGCCGCGCCGCCCATGTTGAAGATGCCGCCGACTTCCGCATTCTTCACCTGAATGCCGCCAGCTTCCCCTGTCAGCTGCATGGCTGTGAGCACGTGCATGGACACGCCCGTGGCGCCAATCGGATGGCCCTTGGCCTTCAGGCCGCCGGACGGGTTGACCGGCAGCTTGCCGTCCATTTCGGTCCAGCCCTCAAGGATGGCACGCGCGCCTTGGCCTTCCGGCGCAAGACCCATGGCCTCGTATTCGATCAGTTCGGCGATCGTGAAGCAGTCGTGGGTTTCCACAAAGGAGAGATCCTCCAGTCCCATCCGCGCCTGCGTCAGAGCCTGCCCCCAGGCGTGGCGGCAACCATCAAACTTCAGGATGTCGCGCTTGGACATGGGCAGAAAGTCCTGCACATGTGCGAGCGAACGGAAGGCGACGGCCTTCTTCATGCCAAGAGCAGTGGCCGTATCCGTCAGCACCAGCGCGGCAGCGCCGTCCGAGACGAGCGAGCAGTCCGTGCGCTTCAGCGGGCCTGCCACGAAGGGGTTCTTCTCGCCTTCGTTGCGGCAGAATTCGTAGCCGAGGTCCTTGCGCATCTGGGCGTAAGGGTTGTTGACACCGTTCTTGTGGTTCTTGGCGGCAATGCGGGCGAGTGCGTCCGACTGATCACCGTGGCGCTGGAAATAGGCTTCTGCAATCTTGCCGAAGACACCAGCAAAGCCGCCTTGAACGTCACCTTCTTCAGCAAGATAGGAGGCTTTGAGCAGGTTGCGGCCAATCTCCGGTCCCGGCGTCGTGGTCATCTGCTCGACACCCACGACCAGTACGAAACGCGCTGCGCCCGCACTGATGGCGCGTACGCCCATGTGAACCGCCGTGCTGCCGGTTGCGCAGGCGTTCTCCACGCGCGTCGCCGGGGTGAAGCGCAAGGCCGGGTCCGCTTGCAGCACCAGCGAGGCGGTGAAGTCCTGGGGCGAAAAGCCCCCGTTGAAATGACCGAGATAGATCTCGCCGATATCCTTCGGCTCAAGTCCAGCGTCGCTGATGGCATCAACGGCCACCTTGACGATCATGCTCTCTACGGTTTCCTCCGCGTGCCGCCCAAAAGGCAGGTGCGCCCATCCAACGATTGCCGCTGTCATTCCGGGATCCTCCACTGGCATCCGGCAGCTCAAGGCCGCGGATGTCCCTCTCTGTCACGGGGCAAAGCCTCAATTGACTTTAACGTAACATATGCCGGTCCCGCGCCGCATGGCCAGCGGCTTTTGCCTCGTCTGTTTGGGGGAGTGCCGGACACAGCCAGCATCTGATTGCTCGCAAAAAATGTACCTGAGTGCTCCGCAGGTCATACGCCTGTCATCAAATGACCCGATAAGAGCGTCATTCCGTAACGTAAAAATTACTTAAAGTGTTGCCGAAAGTTCTGAGGCCGGACCCTGACGGGTCCGGCCTTTTATTCTCTGTGTGTGAGCTGATGGTCAGGCTGCAGCGAATTCACGCACGAATGTTTCCACCACCTGCCGCAATTCTCCGGCCTGCGAAGACAGGCCGCTGGAAAGGTTCAGCAGCGCATGGGAGGAAGACCCGGTCAGTTCGGCAGCTTCGCCGACGCGGGAGATGTTCTCGGTCACTTCAGTGGTGCCGGAGGCGGCCTGCTGGCAGTTCCGGGCGATTTCCGACGTTGCGGCACCCTGCTGCTCCACCGCGCCGGCGATGGACGAGGCTATCTCCTTGATACTTGTGATGACGCGCACGATTTCGTCCATGGACTGGATGGTGCCTTCCGTCGCCTGCTGGATTTCGCTCACCTTGGAGCCGATTTCGTCGGTCGCCTTGGCGGTTTGGTCGGCCAGCTGTTTCACCTCGGCCGCCACAACGGCGAAGCCCTTACCGGCTTCGCCTGCGCGGGCGGCCTCGATGGTGGCGTTCAGTGCCAACAGGTTGGTCTGATCGGCGATGCCCTTGATGAGGTTGATCACATCACCAATAGCTGCCGCAGCCGAAGCCAGCGTGCTGATGCGGCTGCTGGAGGCCTGGGCCTCTTCGTAGGCCTTGTCGGCGACCTGCGCGGAATGGGAGACCTGTCCGTTGATCTCATGCACGGATGCAGCCATTTCTTCGGAAGAAGCAGCCACTGTCTGCACGTTGGCGGCCGCCTGTTCTGCTGCAGCAGCCACGGTCTGGGCCTGTTTCGAGGTCTGTTCCGCGGTCAGAGACAGGTTTCTGGCAGAGTCAGCCACTTCGCCGGAGGATTGGGCAAAGCTCGCCGAAAGGGCCTGCATGCGTGTCACGAAATCCTGCGCCAGATGCTCGCGGCGGGCAAGGGTTGCACGCTCTGTCTCTTCACGCGCAGCCTGTTCGCCCGCCAGGCGGCGGGCGTCACGCATGCGGTCACGCATGTAGAGCACGCTGGTGGCAATGATGCCGATTTCGTCTGTCCGGCCTGCGGTTGAGACCTGCACCTCCAGATTTCCGTCCGCCATGGCACGCACATCCTGCGACAGGCCGGACAACGGTGCGGTGATTGAGCGCGAGAAGAACAAGGCGACAGCGCAAAGCGCGGCAATGATAAGAGCGATCAGCGTGCCCAGATACCAAAGCCGGTTCTGGAAGGCCTCGTCGATGTCATCAACATAAACACCTGTCGAAACCACCCAGTTCCAGGGCGTGAAAGGGGCGTCGTAGGAGATCTTCTCATAAGGGGTCTTGGACTCGTCACCTGGCTTGGCAAAATAGTAAGACGTGTAACCGCCACCGGCCTTTGCATTGGCGATTTGCTGGCGAATGAACTGGTTGCCGGTTGCATCGGTTTCATTCAGGCGATACTTGCCCTCTAGATCTGCACGTATCCCATGCAGCACCGTGTTGCCGTCGAAGTCATAGACAAAGAGGTAGTTGTTGCCGTCAAACCGGGCGGTGTGGATCAGGTCCGCAGCGCGGGCCTTTGCCTCTTCAGCGGTGATTTCGCCTTTTTGGGCAGCTGCGTGGAAACCATTGATCTGTGTGACAGCAGTTTCCACGACCCTGCGCACCGCTTCCTTGCGTTCCGAAAGCATGCTGTCGTGAATATCGACCAGGCACACAGCCGCAACAGCCAGAAGGCCAAGAACGAAAGCGCCGGTTTGCAGAAAAAGCCTGTTGCGTATCGAGAATGAAAACATACGTGCACCTGTGTGATGCGGTGCTTTGATGCACCGCTGGATACATGACGGGAATTCTAGTCTCGAATCCGCCTTATCTGCATGAATACTTGTCAAACTGTTACGCTTAGGTAAATGGATTTGATGTATTAATGGGGGTTTTCGAATATTTACTGACGCAACGTAAGACAATATGGCGCTTGACTGAATTGCTAATGCCGCAGCGGAAGATTTTTGCGGCTGGCGATACTCCAGGAGCCAGAGTGGCCGGATGAGCAGGCTTGTTGCCAGTCACCTGGCCAAATGTTATCTGCGGCTTATTCCTGCCCCGGTGACGCAGTTGCGCAAACTCTGGTGGCAAGGTCCTCAAATGCGCAAAAGAGGCATGCGAATCCGATGACTGCTGCGGTCGAAATTCCCGGGACTGTCACGATCTGCGTCACCAGCTGCGGGCGGCTGGATCTGCTGGCCGAGACGCTTGCCTCCTTCCGCCGCTTCAACGCAGGCGGTAAATTTCTGATCCATGAGGATTCCAGGGATGACGCCGTCATCGATGAAGTGCGCCGGACCTACCCCTGGGCGGAAGTTATCTCCAGTCCCGAGCGCATGGGCCTGATGGCCTCCATCGACAGGCTCTATTCGACGGCCGCCACGCCCTATATTTTCCATCTGGAAGATGACTGGCAGTTCGATGGCCCTGTCAACTGGGAAGCCGCGATCCGGGCACTGGAGACCCATCCGGAAATCGCCAATGTGTCGCTGCGCGCTTATGACGAGATCAAGGAAAAGTTCCGGGAGAAGTCTGATCCGCTAACGGTGGATGGTGTTGATCTCCGCCTGATGCGTGCCGATGCTCATCCCGAGTTTTTCGGCTGGTCCAGCAATCCGGGGCTGATCACCAAGGCGCTGTACGAGTCCTATGCGCCCTTCGCCCAGCATTTCCACGACAAGATGTCGGCCGTCATCAAGCAGGATGGCAAGCGCGTTGCCTATCTGCTGCCGGGTGTTGCACGGCACATCGGCCAGAAACGCAACGTCACGGATCCAACAATGCCACCCCGGCCCAAGAGCAAGCTCGGCAAGCTGATGCGCTCCATCCGCAAGAAGCTCTATTACGCGGGCCTGCGCAAGGACCCGTTCTGAAACGTGCTCTGCACGTAGAGATAAGGTGGATAATGTTACCTAAGTTTCTCTATGGTTTTGTAAAAATTTGTAGTCTAGGCTTTTTTGCTATGAGTGTGTCTGCGGTTGCGGTTGCGTTTGCGTTTGGGGGAGGCTTTTAGAGGTGATGGATATCCCAATTTATCTTATCAATCTTGATAGAGATGCTAAGCGCCTTGCATTTGTTGATGGGCAGCTTAAGGAATTTGGTATCGCCTACACTAGGTTTTCTGCGTTTCTCGGTACGGACATTCCGGATTGGCTCAAGCCATTATTTCTCGATGGGAGCGGGCGAATTGCTGCTGAGCTAACAGCCGGTGAGGTTGGTTGTTATGCCAGCCATCTCGCCGTAATGAAGTTGATTGCAGAAGGGCAACGCCCTGCAGTAGTTCTCGAAGACGACATAAAGTTATATTGTGGCTTCTTAGATTATATTTCAATGGCTTTGGCGTCGGCCCCAAATGACATGGAAATGTTGAAGCTTACGCTGACTGAGGTGAGGAAAAGCTTTGTTGTGAGAGATCTCGGCTCTGGCCGCCATTTAGTTAAGTATCGAAAGGTGCCGTTGGGCGCGGGAGCGTATTTGATAACGCCTCTTGCGGCACAGAAATTCCTGAGCTTTAAATTGCAAAGGTCTATACCGTTTGATCAGGAATTTCGTCGTCCGTGGCACTCACCTTTGACTGTCTATGGTCTGACACCGCCCCCGATAGAACAAAATCACCAGCCGTCAGCAATTGAAACTTTTGGTCCGCTGCCTGTCAAAAGGCGTTTTCACAAACCTTCGTTCGCCCGTATACCTTATGAGATCGGATGGTTCATTGGTGCGTTAAGGTCTCAATTCAGCAAGGGGCGAATATAACGGTGCATCTTTGCAGATCCGGGATATGTTCTGTCAGACCACATGCGTTTACTGCTCGCAGTTACAAGAACGGTTTGGATGCGCGTTGCCTTGCCAAAAGCCTGTTTATCCATCCCGCTTGATCCGGGCAAACTTTTCCGCAATACCTCGCAGCCGGGCAGCCCGTGACACAGAGCTTCCGGTTTCCGCCTGTCTGCCTGCTTTCAAGCCCGCTTCTCCCGTCTGGTGGCCGCATGTCTGACGTTTCTGCCCCGATCTCCGTCCTGATCCGCTGCTTCAACGAAGGAGACCGCATCGGCCGCACTTTACAGAGCGTGCAGGGGCTGGGGCGGGAGATCGTCGTCATCGACTCCGGCTCGACCGATGACACGGTGGCCATATGCCAGTCTTTCGGGGCACGGGTGATCAGCAATCCATGGGCCGGCTTCGGGCCGCAGCGGAGCTTTGGTGAAAAGCAGTGCCGCAATTACTGGGTCTTCTACATCGATGCCGATGAAGTGGTGACGCCGGAGCTGCGGCAGGAAATCGTTGACCTGTTCCGGAACGGAGACCCGCAGCACGCCTGCTATCTGGTGCGCAACACCATGGTGCTGCCAGGCGATGACCGGCCGCGCCCCTTTGCCGACTTCCGCAAGGTGCCCCGGCTGTACAATCTTAAACACGCCCGAATCCGGCTGGAGCCGTCCTACGACCGCATGGACGTGGATGAAGGCTTCACCACCGGCATCCTGAAGGGCCGTCAGCATCACTTCTCGTTCCGAACCTGGGGCCACGCGATTGCCAAGCTGAACTACACGTCAGATCTGGCGGCTGCCACACAGAAGAAAAAGAGCGGGTTGCTGCTGCGCCTGCGTCTTGTCACCGAGTTTCCGGTCGAGATGGTCAAGTATCTGATCATGCGGCGCTTCATCTTCGCAGGCTGGAAGGGCTACGCCTTTGCGACGATCCAGTCCTTTGGCCGGTTCGTGCGCATCCTCAAGATGCTCGACAAGCAGCGGGCTTCCAGTTGAGGGCACTGGGTCCGTCTGCCTAGCCGATAAGGTTCTCTGTTTCAGCTGCCAGTCCCTGCTGCTGCTGAGAGCCATCCATCTGGGCGTGAACCTGCTGCCCCTGTCCCTGCGATGGCATTTTACTGCGGTCGGATGCCGTGGCCGTTGGGGCAGAGGTTGTACCGGAGACAGGATCTGCAAACAGCACTTCCTGCCTCTGTACACGGATTGGCTGCCGCAAACCGGTCAGGCGGTCAAATTGCGACAGGCGCTTAATGGTCGTTTCCGTAAGCTGATGCCCGCGAGACAGGACCAGTTCATGGCTTCCATCCGTGATGATGTCATCAATGAGAACATCGCCGGGGCGCAGTGCGCGGATATAGCAAGCGACGCTCTGGAAGCGCTCGGTGAGGCTTTGTTCCGTTTCCAGCAGGCATGCCCTGACGACCTTCAACAGAGCAGGATCGTATTGCCGCCGGTTGATATTCAACGCTTCAAAGGCGGCGAGATCCACGCCTGTGTCCGGGCTGGCATACCATAGATCGATCAGGATCTTCAGAATGCGCGAATGCAGCGGGATGTCCTTGCCTGTTGGTCCATCTGTCGGGAAACCCGAGCCGTCAAAGCCTCTGCCTGAATAGTAGAGCACCTCTGCGATCCGCTCGAACTGCGGAATGTTGCGCAGCAGGTCCCGGCTTTGTTCCGGAGCGCGCGCGAGCAGTTCACGCTGCGGATCGGTCAGCGTCTTGGCCGAGCGGTAGCGGGAAAGGATTTCCCGCGGCAGCAGCGCCTCGCCGAGCGGCGAGAACATGACCGCCATCTCCAGTTCCCAGATTTTCTTGAGCCCCAGCGCTTTGGCCACCTTCAGCGCTTGCTGACGCATGACGGTCGTCTTGCGGAAGGCGTCCGTATGGAACAGGGCCAGCATATCGATCAGCAGCTTCACCGAACCGGAGAGTGTCTTCTCCAGCAGGTTCTTCTCTTTCAGAACCCGGTTGTGGTAGGCAAGTCCGGAGCGGATGGCGTTCTCGATCTCGTCGGCCGGACATGGTTTCAGCAGATGCATGAGGACATTTGCCTCATTGACAGCCCGCCTGGCGACTTCCAGCGAGCGGTCAGCCGTCAGCATGATACGGGCCGCTACTGGCGCGAGTTCCGTCACGGATCTCAGAAACTCTATGCCGTTGACGTCCGGCAGATTGAGACTGGAAATGACGACAGCGACAGACGGATTGCGCTCGATCCAGGCAGTCGCCTCGACGCCGCTGCGAGCTGTTGCTATCTGAAACTTGCTGCCAAGCAGCTGCTGAAACGCCGTCAGCACCTTGACGTCTGCATCGACAACAAGAATAAGCTTCTGTGTCTCTGCCATGATCCAATCTCCATGCATCTGGCCGGGGCTCTGGCGGGCTGATGAACTCGAAAACCGATTCCCGCCGTTCGGGCTCCTGACATCAGCAAGCAGCCCTATTTGCTAATAAAATCCTGTTTGCTGCAAATTTTTAGGGGTAAGCAAAAGGGAAAATGAATCTTTTCCGTAAAATTTTGCGGTGCGGCAAGAGTTAGACCTGGAACATCAGGATAAATTGTTAAAATGACGGATGTGGTGATCGTAGGGTCTGGTCCTGCGGGTTTGGTGGCTGCGGATAAACTTTCGGCGGCCGGGAGTAAAGTTACGGTCCTTGATCGTATGGCTTCGCCTGCGCGAAAGTTTCTGCTGGCAGGCCGCGGCGGGCTTAATCTGACACATTCCGAAGACATCGGGATCTTTCTAGAACGCTACGGCAGCCGCCGTCCCTTTCTTGAGCCCTTGATCCACCGCTTTGATCCTCAGACCCTGCGCCGCTTTGCAGAAAATCTGGGGCAGGAAACCTTTGTTGGCTCCAGCGGCCGTGTGTTTCCGAAGGCGATGAAGGCCTCGCCCTTGCTGCGAGCCTGGTTGGCCCGGCTGGAGACACAAGGTGTTACGTTCCGGCTGCGTCAGACCTGGGAGGGGCAGGACGACGAGGGCCGCAACCTTTTCCGTGCTCAGGACGGCTCGCTGGAGGTTCTGCCCGCGCGCGCCACGCTTCTGGCGCTGGGCGGCGGCAGCTGGCCCCGCCTTGGCTCGCGCGGCGACTGGCTCTCCGTGGTGGAGGGCTGGGGTGTGGATGTGGCGCCGCTGCGCCCATCCAATTGCGGTTTCCTTTGCGGCTGGTCGCCGTTCTTTGCTGAGCGGTTTGCTGGTCAGCCGCTGAAGCGCATCGAACTGGCTCACCAAGATGTCCGCCAGCGCGGTGAGGCGATGATCAGCCGCACCGGCATTGAAGGCGGCGCGGTCTATGCCCTGTCTGCTCATCTTCGTGAGACAATCGTCAGCGAAGGACAGGCCGTGCTCTCCATTGACCTGCGCCCGGACATGGACGTGGCAACGCTCACCAGCCGTCTCTCAAGACCGCGGGCCAAGCAATCGCTTTCCACCTTCCTGCGCAAGGCTGCAGGACTGTTGCCCGTGGAAGTGGCTCTCCTGCGCGAATCCATGACGCCTCAAGATAGTTCTCCAGAGGCCCTTGCCGCCGCTATCAAGCAGGTAAAGCTGAAGCTGACGGACACCAGCGGCATGGAGCGGGCGATTTCGACGGCCGGTGGCATACGCCTTGATGCACTGGATGACGGCCTGATGCTGCGTCAGAGGCCGGGCGTTTTTGCGGCCGGTGAGATGCTGGACTGGGAGGCGCCCACGGGCGGCTACCTTCTGCAGGCCTGCTTTGCAACGGGAATGGCGGCAGCTGAAGGCATTCTGGCCTACCTGGGCTCAGGAAAGGCACCTGCATGACGGTCATCTACATCGACGCCGACGCCTGCCCAGTGAAGGACGAGGTGGTGCGCGTCGGGGAGCGGCACAATCTGCGCATGATCTTTGTCTCCAACGCTTTCATGCGCTTGCCGGTGAGCGAACTGGTAGAGCGTGTGGTGGTGTCCGAGGGGCTGGATGTTGCCGATGACTGGATTGCGGAGCGTGCGGGCCCCGGCGATGTGGTGGTGACGGCGGATGTGCCGCTGGCAGCGCGTTGCGTCAAGGCGGGAGCCAGCGTTCTTGGGCCCTCCGGCAAGCCTTTCCGCGATGTGGGGCTGGCGCTGGCCATCCGGGACCTGAAGACGCATTTGCGCGAGATTGGCGAGATCCGCGAAAGCGGCCCGTCGTTTTCCCGCCAGGACCGCTCCCGCTTTCTGCAGGCGCTGGAAAGCGCCGTGCGCGGGGCCTATAGAGCTTCACCGGGCGGTCAGTCATGAGAGCTGGCCGTCGTCAAAAACAAGCCCCCATCCCGGAGGACGAGGGCTAATCCAGGCAGCGCTTGCGTGCCGGAAATGCCGGACGCTTACTGGCAGAACACGTAGCGGCCCGAATAGCTGAGGAAATAGCCGGTTCTTGGGTCAAACGAGCGGTAGCGCGCCGAGCAGTACTGATACCAGGCAGGACTCCAGGGAGCCGGGCGGTAATAGACCGGTGCCGGCTGACGGTAGTAAACAGGCGGCGGGGGCGGGGCCACATAAACAGGCGCGGGGTAGCGCGGAGCGGCGAGAGCCGAGCCGATGAGGGCACCTGCGGCAAGTCCGCCAACAACAGCCGCGCCGGTTTCCCAGCCATGGTGGCGGTGGCGCCTGCCTGCCTCTGCCGTGGACACGGCGGCAAGCACAACAGCGGCCGACAGAAGTGACGCGGATGCGATCCTGACTGTTCTGTTCAACATGGCAAGCCCTCCTTCTCCGGCGTGTTCTGCCTTTCCGGATGGCCCGGACCGGCAGCTTTGCCTGCAGCTCATGGTGACAACGTAGCCGCAGCCGTGTTGTTCCACTGTGATGGCGGTCACGCAGCGGCAGATTATGTTCGCCCGGTTTTATGGCATGAGCTAGGCAAGGAGCCGGGAAGATAAGAAGGCCCCCGCAAGCGCTCGCCTGCGGGGGCCTGTCTGGTTCTGAAATGCAGCCTCACTTCAGGCGGCGACCTTTCCCTGGCGCTTGAGTTCAGCCCAGGTATCGTCCAGCGTCTTGCGGGCTATGGCAACAAGCTGATCGGCCTCGTCGTGGCTGATAACCAGCGGCGGCGAGATGATCATGCTGTCGCGCACCGCGCGCATGATCAGCCCGTTGCCGAAGGAAATGTCGCGGCAGAGAGTGCCAACGGTGCCCGTATCGGCAAAGGCCTTCTTGCGGTTGCCCTTTTCCGGCACCAGCTCGAGCGCGCCGACAAGACCTGTCATGCGGGCTTCGCCCACCAGCGGATGATCGCCAAGCGCACGCCAGCGGGCCTGCAGGTAGGGGCCGATGTCATTGGCCACCCGCTCCACAAGCTTCTCGCGCTGGATGATCTCAAGATTGACCAGAGCCGCGGCCGCACAGGCAGGGTGACCGGAGTAGGTGTAGCCGTGATAGAACTCGCCGCCCTTGCCGATGACGCCTTCTGCCACCTTGTCCGACACCAGCACACCGCCCATGGGCAGGTAGCCGGAAGTCAGGCCCTTTGCGATGGGCATCAGGTCCGGCTCGATGCCGAAATACTCGGAGCCGAACCACTTGCCGAGGCGGCCAAAGCCGCAGATCACCTCGTCCGCGACAAAGAGGATATCGCGCTCCTTCAGGATGCGGGCGATTTCCGGCCAGTAGGTCGAGGGCGGAATGATGACGCCGCCTGCGCCCTGAATGGGCTCGGCGATGAAAGCGGCCACCTTGTCCTCGCCAATCTCGTCGATGGCACGCTCAAGCTGGCGGGCTACGGCGATGCCGAAGTCCTCCGGAGACATGTCGCCGCCCTCACCGAACCAGTAGGGCTGGTCGATGTGGCGCACACCCGGCACCGGCAGGTCGCCCTGCTCGTGCATGGCCTTCATGCCGCCCAGGCTCGTGCCTGCCAGCGTCGAGCCGTGATAGCCGTTCCAGCGGCCGATGATGACCTTCTTCTCCGGCTTGCCCATCTGGTCCCAGTAGAAGCGGACCATGCGGAATACGGTGTCGTTGGCCTCGGAGCCCGAGGAGCAGAAAAAGGTGCGGTTGAACTGCGGCGGAGAGATCTCGGCCAGTTTTTCTGAAAGAGCGATAACCGGCGGATGGGTCGTCTTGAAGAAGGTGTTGTAGTAGGGCAGCTCCAGCATCTGCTTGTAGACGGCTTCCGCCACTTCCTCGCGGCCATGGCCGATCTGGGCGCACCAAAGGCCGGCCATGCCGTCCAGAATGCGATTGCCATCGGAATCGGTCAGCCACACGCCCTTGGCATTGGTGATCACCCGGCTGCCTTCCGCGTTGAGCTGGAGCGTATCCGTAAAGGGATGGAAATGATGTGCCGCATCAAGGGCACGCAGCTCTGCGGTCGGGTAGCGGTTTGATACACCGGTCATTTCAGGCTCCGTCAGGCGTTATGGCCGGGCAGGGGCTGGAGTTGCGCCCTTGCCCGGCGGGATTTCAGACATTGAGCAGGAGGTATTCCCGCTCCCAGGGGCTGATCACGGACATGAAGGTTTCAAACTCTTCCTGCTTGATTGCCCGGTAGGTGGCGACGAACTTTTCCCCGAAGACCTCGGTGAGTTCCTCGCATTCCTCGAAAAGCGTCACCGCCTCGATCAGTCCGCGCGGCAGGGACTGCTGGATGTTGCTGGCATCGGACATGCGCGGCTCATCCGGCTGCAGCTTGCCCTCGATGCCGAGATAACCGCAGGCGAGCGATGCCGCGATGGCGAGATAGGGGTTCACATCCGAACCCGGCACCCGGTTTTCAAGCCGGCGCGCATCCGGCTTGGAGTAGGGCACGCGCAGGCCGACCGTGCGGTTGTCGTAGCCCCAGTAAACATTGACCGGCGCCGCCGTGTTGCGGGAGAAGCGGCGGTAGGAGTTCACGTAAGGGGCCATGAGGCACGTTACATGCGGCAGATACTCCTGGTGGCCGGCGATGAAGGACAGGAACTCGTTGGTGGCTTCACCGTCCTCGTTGGAGAAGATGTTGCGGCCTGTCTCCATATCCGTCACAGACTGGTGAATGTGCATGGCGGAACCCGGCTGGTTCGACATGGGCTTGGCCATAAAGGTGGCATACATGTCATGCCGCAGCGCTGCTTCACGGATGGTGCGCTTGAACAGGAACACCTGGTCCGCCAGTTCCAGAGGATGGCCATGGCGCAGGTTGATCTCCATCTGCGCAGCGCCTTCTTCGTGGATCAGCGTATCAATCTCCAGCCCCTGCTTTTCCGACAGGTCATAGATATCGTCGATGAGATCATCGAACTCATTCAGCGCCGAGATGGAATAGGACTGGCGCCCGGCCTCCGGGCGGCCCGAGCGGCCGGTCGGCGGCTCCAGCGGATAGTCGGGGTCGGTGTTGGGGCGCACCAGATAAAATTCGATCTCCGGTGCGATCACCGGCTGCCAGCCCTTTTCCTCATAGAGGCTCAGAACACGCTTGAGCACGTTGCGCGGTGCCGTCTCCACCGGAATGCCGTCACGGGTGTAGGCATCGTGGATGAGCTGCGCCGTCGGATCAGTTTCCCACGGCACGGTGGTCAGCGTCGAATAGTCGGGGCGGAAATAGAGGTCGCCGTCGATGGGATTGTGCTGGAAACGGTCATCGTCTTCCGGGTAGTCACCGGAAATGGTTTGAGCGAAGATCGATGAGGGCATCGTCATCACCGGGCCGGTGAGGAACTTCTCGGTCGGCATCATCTTGCCGCGGGCAACGCCTGCAAGATCCGGGGCAATGCATTCGATGTCTTCGATGCCACGTTCGGCAAGCCAGGTCTGGGCCGCCGACATATCAGTCACGCCACGCGGGCTCATCACGGGCTGGGCTTTCTTCTTCTTGCTCACGCTGGGCTCCTGCATATCGGGGTCAGCCCGGATTGGCTCATGCCGCATTGCGGCACCGGGCGCAGGCATCTTGCGCCCGGATGGCGTTCCGTCAAGCAGATGCAGTTTCCCGGTTCCTCTTGCCGGTTGATGAGCTGCATCCTCGTTCGCCCAGTTTTCCTGATTTTGTGATCACAAACGCGTCCGGTCAACTGTTTTCTGTGAGCCCCGGGTGTCTGGCGCATCCTTAGGCCTGTTCTATGAAGTCCATTCCATCCTGGATGTCGGCGGCAATGGCCGCGGTGAGGGCTTCGCCATTGCGCTGGCGGATGGCGGCTATGGCCTCCTTGTGATGGTCCACAAGTACTGCCGTTCCAAGGCGGCCATAGACGGTGCGCATGAAAGGAGCGAACTGCAGCCACAGGCTTTCCACCAGCGGCAGCAGCACCGTGGAGCGGGCGGCGGAATAGATGCGGAAGTGGAAGGCATGGTTGAGCCGCATGTAGCCCTCTGCGTCACCGCTGGCGATGCTGGCATCCATCTGGGTGTCAATGTCTTCAAGGTCCTTTGCGTCAGCCTTTCCAAGGGCTGGAAGGGCGCGGCTGGCCAGTTCCGGCTCCAGCAGCAGCCGGGCGCGCAGGATCTCGTCAAAGCGTGCGGGCGTCATGTCCGGCACCTGCACCCGGCCGCTGGCACGGATCGACAGAGCATTCTCGGCGGCCAGCCGCTGGATGACCTCGCGCACGGGCATGGGGCTGACGCCCAGCTCGGCAGCGAGGCCGCGCAGGGTGACGGCCTTTCCGGGGATGAAGCGCCCGGTCAGCAGCGCATGGCGGATGCTGCGGTCCACATGGCCGCGCGCCACGCCACGCTCGGCGCTTTTTTCCTGGTTCTGCTCCTGGAAGCGTTGTTCTGGCGCACCTGCTGGTGGGGGGTCGTTCGAGGCTCCGGTCTTCGCCATTGCGGCTGGCCCTTTCGGTCTTGCATTTCTGGCAGGCATGCTTGCCGTTTGGGCAGGTGCCTTGACAGTCTTTCTACAACGTGATCACAATTTGCGTCGTGGTGCAACTGCGGGCCATGAGGCCGGGCGGACACCGCTGACGCCGGAAGGAGAGCCATCATGCATACGATTCCCCGCCAGACCTGGGTGCGCCCGGAGGATGAGGGTTGGGAGGAGGTGCTGGAGCGCTTTCTGGCTGAGCATCCGGACATCGACACCTTCGAGGTGATCCTGCCTGATACCAATGGCGTGCTGCGCGGCAAGTGGCTGCCCGGTACGGCCATCCGAAAGGTCTTTGAAGAAGGCGTGGCGCTGCCTTTCGCGCTGTTCGGCGTGGATGTCTGGGGGCGCGAGGTGGAGGAAACCGGCCTTCACATCGAGACGGGCGATATGGACGGCGTGTGCTGGCCCATTGCCCGCACGCTGACGCTGGTACCCTGGGCCGCCCGCAAGACGGCACAGGTGCTGATGCACATGTATGACCGCGAGGGGAAACCCTTCCTCATCGATCCGCGCCATGTGCTGGACCGCATGAACGGCAAGCTGGCCAGCCATGGCTTGTCCGCAACGGCGGCCTTCGAGCTTGAGTTCTATCTCTTTGAGGAAAGCGAAGGCGACTGGAGCGGCCCGCCCAAGCCGGTCTTCGCGACTCATCTCGGTCCGGCCCGGCAGAACATGTACGCCTTGTCGGATCTTGAATCGCTGATGACGCTGGTGGATGAAATCCGGCGTGGAGCGGAAATGCAGGACATCCCGGCCGATGCGGCGGTGTCTGAAGCGGCGCCCGGCCAGTTCGAACTCAACCTGCATCACCGGCGCGATGCGCTGATGGCGGCAGATGATGCGGTGCTGCTGCGCCGGCTGGTGGCTGGCGTTGCCCGCAAGCATAATCTCAAGGCTTCATTCATGGCCAAGCCCTTTGTGGACTGGCCCGGCAACGGCATGCATGTGCATGTGTCGCTGGAAAACGAACTGGGCAATATCTTCGCCGATCCGGTGGAGGGAGAGAACCGGCTTCAGCATGCCATTGCGGGGCTGCTCGACACCATGCCCCAGTCGCTGCTGCTTTATATTTCGACCTTCAACGGTTTCCGCCGCATGCAGCCAGGCTCCTATGCGCCGACATCGATCTGCTGGGGCTACGACAACCGTTCGGTTGCGCTGCGGGTCCCGGCCAGCAAGCCGGCGGCTTCGCGCATCGAACACCGGATCGCGGGGGCCGATGCCAACCCCTATCTGGTGCTGACCGGCGTCATTGCGGGCATGCTGGACGGCATCAGCGCCGGGGTGATGCCCCCACCTCCGGTCGAGGGCAACGCCTATGAAAAAGGCTACAAGCGCCTGACGCCCTGGATGGACGAGGCAATCGATGCCTTTGAAGCCTCCGCCCGGATGAAGGAGGCTGTAGGCGACCACATGCACAAGGTTCTGACCGACATCAAGCGAGAGGAACTCAACGCTTTTGGCCGCGAGATTTCCAGCCTGGAGCGGCAGACATATTTGTGACGTGCAACCGTGCTGAAAGGGAAGGCGGGGGTTGCCGCAAAAATGATCGCCAGAGGGCTATCAAGCTGTTGAGCCTTTGAGATTTCGCTTCTAGTCTCAAGGGCAATGGCATAGACGCTGGCCCGGTCGCGGCCTCGCCTCCGGTACGGCGGCTATGCGAGAAAAACCGGGCGCAGGCCCGCTGCAATCAGTGGAGACGGAACAGATGTTGAAGGCCATTCTTTCGGGTGTCGCGCTCACCGCCATCCTGGCGGGTACTGCTACCGCGCAGGAGCGCGTGGTGAATGTCTACAACTGGTCGGATTATATCGACGAATCGATCCTTACCGACTTCACCAAGGAGACCGGCATCAAGGTCGTCTACGACGTCTTCGACAGCAACGAGACGGTCGAGACCAAGCTGCTGGCAGGCGGCACCGGCTACGACATCGTTGTGCCGACGGGCACCTTCCTCGGCCGCCAGATCCAGGCCGGCGTGTTCCAGAAGCTGGACAAGTCCAAGCTGCCGAATCTCGTGCACATGTGGCCGGAGATTTCCGAGCGCCTGACCAAGTATGACCCGGGCAACGAGCATGCCATCAACTACATGTGGGGCACCACCGGTATCGGCTACAACGTCGAGAAGATCAAGGAGCGCATGCCTGACGCTCCGGTCGGCAGCTGGGACATGGTGTTCAAGCCGGAGGTGATCTCCAAGTTCGCCGACTGCGGCATCTTCGTGCTCGACACGCCGGAAGAAATCATTCCGGCCGCTCTGAACTATCTCGGCCTTGAGCCGGACAGCAACAACCCGGACGATATCGAGAAGGCCGGCGAGCTGCTGATGTCGATCAAGCCCTACATCACCAAGTTCCATTCCTCGGAGTACATCAACGCGCTTGCCAATGGTGACGCTTGCATCGCCGTGGGCTGGTCGGGTGACATCCTGCAGGCCCGTGACCGCGCTGCCGAGGCCAACAATGGCGTGACCGTGCAGTATGTCATCCCGAAGGAAGGTGCGCTGATGTGGTTCGACAACATGGCGATCCCGGCGGATGCCAAGAACGTTGCCGAAGCGCATGAATTCCTCAACTACATCATGCGTCCGGAAGTGATCGCCAAGGCCTCGAACTATGTGTTCTATGCAAACGGCAACAAGGACAGCCAGCCGCTGCTGAACAAGGAAGTCCTGGAAGACACCGCCATCTACCCGGATGCAGAGACGATCCAGAAGCTCTACACCGTGTCCACCAAGGATGCGAAGGTGAACCGCATTCAGAACCGCGTCTGGACCAAGGTCAAGAGCGGCAGCTGATCCGAACTCCGTACCCGGCGCAGCGCGAAACTGCGCCGGGTACCATCAGGCATCCCAAGGGGTGGGACGCTGGACAATTCCGGTAGCGTTGGGGGTGGAATTTGGCCAAGAAACCGATCGGGCCGGTACGGCGGTCCTTTGCACCCTGGGAAAATCCCCAGTCGGTCCCGTTCATCGAGTTCCGCAATGTCACCAAACGCTTCGGTGATTTTACAGCCGTCGATAACCTCAGCCTGAAGATCTACGAGCGCGAGTTTTTCGCCCTGCTCGGGGGGTCTGGCTGCGGCAAGACGACGATGATGCGCATGCTGGCCGGTTTCGAGACACCAACCGAAGGCGAAATCCTGCTGGACGGGCAGAGCCTTGCGGGCGTGCCTCCGCACCGGCGCCCGGTCAACATGATGTTCCAGTCCTATGCGCTGTTCCCGCACATGAGCGTGGAGGCCAATATTGCCTTCGGCCTCAAGCAGGACGGCATGGGCAAGGCAGATATGGAGGCGCGTGTGCAGGAAATGCTGCGCCTGACCAAACTGGAGAGATTCGGCAAGCGCAAGCCGCATCAGCTTTCCGGCGGCCAGCGCCAGCGTGTCGCGCTCGCCCGTTCGCTTGCCAAGCGGCCGAAGGTGCTGCTGCTGGACGAGCCGCTGGGCGCGCTGGACCGCAAGCTGCGCGAGGAGACCCAGTTCGAGCTGATGACCCTTCAGGAAGAGCTGAAGATGACCTTCCTCGTCGTCACGCATGATCAGGAAGAGGCCATGACGATGGCCGACCGTATCGCCGTCATGGACGCGGGCAAGATCATCCAGGTGGCGACCCCGGCAGAAATCTACGAGACGCCGAACAGCCGCTTCGTTGCGGATTTCATCGGTGACATCAACCTGATCGAAGCCACGGTGGCAGAGCGCAGCGAGAGCGGGACGAAACTGTCCGTCAGCGGCGATCATGGCGGCTTCACCATCGATACGCTGCAGGAGACCGGTGCAGCGGTCGGGGAAACCGTCTGGTATGCGGTGCGTCCCGAAAAGATCACCATCGAGCACGGCACGCAGGAGCCGGGCGCCGTCAACAAGGTTGCGGCAGAGGTGTGGGATATCGCCTATCTCGGCGACATGTCTGTCTATCACTCGCGGGCGGGGGAGAACATGACCATGCGCTCCACCGTGACTAACCGTACCCGTCTTGTCGAGCGGCCGATCGGCTGGGATGACAAGGTTGTCTTGTCCTGGGAACGGGATGCAGGGGTAATCCTCACGCATTGAGGCCAGGGCAAAGACTTTTGTCTTGGGCCGTCAGGGCCGCTGCAGCCTCGTGACTTTGCAGCACAGCTTCCGGGAAGGGACGGGGACGATGGAAGAAACCGGTCTTGAAAAAATCAAGGGCAAGCTGGGGAAATGGCTGGTCATCAGCGTGCCCTATGCCTGGCTCATGCTGTTCTTCCTCACGCCTTTCTTCATCGTCTTCAAGATTTCCCTTTCGGAAGTCGCGGTTTCCATTCCGCCCTATGCGCCGGTCTTTGACTGGTCTGCGGGTTGGGAGGGTTTCAAGGACACGCTGTCCGGGTTCAGCTTCGACAATTATGTCTGGCTGACAGAGGACGATCTTTACTGGCGGTCCTATCTGTCCAGCGTATCAATCGCAGCAGTCTCGACCTTCATCACGCTGCTTGTTGGCTATCCCATCGCCTATGGCATGGCCCGGAGCCCGAAGTCCTGGCGGCCAACGCTGTTGATGCTGGTGATCCTGCCGTTCTGGACCTCGTTCCTGATCCGCGTCTACGCCTGGATCGGCATTCTGAAGAACGAGGGCCTGCTTAACCAGTTGCTGCTGTCGGTGAGCATCATTGATCAGCCGCTCAATATTCTGAACACCAATACGGCCGTTTATATCGGTATCGTCTATTCCTATCTGCCGTTCCTGGTGCTGCCACTTTATGCGAGCCTTGAAAAGCTGGATGAAAGCTTGCTGGAGGCTGCGCAGGATCTGGGCTGCCCGCCATGGAAAGCCTTCTGGCGGATTACTTTCCCGCTGTCTTTGCCGGGCGTGATCGCAGGCTGTTTCCTCGTCTTCATTCCGGCGGTGGGTGAGTTCGTCATCCCCGATCTGCTGGGCGGCTCGGAAACGCTGATGATCGGCAAGACCCTGTGGCTGGAGTTCTTCAACAACCGGGACTGGCCTGTGGCATCTGCTGTTGCAGTCGTGCTGCTGCTCATCCTGGTCATCCCCATCGTGCTGTTCCAGCGTCAGCAGCAGAAGGCATCGGAGACGGCGGCATGAGAAACGGTCCCTCCTGGTTCAACGTCACGTCGCTGGTTCTGGGGTTCTCCTTCCTCTACCTGCCAATCGTCATTCTGGTGATCTTCTCCTTCAACGAGTCACGCCTTGTGACTGTGTGGGGCGGGTTTTCGACCAAGTGGTACGCGGAGCTGATGAACAATCAGCAGCTTCTCGATGCTGCGGGTGTGACCTTGCGGGTGGCGCTCCTCTCCGCCACCTTGGCCACCATTGTCGGCACGCTGGCAGCCCTTGTTCTGGTGCGCTTCGGCCGCTTTCCCGGCCGTACGCTGTTTTCGGGCATGATCTTCGCTCCGCTCGTGATGCCGGAAGTCATCCTTGGCCTGTCGCTGCTGCTGCTCTTCGTCGCCATCGATCAGGCGCGTGGCTTCTGGACCATCATGCTTGCCCACACCACGTTTGCCGCCTGTTATGTGGCGGTGGTGGTTCAGTCCCGTCTTGTTGGCTTCGACCGCTCGCTGGAAGAGGCGGCACAGGACCTCGGCTGTCCGCCGGCGCGGACGTTCTTCGTCATCACCCTGCCGCTGATCCTGCCGGGTGTGATTGCCGGATGGATGCTGGCCTTCACCCTGTCGCTGGACGATCTGGTGATCGCCAGCTTCACGACCGGACCCGGCGCCACGACCCTGCCGATGAAGATCTATTCGCAGGTCCGCCTCGGGGTGACGCCTGAGATCAACGCGGTCTGCACCATTCTGGTGGCTATTGTCACGGTGGTCGTCATTGCCACCTCCATTATGACAAGGCGCAGCGAAATGCAGCGCGAGCGTGACCAGCGCCGGGCGATCGCGGCCGGCGGTTGAAAATCCGCCCGGAAAAGGAACTCCGCCCGACCGGCTGAACCGCTGGTGTGAGCTGCGCTCCAGTTGCGGCCTGAAATTGTGCTGAAATGTCCGGTGCATGAAGGGTTGCTTTAGATTTCTTCCCTAATCTGCTGCGCATCCGGTCCGCTGTATGGGATCCGGCCTGTTTCTTGTGTTTGCGTATCAGGAGTTCCGGGTGGAGAGCGTTTCTGCGGAGCCGCGGGTATTGGGCTCGGCTGCTGTCGAGGCAGCAAGCGGTGTCCGTGGCATTCTCCATGGAGATGTCACCCGGCCTCTGCTTGGGCGCCTGTTTGCCTCCCTGCCGGGCAATGCCATTGCCACGGCATTTCAACGCGCCGACGTGCTCGACGCTCTCAACCGTCATGTTGCGGCATCCTCGGGCGCGCAGATGCGCCTTCTGGAAGTTTTGGATGGGGTGACCGGCCTTCCGCGTATGCTTGTTCCGCTTATGGTCACGCGCCGGGGCCCGTTGCGGATCGGTGGCATGCCGGACTTTGATCTGGCCGACCTCTGCGCGCCCGTGCTTGCCAGCGAAGCACCGTTCCAACCCTTTGAGGGGGGAGCCATCTGGCCGTTGATCGACGAGGCACTGCAGGATGTGGACCTGATCCGCTTCGCCAAGATGCCGCCGCGCATCAGTGGCTTTCCCAACCCGCTGTTTCATGTGCTGCGCCGGCCGGAAGCCGAACCAACATATGTTCTGGACCTCGAAGGCGGCTATGGCTCCGGTGGCTGGCGCAAGAAGTCAGTCTACAAGGAGGCGCGGGGCAAGTACCGCAAGCTGCAGGCCGAGGGTGTAAGCTTCGTACAGGCCGGTGGCGTGGAGCAGAAGGCTGGCTTCTTGCGGGAATTGCGCCGCCAGAGGGCCCTGCGCTTTGAGGAAAAGGGCTGGGCCAATCTGCTGGAGCAGGATGCCTCGCAAGGGCGCTATTATGATGACCTGCTGGAAGGGCCCCTCGAGGTATTTGCCCTGCAGGCGCTGGATGGTGAAATCGCCGGGGCGATCTGCGTTCTGTGCCACAACAGCATGGTCAGTGCGACGCTCATCTCCATGGGGGATGCAAAATGGCACCGGTTCTCGCCAGGGCTGGTCCTCTTTGCCAAGCTGATCGAATGGGCGGAAGCCTCAGGCTACAACGAGCTGTGCTTTGGTGCGGGCGTCCAGTTCTACAAGCAGCGCTTCGGTGGAGATCCAGTCGAGACACTGTCTTTTGAGCGGGCACTCACGACTGCTGGCAGCGCCTATCTTGCCCTGCGGCGGTTGAAGCGCATTGCCCGCCGTCTGCGCTCTGAGACGAGGCCATTCTCCGGGGCGGATGAATAGGCTCTACGCCTTCTATCCGGATCCACTGCTTCCCGGAATCTTCATTGCTTTCACCCGATTGATGGCATGAGAAAAGCCGCGCCAGCCTTTCTGCCAGTTGACGCCTGCCGAAAATCTTAGTCTTGTTGCGTTGCAACCTGGCCAGAGGGCCGGACCGGGCTGTCCGGTGCGGCCGGGGCTGCGGGAGGACTGCCGTGAGCGCGCGGATGCTGTGCCAGGCAGGGCTTGAGGGCCATGGCCAGACTTGAGGAGACAACGATGAACAAGGTGTACCCGAACGCAAAGGCCGCCCTCGAGGGGCTTGTGTTTGACGGAATGACCATCATGGCCGGCGGTTTCGGCCTCTGCGGTATCCCGGAAAATCTCATCACTGCCCTGCGCGACAGCGGCACGAAGGATATTACGGCCATTTCCAACAATGCGGGCGTGGATGACTTCGGCCTCGGCCTGCTGCTGCAGACCCGCCAGATCCGTAAGATGATCTCCTCCTACGTGGGCGAGAATGCTACCTTCGAGCGCCAGTATCTCAATGGCGAACTGGAGCTGGAGTTCAATCCTCAGGGCACCCTGGCCGAGCGCATCCGTGCGGGTGGTGCAGGCATTCCGGGCTTCTACACCAAGACCGGCGTCGGCACGCTGATTGCCGAGGGCAAGGAGCACAAGGAGTTCAACGGCGAGACCTACATTCTGGAGACCGGGCTCGTCGCCGATGTTTCCCTCGTCAAGGCCTGGAAGGCCGACAAGGAAGGCAACCTCATCTACCGCAAGACCGCGCGCAACTTCAATCCGATGATGGCCACGGCCGGGAAGAAGACGCTGGTGGAAGTCGAGGAAATCGTCGAGGTGGGCGAGCTGGATCCGGATCAGATCCACACCCCCGGCATCTTCGTTGACCGCATCATCGCCGGCACTTTTGAAAAGCGCATCGAGAAGCGCACCACGCGTGCAGCCTGAGGGGAGTTGGATAGATGGCCTGGACTCGCGAAGAAATGGCCCAGAGGGCCGCGCAGGAACTGGAAGACGGCTTTTACGTCAACCTCGGCATCGGCATCCCGACGCTGGTTTCGAACTACATTCCCGAAGGTGTCAACGTCACGCTGCAGTCGGAAAACGGCATGCTGGGCATGGGACCGTTCCCCACGGATGACGAGGTCGATGCCGACCTGATCAACGCCGGCAAGCAGACGATCACCGAGCTGCCGCACACCAGCTACTTCTCCTCCGCCGACAGCTTCGGCATGATCCGCGGCGGCCATATCGACCTGTCGATCCTGGGTGCCATGGAAGTCTCGGAGAAGGGCGATCTCGCCAACTGGATGATCCCCGGCAAGATGGTCAAGGGCATGGGCGGTGCCATGGATCTGGTGGCGGGTGTCAAGCGCGTTATCGTGTTGATGGACCACACCTCCAAGGCTGGCGAAAGCAAGCTGCTCAAGGCCTGCAGCCTGCCGTTGACCGGCGTTGGCTGCGTTGACCGGATCATCACCAACCTTGGCGTCTTCGACGTGAAGGAGGATGGCTTGCATCTGGTGGAACTGGCCTCCGGCGTGACCCTTGATGAGGTCAAGGCTGCTACGGAAGCCAAGCTGATTGCTGCCTAACCCGGGCATCGTCAGCAGAAACAGATGAGGGGGCAGCGGTGGCTGCCCCCTTTGTTTTTCAAATGACCTGAAACCGTCACTCGCCCATGGCGGTGCCCTCGCGGCGCGGGTCAGCGCTGCCGGCAAGTCCATCGGGTGTGAACTCGATTACGTGCAGGCCCGAGTTCATGTCGCTGAGCTTCACCTCATAGCCCATTGCCTTCAGTGGCTCAGCGAACTGCTCTGCGGATGTTCCCGCTTCCAGGTCATAGGTGCCGAAGCGGTTGATCAGATGCGGCTGGGCGACGATCTGCTCCACCGGCATCTGCCAGTCGATATAGGCAATCAGCGCCTGCGCCACATAGCCGATGATCTGGCTGCCGCCGGGCGAGCCAATGGCCAGCAGCGGCTTGCCATCCTTCATCACGATGGTGGGTGACATGGAGGAACGGGGACGCTTGCCCGGTTCCACCCGGTTGGCCACAGGCAGGCTGCCGTCATGGGTCTTGAAGGAGAAGTCGGTCAGCTCGTTGTTGAGCAAGAAGCCGCCCGTCATCAACCGCGAGCCAAAGCCGCTCTCGATGGTCGTTGTCATCGAAACTGTGTTGCCATCCTTGTCGGTGATGACGAAATGGCTGGTCGAAGGCATGTCCAGAGCTTCGCCAATGCCATAGTTGAAGGCGTGGTCCCACTCCGGCTCGCCGGGTTTGACGGCATCGGCCGGTAGCGCCTTTCCGTCATCCAGCAGGGCTGCGCGCTTGGCGAGATAGTCCTTGGAGATCAGCCCCTTGATGGGCGCGGGCACGAAATCGGGATCGGCGAGATAACGCTCCCGGTCCGCAAAGGCGAGGCGCTGCGCATCGCCGATCACGCGCCAGCTCTCCGGGTTCTGCGGCCCTAGCGCCCGAAGGTCGAAATTCTCCGCGATACCGAGAATCTGGCTGACAGCCACGGCACCTGAGGAGGGAGGCCCCATGCCGCAGACATCCAGCGCCCGGTAGCTGAAGCAGACCGGAGCACGTTCCTTGATGCGGTAATTGGCAAGATCAGTCAGCGAGAGGACGCCGGGATTGCCTTCAGCCCCGCGCACGGTCTGCACGATCCCCTCGGCGATGGGGCCATTGTAGAAGGCATCCGCACCGCCGCTGGCGATGGCCTTCAGCGTTTCGGCATAGGCGGGGTTCTTCAGGATGGCGCCCACCTGCAGCGGAGCGCCGGACGCATCGAAGAAATAGGTGCGGGCTGCTTCATTGGTCTTCAGCCGGTCGCCATCGGCTGCAATCAGCGCGGCAAGGCGCGGCGACACGGCAAAGCCCTCTGCGGCCAGCTTTTCGGCCGGCTTGAACAGGCTCGCCCACTCCATGCGTCCATATTTGCGGTGTACGTCCTCCATCAGCCGCACTGTGCCCGGTGTGCCGACAGAGCGGCCGCCGATCACGGCTGCCATGAATTTCAGAGGCTGTCCCTCTGCATCAAGGAACAGCTTTGGCGTGGCGTCAGCCGGTGCCGTCTCACGTCCGTCAAAGGTCGTGAGGGTTCCCGTTGCCGCATCGAAATAGACCAGGAAAGCGCCACCACCCAGGCCAGAGCTTTGCGGCTCAACAAGACCCAGCACTGTCTGAACGGCGACCATGGCGTCGATGGCGCTTCCACCAGCGGCCAGCACGTCCCGGCCTGCCTGCACGGCCAGAGGGTTGGCGGCGGCCACCATGAATTGCTTTGCTTCGGCGCGGGCTGCAGCTGCCGTTCCCGTCGCCCGTTCCGGCGCAACCGTATCGGATGCCTGCTGTGCGTGACCTGATGCTGTGCCAAGCAGAAGTGCCAGCGTCAGACTGGCAAGGAGTTTTGATCGCATGGGCCTGATCTTTCCCTCTGTGGTGAAACTTCAACCTAGAGGGCTGAAGTGGAGGGGACAAGAGCAAGGACGCCCGCTATCCGTGTGTTCGCTTATCTGTGTCATTTTGGGGCGTGTGATAAGTATTTTTGTCAGTTCCGCCGCAACGCGTTAACGCAGGTCGATGGCGCGTGGCCGCAGTTTTAGCGCTGCGGGAGCAGGCAGGCTTTGCTTTTGGCGGTATTTGCTTAGGTGAATAAGGAAGTATCATGGTTTCCCGCCAATCCGCATTTTTCTCCAGGCCGTCAATCGCAATGATAACTTTTCATGAGATCATGCAATTTGTGGCGTTGGGTGATGCGACGGGATTGGCCGGGGAACGATGGCACTCGCACTGGGCAAGGCGTGGAAGCGGCGAACGGGCCAGCGGTTTGGGCTGCGAATGCGGTTTACGCTATTCGTGGTTTTGCTGTTTTCGTGCCTGACCGCCATCACGTTGGTGACAGCCAGCGTCCTTGACTATCAGGATGAGCAGTCCAAGTCTGTCGCCCACGTGCATTCGATTGGGGCCACTGTCAGCCGGCTCGCAGTGCCACAGCTGGCCAATCACCATTATCTCATCCTCTCCCAGGAGCTTGAAAGCATCGCGGCCAGCGGTCTCGTGCAGCGGGCCTATGTCTGGGATCCGCGCCGGACGATCCTCGTCGATTCTGATCCGAAGACCGGAATTTTCGAGCAGCAAGAGATCGATCCGCTGCTGCTGGCTGCCTACTCCAGCCAGGAAGACCAGACGAATGTCGAGGCAGGGCACATTTCGGTTGCCATGCCGGTCTGGTCCGCCGAAGGCACCACAGTCGCGGGGGCCGTTCTGGTCTCGGCGGAACGGACGGCGATCACCAGTCAATTACACAGCATCTGGCTGCGCAATGCCATTGTCTCTGCCTGCCTTCTTGCGATTGCCGTTCCAGTGCTGCTGCATTTCGGCAATGGTTTCCTGAAGCCAATCAAGCGCCTTACTGCAATTGCCCATCAGGTGAGTGCTGGCGAATTTGATGTGAAGTTTCCGGTCGAGCGGACCGATGAAATCGGTGTGCTCGCACGCGCTTACAGGGACATGGTGGGTGAGATCAGCTCCAACATGGAGCAAATCAACAAGCTGGCCTTTACCGATTCTGTGACGGGACTGCCGAACCGGGAAGCTTTCCGGCAGCATTTCGCCCGTTACATGCGGCAGGCCGATGGCAGCCCGCGGCCGCTGACTGTGATGTTCATCGATCTTGACCGGTTCAAACGCATCAATGACAGCTACGGTCATGAATGCGGCGATATTCTCCTGCGTGAAGTGGCCTCCCGCTTTGAAGCGGTTCTGCAGACCTTTGGACGTTCCGAGACCGGGTTTACCGCCGGTTACGGCATGCAGATCCGCTATCTGGCGCGGCTGGGCGGCGATGAATTTGCGCTGATCTATCCCGCAGGGGAGGACAGGCGTGACGAGATTCTGGCGCTGGCAGGTGAAATCCTGAAGGCCGTAGAAGAACCTTGCGATGTCAACGGGCTGCAACTGTCCATCGGAGCGAGCATCGGGATAGCCAACTTCCCGTCCAACGGGCGTGATTTCAGCGCAATTCTCAAGAATGCTGACATTGCCATGTACGCTGCCAAGAACGCAGGGGGGAGCAGCTGTTTCACCTTTGGCCAGATCGCTGCAGATGTGAAAGCGCAGGAACGGCTCGCTCTGGAAGCCGAATTGCCAATGGCGCTGGCAGCTGGCCAGATTACCGTGTTCTTCCAGCCGAAGGTCTCTGCGGCGACCGGCGAGGTGACGGGTGCGGAAGCTCTTGCGCGCTGGAACCACCCGGAGCGCGGGCTGCTGACACCGGCAGCCTTCATCGCCATTGCCGAGGAAACCGGATTGATCCTGCGCCTTGGCGACAGGGTACTTGAGCTGGCTTGCCGTCAGGGGCGGGAGTGGATTGATCAGGGAAAAGGGTTGTCCCTGGCGGTCAATGTCTCCATGCGCCAGCTGGAATGGCCTGAGTTCCCCTCACGTGTGCTGGAGATTCTGGACCGGACAGGCTTCCCGGCCTCTCTTCTGGAACTGGAGGTCACGGAGAGTGTCGCCATGGCCGATCCGGACCGGGTGCGCAGCGCGACAGAGCGCTTGCGCCTTGCCGGGATCCGCTTTGCCATTGACGACTTTGGCACCGGTTATTCCAGCCTTGCCCATCTTCAGCGGATGCACTTTGACACCTTCAAGATCGACCGCTCCTTTGTGGCCGGGCTTGGCGAGGACAAGAGCAACCGCGCCATTGTCCAGACTATTTTGGCCATGGCACAAAGCCTGGACTATGACGTTGTGGCAGAGGGGGTAGAGACCGAATTCCAGCTCGATTTCCTGCGCCTGTCCGGCTGCAAGACCGTGCAGGGCTATCTGCTCGGCAAGCCTATGGCAGCGGACACCTTCATCAAATGGCGGGCTGGGCACGAAGGGGAGAGCTCCATGACTTCGTGCTCCAATGTGCCGGTAGAGAACGCGGGCGGTGTAGCAACTCACGCTGCCTGACAGATATGTCTCTTCTTGCGCCGGCTCATCAAGACGTGGCCGCAAGCCCCCGCTTGCTGATACTCTGCCGGAAGCTGCGCGCACTGGTGCTGGCCAGCAGGATCACCGGAACAAGTCCTGTCACGACGATCGCCAGAGCCGGGAGGGCTGCTTCCTCAAAGGCCTCGCGCGATGCCGCTTCGTAGACGCTCGTCGCCAGGGTGTTGAAGTTAAACGGACGCAGCAGGATCGTTGCGGGCAGTTCCTTCATGCAGTCAACAAACGTAATGAGCAGCGCCGACAGCAGCACGGGGCGCAGGAGAGGCATGTGTACCTCACCCAGAATGCGCGTTGAACCGCGGCCCAGCGTGCGTGCAGCCATGTCGAGGTTTGGCGAAATCTTGCCGAAACCGCCTTCCACCTGTCCATGCGCCACTGCAAGGAAACGGCAGAGATAGGCATAGACAAGCGCGGTTCCGGACCCGATCAGCAGGAGGCCGGTGCCGAAGCCGAACATCTGTTTCATCATCGCGTCGATGGTATTGTCGAGGCTGGCGAGCGGAATGAGAATGCCGACGGCAAGCACGGTGCCCGGCACCGCATAACCGATCGAAGCGATGCGGCCGCTCATGTACAGCAGCTTCGACTTGTGCAGTCTGGCTGCATAGACAAGCGTGATGGCAAGGCCGGTGATGAGACTGGAGGCGATGAGTGCCATCACCACGCTGTTGCGCACCGCCAGCAGGAAGGCTGGATCCTGTACCTGCTCAAGACGGCGGAACGCCTGTCCGGCCAGCATGCTCGCCGGAACGATGAAGCCGAGTACCACGGGAAGGGCGCAGACGGAGATGGCCAGCAGCGCCCGCAGGCCCGTGAGCTGGTACCGCGCCGGGGCGTGGTGCTTGCCGCGGCTGCTGTCAAAGCGCAGATGCCGCCGGGCGCGGCGCTCAAGCGCCAGCAGGGCCACGACGATGATCAGCATGGCGCACGCAAGCTGCGCGGCCCCGGCAAGGTTCGACCGGTTCAGCCAGGTGTCATAGATCGAGAAGGTGAGCGTCCGGACACCGAAGAAGGTTACGGCGCCGATGTCGTTGAGGCACTCCATCAGGGCAAGGGCGATGCCGGCGGCAATGGCCGGGCGTGACAACGGCAGGGCTACGCGCAGGAAAAGCCGCAAGGGGCCAGCCCCCAGCGTGCGCCCTACGTCCAGCGCACTGGCGGACTGAAGCAGGAAGCTCGCACGGGCAGAGAGATAGACATAAGGGTAGAGCACGGCGCTCATCACGAAGATGGCGCCGCCCAGCGAGCGGACCTCGGGGAACCAGTAGTCCCGTGCCGTGCGGAAGCCGAAGATGGCCCTGACCGTGCTCTGTACCGGGCCGGAATAGGCCATCACGTCCACGTAGGCGAAGGCGATGATATAGGTCGGCACTGCTAGCGGGATCAGCAGCGCCCAGTCAAACAGGCGCCGCCCGGGAAAGCGGCACATGGTGACAAGCCATGCGGTGACGACGCCTGTCACGCCGGTAAGGATGCCAACACCCAACAGCAGCAGGGCGGTTGTCTGCAGGGCGCGCGGCAGGACAGTGGAGATCAGATGACCCCAGTTGCCACTGGAGGACTCCAGCGCCATCAGGAACAGCGCAGCAACAGGCATGAGGATCAGGACAGCGGAAAGAACGGCTGAAATCAGCCAGATCCGGTCTTTTCTGGGGGCTGCGTTCATGCGCGCTCTTGTCAGGCTCTTCTGGAGGGACCGGCATCGTTCACGCCGCGTCATAGCACATGACAGGACGGAAAACGCAAGCAGGGTGCCGGAAATGATCTTCCGGCACCCCTCTTGATCAACCCGGATCAGGCGGTCAGGACTGTGGGCCTTCGTCGAAGGCAACCTTGTCGACCAGTTCGCTGGCTTCCTTGCGGAACTTTGCCACGTCCGAGAGCGGCAGGCTGTCAGCCTTCAATTCGCCCCAGGACTTGACCAGGCTGGACGGCTCGACGCCCGGGGTCACCGGATACTCGAAGTTCGCCTCGGCGTAGATCTTCTGTGCCTTGCCGGTTGTCAGGAACTCGACCAGCTTGAGCGCATTGTCCTTGTTCGGCGCATGCTTGGCCATCACGACACCAGAGATGTTGACGTGTGAGCCGCGGTCGCCAGCGTTCGGGAACAGGATCTTGGCAGACGCTGCCCATTCCTTCTGTTCCGGTTCCTTCTCGTTGGTCATCATGGCACCCATGTAATAGGTGTTGCCGAGCGCCAGATCACACTCGCCATTCATGATGCCCTGAACCTGCGAGCGGTCGTTGCCGGACGGCTTGCGGGCGAGGTTGTCGCGCAGGCCAACGAGCCACTTCTCGGCCTCCTCGGAGCCCTTGTTGGCAATCATCGAGGCGACAAGGCCGATGGTGTAGACGTGCTGGCCCGAACGGGTGCAGATCTTGCCCTTCCACTTGGGATCGGCCAGTTCCTCATAGGTGATCGTGTCCTGTGCGACCCGGTCCTTCGAGGCATAAACGATACGGGCACGCGACGTCAGACCGATCCAGTGGCCTTCCGGGTCACGGAACGCAGCCGGGATGTCATTGGCAACCACTTCCGAAACGACCGGCTGGGTGATGCCCGCCTGCTTGGCGCCATCAAGGCGGCCAATGTCCACGGTCAGCAGCACATCGGCAGGGGAGTTTGCTCCCTCAGCCGCAATGCGCTCTTCCAGGCCTTCGCTGGCGAAAATGACGTTGGTCTTGATGCCGGTTTCTGCCGTAAAGGCATCGAGCAGCGGCTGAATAAGCGTGGGCTGGCGATAGGAATAGATGTTCACCTCGCCGTCCGCGACGGCAGCCGTGGAAGCGGTTGCAGCAAGAAGTGCTGCCAACAGGCTGGTGCGGGCAAGGGAGTTCATCTTCGTCAGTCTCATTGTAATCCTCCGGTCTGCAGAAATTATATTCCGCATAACTTGCCTCAGGCGGCCACCCGAGGCGCGCGAAATATGAGTTTCAAATTCCGGTATGTCAACAAGTCTGTTAAATCAACAGGTTGGAATGATTCTAAAAGTGGGTGCTGCAACTCCCCTTTTCTGCGCGGCATGCTGGCAGCCTTGGCGGCATGCCTGTCTTGCGATTGCTGGGCCGGTACTGGTGCAGCCGCCTTGACGGCTCTGTAAACCGCAGAAAATGCTGATGCCTCAGCGATATGCGCTGCCGCGGACCATGCGTTGCAATGAGGGCTTTTGCCCCGCATGGGCATCCGTCTCAGACCCGCTGAATCAGGTGCACAGAACGGATCACGAAGCCGTGATAAAAGGAAAGCCCCGGATGCGGTGCATCCGGGGCTCGCGTTCAGCGGGGCCAGAAAGGCGCTCGCCCAATTGCAAGGCTGCCTCAGGCTGCCTTGAGGTCCTTGAAGGACTTCTCGACAGCTTCCTTGACCGGAGCGGTGACGTCGGTGGTCAGCTTGGTCGCGAACTCCTGCATGTCCTTGGCCTGTGCGCTCAGCGTGTCGAACTGCTGGCGGGCGAAGGTGGACTGCAGCTCGATGGCTTCAGCAACGGTCTTCACCGACATCAGGTCCTTGATGAAGGAGAAGGTCGCGTCGGTGTTGGTCTTGGCAGCGTCGAGAGCCTTCATGTTGAACTCGACAACGCCCTGACGGGAGGTTTCGAAGGTGTCTTCGAGCAGGTCGGTCGCCTCTTCGGCGGCGGACTTCACCTTGGTGTAGGCGTCGCGAGCCTGTTCGATACCTTTTTCGGTCATTTCACGGACCATGGCGGGAACTTCGATCTTGGGCATGGCAAAAGCCTCGAATTCAGCAAAGGGGGAAGCGGCGGTGGCCGGCTTGGTGGTCTTGGTGGCACGCGCCTTCGGCGCAGCCTTGGCCGGGGTCTCCGGCGTCATCATCTCGCTCATGTGTCATCTCCTGCTTGGGCCGGAGTCGATCACGTGACAATCGCACCCGGCATGAGGGCGGCAGACCCGTATGGCCCCGTCCTCGTCATCCGCATGCTTAATATAGGTGAAGTTTTGCTGCATTGCAATATTATTTTGCACTGCACAAAAATCTGTAAGCCAAGGCGTCTCCTGCATCGCGGCAAGAGCTGGCATGGGATCTTTGTTTATCGGGCACCCGGCAAGAGCCAAAGAGTTCCGCAGCGGGAGCGCCCGGGCCTTCAGCCCTGAAACCGGATGGCCTCGTAATGAAAGGCGCGGGCGGTGCGCCGTTACTCCTTCACGGCCTTGGCTGCGTCCTGAGCGGCGCGGGTCGCGGTGTCGCTGAGGTCGCGTGCCTGCTCTCCGAGCTGTTCCATCTGGCGGCGCACATAATCCTGTTGCAGCTTCATCATTTCTTCCACGTCCTTGGCCCGCACCATCTGCTGGGCGAAGCGGAAGGCCGCATCCACATGCTCTTCGGCGTAGCTGAGGGTCTTGCGGTTGAGGTCCGATGCGCCGGACTGCACCACTGTGGCAGAGCCTTCGACATTCGAAACCGTCTTGTGGGTCAGGGAGATGAAGTCGTCAAAGGCCTTGCGGGCCTGATCGACGCTCTTCTCGGCGAAGTCGCGCATCTGATCGGGAATCTCGAACGTGTTCTTGTCCGCAGCCATGTGGTATCACTCCCCTGTGTTTCACTCGGCGGGGCGCAAGTGCCTGATGCCGCAGTGCCGCAACTTTGTGAGAGATGCGGCCCGTTTTCCATCTGCACTGCACATTGTCCCCGGGGAAGGATCAAAACACGCAGAGACGGCGTTAGGCAAGTCTCGCGTCCCATGGGTTTGAAAAATACGGAATTTCCCGCAGAGCGTGTGGCGCGTGCTGTTCTGCGTGGCGAGACCTCCCGGTAGAAGCTTCAAACTTGAATACTGCTGTTATGCTCTTGTTTACCCTGAGATAACAAGGCCGTGGACGCTTCCGGTTGACGCCTTGGGATTAACCACAAGGCAAGGCCGTTCCTGCGATGGGGGGCACTGGCGTGGACGCTGGCTGGCTTTGACGGTATTTAACTAGATATTTACCGAAAGGCCCCGGCTGGCCATGCATTCTTTTGCTGGCCTGAGACCGTCCGGGTTCGCAGGTTCCTTTCCGGCGTAGTGGAGTTGACCCATGGACGAGCACCTGACGACCTTTCTGGAGCTCGGCAGCCTGGCCCCGGTGGCGCGGCTGACCGGTTCCGGCCGTCCGGCCTGGATCTGGAACGGAACTGCAGACAGCATTCTGTGGGCCAATGCCGCAGGCGCGGCCTTCTTTGATGCTGCATCGGCCGAGGAACTGGCACTGGTGCCGGGGCTGGAGCGGGCACAGGCCCGCCCGCATCTGGCGCGGATTGCGGCTGAAGGTCCGGTTGGCAAGCCGGTTCTGGAGCGGTTGCGCTTTTACAAGGGCCTGCGCGCTATTCTGCTGACCTGCCAATGCCAGCGCCTGGAGCTGCCGGACGGCAGTCACGGTGCTCTGATTGCGGCAGTCGATGGAGCCGAGGCACCAGGTGATGCGCTGGCGGCCTATGCCAG
Source organism: Pannonibacter anstelovis (assembly GCF_036881715.1). NCBI lineage: Bacteria > Pseudomonadati > Pseudomonadota > Alphaproteobacteria > Hyphomicrobiales > Stappiaceae > Pannonibacter > Pannonibacter anstelovis. The sequence continues at coordinate 52,039 of NZ_JBAKBF010000002.1, forward strand.
CCTGTTGCAGGGGCCGGAGCACAGTGCCTTCATGCTTGATGCAAACGGCACTGTTCTGGCTGCCGCCGGGGTGCTTGGCACGCGGCTGACGGCTGGAGAGGCTGCCGGTTTCGAGCCGGACACCGGTACGCTGATGATCGGGGGCGCCTTTCACGATGCCCTGCGCCTGTCGCTTGCCGATGGCCGCAGCCTGATGCTGGTGGATGACCAGCCGCTGGAACTTGATGCCCCGGATGAGGTGGAGACGGCAGCTGCCGCCAGTGAATCCACCGGGTCTGATGCGGTTGCGCTGACCGTTGAAGAAGAGGCCCCGAGCACGGAGGCCGAAGCGGAAGAGGAGACGGTGGCCGCCGCCCCGCAACCTGTTGAAGAGCCGGTCTCTTTTTCTGATGCACCCGTGACCGAAACCGCTGACGCGCCTCTGGAAGATGCCCCGGCATCTGAAACGCCCGCGCGCTTCGAGCACCGGGAACGCTCCGTCCGTTTTGCCTGGAAGATGGACGTGGACCAGCGCTTCACCTTCGTCTCGCCGGAGTTCACGGATGCGCTTGGGCCGGATGCAGGCGCCATCACCGGGATGACCTGGAACGAGGTTGCCGAACGCTTTGGCCTTGATCCGCGCGGCAGCATTGCCCGCGCCCTGTTGCGACGTGACACCTGGAGCGGCAAGACGCTGGACTGGCCCGTCGATGGCGGGCGTCTGCTGGTGCCTGTGGACATGGCGGCGCTGCCTGCCTTTGACCGCCGCCGTGTCTTTGAAGGGTACCGCGGCTTCGGCGTGGTGCGCCTTGGCGACGCGGAGCCCCGGACAGGAGCGCCGGAGCAGGCCGTGCCGTTGGCCGCAGAAGCCGCTGAAAGTCCGGAGCCTGCCGGCGTAGAGCCAGCTGCTGAGATTGCACCAGCTGCAGAACCGGAGCGCGAGGCCGAAGCTGGCGAAGTTCTGCCGGATATCATTCCGGTGCAGGAGCCGGAACTGGCTGATGCCGCCGCCGTTGAGGCGATGTTTGACGAGGCCGGGACCAGCACCGGAGACGCAGCTTCCGCCGGGGATGAGGTTGCAGAGCCTGAAGCTGAAGCCGGCGCCGTTTTCGCTGCTGAAGATACGGTACCGGAGAGTGATCAGGACAAGGAGGCCGGCGAACCTGAAGAGGGCGTGAATCCGCAGCCCGTGGCGTCAGCATCCCCAGCACGTAATTGGATAGAGGATATCAAGGCGACGACGGTGGCACGCAGGACTGAGACACCGCGTGAGGCAGATCTTTTCGGCGACGCGCCAAAGGTCGGCATCACCGGTGACCAGCCGCTTAAGCCGAAGGAAATCGAGAAGGCAGTGCGTACGCTCGCCCGTGAGTTTGATGCCGCTGTCGAGCGCCGTGCTGCGGCCCGTGAGGCCGCCAATGCGGCTGCCAGCGCAGAGCCGCGTGCCTACCGCCAGAAGGCGGAGGAGACTGTTGATGCAGAGCCAGCAGTCACGGCGGAAGACGCTGCACTGCTGCCAGTGGAGGATCCGGCAGAAGAGGTTCCAGCCGTACCGGAGGCTGTTGCTGACGCCCCTGTGGATGCAGTGAGTGAAGCGGAAGAGGCGGCAAAGGCTGATGAAGCCACTCCGCCGGAAGCTGCCGCCGGATCAGAGCTTGCCGCCACTTCTGAGGCCGTTGAGGCACAGGGGGAGCCAGCCAGCGCCGCAGAGGAAGAGACTTTCGAAGCCGAGGCCGAAGCTGAAGCCGAGGCCGAAGCCGCACAGGAAGAGGCTGTTCTGCCAGCCGGGCCCGCTGCAGGGGCCGGTGCTGAAGCAGATGACTTTGCCGCGCTGGAACAGGCCATGCAGAAGGCTGCCGGAGAAACCGTGCCCGAAGAGGTGGTGGAGCCTGAAGCGGGAGCTGAACCGGAGACGGCGGCTGCTTCCGAAGCTGCACCTGAACCGGTCCAGCCGCGTCCGGACAGCCGTGTCGTGCCCTTCACCGGCAAGCCCACCCGCGTGGTGCCGGTAGATGCCTCGCGCCTGACCAAGCCGGAGCGGGCTGCCTTCCGCAAGATCGCCGAAGCGCTGGGCGCAAGGCTTGAAGGCGACTTCGGCCTTGATGATGATACGGAAGAGGAAATTGCGGAGGCAGCTGCCCGGCTGCGCCCGGTCGCCCCGCCTGCCGCCCCGGTTGATCCGCGCCTTCTCGACCGGCTGCCCATCGGCATTGCCATCGTCCGCGACCGCGAGGTGCTCTACACCAACGAAACGCTGCTGGCGCTGCTCGGCTATCCCAATCTGGAAGCTCTGGACGAGGCAGGCGGCTTCGAAGCCCTGTTTGCCGGCCCCGATCATCTGCCGGGTGACCGGCTGGAGGGCACGCTGGACGAGACCATGAAGCTGCGGCTGGCCGACGGCCGCCTGAAGCCGGTTTTCGCGCGCATGCACACCGTGCCGTGGAATGGCGGGCGCGGTCTGATGGTCTCCATCATCGAATGCCGCCAGCCGCCGGCCGGCGAGGCGTCTCCGGCGCCTGCTGCTGCCGCCGCTGCCCAGCCCTCTGCCATTCCGGCACATGTGGAGCGGGAGCTTGCCCGTGCCCGTGAGCAGATTGCCGAAATGGACACGATTCTTGAGACGGCGACGGACGGCGTTCTGCTGCTGGACCGGTTCGGCACCATCCTCAAGGCCAATGGCTCGGCTGAGGCGTTGTTCGGGGCGTCGCGCGTCGACATTACCGGCGCGCCGCTGACCGAGTTCCTGGCGCCGGAAAGCCACCGTTCGGCGCTGGACTATCTCGACGGGCTGTCGCGCAACGGCGTCGCCAGCGTGCTCAACGATGGGCGTGAAGTCATAGGCCGGGTGTCATCCGGCGGGCTTATTCCGCTGTTCATGACCATCGGCCGCTTGGGGCAGGGCAATGATACGCTGAAGTTCTGCGCGGTGCTGCGCGACATCACCCAGTGGAAGGCGGCTGAGGAAGAGCTGACCAAGGCCAAGCGCCAGGCAGAAACCGCCAGCTCGCAGAAGTCGGACTTCCTGGCCAAGATCAGCCATGAGATCCGCACGCCGCTCAATGCCATCATCGGCTTCTCGGAAGTGATGATGGAAGAGCGTTTCGGCGCCATCGGCAACGAGCGCTACAAGGAATACCTGAAGGATATCCGCACCTCCGGCTCTCATATCATGAGCCTGATCAACGATCTTCTCGACCTGTCGAAGATCGAGGCGGGCAAGATGGACCTGACCTTCGCTGCCGTCTCCGTCAACGAGATCGTGCGCGAATGCGTGGCTCTGATGCAGCCGCAGGCAAACCGGGAGCGGGTGATCATCCGCGCCAGCCTTCCGGCGACGGTGCCCAATGTGGTGGCGGACCTGCGTTCGCTGCGCCAGATCGTGCTGAACCTCCTGTCCAACGCCATCAAGTTCAACCGCTCCGGCGGGCAGGTGATCGTATCTTCGGCGCTGGAGCCCACGGGCGAGGTGGCGCTGCGGGTGCGCGATACGGGCACGGGCATGAATGCCAAGGATCTGGCCGCCGCGCTGGAGCCCTTCCGCCAGCTGCACACCGCCCGCCCCGGCAGCGGCACGGGTCTTGGCCTGCCACTGACCAAGGCGCTGGTGGAGGCCAACCGCGCCGCTTTCCGCATCGACAGCGTGCCGGATCAAGGCACATTGGTGGAAATCATCTTCCCGCCCCAGCGCGTGCTGGCGGAATGACCTGAGAGCAGGCCGCAAGTCTGCGGCTTGTCCGGCTTGCCCACAGGGCAGGCGGCTCCATGTTGATGACGCAGCTTTTTTGCTTGCCGCCGCAGGAAAGCTCGATTAGAAGACCGCTTGCAAAGACGGATCGCAGCGCTGACGGTCCGCGCCGTTGTTTTGCTGGCCAAGGGCCTCGAACTTGCGGAAGCGCTGATGCGGGAGGCTTGCCCTCTCAGCCCGTGCAGACGTAGCTCAGTTGGTTAGAGCGTCGGATTGTGGCTCCGAAGGTCGGTGGTTCGAATCCACCCGTCTGTACCATTTCTCTTCCATGGATGATGTGTTTGAAGCGCCGTTTCTGTGACGTTCCGCGTTTTCAGTGCGCAGCCTCCCGCTGCTGCGTCGCCCCGGACAAGCGCAGCGCGATCCGGGGTCTACTCATTTCCAGAGAATTGCCGTGTTCCCCGGATGGTTAAGCCCGTGCGGCGCTTGAGCATTTTCAAGGCGTGATGCGTCAGCATCTCAGAGCCTTGGTGCAATGGCGGCATTGCTGCTTCTGCTCCGCTGAGAGCCTTTGCGCTTCGCAACAACCTGACCGCTCTGCGAGCGAGTGGTTCCCGGATCTCCGCTTCGCTGCGTCCGGGACGACAGCGTGAGCGTGTTGCGGGGCAGGGCCTCTCCTCACAAAAGAAGAACGCCGCAGGGGTGAGCTGCGGCGTTTGATCTGGCATCTGCGAGGCCTCAGGCTTCCAGGATTTCCGTGGATTCGATCTTGATGTCGAAGCCTTCGAGACCGACGTAGTGGCGCTCGCGGGAGGAGAGGAGGCGGATGGAGGTGACCCCGAGATCCTTGAGGATCTGCGCGCCGATACCAACCTCACGCCACTGTTCCTGCCGGGCCTGGGCCGAACCGTGCTCTTCCGTTTCTGCGGCTTCCAGATCCGTGCGCTGACGGCGGGACTGGCGGGCAACGCCGACCGAGCCCTCACGCAGGAATACGATCACACCGCGTCCCCGGTCCGCAAAGCTCTTCATCACCGCGTCGAGCGGCTGTGCGGCGCCGAACACATCATCCAGCACGGATTCCAGTTGCAAGCGTACGGGTACGCTGCGCCCGTCGAGGATGTCGCCATAGACGATGGCGACATGGTGCATCGGGTCGTAAGGCGTGGAATAGGTGACGGCATAGGCAGGGCCTGCTACCGTCTGGATCGGCTGCTCGTTGACGCGCTCGATCAGCTTTTCCGTGCGCTGCCGCCACGCGATGAGGTCGGAAACGGACACCATCTTGAGGTCGTGCTCGGCGGCAAACTCGGCCACCTGCGCGCCGCGCTTGACCGTGCCGTCGTCGTTGACCAGCTCGGAAATGACGCCCACCTGCTCCAATCCGGCAAGGCGGCACAGGTCCACGGCGGCTTCCGTATGGCCGGAGCGGATCAGCACGCCGCCTTCCTTGGCAATCAGCGGGAAGATGTGACCCGGGCGGACGAAATCGGACGGTCCGGCATTCGGGTTCGCCAGTCCGCGCACCGTGGCGCAGCGCTCATCCGCCGAAATGCCGGTGGTCAGGCCGTGGCGGTAGTCGACGGAAATGGTGAAGGCGGTCGACAGCGGCGCGTCATTGTTCGAGACCATCGGGTCAAGGCGCAGCCGCTTGGCGGCGGCCAGCGTCATCGGTGCGCAGACGATGCCGGAGGTGTGGCGCACGATGAAGGCCATCTGCTCCGGCGTCACCTTGGTGGCGGCGACGATCAGATCGCCTTCGTTTTCGCGGTCGTCATCATCAGTGACGACAACAATTTCGCCGCGCTCAAAGGCACGGATCGCTTCGGCTACACGGGCCTGGGACACGGGATGCTCCTTGGTGATGGAAAGGCCGAGAAAGTCATTGGGTGTGACGCCGCCGCCGGTGGCCTCGGCAATCTTGCGTGCCATGTCACGCGATACCCAGGCGCCGGGATCGTTGCACAGAGCCGTCACCGAAGCCGGTGACAGGCCAGCGCGCCGCGCAAATGCGCTGCGGCTTTCTCCGTTTGCTGCAAGCCAATGATCTAGTCTCATGCTCTGACGCTAGCGCAATGCGCTTTCAGCCGCAAGGAAAAGAAGATCAAATTTTCAGTGAGGCTGAAAGATTAGCCGACCTGCCCGCGATGCCGCAGGAAATGGTCCGCCAGCACGCAGGCCATCATCGCCTCGCCCACGGGCACGGCGCGGATGCCGACGCAAGGGTCGTGGCGGCCCTTGGTCATCACATCCACCTCGTCGCCTTGCCGGGTGACAGACTGGCGCGTGGTGAGGATGGAGGAGGTGGGCTTCACTGCAAAGCGTGCCACGATCGGCTCACCTGAGGAAATGCCGCCCAGAATGCCGCCTGCGTGGTTGGACAGGAACAGCGGGCGGTCATTGCCGGCGCGCATCTCGTCGGCGTTTTCCTCGCCCGTCAGGTTTGCCGCATCAAATCCGTTGCCGATCTCCACAGCCTTCACCGCGTTGATGGACATGAGCGCGCTGGCGATATCCTGGTCCAGCTTGCCGTAGAGCGGGGCGCCAAGGCCTGCAGGCACGCCTTCTGCCACCACCTCGATCACCGCGCCAACGGAAGAGCCTGCCTTGCGGATGCCGTCGAGATAATCCGCATAGAACGCGGCCATCTTTGCATCGGGGCAGAAGAAGGGATTGTTGTCCACCTCCGCCCAGTCCCAGTTGTTGCGGTCGACCTTGTGCGGGCCCATCTGCACCAGGGCAGCGCGGATGGTGACATGCGGGATGATCTTGCGGGCAACGGCGCCAGCCGCAACGCGCATGGCGGTTTCGCGGGCCGAGGACCGTCCGCCGCCACGATAGTCGCGGATGCCGTACTTGGCATCGTAGGTGTAGTCGGCGTGGCCGGGGCGGTAGCGGTCCTTGATATCGGAATAATCCTTGGAGCGCTGGTCCGTGTTCTCCACGTAGAGGGAAATCGGTGTGCCGGTGGTCTTCTGAACGCCGTCCTCATCCACCATCACGCCCGAAAGGATTTTTACCTCGTCCGGCTCGCGCCGCTGGGTGGTGAAGCGGTTCTGGCCGGGCTTGCGCTTGTCCATGAAGCCCTGAATGTCGGCTTCCGTCAGCGGGATCAGCGGCGGGCAGCCATCCACGACGCAGCCGATCGCCGGCCCATGGCTTTCGCCCCAGGTGGTGAAACGGAAGAGGTGGCCGAAGGAATTGTGCGACATGGAAAGCCTGTGGCTGATCGTGACGGTTCGTAACGGTTCTGGGGCCAGTGTCTTAGGTGGGAAATGCCCTGCGGTCAAATGGACTGCGTGCTGTAAAGCTGCTGCTGCCGCTCCTTGAAGGCCCTTGCGGCCATGGAGAGCCCGCCATCGGCGCCATCCACGAAATGCACGTGCTGCCGCCCGGCCATATCGGAGACAAGACAGGTCATCAGCGCGGTGTCTGACTGATGCAGGCCATAGATGATGCGCCCGGCAGAAAACTCTGCTTCCAGAAACGTCTTGAGGCCGCTGATCTGCTGTTCGTTCAAGTCCAGCACCAGCCGCAGCGTATCATCGAACTTGCGGTAATCGGTGTTGGTCAGCATGTCCTGCATGTATTCCGCAGGTTTAAGAGGCCCCAGGGTCCAGCCGGTCCAGCGGGAAAAGCGCACGGCAGCCACGCCGAGAATGATCTTCAGCACCTGCTTCAGTCTGACCTTTCCGCCGCCGAGCAGCTTGGCCTCCCGGGTCAGGGTATCCGGAGCTGTTCGCAGGGACAGGGTCTCCGGCGTGACGGGTGCCTCCGGCATCTGCGCTGCCTGCGGGTCGCTGCCCGTTGCCTGGCGCAGGCCGCTCATCAGGGACTTGAGAGCTGCCGGATCGCTCGTCGCCGCAGGGCGCACCATCAGGCTGATCATCTGCCCGTGGCGGGAGGGCAAGGGCTCCCACCGGCAGGAAAAGCCGGTCAGATCGGGATCGGCAGGGGCTTCGACGCCGGAGAGGAAAGGACGCACGGCGTCCGGATCCTTCAGGATGGTTTCTGCAAGCTGCAACCCGTCGCCGGAGAACATGGCCAGATAGTTTCCGGGGCTCAGCTCGAACTTGCGCACCAGCACATCGGTGCCACGGGCGCGCAGCGCGCTGACGGGGATGAGTGCCGTACGCAGCTCCAGCGCAAGGACCTCTCCGGCCAGCCGGGCGACACCGGCCAGCGCCTCGGCTGCAACACCGTGCGCTTCCGGCGGTACCAATACGGTGGCACCATCGCCGCCGAAGACAAAGGGCACCTGATCGACGCCGAGCTTGTTGGTGAGGGCGGAAATCACCGCCACACCCACCATGTTCACATCCTTGTAGCGCCCGGCTGCAATCGCAGCGGTGGACTGCAGGATGTCAGCGATGCAGACGATCCAGTCATCGGGAACAGGGGCATAGCCACCCGCGTCGGCAACGCCGGCAAATTCGGTGAAGGCAGGCAGGAGGGCATAAAAACTTGCGGCATTGCCGGTCTCTGCGCCGTTTCTCATGATGGTTCCATGCCTTCCTCCGGTGATATCCGGATCCTGCCAAGAAAACGCCTTCAGTTTCCCTTACAGGTTTGTTTAAAGTCGTGCCCGTGCTTCGCATGCTGACATAGGCAGGCTATGGAATGCGGGCAAGGACTGGACGGCCAAACCTTTGGATGCCAGAGACAACGGGCACCCGCCGATAGACCGGAGTTGAGAATGAAGCGTGTACGTGCAGGTTTGATCGCCCTTGGCATGATGGGTCTTGTGAGCACGGCAGCTATGGCTGACGAGGCGACCGGCGAGATTGCGCAGGTGAATGTGGATACCGCCACCATCACCATGACCGACGGGACGACCTACACCTTCCCGGTGGATTTCTTCGTCGATGACATCAAGCCGGGCCAGAAGGTGCGCGTCTTCTATGACGTTGAAGGCGGACAGCGGAAGCTCTACGACCTGCAGATCGAAGGCTGAGGGCAGTCCCTCAGATCAGGCTGAGCTTTCCATCTTTCCACAGATAGACAACATCCTGAGGCACATCGAGCCTCGGGATCTCTGCAGGGGCAATGTCCTCCAGCAGGCCGCGCAGCACGCGGATCACGCCGCCATGAATGACAGAGACTGACGGCTCCGTCTGTTCCGCCAGCCATCCGCTGATTCGCTGTGACAGCATGGCATAGCTTTCGCCCTTTGGCGGCACGAAGCCCCACTTGTCTGACCGGCGCTGCGCAACAAGCGCGGGGTCGCTCGCCGCGAGTTCTTCAAGGGTGCGACCTTCCCAGTCTCCGAAGGTGATTTCCTTGACGCGGGGCTCCAGCTCGTAGCCTCCGGCGGGCAGGCCCATGGCCTCGCGCATCAGATCCATGGTCTCGCGGGTGCGGCCGAGGGGCGAGGCAATGAAGCGCAGCCCCGCCGGATCAATGCCCTCATGCGACAGGAACGAGGCCAGCGCCTGGCCGTTGCGGCGTGCCTGACCACGGCCTGTATCATTGAGCGGAATGTCTTTTTGCCCCTGCATCCGGCCTTCCGCGTTCCAGTCGGTCTGGCCGTGACGGATGAAGATGAGCAGTTTGGAAACTTGCAGCTTCATGCGGAGCGTTCCGGTCTCGGTGAGGTCGGCCATGAGGTCTCTTTCGGGAAGATACGCAGCGGGCGGGGCACTGGATGCTGCTGTGCGAGAATGCCATGGCTTTGTAAACAAGCCATGTGACCACAGGAAGCAGGCCCGGTAAATTTTGCGATACTGTACCTTCCGCGCACAAAAGAAAAAGGGCACCCGGTGGGGGTGCCCTTTCAATCCTGCTTCAGGTCCCGGGCCTGAAGATTACTCCTTGACCACCGAAATATCCGGTGCGTCCACGGCCTTCATGCCGACGACGTGGTAGCCGCAGTCGACATGCTGCACTTCGCCGGTGATGCCACGGCCAAGGTCGGACAGGAGGAACATGGCCGCATCGCCCACTTCCTCGATGGTGACCGTGCGGCGCAGCGGAGCGTTGTACTCGTTCCACTTCAGAATGTAGCGGAAGTCGCCGATGCCCGAGGCCGCGAGCGTCTTGATCGGACCGGCGGAAATTGCGTTGACGCGGATGTTCTGCGGGCCGAGGTCAGCCGCCAGATACTTGACGCTGGCTTCCAGAGCCGCCTTGGCAACGCCCATGACGTTGTAGTGCGGCATCACCTTTTCAGCGCCGTAATAGGTCAGCGTCAGCACGGAGCCGCCATCGGTCATCAGCTTCTCGGCGCGCTGGGTGACAGCGGTGAGCGAATAGACCGAAATGTCCATGGTGCGGGCGAAGTTGCCCGGCGTGGTGTCCACATAGCGGCCGGTCAGCTCTTCCTTGTCGGAGAAGGCAATGGCGTGGACGAGGAAGTCGAGCTTGCCCCAGGTCTTTTCCAGATGGGCGAACACGTCGTCAATGCTGGCTGCGTCGGTGACATCGCAATGGCCGGCGACGATGGCGCCCAGCTGTTCGGCAAGCGGCTCGACGCGCTTCTTCAGGGCCTCGCCCTGGTAGGTGAGGGCGATTTCTGCGCCTGCATCCGAGAGGGCCTTGGCGATACCCCAGGCAATCGACCGGTTGTTGGCAACGCCCATCACGAGGCCGCGCTTGCCTTTCATCAGTCCGTGCGTTTCCGCCATGTTTTTCTCCAGATGACTTCCTTAACCGTCTGCCCGGCGGGCTGGCTTCCTATGGCACACGCGGTTGTCCGCTTCAAGTCTGCTGCCGTGCCTGTGGCAAAGCTCCGGCTGGACCGGCGGGCCGCGATATGATAGCGGCGCGCTGTCGTCAGTTTTGCCCCCAGCCGGGGCCGGACCTTCAGGGAGCCCGTCATGGCCGATACTGCCCACGCAGCCCGTTTTGCCGAAATCATCGGCGCTGCCAATGTTCTGACCGCAGCCTCAGACAAGGCGCCCTATCTCGTGGAATGGCGCGACCTCTATCAGGGCGTCACCCCGATGGTGCTGCGCCCCGGCTCCACGGAAGAGGTCAGCGCGGTGCTGCGATATGCTGACGAGCAGGGCCTCAAGATCGTGCCGCAAGGCGGCAATACCGGTCTCGTCGGTGGCCAGATCCCGCAGGAATCCGGGGATGAGATCGTCCTTTCGCTCGGCCGCCTCAACAGGGTGCGCAACGTCGATCCGGAGGGGTTCACCATCACGGTGGAGTCTGGCGTGGTGCTGGAAGCGCTGCAGCGTGAAGCCGACAAGGTGGACCGGCTGTTTCCGCTTTCGCTTGGTGCGCAGGGCTCCTGCCAGGTCGGCGGTAACCTTTCGACGAACGCCGGCGGCACTGCAGTGCTTGCCTATGGCAACAGCCGCGATCTGGTTCTCGGCCTCGAAGTGGTGATGGCAAACGGGGACATCTGGAACGGCCTGCGCGCGCTGCGCAAGGACAACACCGGTTATGATCTGAAACAATTATTTATCGGCGCCGAAGGCACTCTGGGGGTCATCACGGCTGCCACCTTGAAGCTTTTCCCCAAGCCGAAGAAGCTGGAAGCCGCCTTCGTTGGTCTGGCGAGCCCGGAAGATGCGTTGCAGCTCTTTTCGCTCGCCAAGGGGCAGGCCGGACCGATTCTCACTGGCTTTGAGATCATGCCGCGTGTCGGCCTCGAGTTCTGCCTGCGCCATCTCAATGGCGCCCGCGACCCGCTGTCCGGCAGCCATCCCTGGTATGTGCTGATGGAACTTTCCTCCGGCACGGAAGCCTTCCCGGTACGCGATCTGCTGGAGTCCATTCTGGGTGAGGCCTTCGAGAAGGGCGTTGTCGAGGATGCGGCCTTTGCCGAGAGCCTGCAGCAGGTGAACGATTTCTGGCACATCCGCCACGGCATGTCGGAGGTGCAGCGTGCAGAGGGCGGCTCGATCAAGCATGACGTGTCCGTGCCGGTGGCCTCGATCCCGGCTTTCCTCAACAAGGCGATTGCCGCCGTTGAAGCCATGGTGCCCGGCTGCCGCCCGGTGCCCTTCGGTCATCTGGGTGATGGCAACATCCACTTCAACGTCAGCCAGCCCATTGGCGCCGACAAGGAAGCCTATATCGCGCGCTGGGACGAGATGAACGAACTGGTCCACGGCATCGTGCACGAGTTCAACGGCTCCATCTCCGCCGAACACGGCATCGGCCGCCTGAAGCGCGATCTGATGAAGCAGGTGAAGAGCGAGCTGGAACTCGACCTGATGCAGCGCATCAAAACCGCCTTTGACCCGAAGAACACCCTCAATCCGGGACGCGTGCTGTAAGGTGAATGAGTGGGGCTGGCCTGTGTTTCGGGACACCGGCCGGCCGCATTCCGGTGGGCCTGTGGTAGGCTGCAAGCCTCCCCATTTTCGTCCTGCCATGGCTTGACCATGGCAAGACGGAGAGAGGACGATAGGCGCGTGCCTTTCCGCCAACCTCCGCCCCTCAGATCCCCTTCAGAGTTTCCCGGGCGATGATGAGGCGCTGGATTTCGCTGGTGCCTTCGTAGATCGTCGTGATTCGAGCGTCGCGGGCGTAACGCTCCAGCGGGTAGTCCTTGATGTAACCGGCGCCGCCGTGGAGCTGCAGGGCCGTGTAGGTGGCTTTCTGCGCCGCTTCCGAGGCGAAGAGCTTGGCCATGGAGGCTTCACGGGCGAAGGGGCGGCCCTGATCCTTGAGCCATGCTGCCTGCAGGATGAGCAGTCGGGCGGCTTCCAGTTCGGTTTCCCGGTCGGCGATCATCCACTGGATGCCCTGCATGTCAGACAGCGGCGCGCCGAACTGCTGGCGCTCCTTCACATAGGCCTTGGCCGCGCTCATGGCAGCACGCGCAATCCCCAGAGATAGCGCGGCGATGCCGATGCGCCCGCCCGCCAGTTCTCCCACTGCAACGCGGAAGCCCTGGTTTTCCTGCCCCATCAGAGCAGAAGCGGGCACACGGCAATCCTGAAACAGCACCTCATTGGTCGCAGAACCCGTCTGGCCCATCTTCTTTTCCGCCTTGCCGATGATGAGCCCAGGCGTGCCTGCCTCGACGAGGAAGCAGGAAATGCCCTTGCCCTTCGGCGCGGCAGGATCGGTGACGGCCCAGACGACGAAGACGCCCGCATATTCGGCGGAGGTGATGTAGAGCTTGGCGCCATTGAGGATATAGCTGTCCCCATCCTTCACGGCGCGGGTCTTCATGCCGGCGGGGTCGGAGCCTGCGCCTGCTTCCGTCAGGCAGAAGCCGCCGGCGGCGTAGGTGCCATCGGTCAGCTTCGGCAGATAGGCGGCGCGCTGAGCTTCGTTGCCGACTGCCTGGATCACCTCTCCCACCATGTTTGTCACCGACACGGTGACGCCGGTGGAGGCGCATGCCTGGCCCAGAGCTTCGACGGAAAGCGCAAAGGCCAGCGTGCCCGCTTCCGTGCCGCCGTAGTCCGCCCGGACATTGAGGCCCATGAAGCCGTTCCCGGCCAGAACCTTCAGGTTCTCCAGAAAAGCCTCGCGTCCGCCGCCATGGTCCAGCGTTTCGGCCAGCGGTGCCAGCCGGTCCGCCGCCAGCTTGCGGGCGGTGTCGGCAATGAGGCTCTGTTCCTCGGTCAGGTCGAAATGCATGGCTGCGCTGCTCCCGCAATGAGGCCGGATCCTGCGCGAAAGCTAGCGAAGGGGGCAGGGCATGTCCATTGGCCGGGAGCCCTCCAAAGGGCGGACAAGCCTGCGAAATTCACCCGGGATCTTTGCCCTCAGAACAGGCTGCCCTGACTGGAAGCCGGCGCATCCGTCTTTGGTGCAGCGGCTTTTGCGGGGCGGGGCTTCTTCGCTGGCGGCACGGTGCTGCCGCTGGCGGTAGAAGAAGATGCGGGGGCGTCCCCCTCCACCACTTCGGCGGAGATCTGGCCGCCTGCCAGTTCGATGGAGAGCAAGGTGCCTGCGGGGGCATCCGCGGGGTTGCGCAGCGGCTGGCCATCGGCGGCGCGTACCAGCGCATAACCGCGTGACAGCACATCCTTGTAGGATAGGGACTTCAGCAGCTTGGACAGACTGTCGAGCCGGGCGCGCCGTTCCTGCGTCAGCTGCTGGCCGGTGCGGCCGAGCCGTGTGGAGAGCGTGCCGAGCCGCTCCTGCCCCAGCCGGATCTGGCGGATTAGCGGGGCAGGCGTGAGGCGGCCGGAGACGGCGTTGAGCCGCTGTGCTTGACTGGCGATGGCAACGGTGAGGGCACGGGCCAGCCGTTCCTCAAGCCCGGTCAGCCGGTCACGGGCCTGCGTTGTGCGGCGGGCGAGGGTCAGCGGTGTAAGCAGCGCCTCTGCGCGCATCAAACGGGTGCGGTGGGCACGGGTGTTGACGGAAAGCCCCCGCTCCAGATTGCCGGCGGCAAAGTCAAAGCGCTGGCGCGGCAGGGCCAGAAGGTCACGCGGTGCGGGCAGGGCGGCAGCGGCGGCGCGCAGCTCCGTCCGGCGGCTGGCCACAAGCCGCAAGAGCCCGGCGGAAAGGCGGCGGTTCAGATCGTTGAGCGAGGCCATCAGTTCGGCCTTCACCGGCACGGCGATTTCGGCCGCGCCTGTGGGCGTCGGGGCACGCAGATCTGCGGCCAGATCGATCAGCGTCCAGTCGGTCTCGTGGCCGACAGCGGAGATCAGCGGGATGGCGCTTTCGGCAGCTGCCCGCACCACAGCTTCGTCGTTGAAGCCCCAAAGATCCTCAAGGCTGCCGCCGCCGCGGGCAACGATGATGAGATCCGGCCTGGGAATGGCCCCGCCCTCGGGCAGCGCGTTGAAGCCACGGATGCCGTTGGCGACTTCCGCGCCGCAGGTCTCGCCCTGCACGCGCACGGGCCAGACCAGCACATGCAGCGGGAAGCGGTCGGAAATGCGGTGCAGAATGTCGCGGATCACCGCACCGGTGGGCGAGGTGACAACGCCGATGACACGCGGCAGGGTGGGCAGCGGCCTCTTGCGCTCGGGCGCGAACAGGCCCTCGGCAGCGAGCTTGCGCTTGCGCTCTTCCAGAAGGGCCATGAGCGCCCCGGCACCGGCCGGTTCCAGCGCATCGATCACCATCTGATACTTGGACTGGCCGGGGAAGGTGGTAACCTTGCCGGTGGCGATGACCTCCAGCCCCTGTTCCGGCTGGATCTTCAGCTTGGAGACGGCGCCTTTCCAGATGACGGCGGAGAGCACCGAGCGGTCATCCTTGAGATCAAGATAGATGTGGCCGGAGCCAGGCCGCGAGATGCGCCCCAGTTCGCCGCGCACCCGCACATAGCCGAAAGCATCCTCAAGCGTGCGCTTGATGGAGAAGGAGATATCAGAAACCGTGAATTCGGCGATGTTGGAATTCGGGGATGCTTCAGTCACGCCACTTGTCCTGCCTGTTGGCGCCAAGGTGGACGGATGGGCCGCCGGGGTCAAGAGTGCGGGGCACATGGCTCCGGATTGCCTGTGAATGCGGCCGGGGGATGGGCAAGAAGCTCGGAAAGGCGGGCAAGCCGCTGGAGTATTTCCTCTTCGGTGAAGGGGGAGACAGAAAACATCATCAGCTGCCAGACGCCTTCAATCGCGAGAAAGACAATCTCTGCAAGTTCCGGGGTCTCGCAGGTCGCGCGGATCTCGCGGATGAGGCTGACATGATGTGCCTTCACCGGGGCCAGCAGCTCCGGCTCCTCGGCAATGGCAGCAAGCATTCCTGCCGGTGGTTCACGCAAGGGGCAAACGTCCCGCGCCACGGCAATCAGATAGGCGCGCATCAGGGCATTGGGTTTGGTGTCGCGCGATGTTTCTTCGAAAGCCTCTCCGACAGACTTGCTGATGATCGCCATGTGCCGCTCGACCATGGCACGCAGGAGCTCGGACTTTGACTTGAAGTGATAAAGCAGCCCGCCCTTTGAAACGCCGGCTCTTTCAGCGACAGCCTCGAGCGACAGCTTGCGGGCACTTTCTGCGTAGACGAGTTCCACGGCCGCATCAATGAGCCGCTCCCGTGTCGCTTCCCGCTTTGCCTGCCTTGAGTCCTGCTGCATTTCTGTCACACCCGCCGCCGCTCTATGCCATATTCCGCAATGCGTCATCTTGACTTTACCGTCCGGACGGTAAAGTTTGCAAGCCAATGAGCGTAGATGGGTGATTACCCCTACAATGAGTGGTCGAAAATCCAGCGCTCCAGCGATACTATCCGCGGCAAGGCCCGGCAGGACACTGCGGGGGAAGTCGCATTAGAAAGCGGCCGGTTCGCCGCATGACCGGGAAACAGATGAAACGTTTCATTATCGGGCTTATTGCCATTGCGATCGTAGGTGGCCTTGGATATGGCGCCTGGTGGTTCGACAACTTCCGCGCCAGCATGATCCAGGCGTTCTTTGCGCAGCCGCGTCCGCCGATCACCATTTCAGCGCTGACCGTTGAGCCGGAGCGGGTCGAGCCCGTGATCCAGTCCATCGGTACCATCCGTGCACGTCAGGGCGTGGATGTTCCTGCCAGAACCTCCGGCATCATCAAGGAAATCCTTTTCACGTCCAACCAGGACGTCGAAAAGGGGCAGCTGCTGGTGCAGCTCGACGATGAGACCGAACAGGCCGACATGATCGCGGCCAAGGCGAACGAGGCCCGTGACGCGCAGGCGCTGAGCCGCGCTTCTGCGCTGAACACCCGCGGCTTCAGCTCCACTTCGGAGCTGGACAATGCCACTGCGGCTCTGGATGCCTCCCGCTCGCAGGTTGAGCGCGTTCAGGCGGCTATCAATCTGAAGAAGATTGTCGCGCCTTTCTCTGGCACCATAGGCATTGCCAAAGTGGATGAAGGCCAGTTCCTTCAGGCTGGAACTGCGATTGCCACGCTTCAGGATCTGAAGGTCATGAAGGTGGACTTCACGATTCCCGAGCAGCAGCTGCCGCTCGTCAGCATTGGCCAGGAAATCAAGGCGGGCCTGACGGAAGGCGAGCTCAGCCATCGCGGCAAGATCACCGGTATCGATCCGAAGATCGACCCGCAGTCGCGCCTCGTCTCGCTGCAGGCGGAAGTGGACAATTCTGAAGGCCTGCTGCGCCCTGGCCAGTTTGCCTTTGTCGAAGTTGTTCTGCCTGCCGAGGAGAACGTTATTGCCCTGCCGCAAACCGCAGTGGTGCAGAGCCTCTATGGCACTTACGTCTTCCGCGTTGTCGATGCCAAGCCCGAGGAAGGGGCCGCCGCTGACGCGCCGAAGAAGCAGATCGTCGAGCAGGTATTTGTCACCGCAGGCCGCCGCTTCGGCACCCAGATCGAAGTCAGCAAGGGCGTTTCCGCCGGCGATGTCATCGTCAATGCCGGGCAGAACAAGCTTGCCGCCGGTAACAGCGTGACCATCGACAATACGATCATGCCTAATGCCACGGGCATGACGACCGGAGAGTAAGAATGAATTTCTCCGAAATCTTCATCAGGCGGCCAGTGCTGGCAATTGTGGTCAACGTGTTGATCCTTTTGATGGGCGCACAGGGCATCCTGAACATGACCATCCGCCAGTATCCGAAGATCGACGAAACGGTGATCACCGTGACGACGGCCTTCGTCGGTGCCAGTGCGGACCTCATTCAGGGCTTCATCACCACGCCCATCGCCAAGGCTGTCGCCTCAGCGGAGAACGTGGACTACGTGTCGTCCAAGAGTACGCTTGGCGTGTCGACCGTCACGGTCAACATGAAGCTGAATTCTGACCCGGACAAGGCGCTGACGGAGGTCATCTCCAAAGTGCAGCAGGTGCGTGGGCAGCTGCCCACGGAGGCGGAAGATCCGGTGATCCAGAAGGGCACCGGCCAGTCCTTCGCCATCATGTATCTGACCGTGCTGTCGGATGTGATGTCCCCGCAGGAAATCACCGAGTTCACCTCCCGCGTGATCCAGCCGCAGCTTTCGATCGTCGAAGGCGTGGCGGATGCGCAGATCCTGGGTGAGCAGACATTCTCGATGCGCATCTGGATCGATCCAATCAAGCTCGCCGCCCGCAACGTGACGGCAGCAGAGGTGCTGTCGGCTATCCAGAGCGCGAACTTCCTCTCGGCGCCCGGCAAGACGGAAAACGAGTACGTCGCCTATCAGATCGAGACCAAGACCACACTGCAGACGCCGGAAGCATTCGGCGCACTGCCGATCCGCTCTGATGGCACTGAAGTGGTGCGCCTGCGTGACGTGGCCCGTACGGAGCTCGGCTCGAAGAGCACGGACGTGCGCGTGTCCTTCAACGGGCAGGGCGGTATCTTCCTCGGTATCATGCCGACGCCGTCCGCGAACCCGCTGGACACGGCACAGGGTATCCGCGATGCGCTGCCCAAGCTGCAGGAAAACCTGCCGGAGGGCATGTCGGTCGTCATCACCTATGACTCGACGCAGTTCATCAGCGCCTCGATCGAGGAGGTGTTCAAGACCATCGGCGAGGCCGTGATCATCGTGATTCTGGTGATCCTGCTGTTCCTTGGGTCATTCCGCTCGGTGATCATCCCGATTGTCACCATCCCGCTGTCACTTGTCGGTGTGTGTTTCTTCCTTTGGGCGCTGGGCTATTCGCTCAACACCCTGACGCTGCTGGCCATGGTGCTTGCCATCGGCCTCGTGGTGGATGACGCCATCGTGGTGGTGGAGAACATTCACCGGCATCTGGAGGAAGGCCTCAAGCCCATCCCGGCGGCGATCATCGGCATGAAGGAAATCTTCGGGCCGGTCGTGGCCATGACGATCACGCTGGGCGCCGTGTATGCGCCGATCGGCTTTGCACAGGGCCTGACCGGCGCGCTGTTCCGAGAGTTCGCCTTCACGCTGGCCGGTGCCGTGTTCATCTCCGGCTTCGTCGCGGTAACGCTGTCGCCGATGATGTCCTCGCGGCTTCTGACCGCAGAGCAGAGCCGCTTCCAGAAGTTCGTGGACCGGCTCTTCTCGCGGCTTACCACCTGGTATGGACGCCGCCTCAAGGCCTCGTTCAACTACAAGCCGGTAACCCTGATCGTTGTCATCGGTCTGATGAGCCTTACGGGTTTCATGTTCACGCGGATTTCCTCGGAACTGGCCCCGGAAGAGGATCAGGGTGCGCTTTTCTCGCTTGTGACGGCTCCGCAATATGCGACATCCGACTACACCCAGCTCTACACGAACCAGTTCTATGAACTGACGGACAATGCGCCGGGCGTGGACACGCGCTTCCAGATCGTAGGTTTCGGCGGCACCAACAGCGCATTCGCGATCTGGGTGCTGAAGCCCTGGAGTGAGCGGGAGCAGTCGCAGCAGGAGATCCAGCAGATCGTGCAGGCCGGCCTGCAGAAGTCTGCAGGTGTGGAAGCCTTTGTCTTTGCACCGGAATCGCTTCCGGGCGGCGGCGGCGGCCTGCCGATCCAGTACGTCCTTCAGACCACCGGCACCGCCGAGCAGGTCTATGAAGTGGCGGAACAGGTCAAGCAGCGCGCCATCGCCTCGGGCAAGTTCATCGTGGTGCAGAACTCCATGTCCTTCGAGAAGCCGCGGACCACGGTCACTATCGACCGTGACCGTGCGGCGGCTCTGGGCGTGCCGGTTTCGACCATCGGTCAGACCCTCAACATCCTGGTGGGTGATGCGCAGGTTGCGAAGTTCGACCGTGATGGCCGCGCTTACGAAATCATCCCGCAGGTTGACAAGCAGTTCCGCATGAACCCCGAGCGTCTGGCGGAACTCTATGTCCGCTCGGCGAGCGGGGCGATGGTGCCGCTGTCTTCCGTGGTGAAGATCGAGACTAACGCAACCGCCGTGGCTGAAGAGCAGTTCAACCAGCTCTACTCGGCAACCCTGTCGGCCCTGCCGATGCCGGGCGTAACCACGGGTGACGGCCTTGCGACCTTGCAGCAGATCGCCCGCGAGGAAATGCCGGAAGGCTTCTTCGAGGACTATGCTGGCCAGTCGCGCCTGGAAGTGAACGAAGGTAACACCATCATCATGGCCTTCGGCCTCGCGGTGATCATGATCTATCTCGTGCTCGCAGCCCAGTTCGAAAGCTTCCGCGATCCCTTCATCATCATGATGTCGGTGCCGCTGTCGATTTTCGGTGCCGTCGTGCCGCTGTTCATGGGGGCAGGAACGCTCAACATCTACACGCAGGTGGGCATGATCACGCTTGTGGGCCTGATCACCAAGCATGGCATTCTCATGGTCGAGTTTGCCAATGCCCAGCGTGAGTTGCACGGACTGAGCAAGCATGAGGCTATCATCGAAGCAGCGCGCGAGCGCCTGCGTCCCATCCTCATGACCACTGGCGCCATGGTGCTGGGCGTCCTTCCGCTCGTCATGTCGGAAGGTGCCGGTGCTGCAGCCCGCTATTCGATTGGTCTGGTGATCAGCACGGGCCTCGCGGTCGGTACTCTCTTCACCTTGTTCGTCGTGCCGATGTTCTACATGTACATCGGCCACGGCGACCACAAGAAGAGTGATGAGGACGATGAGGTGCCGGCAGCCGGTCACCACAAGCCGGCAGGCCATGGCAGTGCCCACGGCGCCGGCGAGGGTCCGGCAACGGCCTGAAATGAGCCTTGAGGCTTGAATGATCGAGCGCCGCCCCCCACAAAGGGGCGGCGTTCCCGCTTGTCCTGCAAGCGATCTTACCTCTGCCCAATCAGGATGACGCCATGGCCAAATACGAATTCCGCATGCAGCGCCTGTTTGTGGAGGCTGCGCTGGCGCCGGATGCAGAAATTGCCGCGGACAAGACGCAGGCCAACTACCTTCTCAATGTTCTGCGGCTCTCGGAAGGCGATGAGGTGCTGCTGTTCAACGGCCGGGACGGGGAATGGCGCGCCCGGCTGAAGCTGCCCAGCCGCAAGAGTGTCATTCTATGCCCGCATGAGCAGACGCGGATGCAGCCCGCCTCTGAAGGCCTTGTCTATCTCTTTGCGCCGTTGAAACATGCCCGCCTCGACTACATGGTGCAGAAGGCGGTGGAAATGGGAGCGGCGCGGCTCGTGCCCGTCATCACGGCTCACACCCAGGCGGCCCGCGTCAACACCGAACGCATGACCGCCAATGTGATCGAGGCGGCCGAGCAGTGCGGCATCCTTGGCCTTGCCGCAGTCGAGGAGCCCCGTGCTCTTGCTGCCGTGCTGGCGGACTGGACAGCGCAGGAAGGGGAGCGGCGCATCATCTTCTGCGACGAAAGCGATGATGGTGCCAACCCGCTGCAATTGCTCGCCGCCCTCAAGGACGAAGGGGGGGCTGTTGTGCCGCCAGCTGTCCTGATCGGCCCGGAAGGCGGCTTTTCTGCAGCCGAACGCGCGCAGCTGAAGAGCCTTCCCTTCGTCACCGCCATTCCGCTCGGCCCCCGGATCCTGCGCGCCGACACTGCCGCAGTTGCCGCACTGGCGGTCGTTCAATCGGTACTTGGCGATTGGTAATTCAATCTATCAAACAAGTTTGATTGTGCGGCGCGCTGCCCCCCGGTAATGTGCGCGCCGATCTCAAGTTTGAAAGACGACGCATGGCCCGCGATACTGTTGATTCCACCCCGATTTCGGGCGCCCGTGAACTCGCTGAACATCTGGAGTCAGGCTGCAAGCCGGAAGACGGCTTCCGCCTTGGCACCGAGCACGAGAAATTTCCGTTCTACAAGGCGGATTTCTCTCCGGTTCCCTATGAAGGGCCGCGTGGCATTGAGGCGCTGTTGAACGGCATGGAAGGAATGCTGGGCTGGGAACGGATTTCCGACAAGGACAAGATCATTGGTCTTGCCGATCCGGTCGCCGGCGGCGCGATTTCCATCGAGCCGGGCGGGCAGTTCGAGCTGTCGGGCGCACCGCTCGACAACCTGCACCAGACCTGCCGTGAGACCCATGCGCATCTGGCACAGCTGCGCGAGATTGCCGAACCGCTCGGCATCGGCTTCCTGGGGCTCGGCTTCACGCCAGACTGGCGGCGGGACCAGATCCCGGTCATGCCCAAGTCGCGTTATGCGATCATGTCGAATTACATGCCGAAGGTTGGCTCGCTTGGCCTCGACATGATGTACCGCACCTGCACCATTCAGGTGAACCTCGACTTCTCCAGCGAAGCCGACATGGTGAAGAAGCTGCGCGTCAGCCTGGCGCTGCAGCCGGTTGCCACTGCCATCTTCGCCAACTCGCCCTTCACGGAAGGCAAGGAGAATGGCTTCCAGTCGTTCCGTGCCGAAATCTGGAAGGACACGGATGCCGACCGCACCGGGCCGATGCCCTTTGCCTTCGAGGACGGATTCGGCTTCGAAGCCTATGTGAACTGGGCCATCGATGTGCCGATGTATTTCGTCAAGCGCGGTGACACTTACCACGATGCGACGGATACCACCTTCCGCCAGTTCATGAACGGGGCGCTGAAGGACCGGCTGCCGGATGGGCTGCCGACCATCGGTGACTGGAACAATCACCTGTCCACCCTGTTCCCGGACGTGCGCCTGAAGAAATATCTGGAGATGCGCGGCGCCGACGGCGGCCCCTGGCGCAAGATCTGTGCACTGCCCGCGCTCTGGGTGGGCCTGCTCTATGACAAGGGCATCCTTGATGATGCCTGGCAGATGGTGAAAGACTGGACCGCGGAAGAGCGCCTTGCCCTGCGCAATGGCGTGCCCATCCATGGTCTTCAGACGCCGTTCCGCAAGGGCAAGGTGCTGGATCTCGCCCGCCAGATGACGGCCCTGTCGCTGGAAGGCCTGAAGCGCCGCGCCCGGCTGAATGATGGCGGCCAGGACGAGCGGGTGCATCTGGCAACCGTGGAAGAGACGCTTGCCCTCGGCATTTCTCCGGCAGACCAGATGCTGGCGAAGTTCCACGGCGAATGGCAGGGCGATGTGACCCGTGCTTATACGGACTACGCCTACTGAAATCGCATGATTTGCCAGCCGGCCCCTCAACTCCCTGTTGATGGACCGGCTGGTTCAGGTTCAGGCGCCACGCGCCATTTGACGTCTGCCGCCGTTGCGCTGATCATGGGGAAAGCTCACGATCCGGTGCGAGGCATTATGAACGGCATGGCAGGTCATCCTTTCTCCTTCGATCCCGCACAGGTTGTTGATGCCGTGCGCCAGCAGTTCGGCCTCAATGAGGCGGATGTGGCCCGGGCCATGGGTGCGCTGATCCCCACCGCCTTCACCGGCCTCAAGCACACGACAGCCGCGCCCAATGCGTTCCAGTCCTTCATGAGTTTCTTGCAGGGGCAAGCGCCGTCCGTGATGGCCGAGCCCTTCTCGGCTGCGCCCGTGCCCTGGTTCTATGGCTCTGATCCGCTGCAGAAGGCGGTGGCCTCGCAGATTTCAGCCTTCACAGGCGTCCAGCAGGAGGCTGTGGCTGCGCTCATGCCCGTTGCCGCAACGCTGGCGCTTGGGAACGTCGCCCGGCCTTTCCTGCAAGGGCAGGCGCGCGATCTGCTGGACGCCTTCATGGCAGGCTATGCCCGTGGCCGCCCGAAGCCCATGCCGGGCGCGGCCATGATGGCGGGCTATGGCGAAGCCGTGCAGTCGTTCTGGTCGGGCTTCTTCGGCTCTGCCGCCGATGCTGCGGGCAAGGCGGCCAGCTTCTGGGGGCTGCCCGCCGCAGGGCAGGGCAGCACTGCACAGCCTGCGTCTGCTCCGGCAGCGCCAGAGGCCTCAGGCCGCCCGGCTGCGGCTGCCCGAAAGCCTGAGCCGTCTCCTGCCCCCGAAAGCGCACCCGAGCCGGAGGTGGCAGCACAGGCTCCAGCGCCGGGGGCATCCATCGTTGAAGACTGGCTGTCCGCCGGACGCGCCTTTCAGGAAAACCACATGAAGGCGATCGAAGGCCTGTTTGAGCGTTTCGGCCCCGTTGCTCTTCCTGGCCGGGCGTGAGGTAAAAAAAAGGCCCGCCGGGGGAGGCGGGCCAGGTATTGTCGGCAAGGCAATCGCCGACGGGGTAAGGCGATGGACCAGACCTCAGAGCCTGCGCGGGGGGACAGACGCAGGCGAGATCCCGTCCATCAGTCTCAGGCGGCCATTTGCGGGCCTGCATTGGACGCTGCGAAGACCGGAGCGGTCCTCTGAGGCTGCGGGATCAGCACAATGCTTGCCGGAACTCCGGCCTGCGAGGCATGTGCGTTGCGCCGGGATGCCTTGGTCAGGGCAAACGACGGATCACGGAAGAAGGGCGCCGCAAGAGCCGTGCGAACGTCCCCCCTTGTCAGCCCGATATCCGCGAGCTGAGCATCTGTGAGGTCATTGAGTTTGCGCGCCTGATGGCGGTTACGCACCACGCGCCATGCTCGCGCTGCGATACCGGCGATGCGGTGGATCAGCTGCGTCTTGAGCGGGGCGTACATGGCGTCAAACTCCTTCATCTCCGGGAGGCTGCGCTCCCGTCAGTGTCTGTCATATTCATCCGGCCGAGCTCAGTAGTTTTACGCTCTTCCGATAGGGGGACCATGTCAGAGCCGCTTGAATTTATCTAACGAATGTTTTTAATGGATTTGATCAATGTTGGTGATGGAAGGGATGTGAATGCAGGAAAAGTCCTGTATTTCCGCGCCTTCGGCATCTGTGTGGCGAGGGTTTGATGCTCGATCTCGATCAATTGCGCACGTTTGTGGCCATAGCTGAATATGGCAGCTTCACCCGCGCGGCGGAGATGGTGCACAAGACCCAGTCCGCCGTGTCCATGCAGATGCGGCGGCTGGAGGAGAGAATCGGCCGCCCCATCTTCATGCGCGACGGGCGCCTGTCCCGGCTCACCGAAGAAGGTGAGAAGCTGCTGCACTATGCCCGCCGTCTGGTGCAGCTGAATGACGAAACATTGGCCGCTTTCGACGAGACGGAAGTGCAGGGCATGGTGCGGCTGGGCACGCCGGATGATTATGCCGACCGGTTCCTGCCGGAAATTCTGGCACGGTTCTCCCGGTCCAATCCAAAGGCCGAGGTCAGCGTGGTCTGTGCGCCGACGGCCAATCTCATCGATCTCGTTGTAGCCAACGAGCTGGATGTGGCGATCATCACCCACGTGGAAAAGCCCGGCGGCCAGCGCGACGAGGTGATCCGGCGCGAGCCGCTGCTCTGGGTCACGTCAGCCCGCCATGCGGTGGAGAATGAGGACGTGCTGCCGCTGGCGCTTGGCCGTGCCACCTGCGGCTGGCGGCGTGCGGCGCTTCTGGCGCTGCGCTCGGTCGGGCGGGAGCACCGGCTGCTTTATTCGAGCTGGAACTCCACCGCCGTGGGAGCTGCCGTTCTGGCGGGTCTGGCTGTTTCGGTGCTGCCGGAATCGGCTCTGCGGCCCGGCATGAGGGTGCTGGCGGAATCCGATGGTTTCCCCAAGCTGCCGGAATGTGAGATTGCCGTCATGCGCTCCTGGCACCAGCACTCCCGGGTGACGGAAGCGCTGGTGGAACACATCATTTCCTCGCTCGATAACCTGTCCGTGCCGCAGGCGGCAGAATAGATCCGCAGCCTACCGGCTGCGCAGCATGATCACATTGCCCGCGATGACGAGGGCAAGGCCGAGCAGGGCAGCGAAGGTCCAGACATAGCCTTCGAAAATGGTCGAGACCGTCAGTGCCACCACGGGGAAAATGACCGTGGAATAACCTGCCCGCGCAGGTCCGATGCGGCCGAGAAGCGTCAGGTAGGAGGCAAAGGCCAGCACAGAGGCGATGATCGACAGATAGGCGAGGCTGCCAAGATAGATGAGCGTCGGTTCCACCGCAAAGCTGTCGCCGCGCAGCAGGCTGAAGGTGCCGAGCAGCGCCGCGCCATAGATCATGCCCCAGGTGGTGGCTGAAGTGATGCTGATGCCTGCCTTCTGGGTGGACGAGGACACCATGTTGCCAAGGCAGAAGGACAGGGTGCCTGCCGTGCACAGGGCAAGTCCCTTCAGCGCATCAAGGTTCAGTTCAGCCCCTGCGATTTGCGGCCAGAACATCAGCGCAATGCCTGCAAAACCAATGAGGCCGGCGGCCAGAATGATCAGCTTCGGCCGCTGCCGGAACAGCACCACGCCAAGGATCAGGTTGAAGACCGAAGCCAGCGAGAACACCACGGCAAGCAGGCCGGAAGGCAGATGCTTGGCACCATAATAGAACAGGGTGAAGTTGGTGGAGAAGATGAAGAGCCCGAGTGCCGCAAAACGCAGATGGGTGCGCAGCGGAAAGGCAAGCCTTTCCCGGCGGATCAGGCTCCAGCCCAGCATCACGGCGGCTGCCAGCACGAAGCGCCAGAACACGGAAACTTCGGGCGCCACATTTGCCACCTGCCCCTTCATGGCAATCCAGCTGAACCCCCAGGAAAACACCGTCAGGCCGTAAAGACCAAGGTCCTTCGAGGTCAGCGTGGAGGCGGGGGCGGCAATCCGGCTTTCAGCCATCGTCATCTCATGTCTCTCTTCTGCCGTGTATCCGGGCGGGAGAATGCGCCGCAGGCGCGCAAAATTCAAATGATAGTCGTTGAAGCGACCAATCTGTTTTGTAAATGGAACCTTGCGGAAGCTTCAGGGATTGTGATGCCAAAGTGGCTGATATCCGCCAGACAGGGCTGCCAGTGACAAGGCCGGGGTGATAACCCGAAGGGTGGAAACGGGGCTTGTGGCCGCATATCCGTCCGGGCTCCAGCGCAGAAGGCGGCCTGACTTGAGAGCGAGAAATCCCGCTCCGTCCGTCAGCATGGTGCCATCCGGCAGGGTCCTGAGAGCCGCGTCACCGGCAGGCTTGCCCTGCCAGCGGGGGCCGCGCTCGAGTGCCAGCTGCCGGTCCATCCAGCCTGCGCCGGGCAGCGTCTCGAGGCCAAGATGCCGGGCGGCCGCCGTTGCATAGGCTTGCGCCTCTACCCGTCTGCATTCAAAGCAGGGCCTGTGCCCGGCGGCAAGAGCCGTCACCTCATCCAGAAAGAAGAGTTCCGTGTAGCCTTCACCCATCACCTGGCGGTGGCGGTTCTTGAAGGACAGGACGCAGCAGATCCAGCGGCGGGAGGCTTGCAGCCGCCTTATGGTCTTCGTTGCCGGATCGTGCAGCCGTCCACCCCGGTTGCCCATCAGCAGGCCCCGGCAAGGGTGAGAGACTAGCTTTCCATCGGGCCAGACCCGGTTTTGCAACGGCATGCCGAAATCTCCATTCAAAGGGAGGGCAGCGTGCCGCCGTCCCTTGACTAGGTTAGGGATACTGCCACATTCGCAAGCGTTGCCGATATCTGCCGGAGATCTCATGCGCGTTCTTGTCATCGAAAACTATCCGCTCACCCCGCATGGACAGGTTGGCCGCGCCCTTGCGAATGCGGGTGCCGAAGTGACGGTGGTTAAGGCTTTTGAGGGAGAGGCAGTGCCGCTGAATGCTGCGGGCTATGCAGGCCTTGCCGTCTTTGGCGGCGGGCAGAATGCGCTGGATGACGAGGGCTCACCCTTCCTGCCGCAGATCTGTGATCTGATCCGCGGCTTTCACGCTGAGCAGAAGCCGGTGCTGGGTATCTGCCTTGGTTCGCAGCTCATCGCCCGTGCCTTCGGCGGGCGCAACATCATCGGCAGGCCCATCGAATTCGGCTGGCATGACGTGATGCCAACCGATGCGGGGAAGGCGGATCCGGTGCTGTCGGCGCTGGGGGAGGGCGCGCCGCTGTTCCACTGGCACAATGACACGTTTGATCTGCCCGAGGGCGCGGTGCACCTGGCATCAAGCGCCCGGACACCTCACCAGGCCTTCCGCATGGGCGCAGCGACCTATGGTATCCAGTTCCATTTCGAGGCTGCCGAACCTGAGGTGCGCGACTGGTCCCGTGACTTTGCCGGCATGATCGCCGAGAACACTCCAGACTGGGCGCAGCGGCTGGAAGCCGAGATTGCGCGGCACGCGCCCCGTGCCGATGATACCGGTGCCCGCCTTGCCGCCAACTGGGTCCGCCTGCTTGGGTGAGGCGGACCCGGCCGTTCGTCAGCGCCAGCGGTCGGCGAAGTCTGCCGGCAGCAGCAGGTTGTGCCTGCCCAGATCCTTGACGTTGCGCTCGCCGCAAAGCGCCATGGTGATGTCCAGCTCCTTGTGGATCACCTCAAGCGCCCGCGTCACACCAGCCTCGCCCATGGCGCCCAGGCCATAGACGAAGGCGCGGCCGATCATGGTGCCCTTGGCACCCAGCGCCAGCGCCTTCAGCACGTCCTGACCGGAGCGGATGCCGCTGTCGAGATGGACCTCGATCTTGTCACCCACCGCGTCCATGATCTTCGGCAGGGTGCGGATCGAGCTGAGCGCGCCGTCGAGCTGCCGGCCTCCGTGGTTCGACACGACGATGGCATCGGCCCCAACATCCAGCGCCTTCTTCGCGTCTTCTGCATCGAGAATGCCCTTGAGGATGACCGGCCCGTCCCACCACTTGCGAAACTCGCGGATGCGCTCCCAGTCCAGTGAAGGATCGAAGGACTCCGCAGTCCATGTGCCGAGCGAGGAAGGATCGGTAACGCCCTTGGCATGGCCGACAATGTTGCCGAAGAAGCGCCGCTTGGTCTGCAGCATTTCCAGCCCCCACGGCACCTTGGTGGCAAGGTTCAGGATCGAGGAAGGCGTCAGCTTCGGAGGGGCGCTGAGGCCGTTCTTCAGGTCCTTGTGGCGCTGGCCAAGCACCTGCAGGTCAACGGTAATCACGAGTGCCGAGCATTTGGCCGCCTTGGCGCGGTCAAAGAGGCGGCGCATGAAGTCATTGTCCTTGAGTGTGTAAACCTGAAACCAGAACGGTTTGCTGGTGTGCTCCGCCACGTCCTCGATGGAGCAGATCGACATGGTGGAAAGCGTAAAGGGCACGCCGAACTTCTCCGCAGCGCGGGCGGCCTTGATCTCGCCGTCGGCTGACTGCATGCCGCACAGCCCGACAGGGGCCAGGGCAACCGGCATTGTGCAGTTCTGCCCGACCATCTGCGATGCCGTGCTGCGGCCGGCCATGTCGACGGCCACCCGCTGGCGCAGGCGGATCTCATCAAAGTCCGAGGAGTTCTCGCGGAATGTCTGCCCGGTCCAGCTTCCGGTCTCCGCATAGTCGTAGAACATCCGTGGCACACGGCGCTTGTACAGCCGCTTGAGGTCTTCGATCTCGGTGATCACAGGCATGCGTTCAGATCCTTCCCCATGTCATGGGACGTAAGTCCGGGTTTCACGTCTGGCGGGCGGTTGCCGGTTCCGCCGGTTTTGCTGATGACTTTGCCCGGGTGCGCCGGGGTTTGGGCAGGCTGGCAATGCGCTGATCAAGCCTGAGGTTTGACAGGGCGCTGCGGGCACCTTCGCGCCCGGCCTCCGTCAGCGCCTGGCGCACAAAGGCAATGTGTGCCTCTGCGGCCTGCCGCGCGCCTTCGCTGTCGCCGGCGGTCACGCTGGCGAGGATGGCCCGGTGCTGGTCCAGCAGCGCCTCGCGGGCACCGGGATGGCGGAAGAGCTTCTGCTGGCTGAAATAGACACCGGCTTCCAGCAGCCGGTAGCAGGCCCGCAAGGTGTGCAGCAGGATCATGTTATGGGCTGCTTCTCCGATGGCCTGATGAAACTCCACGTCAAGCCGGGCCTCTGCTTCATGGTCTTCCGCCTCGAAGGCTGCGGCCATTGCCTCCACAATGCGAGTCAGCAGCGCATGATCGGCAGCGGTGGCCCTTGCCGCCGCCTTGGCGGCTGCAAGGCCTTCAATATCGCTGCGGAAGTCGAGATAGTCTTCGATGGCGGCTGGATGGCGGGCGATGAGGTCCAGCAGAGGTTCGGAAAACACCGGGCCGGTCAGGTCTGCCACATAAGTGCCACCGCCCTGGCGGCTCACCAGAAGCCCGCGCTCTTCCAGCGTCTTAAGAGCCTCACGCAAGATCGGCCGAGACACATCCACCAGGTCCACCAGCTCCCGCTCGGGCGGCAGCCGGTCGGCCGGGCGCAGCACGCCATTGAGGATCAGAAGCTCGATCTGATCCACCACAGCATCGGCGGTACGGGCATGATTGACCTTCGCGAACATGCGAGTCTCCGTTCTCCCTGCTTTAATTGGTCAAATTTCTTGTCCAATTGCAAGACCCGCTTTGCGTGACCCCTTACATTGTGTCGCAGCTTGCTTCCGTCGCAATTTTGCGCATGACAGATGCGAGGATACTGCGTCACTTTGGGGCAGGAAGACGGGGGCGAGAATGAACGCGGACGCAAACACGCAGCAGACAGGCGGCTTGCTGCCATTCGGCAAGCATCACCTGAGGGCAGCCGTACTGGGCGAGCTCCATGCCCGCCCGTTCCGCGCGCTGGAAAGCCCTCGCATTCTGCTGCATTACGCCTTCACATGTGATCCCCAGGCCATACGGGATGACCGGCTCTGGTTTGCCGATCTGTGCCGCAGCCAGGGCGTCAAGGGGCCGGGGGAGAGTGACCGCTCGCATGTGTTGCCGATGGCTGGCGGTTCCCTGCGCTGGGAGCAGCATTCGGAGTTTATCACCTACACTTTTGACGTTGCGCCGGATGGCAGCCACCCCTTCGGGCGAATTCCCGCCGGTCATCCCTTCGGATCGGGCTTCCGGGCTCCGGGGCCGATGCTGGTTGCGGCAAGGCTGGACGTTGTGCCGGAAAATGGTCACGACGAGGCCGCGCTGACCCGGTGGTTCGACCGGGCGAGCCTCACAGCCCTTCAGTCTGAGGAGGGGCGTGCCATTGCCATGACGGATTTCCGGCAGGATGGCGAGGGACTGACCCGAATTCTGCTGATCGACCGGGGCATGGCGCCCAGCCAGACTGGTGCGCTGGCGCAGCGTCTCATCGAGGTGGAAACCTACCGCACGCTCGCACTGCTTGGGCTGCCCATGGCCACAGAGCTCTCGCCGGACGTCCGGCGGATCGAGGAGGAGCTTGTGCAGCTGACCGGGGAGATGCGCGGGGCCTCGGACATGGACAGCAACCGGCACCTGCTGGAGCGCCTTTCCGATCTGGCGGCTGATCTGGAGGCGGGAGCGGCGGCCAGCGCCTACCGCTTCGGGGCGAGCCGTGCCTATCACAGCATCCTCAAGGCGCGGCTGGGGACAATCGAGGAAGCCGTGGTGCCGGGATATCTCGGGCTGGAGTCCTTTCTCGCACGCCGTATTGCCCCGGCCATGCGCACCATCGAATCGGTAGAGAACCGGCAGATCAACCTGTCCCGCAAACTTGCCCGCGCCACGACGCTGCTGCGCACGCGGGTGGATGTGGACATGGAACGCCAGAACCGGGATCTGCTCGATTCCATGAACCGCCGCGCCCGCCTGCAGTTGCGCCTGCAGCAGACGGTGGAGGGCCTCTCGGTGGCCGCCGTCAGCTACTATGTGGTTGGGCTGGTGGGCTATCTCGCCAAGGGTCTGAAGGAAGCGGGTGTGCCCATGCCCGATCCGGGCCTGGTCTCGGGAATGTCGGTGCCGCTGGTGCTGCTTGCCGTCTGGTGGACCGTCCGCCGCATCCGGGCGCATCACACGGATACGGGGGAGCCGCATTGAAGGGGGGGGAAGCTGAGCGCTCAAAATAACAACACCGTCATGCCATGACTTGATCATGGCATCCATCCCGTTGCTTATTGTTCCGTTTCTTGAAAGTAAAAATGTTCTATCGTGTGCTGATTTTGTTGTTACGTATCGATGTGGATGC
Organism: Pannonibacter anstelovis; assembly: GCF_036881715.1. Taxonomy (NCBI): domain Bacteria; kingdom Pseudomonadati; phylum Pseudomonadota; class Alphaproteobacteria; order Hyphomicrobiales; family Stappiaceae; genus Pannonibacter; species Pannonibacter anstelovis. The sequence continues at coordinate 83,176 of NZ_JBAKBF010000002.1, forward strand.
CATGGTCGAGCCATGACATGACGAAAATATTTGATTTTGACTGATAAATATATTCATGAAACGCAAAAGACCGGGCGTTTGGCCCGGCCTTGCTTATCCGGAAATCCGGATTACTTCGTTGAACCGTCCGCATTGAACTGGTTCATATAGGCGATCACGTCGAGGACTTCCTGATCCTTCTTCAGACCAGCGAAAGCCATCTTGGTTTTCGGGACGAGGCCTTTCGGGTTCGCCAGGTAGGTGTGAAGGGTTTCTGCGTCCCACACCTTGCCACCGGCAGCGAACTCGGTCATCGCCGGGGAATACTTGAACTCGGCAATTGAGGCGACCGGGCGCCCGACGATGCCGTTCAGTTCCGGGCCCACCTTGTTCTTAGCGTCCGCACCTACAGCATGGCAGGCCATGCACTTCTTGAAGACCTTCTCGCCTGCAGCGGCATCGCCGTCTGCGCGTGCCCCCGTCGTCACCGCTGCCAGCATGGCAGCAGCAAGCACTGCATATTTCATAATCATTCTCCCTCAGTCACGGCCGCCAAGCCGGTAACAGGGAGGATATTCTAATCATGCTATGTGACAACCGGGTGCGTCACTGTGGCTCATACGCAGAGTTACGCCCTCAGCCTGCCGCGCGCTCCATGCTGCCGAGCCAGCCGGACAGGCCTTCATCCCAATAGGGCTGCGGACCGTAGAGCTGGGCGAGAAAATCGATGAAAACCCTCACCTTGGCTGGCAGGAAGCGCCGGGTCGGATAGACCGCATGCAAGCCAACGTCCTTGGAAGCGCGGTATTGGGGCAGAACGATCTGCAGCTTGCCCTCGCGCAGTTCCGGCCCCACGTCCCAGGTGGAGCGAAGGGCGATGCCGACGCCGGCCAGCACCGCTTCACGCACCACCTCGCTGGAATTGGTGCGCAACGGGGCATCCGTCTTGACGATCTCAAGCCCGCGCGGGCCCATCAGCCGCCAGGGATCCTGCGCAGCGGCGGCGACGCGCACGTGGTTCTCGACAAGGTCGTCAATGCTCTTGGGCTCGCCATGGCGCTCGAGATAGGACGGAGCAGCACAGAGCACCCGGTGCACGGGCGCAAGGCGCCGGGCAACGAGGCTGGAGTCGGACAGTTCGGCAATGCGGATCGCCAGATCGTAGCCGTCCCCCACGATGTCGACGAATTCGTCCGACAGGTCGAGGCTGACATAAAGGTCCGGATTGGCTTCGAGAAAACGGGCGAGATAGGGCGCAACATGCATGCGGCCGAAGGATGTGGGAGCACTGACCTTGAGTGTGCCGCGGGCCTGCGCCGATCCCCGTGTCACAAAGGTTTCGGCTTCCTCCACCGAAGCCAGAATGGCGAGAACCCGGTCGTAGAAGCCATGGCCAGCCTCCGTCAGGGCAATCTGCCGGGTGGTGCGTTGCAGAAGGCGGGTGCCGAGTTTGTCCTCCAGCCGGCGGATTCGTTTCGACACGACGGCGGGGGAAAGCCCCATCTCCCGTCCTGCAGCCGACATGCTGCCGGCAGTAACGACCCGGGCGAAGATTTCCATATCGGTCAGATTGCTCATTTTATTCCCGCCGGAAAGAGAGCTAGTAAGGGACCGCATATTCCGCTTGAGCCGGTTTTTTGCCAGACTGCCTTTCCGTAAGGCTGACAGAGGGCATTTCCGGGGCGGTTCAACTGGCCCGTTTGCTGTCTTACGGGCAGGAGGGCAAGAATGGATCACATTCTTGCCGGAGAGGAGAGAAAATGGCCGGACTTGCCATGCCGCAGCCGGATGGCGCCATTCTGGCGCGCCGGGCGGAGATCGTTTCCGCGCTTCAGGCCATCGTGCCGGGGGAGGGTGTGATTGCCGATGACACCGGCATGCGCCCCTATGAGACCGATGCGCTGACTGCCTACCGCCAGATGCCGCTGATCGTCGTCCTGCCGGAAACGGTGGAGCAGGTCGCGGCTGTCTTGCGCTACTGCTATGACAACGGCGTCAAGGTGGTGCCGCGGGGCGCAGGCACCTCGCTCTCCGGCGGCGCGCTGCCGGTGGCCGATGGCGTGCTCATGTCGATGATGAAGTTCAACCGCATCCTCGATATCGACTTTCCCAACCGTGCCGTCACCGTGCAGCCGGGCGTGACCAACCTTGGCATCACCCGCGCCGTGGAGCATGAGGGCTTCTATTACGCCCCCGACCCGTCCTCGCAGATTGCCTGTTCCATCGGTGGCAACATCGCGGAAAACTCCGGCGGCGTGCACAGCCTGAAATATGGCCTCACCACCAACAACGTGCTGGGCCTTGAAATGGTGCTGATGACGGGCGAGGTCATCCGTCTTGGCGGCAAGCATCTGGATGCGGAAGGCTATGACCTCCTCGCCATGATGACCGGCTCCGAAGGGCTGCTTGGCGTCGTGACCGAAGTCACCGTGCGCATCCTGCAGAAGCCGGAAACGGCCCGTGCCGCGCTGGTCGGTTTTGCTGCCACGGAAGATGCCGGACGCTGCGTGGCGGACATCATCGCCGCCGGTATCATCCCCGGCGGACTTGAGATGATGGACAAGCTGGCGCTGGAAGCGGCAGAGGATTTCGTCCATGCCGGTTATCCGCGTGAGGCCGAAGCGCTGCTGATCGTGGAGCTGGACGGGCCGGAGGCGGAGGTGGACTATCTGCTGGCCCGCGTCGAGGAAATCGCCCGCGCCAACAACTCCGGCTATCTGCGTGTTTCCACCAGCGAAGAGGAGCGGCTGGTGTTCTGGGCCGGGCGCAAGGCAGCCTTCCCGGCCGTGGGGCGCATTTCGCCGGACTATCTGTGCATGGACGGCACGATCCCCCGGCGGGAGCTGCCGCGTGTGCTGGCCGGCATGCGGGCGCTGTCGGAGAAGCATGGGCTCAGGGTCGCCAACGTCTTCCACGCCGGAGACGGCAACCTGCATCCGCTGATCCTCTATGATGCCAACCTGCCGGGTGAGCTGGAGGCTGCCGAGGCCTTCGGTGCCGACATCTTGCGCCTGTGCGTCGAGGTGGGCGGGGTGCTGACAGGCGAGCATGGCGTCGGCATCGAGAAGCGCGACCTGATGCCGGAGATGTTCACCGAGGACGACCTGAAACAGCAACAGCGGGTCAAATGCGCCTTCGATGAGCGTCAGCTCCTCAATCCCGGCAAGGTCTTCCCCGTGCTGCACCGCTGCGCCGAGCTTGGCCGCATGCATGTGCACAAGGGGCAGATGCCTTTCCCGGACATTCCGCGTTTCTGAGCAGGTGGAACAGATGACCCCAGACCAGACCACCTTGGCTCCCGGTGCCGCAGCGCTGAAGGCTGTGCGGCCGCGTAATGCCAGTGAGCTGCGCGACCTTGTGGCCCACGCGGCTGCCGAGGATCTGCCGCTTGAAATCATCGGTCAGGGCTCCAAGCGGGCGCTGGGCCGCCCGGTGCAGGCTGGACTTGTGGTGGATCTCTCGGCTCTCTCCGGCATCCTCGTTTATGAGCCCGCCGAACTGGTGCTGACAGCACTCGCTGGCACCCCGCTGGCGGAGATCGAGGCGGCGGTGGCCGCTGCGGGGCAGGAGCTGTCCTTCGAACCGATGGATTATGGCCCGCTGCTGGGTGGCACTCCGGCAAGGGGCACGCTGGGCGGCACGCTGGCGGCCAATCTCTCCGGCCCCCGGCGCATCAAGGCGGGCGCTGCCCGTGATCATGTGCTGGGTCTGGAGGCCGTGTCGGGGCGCGGTGAGATCTTCCGCGCGGGCGGCAAGGTGGTGAAGAACGTCACGGGTTACGATCTGCCCCGTGCGCTTTGCGGCTCCTGGGGCACGCTGGCGCTTTCGACCGAACTGACGCTCAAGGTCAATCCACGGGCGGAAACCAGCGCCAGTCTGTTGATCGAGGGGCTGGACGATGCCACGGCGGTTGCCGCCCTCTGCCGGGCGATGGGCACGCCTGCTGAAGTGTCGGCGGCGGCGCATCTGCCTGAAGGCCTGTTTGCAAGGCTTGGCCTAGCCGGGCAGGACCGGGACAAGGCAGTGACGCTGATCCGGCTGGAAGGTTTTGGCCCTTCCGTCGATTACCGTTTTGCCGCGCTGTCCCGGCTGCTTGCTGAGGACTTGCCGGATGGGATTGCCGTGGAGCGGCTGGAGGATACGGCCTCCCGTGCCGCCTGGGCCGCGATCCGCGATTGCCAGCCCTTTGCGGGCGGCAGCCTGCCGGTCTGGCGCGTCTCGCTGCCGCCAGCTTCCGGGGCAGGCTACGTCGCCAGCCTGAAGCAGAGCATCCCGGTAGAAGCCTTCTACGACTGGAGCGGCGGGCTCGTCTGGCTGCATTGCCTGGATGGCAATGCGCATGACGTGCCCATCCGTGACGCTCTGGCGGATCATGGCGGCGGCCATGCCATGCTGGTGCGGGCCGATGCGGGCTTGCGCTCCAGCGTGCCCGTGTTCGAGCCGCAGGACCCAGCCCTTGCGGCGCTGTCGCGCCGGCTCAAGGGCCAGTTCGATCCCAAAGGCATTCTCAATCCCGGCCGCATCGCGCCGGATCTGTGACCCTTGACCCTCAGGTGACGTATGCAGACGAATTTCACCGCTGAACAGCTCGCAGATCCGCATGTGGCCGAGTCTGAAAAGATTCTGCGCAAATGCGTACATTGCGGCTTCTGCACGGCCACGTGTCCCACGTTCACCCTGTTGGGGGATGAGCTGGATAGCCCGCGCGGGCGCATCTACATGATCAAGGACATGCTGGAAAACGGCCGTCCTGCGGATGAGCAGATCGTGCGCCACGTGGACCGCTGCCTGTCGTGCCTGTCCTGTATGACTACATGTCCGTCTGGCGTGAATTACATGCATCTGGTGGACCATGCCCGCGCCCATATCGAGCAGACCTGGCGGCGTCCGCTGGCCGATCGGATGATCCGCGCGATGCTGGCAGCTGTCCTGCCCTATCCCGGCCGGTTCCGGCTGGCGCTGCTGGGGGCCTATATGGGCCGTCCGCTGGCAGGCGCCTTCAAGGCGCTGGGCGGTCCCTTTGCCAAGCTGGGCGCGATGCTTTCGCTTGCCCCGGCCAAGGCGCCGGGCCGTGGCCGCTATGAGGCGCCAGGCAATTTCCAGCCGCAGGCGGGTGCGCGGAAGGGCCGGGTTGCCCTGCTCAACGGCTGTGCCCAGCCGGTGCTTGCCCCGTCCATCAACGACGCCACCATCCGCCTGCTGACGCGCGCCGGATATGAGGTGGTGCTGCCCAAGGGCGAAGGCTGCTGCGGCGCGCTGGTGCATCACATGGGCCGGGAAGACGATGCCCTCGCCAACGCCCGGCGCAATGTGGATGTGTGGATGCGCGAGGCGGATGGCGAGGGGCTCGATGCCATCCTCATCACCGCTTCGGGCTGCGGCACGACCATCAAGGATTATGGCTTCATGCTGCGCAATGACCCGGCCTATGCGGAGCGGGCGGCGAAGGTATCCGGTCTGGCCAAGGATATTACCGAGTTTCTGACTGGCCTTGATCTCGGGACGCCGGTGCGGCCTGGCGGGCTGACGATTGCCTATCACTCCGCCTGCTCCATGCAGCATGGGCAGAAGATCACCCGTCAGCCAAAGGATCTTCTCAAGGCGGCGGGCTTCACCGTGAAGGATGTGCCGGAGGGGCATCTGTGCTGCGGTTCGGCCGGCACCTACAACATTCTCCAGCCGGAAATCGCCACCCGCCTCAGGGACCGCAAGGTTGCCAACATCCGCAAGACCAAACCGGATCTGGTCGCCACAGGCAATATCGGCTGCATGACGCAGATCGGAACCGGGATCGACATTCCGGTTGTGCATACGGCGGAACTGCTGGACTGGGCCTATGGCGGGCCTTGCCCGGAAGCGTTGGAGGAAAAGGCTCAGGCTGCTGTGCGGTGATAAGGTCTCAGCTTCCGGGAAGACCGAGCTGGATGGGCGTGCGGTCCTTCTCTGCTGGCGGCGGCGTCTCGCCTGCAAGGCGAAGCGTTCGCTCCAGCAGCATTTCATAGATCGGCCGCCCATTCAGGGCATGGGCGGCGAGTGTTGCGGAAGCGCAGGTGACGAGCACCGGCAGCAGCAGCGGATATGCGCCCGTCAGCTCCAGAACAAGGACAACAGCCACCAGCGGCGCCCGTACCGATGCGGCAAAGAAACCGCCCATCGCGGCAATGGCAAAGGCCTGTGCCGGAAGGTCCGCGCCGGGAATCAGGAGGCTTGCCACAACGCCGAAGGCAAGACCCGCGCAGGTGGCGATGGAGAGCATCGGCGCGAAGATGCCGCCCGGCACACCGATGCTGTAGGACACCAGCGCCCCGGCAAAACGCAGCGCTGTCAGCAGCAGAAGCAGGCCAAGACCCAGATGATCGGCCGTGACGAAGCTGACCAGCTGGTCACCGCCCCCCGTTGCAAGGGGAAAAGCAATCAGCAGGGCACCGGCGAGGCCGCCCGCAGCAACAGGCGGCAGCCACCAGAGCCGTTTCGGCAGCTTCTGGACCGCGTCGAGACTGGCAAGGACAGCGCTGTTGAAGCCTGTGCCAAGCGCACCCAGCAGCGCGCCGAGCAGGATGAACAGCGGAAAGCTCAAGACAGGGAGGGCGCCGGTCTCGATCTCCAGCGCCGGGCGGGTGCCCAGAAGTCCCTCCACCGTGAGGCCGCTGGCGATGCTGGCGAGGATCACTCCCATATAGGTGCGGTAGCCATAGGGGAACTGGCGTCGGGTTTCTTCCACGATGAAGAGAATGGCTGCGAGTGGGGCAGAAAAGGCCGCAGCAAGACCGGCCGCCGCGCCTGCTGCGAGCAAGCCGCGCCGGTCATCTGCCGTAAAGCCCATGCCTTGCGAGAGGCCTGCGGCGGCAGCGGCCGACATGTGGATCGTCGGGCCTTCGCGTCCAAGAACAAGGCCGGAGGAGAGTGCCAGCAGCCCGCCGGTGAACTTCGCCACCATCACGCGGAGCCAGCGCATGGGACGCAGCCCCTCCATGGCGCCTTCCACTTCCTGGATACCGCTGCCAGCCGCTTCCGGTGCGATACGGCGCACGATCAGCGCGGCCAGGAGCGCGGCAAGGGCGGAGATGACGGCTGCCATGACGCCCGAAAGAACCGGGTCTGTCACCGTAAGGCGCAGTTCGCGGTACTGGCCGGAGAGGGTATCCACGCCGAGATGAAAGGCGGTGCCGGCCAGTCCGCCGGAGACGCCTGCAGCAACGGCTGCCAGAAGATAGACCGCTCCCGCATAGGGAGCGGCAGAGCGCCGGGATCTGGAGAAGGGGAACATGGCCGGGATCTTTCGCGTCAAACGGCAGCAGCCCCGTTCTCGGGGCTGCGCCGCCAGATCAGATGACGATCACCGTCGCACCGACGCCGACGCGCTCGTAAAGGTCGGTCACGTCCTCGTTGCGCATGCGGATGCAACCGGAAGATACGGCATGGCCGATGCTCCAGGGCTCGTTCGAGCCGTGAATGCGGTAGAGCGAAGAGCCCAGATAGAGCGCCCGGGCGCCCAGCGGGTTGTTCGGCCCGCCCGCCATGAAGGTGGGCAGTTCCGGGCGGCGCTTGCGCATGGAGGCCGGCGGGCGCCAGTCCGGCCATTCCGCCTTGCGTGTGACCTTGTGAGTGCCGGCCCACTCGAAGCCCGGCTTGCCGACGCCGATGCCATAGCGGCGGGCCGTGCCGCCAGCCTGCACCAGATAGAGATAACGGGTGTTGGTATCCACCACGATGGTGCCCGGCTTGTGCGGGCCGTTATAGTCGACCACAGCTGGAAGGAACTTGGGGTCCATCTGGCGCGTGGCTTGCGGCGCCTTGCGGGCAGGCTCGGCATGGGCCAGCTGCACGGGGGCTTGCTGCCTGCTTCCGAAGGAGAACCAGCTCTGCTGCGGCCGTTGCGGCCTTGGCGGCTGGATGCCATGGGGGCGCAGCTGCAGCAGCCAGGGTTCCGCCAGATCGGGGCTCAGGATTACCGGCGGCGGCGTTGCGCTCAGGGTGCTCTGGGCCATGGCGCTTGATGTGGTCGCGGGCATCAGTGCAAGGGCGCTGAGGAGCCCGGCAGCCGTCAGGGTCAGTATCCGCTTCATTGGCGTTACTCGCAAACAGATAGCCTACAAGCCGGAAACCGGCATTCGTTCAAATTTTAGGTATCTGAACGCGTGGAAAGGATGAACGGCGCGCTAACCAGTCCGGCAATCTGGAATCAGGGTTAAGGCCGGGTTGCCGGACATGGTGAACGGCTTGTTACGCCGCCGCCGGTTGTGTGGGCATGCGGGTCAGGGCTGGATCCGCCGCCGCACATCACGCACGACCACAGGCAGTATCTTGTCTGCCTCGGAAGGCGACATGCCGGGCTTGATGCGCGGGTCGTAGAGCATGTTGAGAAGGAGCTGGTCAAAAACGGTGAAGCGATTGTGGCGCGAGCCGTCATTGAAGACCGAGTGCACCAGCCGGTCGTCATCATTCATAGGGCCAAGCCCCTGCAGCAGTTCCTCGACAAGGCAGCGGCGGAACAGAAAGTCGCCTTCATCGGAGACAATGACGGCACGGGAGTTCTTGATGCCCCGCCGCCCGGACTCCACCCGCACAAGGCAGCGGCCCGGCGCATCGGCGGTCATGTCCTTGTAGACCGACTGGCGCACCACGTCCTCATACTGGTGCCGGTCAACAATGTAGACGTCAAAATTCGGCTCTTCCGTGGCACTGGCCACCTGAATCGAGACACCTGCGATCTTGCGGTCCATTTCGGCAATGAAGGCCTCGACTTCGGCCCGGCGGTCCGTGTGCGAAAGGCTGAAGATGCGGAACCGGACGGGCTTGGCGAATTTCTTCACCAGATAGGGCTGCCAGCTCCAGGTGCGGTATTCGAGGCCGAAGACAGTCGCATTGAAGCCCGTCACAAGTTCCTCTGTCGTGAACGTGTCCGGCTGTGCCGCAGCCCTGCCGGCAAGTCCTGCGGCAAGAAGCAGAGCGAGGCATGAAACTGTAATGCGCGGCATCTGAAACTGCTTCACCGGGCTGCGGAACTTTCCTGACGCGGTGTTAACCATCCACGCCAGCGGACTTTAATCGCTTGCGCCGCAGCTTGAAAACCAAAATCGCATCAAAGGCCTGAATCCGTATCATCTGCGCGTTTCAACGTAAGCAGGGAACATTTCCTTAAACATCGGCCGCTATAAGAATTCGAAGGATGGACAATCTCCTACAGTATTTGCGTGATGGCAGGAGCAGTTATGGCGGCGGCAAAGCGTGCATTCCGGGTCGAAAGTCTTTTCCGTGATGCGACGGCTGCAACGCAGCCAGACAGGGTCGAGGAGTACCGCCATCAGGAGCTGATGGCGGAGATCCGGGCCGTAAAGGCGTTGATGCAAGGCAGTGCCGCGCCGGACAGCAAGAGCATCAGCGATCAGGTGCTGAAGGAGTTCCGCAAGGAGCTCAACGAAGCGGCGAAGCTGAAGGCCGAGCTTGATGCCATCTACGAGGCGATCAACGCCACGAAGAAGGAAATCGCGGCCCTGCACCACACGACCGGTTCGGAAGGCGAGGAGATGACCCGTGTCTCCAACGAGCTGGACGCCGTGGTCGAGGGCACGGAAGGCGCGACCGAAAGCATTCTGTCTGCCGCTGAATTCATCGACGAGACGGCCAATACCCTCTCGGCGCGCGTCAGCGGGCATGACCGGGAAATGGCCCAGGACATTCAGGAGAAGGTCATCCAGATCTTCGAAGCCTGTAACTTCCAGGACTTGACCGGACAGCGCATCACCAAGGTGATCAATACCCTGCGCTTCATTGAAGAGCGCATCATCGACATGATGAACATCTGGGGCGGCATCGAGAGCTTCAACGACCTTGAGGTCAAGATGCGTGCACAGGCCGAGGGCGATGCAGCCCTGCTCAACGGCCCGTCGCTCAAGACCGACTCCAACGTTGCCTCGCAGGACGACATCGACGCGCTGTTTGCCTGAGGACGTGTTCCTTGATCGTGGGAAAGCCGGCCTTCGTGCCGGCTTCTTTCCGTTTGCGGCATAGATCAAAAGAATATAGAACAAAAAAAGAACAAATTACCCGTGCCGGAGGCAGGAATGGACGGATTGATCGAGGGCGCCGATGGGCTGCACCGCTGCAAGTGGTACGGCGGGCTGGAGGATTACCGTATTTATCATGACGAGGAGTGGGGCTGGCCCGTCACGGATGATCAGCGCCTGTTCGAGAAGATCTGCCTTGAAGGTTTCCAGTCCGGCCTGTCCTGGCTGACCATCCTGCGCAAGCGTGAAGGCTTCCGTGCTGCCTTCGCCGGTTTCGATTTCAACAAGGTAGCTCTCTTCGGCGATGAGGATATTGCCCGCTGCCTTGCCGATGCCGGGATCGTCCGCCACCGGGGCAAGATCGTCTCCACCATCAACAACGCCCGGCGCGCCATCGAACTGAAGGCCGAATTCGGATCTCTGGCCGCCTATTTCTGGCGCTTCGAGCCGAAACCGGAGGCGCGTCCCTTGCGCTGCGACCGCGCAACCCTTTCGCAGATCACCCAGTCAGCGGAAAGTGTGGCCCTGTCCAAGGATCTCAAGAAACGCGGCTGGAGTTTTGTGGGGCCAACCACCGTCTATGCCTTCATGCAGGCGATGGGGCTCGTGAATGATCACCTGGAAGGCTGCTGCCGCCGGGCGCCCCTTGAAGAATACCGCGCTTCATTCGCGCGTCCTGTGGTTATTCCAGGCTGATCTGCAGGACTGTTGTCCGCGTATATTCCGTGACCGTGAAGCATTGGCAGAAGCGGTTCCCGGTGCCGCAACCCCCGCGTCGCGCACCGGTCTTCCCCCGATGAAACTGGCCGCCTTGCGCTTTCTAGCCCGCAAGGCGGCCATTTTTTCAGCGCCGTACCTTTTCCGCCAGCGGATCGAACAGGCGGTTGGTGCTGCGGAAGATGTAGTCCGGCGTTTCGACGCTGACCGTCTGGGCGCCATGCTCGATCAGCTTCTGGGCACAGTCGGCCACCTGATCCTTGGGGCAGAGCAGGGCGAGAACCGTTTCGTCGGCCGGATGGCCAAAGGCAAGTTCGGCCCCAAGCGGCAGCACGGCCTTCACCGCGCCGCGAGGATCAGTGACGAGTGCACGGACAATGCGCAAGCCCCTTGCGGTTTCTTCTGCCGCCACCCGGTCCAGAATGGTGCGCGCAGCGCCCAGTGCCTTATCGCTCCAGTCAGCCTTCAGCGAGGCGGCAAGATGCGCCTGGCTCTTCAGGATGACGCCATCCTTGAGAATCTTCAGCGCGTTGGCTTCCAGCGTCGATCCGGTGGTGGTGATATCGACGATGAGTTCCGCCGAGCCTGCCGCGGGTGCGCCTTCCGTGGCGCCGGCGCTCTCGACGATCCGGTAATCGGCGATGCCCTGACGGGCGAAGAAGGCACGCGTCAGGTTCACATATTTGGTCGCCACCCGCAGGCTGCGGCCATGGCGGGCGCGGAAGTCGGACGCAACGTCGCCGAGGTCGGCCATGGTTTCCACGTCGATCCAGGCCTTGGGCACGGCGACGACAACATCCGCCGGGCCGAAGCCGAGCGGGGTGACGACATGCACGAGGCGTTCCGGCGCCGCGATGCTCTCATGCACAAGATCCAGCCCGGTGATGCCGAAGTGGATGGTGCCTTCCGCCAGTTCGCGCGCAATCTCGGAGGCGGAGAGGAACGCGATTTCCGCATCCTCCAGCCCCTTGATGGCGCCCCGGTAATTGCGGTCGCCGCCCGGCTGGATGATCCGCAGCCCGCTGGCGGCGAAGAATTCCGAGGTTTTTTCCTGCAGGCGGCCCTTGGAGGGAATGCCGATGATCAGACGGGTCATGCGCGTGCCTCCAGAACGGTCTGCAGCCGGTCGAGCCAGAGCGAAAAGCCGACTGCGGGCACCTCGTGCGGGGCGCCCAGCAGCCGCAGAAGCTTGTCATAGCGCCCGCCGCCGACGATCTGCCCCGGCAGGTCATGGCCTGCGGCGGTCATCTCGAAAACGAAGCCGGTGTAATAGTCGAGGCGGCGGCCGAAGTCGGCGGCAAACTGCATGCGCGAGGCGGCAAGGCCGTGCGCATTGATGGCTGCAAGACGGGCCTCGAAGGCGGCCAGCGGGCCGGAAAGGTCCAGTCCATGACGGCTGGCGAAAGCCTTCAGCTCGCCAAGCGCCACATCCGGCTGGCCCTTGATGGAGAGATATTCGCGCAAGGTTGCCGCCGCGCCCGCATTGGCGCCCGAGCCGTTTGCAAGGGCTGCCTGCTCCAGAAAACGTTCGGCAATTTCGCTGGCGCTGCGCCCGGCCACGGCGGTGATGCCGGCGATGGACAGAAGATCGGTGACCACCTGCTGCGCGGCTTCATGATTGGCACCGTCGAGCGCGGCGAGGAAGCCGAGGCGGGTGGCGCTGTCATCCTGCATGCCTTCACCGCCCATGCGGGCGATGGCGGCTTCCAGCCGTGCCGTCTCGCCGAACAACCCGCGCAGGCGGCGCTGCCACACCACGGGCAGGTTCAGCCCGGCAAGCACGGCGGTGAAGATGGTTTCATCGCCAATGCGGATCACGGGATCGCTGATGCCAAGGTCGGCCAGCACGCCGGTGGCTAGCGCCAGCATCGCGGCATCCGCCTGTTCCCGGTCGGTGCGGCCAAGGCTTTCGGCACCAACTTGCGGGATTTCGCCAATGCCGCCGGGGCGCTGGCGGAACACGGGGCCCGCGTAGCAATAGTCATCGCGCCGGTTGGCCGGTTCGCTTTCCAGATGCTGGCGGCAGACGGGAATGGTGAAGTCCGGGCGCAGGCACAGCTCCGGCCCATCGGCACCGTTGGTCAGGAACAGGCGGCGGCGGATGTCCTCGCCCACCAGATCCAGAAACGTGTCCGCAGGCTGCAGGATCGGCGGGTCGATGCGCGTATGCCCGGCGGCCTGCAGCCGCGCCAGCGCGGTTGCGGCCAGCCTTGCGGTGCCGGCATCAGCCCCTGATCCGTTTGCTGCGGTGCTTCCCGTCATCGTCCTGTCCTCAGCTTGCCGCGCGGGCGCGGTCTTCGGCCTGCCCGGCCAGCATGCGCTTCACGGTGTCCACCAGCTCGCCTGCGGCCACAGTCACCTGTGCCGGGCGGCTTTCGCGCCATGTTACATTGTCGGTTATTTCACCTGAAAGACGCTTGCCCTCGATCAGGTCCTTGATCTGAATTTCGCCGTTGGCGCGCTCATCGGAACCTTGAATGATGGCCAGCGGACAGCCGCGCTTGTCGGCATATTTCAGCTGATTGCCGAATTTCTTCCAGTTGCCCTGATACATCTCGGCGCGGATGCCGGCCTGCCGCAGCTGCTGGGTCATGGCCTGATAGCTGGCCATGGCGTCTGCATCGCCGTCCATGACGGTGACGAGCACAGGCGGCAGCGTTTCGCTGCCCTGCAGCTTGCCAAGGTTCTTCAGCGCGCTCATCAGGCGCGACACGCCGATGGAAAAGCCGGTGGCCGGAACATCGCGGCCCGTGAAGCGCTTCACCAGACCGTCATACCGCCCGCCGCCGCCAACGGAGCCGAACTGCACCACCTCACCCTTTTCATTGGTGACGGGGAACAGCAGCTCAGCCTCATAGACAGGGCCGGTGTAATATTCGAGGCCGCGCACGACGGAGGTGTCGATCCTGATGCGTTCAGGGCCGTAGCCCGCAGCGCGGACGAGGCCGGAGATGGCGCGCAGCTCCGAGAAGCCGTCATGAAGTGCTGCATTGAACGGCAGGGCCGCCAGAGCCGGGGTCTTGAAGGCAAGGTCCTCGCCATCTGCCAGCAGGGCTTCCAGCGAGCCGCCTTCCAGGATTTCGAGGATGGCGGCAATGGCAGCCTCTGCAAGCCCGGCGCCCTTGGTGAAGTCGCCGCTCTCGTCCTTGCGGCCGGCGCCCAGCAGCAGGCGCACGCCTTCGCTGCCGAACTTGTCGAACTTGTCCATGGCGCGCAGCACGGTCAGGCGCTGTTCGCCGTCCGCCTCGCCGCCAAGGCCGATCGCCTCCAGCACACCGTCCAGAACCTTGCGGTTGTTGACGCGCACAACATACTGGCCCTTCAGCCCCAGGGCCTCCAGCGTGTCGGCAAACATCATGCACATTTCGGCGTCCGCTCCGACGCCCGGTGCGCCGACACTGTCGGCGTCGAACTGCATGAACTGGCGGAAACGGCCAGGGCCGGGCTTTTCGTTGCGGAACACCCAGCCTGCCCGGTAGCTGCGGAACGGCAGCTGGATCTCGTTGATGTGCTCGGCCACATGGCGGGCGAGCGGGGCCGTCAGGTCATAACGCAGGCTCAGCCACTGTTCGTCATCATCCTGCACGGAGAAAACGCCCGCATTCGGCCGGTCCGTATCGGGCAGGAACTTGCCGAGGCAGTCGGTGTATTCGAACATCGGCGTCTCGACCGGATCAAACCCGTAAAGCTCGTAAACCGCCTTGATCTTCGCGACCATTTCTTCCGTGGCGCGGATATCCGCTGCCGAACGGTCAATAAAGCCGCGCGGCAGCCGCGCCTTCAGTTTCTGGGTCTTCGGATTTGACATGGAACAGGCTGCTTTCCGGGATGCTGTGCAACGGGCTTGCGGTCATGTCCAGCGGCTTTCATGCCCCTGAAACGGCTGGCTGTTTCCTAGACGAAACCAGCCCGACGGGCAAGGCATTGGGCGGGGAAGGGGCGGCGTTTACAACGGACGCAAGGCGGAGGAACGCGCGCCCCTTTTGCCGCAGCGCCCCACTCCCCTGAGCTACGGCCCCCTGAGCTACGGCATGCAGATATCGTGTCTGAAGCCGGTGAATGCTTGGGCAAAGTCTGCCGTCTGGTCACTAAGGCACAGCGTTTCCGCCCCCCTCCCCCTCGTGGGGAGGGGTTAGGGGTGGGGGGAAAAGCCTTTCTGGCTGGCTGAGTGTCCATTGATTTCAGACAGCTGCTACTCGTGATGCCTTTTCAGAAAAAATCTGTTTTTCATATGGTTGCAGGCTCTGAGCCCCCCACCCCTTACCCCTCCCCACGAGGGGGAGGGGGGCGGAGAGGCCCAGCCACAGACCAGAGGTATGATGGCGGGCGCCTCGCCCTATTCCTCCCCGAACAGAAAACCCGGCGGGCGGTCGAAGGGGGTGCCGAGCATGGCAAGCCAGAGGCTGGTGGCGATGCGTTCTGCCTGGCGGATGACGATGGCGGCAGCTTCCGGATCGGCAAAGACACTGCGGGCGGTCTGGCGGAAGAGGGTGAGCCAGCGGCGGAAATCATCGCTTTCCACTTCCTGGCGCATGGGCAGGTGGGCAGGCACCGGGCGGCCCTTGTATTCGCCGGTCTTCAGCAGCACGGAGCCCCAGAAGCTCTTCATCCGTTCCAGATGCGCGTCCCAGTGTCCGGCCATGCGGGCCTCGAAAATGGGGCCGAGGCGTTCGTCGGCGCGCACGGCATCATAGAAGCTGTCCACCAGCGTGTTGATTTCATCCCGCGTGATGCTCTTATGCATGGGCACGCGGCTGACGGCGGGGCGGATATCGAGGGAGGTCATGGCCTGCTTTCCTGAAGTGTGACCGCAGTTTACCGGCTAGCCTGCGCAAAGGCACGGCAAAACCGGAACGGGCGGCAACGGGCCGCAGGCGGGGACAAGCTGTGCCTCGCTTGCAAATGGCGGCCTTTTGGCTATGTTCCCGGCCAAACAGACCGGCAGGCAAATGGCCGCCGCAAGATGACTGAAGAACGGATTTTCCGCATGGATGTGAGCCTGAACCGGACAGAGGCGCAATTGGGCGCCGCGCCGGAACTCACCGTGGTGCTGCCAACCTATAATGAGCGGGGCAATGTGCCGCTGGTTATCGCGGCGCTGCGCAAGGCGCTCGAGGGTGTAGCCTGGGAAGTCATCTTCGTCGATGACAATTCGCCGGATGGCACCGCCGCTGCGGCCCGTGCCATTGCCGCCGAAGACCCGCGCATCCGTGTGATCCGCCGTGTCGGCCGCCGGGGTTTGTCCGGCGCCTGCGTCGAAGGCATGCTGGCCTCGTCTGCTCCCTTCGTGGCGGTGATGGATGCGGACATGCAGCATGACGAGACGCTGCTGCCGCGCATGCTGGCAACGCTTCGTTACGGCGAGGTGGATCTGGCTGTTGCCAGCCGCAAGGTGGAAGGCGGGGATATCGGCGATGGGCTTTCCGCGATCCGCAAGGCAGGGTCCAATTTCGCCAATGCGCTGGCACGCAAGCTGCTGAAGGTGACGCTTTCCGACCCGATGAGCGGCTTCTTCATGCTGCGGCGGGACGTGGTGGATGAACTGGCTCCGCGCCTCTCTGCTCAGGGTTTCAAGATCCTGCTGGATATCGTGGCCAGCGGCGAGGGGCGCCTGCGTATCCGTGAGCTTCCGTTTGTCTTCCGCGAACGGCAGGAAGGGGAAAGCAAGCTCGATACCCTGGTGACGCTGGATTATCTGGGCCTTCTGGTCTCGAAATACCTGGGCGACATGGTGTCCGTCCGCTTCCTCATGTTCAGCCTTGTGGGCGCCAGCGGCGTGCTGGTGCATCTGGTGGCGCTGCGCGCGTCGCTGCTGGCGCTGGAGCTGGATTTCAACCAGGCGCAGATTGCCGCGACCTTCGTCGCCATGACCACCAACTTCTTCCTCAACAATCAGCTGACCTACCGGGACCGGCGCCTGACCGGCTTTGCTCTGCTGCGCGGCCTCGTCACCTTCTATGCGGTGTGCAGTGTCGGCGTGCTGGCCAATGTGGGCGTCGCCAACCTGATCTATGAAAACGAGCCAGTGTGGTGGATTGCGGGTGCTGCCGGTGCCGTGATGGGCGCGGTGTGGAACTACGCTGCCTCCTCCGTGCTGACCTGGCGCAAGTCCTGAGGGTGAACTGATCATGGCTGGACAGACGGGCGCATTGGAAACTGGCCGCGAAACAGTGGCAGACCTGCCGGTCTGGCTGCAGCCGAGGCTGCTCATCCTGCTGGTGCTGGCCCTGACGGTTCTGCGCCTGTGGACCGGCGCCAGCGCCTATATCGTCGAGGACGAAGCCTATTACAGGCTCTGGGGCCTCTATCCGGCCTTCGGCTACTATGATCACCCGCCGATGGTGGCCTGGTGGATCTGGCTGGGTCAGCAGTTCGCCGGCGACAATGCTCTCGGGTTGAGGCTCGTCAGCATCCTTTCGGCGGCCATCGGGTCGCTGGTGCTCTGGCGCACGGCCTTTCTGTTGTTCGGCCCGCGTGTGGCCGGGCTGTCCGTGCTGTTCCTCAACGCGACGCTGCTTGTTGGCATCGGCGCTGTGCTGGCGACACCTGATGCGCCGTCCGTGTTCTTCTGGGGACTGACGCTCTGGGCGCTGGCGGAACTGACTGCTTCGGGAAAGGCGAACTGGTGGCTGGCGGTCGGGCTGTTCGCAGGCTGCGGGCTTGTTTCCAAATATTCCGTGCTGTTCCTTGGGGCCGGCATCGTGCTGTGGCTGCTGATGCCAGCCAACCGCCGCTGGTTCCTCTCCTGGCAGCTCTGGGCGGGCGGGCTCATCGCTCTTGCCGTGCTGTCGCCAGTGCTGATGTGGAATGCGGACCATGACTGGGCCTCGTTCTACAAGCAGTTCGGCCGCGCCGGGCGCGGCGAGTGGACGGAAAAATTCATCATCGAGTTCATCGGGGCCTTCCTCGGTCTGCTCAATCCGCTGGTGGCCATTCCGGCGCTGGCCGGGCTCTGGCAGCTTGTGCGGCGGATGGTTCGGGGCGAGGCGGGCGCCGGGCTGGCCGTTCTGACCACGCTGCCGTTCCTCGCCTATCTGCTCGTTCATGCGCTGCATTCTCGTGTTCAGGGCAACTGGCCAGCTCCCGTATTCCCGGCCTTCTGCATCATGGCGGCGGTGTTTGTGGCCGGTTCTGCAGCGCGCTTCTGGCGCGGGCTTGCGGCGGTGGCGGTTGTGTTGGGCCTCGGATTCGGCGCCGCGGTGCAGGTGCATGCGGTATCCCCGTTTACCGGCAAGTTTGCCCGCAAGGACCCCACGTTCCAGATGCGCGGCTGGCCGGAAATCCATGATGAGCTGCGCCAGATCGCCGATGCGCAAGGGGCCGGTTACATCGCCACCATGGGCTACGGCCTCAATGGCCAGATGGCCTTTGCCTTCCGGGGCGAGATTCCTGTCATCCAGCTCAATGACCGCATCCGCTATGTGATGATGCCGCAGCCGGGGCCGGAACTGTTCTCCGTGCCAGGCCTCTATGTTACCGAAGCGCGGCGCGATGCGGCCGAGCGGCTGTCGGAAACCTTTGGCAGGGTGGAGCTTGTGGCAACCCTGACCCGCAAGGTTGATGGCGTGCCGCTTGAAGATCTCTTGGTCTATGCCGTAGAGCAGCCGGAAGGCTCGCCGCTGGAGCCAATTGATCCGGCTCTCTGGATGGGTGCGCAATAGTCTGATGCCGCTAAGGCATGCCTGAATTCTGTTTCCGATTGTATTCCAAGCCTTTTTGCGGTTAGCAAAGAGCCATGGTGCCCCGCGATAAATTGCGGGTAGGGGGCGGAATGAAACGGATCACCCTGGCGGCAGTCGATTATGGCTTTGCGTTCGGCACAGACCGGGCCATCCGCGAGCTTTTGGCACAGGGCCGCCTCAGTGCCGTGGGGTGCCTTGCTTTCTCCGAGCTCTGGCGGCGTGAATATGCGCCCTTGCGCGAGGTGGTGGATGGTGCGGCCAGCCATGCACTCGTTGGCCTGACGCTGACACTTACAGGTGCGTTTGGTGAGCCGATGAGCCCGCGCTGGCGGCAGGAGCTGGGAGTGGCGTTCCGCAGTACCAGCTGGTTCGCGCGCCGCGCAGGCTTCAGGCTGCTTCCCGAAGAAATCATCCTTGAGGAGATGTCTGCCCAGATCCGCAGTTTCATGGAGCATTTCGGTGCTGAGCCGCAGTTCATCACCCTTTCAGATGGCCTGATGCGCCACAGGGTGCTGGTGCAGCTGCTGGCAAGGGCTGTAGAAGCCGGGGGACTTGCAACCCGTCCGCTTCTCGTTTTTCCGCAAGGTGAGGGGCGGCCGCTGCGCCATTTCAGCCGCTTTGCACTGAAGCTCGGCTTTCCGGTGCTTGCCAGCGGTCCCGTGCTGCCGGATCTTCCAA
Organism: Pannonibacter anstelovis; assembly: GCF_036881715.1. Lineage (NCBI taxonomy): Bacteria > Pseudomonadati > Pseudomonadota > Alphaproteobacteria > Hyphomicrobiales > Stappiaceae > Pannonibacter > Pannonibacter anstelovis. The sequence goes on from NZ_JBAKBF010000002.1 coordinate 102,239, forward strand.
CAGAGGCAGAGCTGCAGGAGGCGCTGCGGCATCATTTCGACGGACTGCCCGAAATGGCCTTCGTTGTGGCGTGGCCTTCGATCATCGATGACCGCTTGCGCCGGCAACTTCCGAAAGCGGAGCTCGCAAGGCGTGAGCGGCATTTTGCCGTGCTCAAGAGCCTCAAATTCTTCAACACGCTGGCAGAGAAGGACATCTTCCTTTACTGAAGGCGTACCAGCCGGTCTCTTTCCTGCCCGTCCTCGATCTGGCCTTTCGCAAACGGAAACGGCTCCAGTGGGGGCTGGAGCCGTTCTTCGGGAGGAGACAAACAGCTCTCGCTGTCTGCTATTGTGGATGTGGGTTGTTTTTGCGAGATTGCCAGAGGCAGGGCAGGGAAATTTTACAGGGCAGGCGGGCGGCGCAAAGCTGCAGCTCTGTCATGAGCAAGGGGCGTGTCTCGTGTCGGATCTAAAGGGCTTTCTCGACAACAGCTTCACTCTCGAGGGGTTGCCGTCAGAACTGGCGGATGGGCTCACCCGTCTGGCGCGCCCGATGAAGGTAAACCAGGGGGCGATCCTTTTCGAAACAGGCGATCCGGGCAATGGCTGTTATGCCATTCTGGAAGGCTCCCTCAAGGTTTCCATTCTCTCGGTCGAAGGGGATGAGCAGCTTCTGGCCGTGCTCGGGCCGGGAGATCTGGTGGGTGAACTGGCGCTGCTCGACGGGCGCCCGCGCTCGGCCACCGTGACGGCGCTGAAGGCGGCACGGCTCGCCTTTATCGACAAGTCGGCCTTCGAGCGCTTTGCCGATGAGAATCCGCAGCTTTACCGGCACATGCTGGCCATCGTCGGCAAGCGGCTGCGCCAGTCCAACGATGTTCTGGCCGCCCGTTCCTTCCTGCCGCTGCCGGGCCGTGTGGCCCAGACGCTGATGCAGCTGGCGGAGACTTTCGGCAAGCCGCTGGATAACGGCCGCATTCTCATTCACTACAAGCTCAGCCAGTCCGAGATTGCCAATATGGCAGGCGCCGCGCGCGAGAATGTCAGTCGCGTGCTGAACGACTGGAAGCGGCTCGGCACCATCAGCCGTATTTCCGGATACTACTGCCTTGAGCGCCCGGAAGTGCTCAAGCAGGCTGCAACCCTCTGATTTTCCTCCCCACCGTCTTTCATGGAGAGCCATGTGACAGCCACTTCGGACGCAGAAACCGAACAGCCAACCGGTGACCTGACCCTTCGCACCATGGCCATGCCGGCCGACACCAACGCATCTGGCGACATTTTTGGCGGCTGGGTGCTGTCGCAGATGGATCTTGCGGGCGGCATCGCCGCGGGCCAGCGGGCCGGGGGGCGCGTGGTGACCATTGCCATCGACCGGATGAAATTCATCCGCCCTGTGCATGTTGGCGATGTGCTGTGTATCTACACCCGTGTTGGCCGGATTGGCCGCTCTTCCATGGAGATCAACATGGAAGCCTGGGCTCTGCGCCACCGGTATGGCCAGCGGGAAAAAGTAACCGAGGCTATGTTCACGTTCGTGGCCGTGGATGAGGATGGCCGTCCGCGTCCGGTTCCGGCGGAGTGCTGACCTGCGGCGGGTGATACACGCAAAGGCGGGCCCGCTGCCGGGAACCTCGCCACTGTTCTCATGGCACGGCGAATAATGGCATGATGAATAAAAGGAAGAAGCCGGTCAGGCGGGCCTGACCGGCTTGCGGCCTGCTTGGCAGCAGGCGGAACAGCACGGAGCGCACGGCAATCAGCCATGGCACGTGAGAATAGCGTGGTTCGGGAGCGGTTTCCGCAGCGTATCAGCCGGGAAGGGTCTGCCGGGCGCGACGCTCGAGATCGGCGTAAAGGCTCTCGTCGACCGCTTTGGAACAACCCGTGTTCCACAATGCGATCAGCCCTTCCACCCGTGTCTTGCGCATCTCTGAGGTCAGCGGCGCATGTGTACGGCGGAGCGCGGCGGTCAGTTTCAACTGACGCAGGCGCTGCAGGACATAAAATTCCGAGGCGGTCAGGGAAGAACGGGCGGCAGGCGCGGCCAGGTCCTTCAGCTGTGCCCCGGCCAGGACAATCTGGACGGATGCGTTCACGGCGTTTCTCTCTCTTCTCGACATTAAAAAAATCCTCCATCGGTTGCCCGAGGAGGACTGGCGCATTGACGTTCTGACCGCTTGGTTGCCCTGGATTTCTCCATGGCCACATCCCTTTGCGGGGACCACCTTGCCCGGCCGGGCAGGTTGGCGAGGGCGCCAGCCCTTCTCTTGATGATGGCCGCTTTATGCCATGGACGGCGCATGGGGTCAATCACCTGAGAAGACCGGTTTGAACCTGTTTCCAAGTGCCCGTCTGAACCTCGTGTGTGGTGGTCAACAACTCCTTAATGGGATGCAGGGCAGGGTGTAGGCAACGCAGGTGAGCCGTGCAGGCAGGGATGTGAGCACGGCTGAGGGACAACGGGAACGCGACATATGACCGGCGAGAGGATGAGCCGCCAGGGGCCGTTTGATCCGGCCCGGCCGTTGACCGCAATGATGCTGGCATTCTGTGCCTGCTATGTCGACGTCATCTGCGTCCTTGGCCTGTTCCACACCTTCACCGCCTTCGTCACGGGCACGCTTGTCGTGCTTTGCACGGAGATCTTTACCCTGCCAGATGACGCCAAGCTGAAGCTGGTGGTGCTCGCGACCTTCTTTGCCGCAACACTTGGCTGGTACGAACTGATCGTCCGCCTGAAAGCGGCCGGGCACCTGCGGCTGGCGCCATTGCTGGTGCTGGAAGCGGTGCTGCTGATAGTGTTCATGCTGGTGGCAGTGCTGGCCGGGCCACTGGAGCATCCCCTGGCGCTTGCGACAATCGCCGCCGTGATGATCTCGACCCTCGCCATGTCGTTGCAGAACGTGATCATGAGCGAGCTGCTGAGCTATCACGCGCCGACAACCTTCATGACCGGCAACACAATGCGCCTGATTGCCGGCCTGGTTTCCGGCTGGCTTTCCACGGCACCGGCGGCGCCCGGTCAGGTGGCTGACGCCCGGGCGGGCGCCATCCGGCACGCGCAGGTGATACTGGCCTTCGTCGGCGGCGGGTTGATGGGGGGCTTCGGGATGATGCAGTCCGGTTTCTATGCACTGCTGCTGCCCGTCGGCATTCTGCTGACCATGGCGGCGGCACAGCGGCCTCTATCCTCCGGGCAAGGCTGATCCGTCACAGCTTTCTGGCGGGCGCGTCTTCACTCATGACCCTGTCCATATCGGGAGGCGCAGCCTCCCGCAGTCATGAGGACCAGCCCATGCCGGTACAAAACGATGCCACCCTGCAGATGATCAATGCAAACAATGCTGGCTTTGGGACGGTTCGTCTCGATCCGAGGGCGGAGACAGGCAACTATCAGGATCATCTGGCGATCCAGGCCGGTCAGCTGCCCAGTGTCTATTACGGGCTTGCAGGATCGGACAATACGACGAGATTCAGGCCTCTCCACCGAAGCGGCCTTCTGGCAACAACGGCCCGGACCCGTCTGTATTTTGCGGTGGGGGGCATGATCGGTCAGATCACCAATCCGCGTGCCGCCCTGACCACAAACATGCAGCATGTGTGTGGTCCGGTTTACACCAGCCGGTTCTATGTCTTTGTCCGGCTTGGCGTGACGCTCACAGATTTTCAGACGTCACTGCAGGCCATGCAGACTGTCGCACAGACCATTTCGACGGATGATCTTCAGGATATGAATGTCACGGCGCAGGCGAGTGGTGGAACCGGAGTCTATTATGTGAACTCAGGCGCTCTTGCCGGTACGTTCTGGGCGCATAAGGACACAGGTTGGGAGACTTCCATTCTGCCTTCTGCGGTCAACAACCGGCTGCGGCCGCTTTGCCTGATGGACTTCCGGATTCAGCCCAGCCAGGTTGCCGTTGCCCAGGGAACGGGGCCCGCCTATCCTGCAAGCCTTGCGCTGGCTCCCGATACGCGGGGCCGGGTGCATACGGGACACACGCTGATCGCGCCGGGCGCATTGGCAAACTGGTACGCCGCCCAGAGTTTTGCGTCGCTGGGTGCGCCTGTTCCGGGAGCAACGATCTGGAACAAGTATGACTGGCTTGGCCAATACCAGCAGACGGCCTCCTTTGCGACGAACAATTACGCCATTACGGGTCCGCAGATCGCCAGCGGCAATGAATACTACGCCCGCGATTTCTTCAATCTGTTCCCGGTAACGAACCCGAATGCGGACGCAGCCACTGCGCAAAGCCAGTCCATCGTCTCGATGATCGATGGCTTCGTGAACAATTGAGTTTTTGCGCTCAATAATGCGGCGGGCGGGTGACGGGATGGGCGGAAATACCCGTCTCGATCAGCTCGTCGATCTGGTCCGTCATTTCCCGCAGCTTGCGCGTCAGCCGTTCGATCTGCTTGCCCTGCTCGATGACCACGGCGTTGAGATCGTCGATGGTGCGAATGGCATGGGCAAGGCCGATTTCCAGATTCACGACGCGGTCTTCATCCATCATGGCAAGGGCCTCTCGTGATATGCGGACACTTATCGGCCGCAGGTTCGGGAAAACTGACGGGGCATGGGCTTGGCAGCACGCACAGGATGCTTAAGTTAGATCCGTGGGGCGCCTTGCCTCGCGTCTTATCTCCCCTCCCGCCTTATCGCACAAGAGTGAAAGCCCGAACATGACAAGCCTTGCGGATTTTCCGATCACCCGGAAGTGGCCGGCCCAGCATCCTGACCGTATCCAGCTTTACTCTCTTCCGACGCCGAACGGCATCAAGGTCAGCGCCTTCCTGGAAGAGGCGGGGCTTGCCTATGAGCCGCATCTGGTGGACTTCGGCTCCAATGACCAGATGACGCCTGAGTTCCTGTCGCTGAATCCGAACAACAAGATCCCGGCGATCATTGATCCCAATGGCCCGGATGGGAAGCCTTTTGGCATCTGGGAATCCGGCGCCATCCTCATCTATCTTGCGGAAAAGACTGGAAAGTTTCTGCCGAAGGATCCGGCCGGGAAGTATGAGACGATCCAGTGGCTGATGTGGCAGATGGGCGGCCTTGGCCCCATGTCCGGACAGCTCGGCTTCTTCCACAAATTCGCTGGCCGCGAATATGAGGACCGCCGCCCGTTCGAGCGTTACCGTGACGAGGTGAAGCGCCTGCTGGGCGTGCTTGATCAGCGTCTTGAGGGCCGTGAGTTCATCATGGGCCCGGACTATACCGTTGCCGACATGGCCTCATGGCCCTGGCTTCGCACCATCTCCGGCTTCTATGAAGCGGCAGATCACGTTGACCTTGCAGCCCGCAAGAACGTGCTGCGCTGGTTCGAGACCTGCATGGCCCGTCCGGCCAGCCAGAAGGCAGTCAATATTCCGGCGCGGGGCTGAGAAATCAAGGATCATTCCGGCCCGGCGGAAAAGGCCGGGCCGGTCTTTATGGCATGGACCGGATCACGCAAAGATCTGCCACCATGGCGCCCAGCCGGCAGTTTTCATCTGTGCCGGAGAAATTTGCGCGGTCTTTTGATTGATCTGGCCGGTCTGGGCCAGCATTGATTGCAATGTTATTGCATGTATCATGGTACATCCGAAGTTGGCAGGGTTCTCGTCCGCGAAGCTATTGTAGAAAACATAGAAAGGTATTGCAGGCGTGTCGCCGAAGTAGCCGTTCTTTGTTGTGGCAATGAGCGTGTTCATCTGGTTGATGTCGATCGTGTAGAATGGGAACTTGTTCACGACATCGAGTTTCTTCGCCTGCACCAGCAGAACGGAGCCCTTGTAGTTCCAGATCCAGTCGCCGCCGAATTCGATCTCCAGCTTGGCACCCTGAAGGCTTGTCGTGCCGAGACCAAGGTTCTGGGCGATGGACTGGTCGTTGATCACGGCCAGATTGACGCTTGTGATCGCGTCTTCCCGGATCACCTCGCCCAGATTGGAAGAGGCCTTCATGATGTTGTAGGTCCAGGTGGACTGGTCTTTGAGAACGTCGGTAAGAGACATTGGGTGGCTCCCTGCGGTTGTCTGTCTCTTGCCTTGACGCAGACAGGGCAGGGCGCGTGAGCCGCTGGCCTCACTTCAGCGGAAACATTTCATACCAGGGCCGGGCGCCGGCATGCCGTGCCTCCTCAAGTGTCACTATGGCAGGGTGCAGCGTCAGCCGGTTGCGGTTGAACAGAAAGTCCTGCATGCGCCGGGCATCGATGAAGAGGCAGCCTTCGCTCATGCGGTGCTCCGGTCCGGTAAAGCTGGTGTAAAGCACGAAGACGGGATGGACATGCCGGTGGCCGTGGGAGGCGGCTTCTGCTGCCGCGATGAGGCTGCGGATGCCATCCACCTCGAAGGGGAAATAATTCAGCCCCAGATGCCGCTCGCGCTCCAGCCGCAGGGCGCGCACCAGATAGTGCCGGTCTTCCAGGCTCCACGCCCAGCTCGCCCCCAGATCCTCCGCAAGGCCCGGGTCCTCCTGCCAGGCGGTGACCAGCCCGATCTTCGCTGCCCGCGTCATCTGGTGGATCGTCACCAGATTGACCGTCGTCAGAAACGGCTCCGCCACATGCGCCCCGAGATGGGCCGTGGCTTCCATGAAGTCCGAGGTCCAGACCGACCTATCGGCAAGAATTTCCTGAATATTCATGACCATCCCGGCACCTGCTGTCCTGCCTTGAAGGACGCTTGCGGGGGAGGAATGTGAATATAATCCGCTGAGTGATTTGTGGGGCGGCCATGCAAAAAGGGCAGCCCTAGGGCGGCCCTTTCCGTATTCCGAGGCTGATGGACTTCTTAGAAGTCCATGCCGCCCCCCGTGCCCGCGTGGCGGGCACAGGACTTAATCTGATGGGCGCCATGCAAAAAGGGCGGCCCGAAGACCGCCCTTTCCTTATTCTGAAGCGTTTGGACTTCTTAGAAGTCCATGCCGCCCATGCCGCCCATGCCGCCGCCCGGCATTGCCGGAGCGTCCTTCTTCGGCAGCTCGGCAACCATGGCACCGGTGGTGATCAGCAGGCCAGCGACGGAAGCGGCGTCCTGCAGGGCAGTGCGCACGACCTTCGTCGGGTCGATGATGCCAGCTTCGATCATGTTGACATAGGTCTCGGTCTGAGCGTCGAAGCCGAAGGAAACATTGCTGTTTTCCTGGATCTTGCCAACGACGATCGAGCCTTCCACGCCGGCGTTCTCGACGATCTGACGGATCGGGGCCTCAAGAGCGCGCAGGACGATCTTGATGCCTGCCTGAATGTCAGCGTTGTCGGAGGTCAGCTTCTCGACTGCAGCCTTGGCGCGCAGGAGCGCGGTGCCGCCGCCCGGGACAATGCCTTCTTCGACGGCCGCACGGGTCGCGTTCAGTGCGTCGTCGACGCGGTCCTTCTTTTCCTTCACTTCGATCTCGGTTGCACCGCCAACGCGGATGACGGCGACGCCGCCAGCCAGCTTGGCCAGACGCTCCTGCAGCTTCTCGCGGTCGTAGTCCGAGGTGGTTTCCTCGATCTGCGCCTTGATCTGTGCAACGCGGCCAGCGATGTCGTCCTTGGAGCCAGCGCCATCAACGATGGTGGTGTTTTCCTTGGAGATGGAGACCTTCTCGGCGCGGCCGAGCATGTCGAGCGTGACGCTCTCCAGCTTGATGCCGAGGTCTTCGGAGATCACCGTGCCGCCGGTCAGGATGGCGATGTCTTCCAGCATGGCCTTGCGGCGGTCGCCGAAGCCCGGAGCCTTGACGGCAGCGATCTTGAGGCCGCCGCGCAGCTTGTTGACGACGAGGGTCGCCAGAGCTTCGCCTTCGACGTCTTCAGCGATGATGAGGAGCGGCTTGCCCGACTGCACCACAGCTTCAAGAACCGGCAGCATGGCCTGCAGGTTGGAGAGCTTCTTCTCGTGCAGGAGAATGTAGGGCTTCTCCAGCTCGGCGAGCATCTTCTCGGCGTTGGTGACGAAGTACGGGGACAGGTAGCCGCGGTCGAACTGCATGCCCTCGACGACTTCCAGCTCAGTCTCGAGAGACTTGGCTTCCTCGACAGTGATCACGCCTTCGTTGCCGACGCGCTGCATGGCTTCGGCAATGTCCTTGCCAACCTGCACGTCGCCGTTGGCGGAAATGGTGCCGACCTGAGCAACTTCTTCAGACGTGGTGATCTTCTTGGAAACCGACACCAGGTACTTCACGGCTTCGGCAGCAGCCATGTCGATGCCGCGCTTCAGATCCATCGGGTTCATGCCGGCGGCAACAGCCTTGGCACCTTCCTTGACGATGGACTGGGCCAGCACGGTGGCGGTGGTGGTGCCGTCACCGGCGATGTCGTTGGTCTTCGAGGCCACTTCGCGCACCATCTGGGCGCCCATGTTCTCGAACTTGTCTTCCAGCTCGATTTCCTTGGCAACCGACACACCGTCCTTGGTGATGCGCGGAGCGCCGAAGGCCTTGTCGAGGACCACGTTACGGCCCTTCGGGCCGAGGGTCACCTTGACGGCGTTTGCGAGGATATCGACGCCGCGCAGCATCTTTTCGCGGGCATCAGCACCGAACTTTACGTCCTTGGCAGCCATTTTATCGTCTCACTCTAATTTGGGTTGATGTCATTGAAATCCGGAGGTCCGCCTGATCAGGCGATCACACCCATGATGTCGGATTCCTTCATGATCAGCAGGTCTTCACCGTTGATCTTGACTTCGGTGCCGGACCACTTGCCGAAGAGCACGCGGTCACCAGCCTTAACGTCAACCGGGATCAGTTCGCCGTTGTCCTTACGGGCGCCAGCGCCGACGGAGACGACTTCGCCTTCCTGCGGCTTTTCCTTGGCGGTGTCCGGAATGATGATGCCGCCGGCGGTCTTCTCTTCGGAGGTTACGCGACGAACAACGACACGGTCGTGCAGCGGACGAAACGTCATTTGGCTCTTTCCTCTCATGCGGCGTGCCCCCATATGAAGCAGCACGCAATCCATAATGTTGATGGCTCGAGAGATCGCGGGTTACCCCGCGTCTTGTTAGCACTCCTCAACAGCGAGTGCTAACAGACCCCGATTTAGGAGTGCCTGCGGGCCTTGTCAATGCCGGACCAAATGAAAAAATCCTCCGGCTGAATGGCCGGAGGACTCGGGTTTTCGGACTTTCGGGGCTTGCGCCGCGCCGCCTGCGCTTACATGGCAGCAGTGCGTTCCGACCAGGACTGCTTTTTGCGGTAGATGGTCGAGGGGCTGATCTCCAGCGCCGCGGCAGCAAGCGCGATATTGCCGTCAAAGGCGTCAAGCGCATCTTCGATGATCCGCCGCTCCTGCGCCCACAGGGGCTCTATGGCAGCCAGCGGCCGGGCGCCGCGTGCGGGGCGGCGGCGCTCGCGGGCTTCATCGCTCCCGAGGCGGGCGCGGGCAGAGCTTTCGCGGATGAAATGCGGCAGCATGTCATAGGTAACCGCCGTGCCGTTGTTCATCACGACGATCTGCCGGATGGTGTTTTCCAGCTGGCGCACGTTGCCGGGCCAGGCATAGGCCTCCAGCCGTGCTTCCGCATCGGCATCAAAGCCCCGGAAGGATCTGCGGTCCTCTCCGGCAAAGCGGATCAGGAACTCCAGTGCCAGTGGCAGGATGTCCTCGCGCCGCTCGCGCAGGGGCGGCAGATGCACGGGCAGAACGTTCAGCCGGTAATAAAGGTCTTCGCGCAGTCGGCCCGTGGCGACTTCCGCCAGCGGATCACGGCTGGACGAGCACATGATGCGCAGGCTGGACGGAGTGCCATTTTCTGACTTCGCCAGCCCCTTGTCCTGCAGCAGCAGCAGAAGCTTGGCCTGCAGCGACAGGTCCAGTTCGTTCACTTCGTCGAGGAACAGTGTGCCGCCGGCGGCCTGCGCCGCAGCGCCCGGATAGGCCTCGCTGCCATCCCCGAACAGCTCCGTATCGATCCGCTCCACCGAAAGCCCGGCGCAGTTGATGGCGACAAACCGGTTGCCGGCGCGGCCGGACAGAACATGGATCGCTTCGGCGCACAGGCTTTTGCCTGTGCCGGACTCGCCGGTGATGAAGACCGGAGCATCGGACGGCGCAAGGCGGCCGATCTGATTGTAGACGCCCGTCATCAGTTGCGAGGTGCCGGTGAAGCGGCCGATGGGCACGCGGGACGCCGGGTCCAGCTGCCGCATGGCCGGGGTGTCACGGCGTGCGGCCTGGGGCTGCACTTGCGGACGGCGGCCATCAAGCTGAGCCTGCACCTTGCTGAGCAGTGCATCCAGCGTGAAGGGCTTGGCGATGAAATCATGCGCTCCTGCGCGCATGGCATTCATGGCCTGTGTAACAGAGCCGTGGGAACTGGTGGCGATGATGATCGCGCCGGGGCTGCGCACTGCGAAACGGGCCAATGCCTCGTCTCCACCGGCAGTCTCGATGTCGATGATCAGCACATCGGCCGAAGCGTCGCTTAGCGCATCGAGGCACTGGCGCGGGTCGGAATAGACCAGCGGCTCGGCGACGGGGCTGCTCAACCGCGCACAAACGGTGGCTGCACGTGTTGCATCCGCCGGGTTTGCGTCAAGAACGCGCACATGAATGGACCTCATGAGGTCCGGAAGGCTCCCCATCCCCGGGTTACTCCCGCTCTTGTCAGATTTCTTCAGGCAGGTCTTGTCTGAACTGTCAGGGGAGTGTTGTGCAAACGTGGTAAACAAAGCGTTGTCAGAGGCGCAAATAGTGACGGCTTTGATAGCTCGTGAAAATTTGCGGCTGCTGCAGGCTGTTGATGCCTCTGCGATTTCTGCTTCGCTGCACCTACAGCCGGGCCGCTGCAAAGCCCGCAGCGAAGGCAAGAGCCATCAGCGGAAAGAAGACTGCTGGATGCAGCAAAAACGCCGGGAAGCCCGGCTTGTCTGTGCTGGATGGCAGCGTTGCGGTGAGGGAGTGCTGTCCGTCGAGAGGGCGCGCAGGTGCTGCCTCGCCGGCTGGCTGGGCCTCCGGAATGGCAGGGACAGGTTCCTTGCCGCCAGGCATTTCCGCTTTTCGCGCCTCCTGTGTGAGAGGATGAAAACCGGGCTGATAGCTGCCCTTGGGGATGATGATGCGGACAGGGTCGTTGTGACCGGTGCCCTCATAATAATCCTCAAGGCGCTTGCGAAGCCTCGCCGCTTCGACCCGCACAATCGGGTCGGTCGCCGGGTTGAAGCTGTCGTCCCGTCCCAGCGCCTGCGTGGCGATGGTATAGCCCTTCAGAGGCACGGGAGGATCTGCGATCGAGGCTTCAACCACGAATGTCAGAAATTGCCGCAGCTGAATGGAGGCCGCAAATTCCGGGCTTTGCGTGATCTTGTGCAAGGTGAGGCGGATGATATCCCGGCAGATCACGTCTTCCGTCTCCGCTGGGGTGCCGGGCGGATCACTGCTCGGCCCGGGTGGCGCGGCACCGGACTGCGGCTCTCTGTCTTTCGTTAGCTGGCCTTCCACCTCCGCCAATCTCCTCCTGGTTCAAGAGATTGCGGGCCTCCCATCTCAGCCCCTCCATGAGAAGGCTATGGAGCCTGAGCGGAATTGCAAGGGTTTTTCGCCGGGCCTGGCAAGCGGGGCTTCCGGGTAGTCCGTTAACCATTATTAATGCGCTTTAAACAGAACTAGGCAAAGTTTTCCCCGTAAAGGCTGGCTTTGAGAGTCGGAACTGCCGTGGCTTTCGGGCAAAATCGTTAACAGAGTATTGATTCGGGGTAGTGCGGCCAAAGGCATGGGGCGTTTAGCGACCATCATCATTCTGATCTGCATGGGCGTAATTGCCCTGTCGGCCGCTGCTGTGCTCGTTTATCAGTTTGGCCGTCCGCCGGGGGAAGCGCTGTCGCTGTCGCTTGCGCTGATGTGCACGATGATCGTGGTGCAGGTTGTGCTGGGCCGCGGCCGTGACCGTGGCGAAGTCAGCGACGTTGTCGAGCGTCTGGAAGACCGGCTGCTTGAGCTGGACGAGGATGTGAACAACCTTGAGGGCCGCCTGACCGGAGTTGAACACACCATTCCGCGCCGCACGCGCGAGGAAATCGATCCGCTGTTTGCGGAGATCGAGGTGCTGGGCACGCTGGTCAAGCAAATGGCCGAAGCCATGTCTGACATGGAAACCCGCATCGAGGACCAGCGCGCCATTGGCGGCCCGGCTCCCGCACAGGGGCTTGCGTATCACGGCCAGCCTTATGAGCCGGTGCCGCAGCACATGCAGCCGCAGCTGGCTGCTCCCCAGCAGCCTCAACAGTATCAGCAGCCCTACTACCAGGAAGCGCCGCAGCAGCCGCAGGGCTATGCTGCCCCGCAGCAGCCAGCCTATCAGCCGCAGCATCAGGGGCATCACGCTCCCGAACCGCAGCGCCAGCACGAGCCGCAGCATGCGCTGCATCAGCACCAGCCGGAGCAGATGCCCGGCGGGCGGATCGAACCTGTGTTCGGCGGTTTCGAGCAGTCTGGCTTCCGCAACGAGCCGGAGCCGCAGCGTCCGGCATTCCAGCCGCAGGCCCCTGTCTCGCAAAAGGCCGATCCGGCCATGCGTGAAATGATCCGCTCGGCGCTGAATGCCAACCGTGTGGATCTTTTCCTGCAGCCAATCGTCACCCTGCCGCAGCGCAGGGTAAAATATTACGAAGCCTTCACGCGCCTGAGGGATGGCAACGATCAGGTTCTGGAGCCTGCCGTCTTCCTGCCGGAGGCGATCCGCTCCGGCCTGATCCCGCGCATCGACAATCTGCTGCTTTTCCGCTCCGTGCAGGTGATCCGCCGCCTGACAACACGAAACCGCGATGCGGCGCTGTTCTGCAACGTCTCCTCCATTTCGCTGGCAGACGAGACGTTCTTCCCCGGTTTCCTGGAGTTCGTGCGCAACAACAAGAGCTTCAGCGATCTGCTGATCCTCGAGTTCACGCAGGATGATGTGGCGCAGATGGGCGTTGTCGAGATGGAAAGCATCGGCGCGCTGGCCGAAATCGGCTTCCATTTCTCTATCGACCAGATCCATGACCTGAAGATGGACTTCAAGTCACTGGCCGAGCGAGGTTTCCGTTATGCCAAGCTGCATGCGGATTATCTCATTGGCCGCCGCAGCTCCGAGCACGGGCATATCCATCCGGGCGATTTCGGCAATCTGCTGCACCGCTACGGCATGACGCTGATTGCCTCGCATGTGGAGACGGAGTCGCAGGTTCTGGAGCTTCTGGACTTTGATGTATCCATGGCGCAGGGGCATCTCTTCTCCCCGCCGCGCCCCGTCCGCGCCGAAGTTCTCCAGGGCATGCCTGCACCCGCGCCGCGTAAGCGAGCAAGCTGAGATGGCGCCGCGTAAGCGCGCAAGCTGAGATGGCGCCGCGTAAGCGGCTCGAGTTGTTTCCTCTGAGTATCCACCTGCGCCGTCCCGGCCTTGTGCCGGGATCTGTCGGGTGGCCTGGGCCGTGACCGCCTGATACCAGCTCTCGATGAGCACGACTCATCGAGAGCTGGTTAAGCCCGTGCGGCGCTTGAGCCTTTTCAAGGCGTGATGCGTCAGCATCGAAAGCCTTGGTATGACGGGCCCCGGATCTTCGCTTCGCTGCGTCCGGGATGGCGGGGTGTGGGCGGCTGGCTTGCCGGAAACAGAATTGCACCAACAAAAAAGCGCGCCGGCCTGGGCCAGCGCGCTTCTTTTGGGTCTCTGGGGCCTGATACTTATTCGCCGACTTCGTTGGCCGGTTCTGCCTGCAGCATGCCGTAGCGCTCTTCGCCGATGCGGCCGAGCAGCTCAAGCTGGGTTTCGAGGAAGTCGATGTGGCCTTCCTCGTCCTTCAGCAGCTCTTCGAACAGCTGCATGGAAACGATATCGCCTTCCTCGCGGCAGATCTCGCGGGACTTGGCGTAGGAGGTGCGGGCGTCGTATTCGCCGGCGAGGTCACACTCGAGCACTTCCTTGATGGTCTGGCCAATCCGCAGGGGAGCCAGCTTCTGCATGTTGGGGTGGCCTTCGAGGAAGATGATGCGCGACGTGATCTTGTCCGCATGCTGCATCTCTTCGATCGACTCGGCGCGCTCCTTCTTGGCGAGGCGCGTATAGCCCCAGTCATCCAGCAAGCGGTAATGCAGCCAATACTGGTTGATGGCGCCCAGTTCGAGGAACAGGGCCTCGTTGAGGCAGTCGATGACCTTGGGATTGCCCTTCATGATGAGACTCACTTCATTCAGCGGGGTTGAACTGGATCTACATTAGAATGGTTCTATGTTTTGTGTCCAGTCCCTGCGGTTGTGAAAATGCAGTTTTTCCTGTGCCGCGGTATGGAGACGCATCAACGGAATGATGGACCGTGACACCAGCATGTCAATGAATAGCGGCGTCCGCTGGAGACCGGGGTAACCCGGTGAAGCATGAAGCTGGCAAAAAGCGTCGCAGAGCCTTGTTCTCTCGGTGCCGACCATTTGGCGCTGCCCAGATCAAGGTCGAGGCTGCCGCCGGTGTAGAGGTCTGGCTGGCTCAACTGGACGACAATTGTAAGTTTGCGCTGGCGGGCGATGGCGCCATCGCCAATGTCGGAGTGCCAGTCATAGTGGCCTTCATCCGTTTCGTCGTAGGCGGCGACCTGCAGCCGCTCCTGAAAATCGGTGATGTCGAACTGGAAGGCCTCGCGGTTGGCGGTGGCCACCGTCTCCAGAATGCGGTTCATGACGAAGGCAGCGCTGCCTTGATCATCGAGCCAGGAGATTCTTGCACGGCGGATGTTGTGCTGTATGCCGCCGACCAAGCCCCCGTCCTTCATCTCCACATTCTCGGCGAGGGCTATGATTTCTGCACATTCGGCAGGGGTGAAAACGTCCTTCATCGTATGCTTGAACATGTGCCGATAGCTTTCTGATCGACGCGAAATGGTGCGCGATCAATCCTGACGGCATGGAAAAAGCAAGTAGAATCTTAAAGTATTGATCAATCAGGGAAAATAGCCCTGGTCCTCGGCCTCTAACGCCTCGCGTGCGAGATGATCTTGCGCATTACGGTCGGCAGGGCTTCACCTTCCAAATCGCCGGGTACCGACCACCAGCAGCCCTCGGGAAGAGGCGTGCCTGCGGGCAATGTGGCGCTGTAAACCGTTACCTCCAGATGGAAGTGGGTGAAGGTGTGGGTGGCAACGCCCAGATGCTGGTGCCAGAGGGCCTTGAGGGGGGCGGACGAAAGCGCCATTTCTTCGGCAAAATCCGTGCTCCAGACCGTGCCGGGCACTTCGGCCATGCCACCCAAAAGCCCCTTGGGCGGGCGCTTGCGCAGCGCCAGAGCGCTATCGCCCTCCCGCAGCATGACAAAAGCCGCGCCCCGCCGCGTCGGCTTTTCCGCTTTGGCAGCTTTGCGCGGCAGGGTTTCGGCGATGCCCTGGCGGCGGCCCTTGCAAGGCGCGCTCCAGGGGCACAGGGCACATGCGGGGCGGCGCGGGGTGCAAATGGTGGCGCCAAGGTCCATCACGGCCTGAGCAAAGTCGCCGGGTCTGTCAGGCGGTGTCAGGGCATCCATCGCCGCACGGATGGCGGGCTTTGCGCCCGGCAGAGGCTCTTCGATCAGGTGCAGCCGCGACAGAACGCGCTCCACATTGCCGTCCACCACGGCAGCGCGCTGGTCAAAGGCGATGGCGGCAATGGCAGCAGCCGTATAGGGGCCTATGCCCGGCAGCGCCTTGAGGCCTTCTTCCGTTTCAGGAAAGCGGCCATCCAGTTCAAAGGCAACCTTTTCGGCGCAGGCCTTCAGGTTGCGGGCGCGGGAGTAATAGCCGAGCCCGGCCCAGGCCTTCATCACGTCATCGGTTTCAGCGTTTGCCAGATCCGTGACCTTTGGCCACTTGGCGGTGAAGGCGAGAAAGTAATCCTTTACGGCTGCGACGGTGGTCTGTTGCAGCATGATCTCCGACAGCCACACCCTGTAGGGATCCGGCACGACACCGGCGGCGCGCTCATGCGGTGGCACACGCCAGGGCAGGGCCCGGGCGTTGCGGTCATACCAGGCAAGAAGCTCTTGCGCACGTGCAGCGGCAGCGTTTGCCTGCGGAAGGGGAGGGGCTGATGCGTCCATGGCGCAAAGCTTGGCCGGGACTGGCGGTAAATCAAGGCTGCCCAAGTGCGGGAGCTGGGGAAAAGCGGGTGAAAATGCCGCGGTATTCTGACGTTAAGCTGCTGGTCTTGATTTCGGCGCAAACTGCAGGGAGGAGTTTGCGAGGCAGATGCGGGCACAGTGCGCCCGCAGCAAGGTGAACTGGGCAGAGTGATGAGCAGCTTGGGCGGATCGGGCAGACAGGGACGGGTGCAGTCGCGCCCGCTTGCCGATCTGATTGGCAAGGCGATGGAGCCTGTCTTCCGCAAGCGCGGCTTCGCCTCGGCCGATCTGGTTGCCAGCTGGCCGGATATTGTAGGCGAGCGTTACGGCGAAAGAGTGCGGCCCGAGCGTCTGATCTGGCCGCGTACGCCGGACCGGGATGGTTCGGGCGTGCCGGAGCCCGCAACGCTCGTGGTCAACACCGATGGTGCAACGGCGCTGATGCTGACCCATGACATGCCCATCGTGCTGGAGCGCATCAACGCATATTTCGGCTGGGCAGCGGTCGGCCGCATCCGCATTGTTCAAAAGCCCGTGACTGTGCCTGTGAAAAAGCAGCGGCCTGTTCTGCGTGCGTTGACGGACGACGAGCAGAGAAAGCTGGATGCAAAGCTGGACGGGCTGGAGCACAAGGGCTTGCGCCAGGCGCTGGAGACCCTTGGCAAGCAGGTCATCGCCCGCTCCTCCAGCAGCTGAACAGGGCCGCCAGCAGGACGCGTCTCTGCTTCCCATGCGGTTTTCTGCCGCTGCGGCAGTCTTTCGACATCACGGACACGTGTGTTTCCCACTGCTGCCACAATTGCACTGTCCGGTTGACGTGTCCCTTGCAAGCGGGCACATGACTGCGACCGCCAAACAGTATCAGGCAGGATATGATCGTGAACCTTACCCGCAGACAGCTTCTGGCCAGCGCCGCCGCAACCACCTTTGCCGCCGCCCTGGCAACCTCCGTCCCGGCCTTTGCCCAATCGGCAGATGTTGCGAAGCTGATGGAGCCGGGCCCCCTCGGTGACATGGTGATCGGCAACGAAGATGCGCCGGTGACCATCATCGAATACGCGTCCCTGACCTGCGGCCATTGCGCCAACTTCCACAAGAACACTCTGCCCGAGCTGAAGAAGCAGTATATCGACACGGGCAAGGCCAAGATGATCATGCGCGAATTCCCGCTGGATCCCGTTGCCTCCGGCGGCTTCATGCTGGCCCGCTGTGCGCCGAAGGACAAATATTTCGACGTCCTGTCAGCCATGTTCGCCGACCAGCGCAGCTGGGCCTTCACGCAGGACCCGTATAATTCGATGCTTAACTTCTCCAAGCAGCTCGGCTTCACGCAGGAAAGCTTCGAAGCCTGCCTCGGCAACCAGCAGCTTCTGGATGGCATCACCGCCGTGCAGGAGCGGGCCTCCAAGGAGTTTGGCGTCAACTCGACCCCGACCTTCTTCGTCAATGGCGAGCGTATTGTCGGAGCATCCTCTTTCGACGAGTTCTCCAAGGTCATCGAGAAGTATCTCTGAGCTCAGGGCAAAATTCAGCTTCCACCCCGCCGCAGCCAGCCTGCGGCGGGGTGTTTTATTGCCGTTTTCCCCGCTATTCCCGCAATTGGCGGTCTGATTCGGGCGTGCAGAGGCGGCTTTTCCTTGACAAGGTGGCCCCTCGTCAGCCGGAGTCTGCGCCAAAGGGCATGGCTGGGGAGCCATGTCCCTCTGCTGTCCGGCCTTGAGCCGGCGGCATCTTTCCGGGGGCGCATGCGCGTGACAGAAATGCTCGACAGGGTAATGGCTTCTGCCTGCCCGGCCGTTTGGCCGGAGGAGGGGAGTTTTGCCATGGCGGTGATGTTGCGTCGCCAAGGCTTTGCGGATGTGTCTTTGCCCCCCTCCCCACGTTGGGTGAGTGGGGAGGCGCTGGCTTGCCATCAGAACAATAGCTTCCTCCTCCTCACCGTTGGAGGCGCGGCGTGAAGTTCAACAAGCTGCGCGTGGCCGGGTTCAAGTCCTTCGTCGAGCCGATGGAATTCGTCATCGGCGACGGGCTGACCGGCGTTGTCGGCCCCAATGGCTGCGGCAAGTCCAATCTTGTCGAGGCACTGCGCTGGGTGATGGGGGAAAACTCCTACAAGAACATGCGCGCCTCCGGCATGGATGACGTGATCTTTTCCGGCAGCCTCAACCGCCCGGCCCGCAACACGGCGGAAGTGACGCTGTTCCTCGACAATTCCGATCGCAAGGCCCCTGCTGGATTCAACGACAGCGACATGCTGGAAGTCAGCCGGCGCATTGAACGCGAGGCAGGGTCCGTCTACCGCATCAACTCGCGCGATGTGCGCGCCCGTGACGTGCAGCTGCTCTTCGCCGATGCTTCTACCGGCGCGCGTTCACCGGCCATGGTGCGCCAGGGGCAGATCGGCGAGCTGATCTCCGCCAAGCCCACCTCCCGCCGGCAGATCCTGGAAGAGGCGGCCGGCATTTCGGGCCTGCACAGCCGGCGCAACGAAGCGGAAATCCGCCTGCGCGCTGCAGAGCAGAACCTTGAGCGGCTGGAAGACGTGCTGGTGCAGATCGACGGCCAGCTCGACAGCCTGCGCCGCCAGTCCCGGCAGGCTGCCCGCTACCGCAACCTGTCTGCGGAGATCCGCTCTGCGGAAGCGGCGATCCTTTACTTGCGCCTGAATGAAGCGCGTGAAGGGCTGGAAGAAGCAGACCGCATGTTCACCGCCTCGCGTGCCGAGGTGGTGGCGGCTGCGGAGGCCCAGACGGAAGCGGCCAAGACGCAGGAGATCGCCTCTCACCGGCTGCCGGAGATCCGCGATGCAGCCGCCCGCGCCGGAGCCGCCCTGCAGCGGCTCGTCATTGCCCGCAATGAGCTGGACGCCGAAGACCGGCGCGTGCGCGAAAAGCTTGTGGACCTGAACCGGCGTCTGGTTCAGCTGGCTGAGGACCTTGCTCGCGAAGAGCGGATGATCGAGGAAAACAGCGAGGTTCTGGAGCGGCTGGCCGAAGAGCGGGCCGAACTGCTGGAAGAGGGCGAAACCGCCGCCGAACGCGCTGAACTGGCGGCCGAGCGGGTGGAAGATGCGGGCCGCGCGGTGCGGGATCTCGAGGAAGTCCTCAACGAGAAGACCGCTGCCGAAGCGCGCGTCACCGCGCAGCGCCAGCAGATGCAGCGCGCGCTGGATGAAGCGCGGGGCAAGGCGGAGCGCCTGCGCTCTCAGTCAGCGGATGCTTCACGCATGTATGAGGCGCTGCGGGCCGAAATGGACGCCGCCGACGGTGTGGCCGAGCGCGCCGAAGAGGTGGAGCTGCGTGAAGCCGCCGTTCTGGAGGCTGAGGAGCGGCTGGAGGCGGCGGAGCAGAACACTCGCAGCGCTCGCGAGGCAGAGCAGGGCGCCCGTGCGCCGCTGGCAGAGGCCGAGCGCGTGTTGCAGCGGCTGGAGACCGAAGCGCGCACGCTGGAAAGCGTGCTCAACATGGTGGCCGCCGGGGCGCATGCGCCCGTGGTGGACAGCATGACCGTGAAGCCAGGTCTGGAAACAGCTTTGGGCGCAGCGCTGGGTGATGATCTGGAAGCCTCACTGGACGAGGGCGCGCCCGTGCGCTGGGCCGGCACGGCGGAAAGCGCAGCAGCCGGTGATTCTCCCCTGCCGTACGGCGCAAGCCCGCTTGCAGCAGACGTGGAGGCTCCCGCCGGGTTGCGCCGCCGTCTGGCGCAGATCGGTGTGGTTCCGGCTGAAGATGGCCCGCGGCTTCAGGCGCTGCTGAAGCCCGGCCAGCGCCTTGTCTCCCGCGAGGGGCACCTGTGGCGCTGGGACGGCTTTACCGTTGCTGCCGATGCCCCTACGCCCGCTGCCCAGAGGCTGGCGCAGCGCAACCGTCTGGCGGCGCTGGCCGGTGAAATCGACATTGCCGGAGAGAAAGTCGAGGCCGCGCGCGAGGCGCTGGAGGCCGCTTCTGCCCGGGTGCAACAGGCCGCAGACCGGGAACAGGCGGCGCGCCAGCAGCTGCGCGATCATCAGAAGGCCCTGAGCGAGGCTCGCGAGGCCTTGATGGCGGCAGAGCGGGTGCTCTCCCAGCTGGCCCTGCGCCTGCAAGGCGCGGAGGATCTGGCACGGCGCCTGTCTGCCGAAGCCGAAGAAGCGGCTGAGCGTGTCGAGGAAGCGGCTGAACGGCTGGAGGAACTGCCAGATTCGGGCGGGCTGACGGAGGAAATCCATCAGCTTCACACCCGGCTGGCCGCAGCCCGCAGCGCCCTGTCCGAGGCGCGGGTGATGGCCGACAGTATCGCCCGCGAAAAGCAGATGCGCGACAGGCGGCTAGAGGCGATTGCCCGCGAGCATGAGAGCTGGCGCAGCCGCGCCGCCAATGCCACCTCCCAGATCGAAACGCTGCGCGCCCGCATGGGCGAAGCGGAGGACGAGCGGCAGGAGTTGATCGAGGCACCTGAGGACATCGAGATCCGCCGCCGCGACCTTTTCAGCGCTATCGCCAAGGCGGAAGCCGCCAAGCAGGAAGCGGATGACGCGCTGGTGAAGGCCGAAGCGTCCCTGTCGGATGTGGACCGCATGGCGCGGGAGGCGCAGGAAGTTCTGTTCCGCGCCCGCGAAGGGCATGTGCGCGCCGAAGAGCGCGTGGCTGCTGCCCGGGAGCGTGTGGAGGCGGTTATCGGCCGCATTTCCGAGGCGCTGGATGTGCCGCTGATCCAATTGCCGGAGCTTGCCGGCTTCACCGAAGGGGCACCGCTGCCGGACCCGGAAAGCATGGAGCGCAAGCTGGAGCGGCTGAAGGCCGAGCGCGAGCGGTTGGGCGGGGTGAACCTGCGCGCCGATGACGAGCTGGCGGAGATCGACACCCAGCGCGAGACACTTGCCCGCGAGCGGGACGATCTGATCGAGGCCATCAAGCGCCTGCGGACCGGCATCTCCAACCTCAACCGTGAGGCGCGCGAGCGTCTGCTCGCCTCCTTCGAGATCGTCAACGGTCATTTCCAGCGGCTTTTTACCCATCTTTTTGGCGGCGGCACGGCGGAGCTGCAGCTGGTGGACAGCGATGACCCTCTGGATGCGGGCCTTGAAATCGTTGCCCGCCCGCCGGGCAAGAAGCCCCAGACCATGACGCTGCTGTCGGGCGGGGAGCAGGCGCTGACGGCCATGGCGCTGATTTTTGCCGTGTTTCTCACCAATCCGGCGCCAATCTGCGTTCTCGACGAAGTGGATGCGCCGCTGGACGATGCCAACGTGGAGCGCTACTGCGATCTCCTGGAAGAAATGGCGAGGCGCACGGAAACGCGCTTTGTCGTGATCACTCACAACCCGATCACCATGGCGCGGATGAACCGGCTGTTCGGCGTCACCATGGCCGAGCGCGGCGTGTCGCAGCTGGTGTCTGTGGACCTGGAAACGGCAGAGCGATTCCGCGACGCAGTATGACGCAGCACCGAACTGTGGCAAGGCAAGGGCAAATGGCGCGGAAAAGTCGCGCTGGAACTTGTTCACGGAAGCGGAAAAATCAATCGTTTCAATAAGTTGAATTCCTAACCCATGTTCTTGACAGGGCAGGTGGTGCCGACTATTGTGCGCCCGGCTTAAGGGGGCGACGGAGGACCGGCGTTTCCTTTGTTGAAAGTGAGGGGCCTATGGACCGTTCGCCGCAACAAGGGGATGCCAAAGAGGGATCCTCTGAAATTTCCGAAGCTGACCTGTCGTCTCGACGGGAGAAGCTCAATCAGCTGCTGGAAGAGCGCCGCCAAAGCGAAATACGCGCAGAGGCAAAGGCGAGCCGCAGTTCGACGGCCGGCATGGCACAGGCAATGAAGCTCTCATCGGAGTTTATTGCCGGTATCGTGGCGGGCGGCATGATTGGCTGGCTCCTGGATCAGTGGCTGGGAACGATGCCCATCGGGCTTGTCGTTTTCATCCTGCTGGGGTTTGGTGCGGGAATTCTCAACGTGCTCAGGTCGGCCGGAGTGGTGCCTGAGCAGGGGGAAGCCTGGCGCAAGCCGGTCACACCGGGTGGGAAAGATGAAGATTCTGAGGAGTCTTCGCAGGATTCTCCCCGAAAGTGACTTGACGTGACGGCGGTGCGACGACTAAGAGCCCGCGCAAACAGCGCTTTGTGAACGATAGAACGAAGGTTGACCGGTGGCGAACGATCCGATCCATCAGTTTCATATCAAGACGCTCGTCCCGATCGAGGTCGGCGGTATCGATCTGTCCTTCACCAACTCCGCCCTGTTCATGGTGGTGACGGTCATTACCGCTGCGGCGTTCCTGATTTTCTCGTCTTCCAGCCGCGGCCTGATCCCGTCCCGCTGGCAGTCCATGGCTGAACTCAGCTACGAGTTCGTGGCCGGGATGCTGCGCAACGGCGCCGGAACGGAAGGCATGCGCTTCTTCCCGCTGGTGTTCTCGCTGTTCATGTTCGTGCTAGTCGCGAACCTGCTCGGCATGTTCCCGTATTTCTACACGATCACCAGCCAGATCATCGTGACCTTCGCACTGGCGATGCTCGTGATCCTGACGGTCACGATCTATGGCTTCGCCCGTCACGGCCTGCACTTCCTGCACCTCTTCGTTCCGGCGGGTGTGCCGGGCGCTCTGGTGCCGCTTGTCGCGCCGATCGAAGTGATCTCGTTCCTTTCCCGCCCGATCAGCCTCTCGGTTCGTCTTTTCGCGAACATGCTGGCGGGCCATATCACCCTCAAGGTGTTCGCCGGGTTCGTTGTCAGCATGAGCGCCATGGGTGCAGCTGGCATGTTCGGGGCCGTCCTCCCGCTTGGGATGACGGTGGCGCTGACGGCACTGGAGTTCCTCGTTGCGTTCCTGCAGGCGTATGTGTTCACGCTGCTGACCTGCATGTACCTCAACGACGCCCTTCACCCGTCTCACTAAACTCACCAACTCATGTGGCCGCAAAGGCCGCCTGACAACGCTGACAAACGTCAATTAGGAGCACGTGTCATGGAAGCAGAAGCAGCAAAGTTCATTGGCGCTGGTATCGCCGCTCTCGGCATGGGCCTCGTCGCCCTGGCTCTGGGTAACATCTTCTCCAACTTCCTGTCGGGCGCCCTGCGCAACCCGTCCGCTGCTGATGGCCAGTTCGGCCGTCTGGTGTTCGGCTTCGCCGTGACCGAAGCTCTGGGCATCTTCTCGCTGCTGATCGCCCTTCTGCTCCTGTTCGCCGTCTAATCGTCCCTAACGGCGTATTGGAACGAATGAGACCGGGGGCGGCGCACCTGCGCCGCCTTCCCGGTATCTGGAGGCGATAATGGCAGGCGAAACCCATACTACTGTGGACGGGCAGGTTATCCTGGACGTTCCGGCGGCAGAACACGGGGCAGGTTTCCCGCCGTTCGACCCGACTCATTTTGTCTCGCAGCTGTTCTGGCT
This sequence comes from Pannonibacter anstelovis, assembly GCF_036881715.1. Taxonomy (NCBI): domain Bacteria; kingdom Pseudomonadati; phylum Pseudomonadota; class Alphaproteobacteria; order Hyphomicrobiales; family Stappiaceae; genus Pannonibacter; species Pannonibacter anstelovis. The sequence goes on from NZ_JBAKBF010000002.1 coordinate 125,636, forward strand.
GTTCGTCACCTTCCTGGTCTTCTACTGGATCATGAAGAACGTGGCTCTGCCGCGCATCGCGGGCATTCTCGAGGACCGTCACGACCGCATCGCGGGCGACCTGTCGGAAGCCGAGCGCCTGAAGCGGGAGACCGACGAAGCCATTGCCGCTTACGAGCAGGCCCTGTCCGAAGCCCGTGCCCGTGCACGCGGAATTGCACAGGACACCCGTGAGAAGCTCAAGGCTGAAACGGATGCACGCCGCGCCACCGCCGAGCAGGGCCTTGCGGCCAAGCTGGCAGAGGCCGATGCGCATATTTCCGCCATCAAGGACAAGGCTCTGGCCCAGGTTGGTGAGATCGCCAGCGAGACATCTTCCGCCCTGGTGGAAGCTCTGATCGGTGTGGCTCCGGCCAAGGCTGAAGCAGACGCTGCCGTTCAGGCTGCGGCAAAGTAAGGGGTCCGGTCATGGATGCATCATTCTGGGCACTGGTCGGCCTGATCCTGTTCTTTGTCCTGATCGCTTGGCTCGGAATTCCGGCCAAGATCACGGCAGCGCTTGACAGCCGCGCAACCAAGATCCGCACGGATCTGGAAGAGGCCCGCAAGCTTCGTGAAGAAGCTCAGGCGCTTCTGGCCGACTATCAGCGCCGCCGCCATGAGGCGGAAGCGGAAGCTGAAGCAATCGTGGCTGAGGCCCGTGCAGAGGCAGAGCAGCTGACGCTCGAGACCACCCGGTCTCTGGAAGAGCTGATTGCCCGGCGCACCAAGTCTGCCGAAGACAAGATTGCCCAGGCAGAGGCCCATGCCATTGCGGAAGTGAAGGCAAAGGCTGCTGATCTGGCGGTCGCCGCTGCTGAAAGCATGCTGGTTGCAAAGGTGACGGGTTCCGTTGCCGAGGGCCTGACGGCCAAGAGCATCGAGCAGGTCAAGGCTGGCCTCAATTGAAGCCAGACCGGATTACTGATCTCATGAAAGCGGCCCCTGCGGGCCGCTTTTTTGTTGGGTAAAGTGAAGCTCAGTCGCGCACGGCTGCGGCCACGGGCCGGAATGACATGCGGTGCAGGGGGCAGGGGCCAAGTGTGGTCAGGGCAGCGGCATGGGCGGGCACGCCATAGCCCTTGTGCACGGCAAAGCCGTAGCCGGGAAAAAGCCCGTCCGCCCGTTCCATCATACGGTCGCGGGTGACCTTGGCAACGATGGATGCAGCAGCAATGGCAAGGCACCGCCCGTCCCCCTTGATCAGCGACTGCCCGTCCACACCAAGCCCCGGCGGCACATCGCGGCCATCCACGAGGACATAGCTTGCTCTCCGGGACAGACCCGCCACGGCCCGGCGCATGGCGTCCAGCGTTGCGGCACGGATGTTCATCCGGTCGATTGTGGCGGCAGAACTGCTGGCAACGCTGACGAAAGCCGTGGCGCAGATCTCGTCATAGAGGGCATTGCGGCGGCTCTCGGTGAGTTTCTTGGAATCGTTCAGCCCCACCGGCAGGTTTGAGTAGTCGAGGATCACGGCGGCCGTCACGACAGGCCCGGCCCACGGGCCGCGCCCGGCCTCATCTACGCCGCACAGCGCGCCGCCGAAGCGCGCGGCATGTCCAGCTTCAAGCGCGGCATCCAGCGTGTCGCCGAATCGCAGATCAAAAAGGGAGGGGACCTTGCTCATGGAGCGGATCGTGATGATTCCCGGCGGCAATGCAAGAGCAAGGACCTGTTCCGTAACAGATCAGAACAGGGAGAGCTGCACGCCGCCCACCTGCGGCGGAGTGAAAAGCTCCACATTCAGCTTCTTGCGCCGCTGGTTCAGCCCCAGCCGCTTGCAGGCGAGGCTGAAGCGTTGCCCAATCTGCTGGGCATAGGGGCCGAGCCCGCGCATCCGCTGGCCCCATTCGGCGTCATAGTCCTTGCCGCCGCGCATGGACCTAAGAATGTTCATCACATGGCGGTAGCGGTCCGGCCGGTTGCGCAGCAGCCAGTCGCGGAAGAGTTCGGACACCTCCAGCGGCAGGCGCAAGAGGATGTAGCCGGCCTCGGTGGCGCCATGCTCTGCTGCGGCTTCCAACAGCCCCTCGATCTCGCTGTCCGTGAGGGCAGGGATCACCGGCGCCATCATCACGGAAGCGGGAATACCGGCCTCTGACAGACCCTTAAGGGCCGCAAGGCGCCGGTGCGGTGCGCTGGCACGGGGCTCCAGTGTGCGCACAAGATCCTTGTCGAGCGAGGTGATTGACAGCGCCACCTTGGCCAGCCCCTTCTCCGCCATGCGCGACAGGATGTCCGCATCGCGCAGCACCAGCGCCGACTTGGTGACGATGGCGACCGGGTGATTGTAGGTTTCCAGCACAGTGAGGATCTCCCGCATCAGCTTGTAGCGCCGCTCGATGGGCTGGTAGGGGTCCGTGTTGGTGCCAATGGCGATGGTGCGCACCTGATAGCCGGGACGGGCCAGTTCCCGCTCCAGCAGCTCCGCCGCATTGGGCTTGGCAAAGAGCCGCGTCTCGAAATCGAGGCCGGGCGACAGCCCCATGAAGGCGTGACTGGGACGGGCAAAGCAATAGATGCAGCCATGCTCGCAGCCCCGGTAGGGGTTGATCGAGCGGTCGAAGGAAATGTCGGGCGAAGAGTTACGCGTGATGATGGTGCGGGCCTTCTCTTCCTGCACCGTTGTTTTCAAAGGCGGCAGATCGTCCGGCGTTTCCCAGCCATCGTCAAAGCCTTCGCGCTGCTGGCGCTCGAAGCGTCCCGGCATGTTGAGCGCGGCCCCGCGGCCGCGCCGCAGCTCCTCATCGAGGCGCAATGCGGCCATGGCAGCTTCCCGGGTGTCCTGTTCCGTCTGATCAATCCGCGCCATGCTTCAGCGACTCTCCAATGAGAACATAAGCGGAACATTAGCTGAAAATGCAAGCGGGGCAAGGCCTCTCTCGCCAGACCTCCGAAAAGGCGCTACAACCCGTTTCATGATCAGTGTTGTCCTTGCCACACATGACAATGAAGCCCAGCTGGCGCATGCGCTGACGGCCCTTGTGCCGGGCGCGGCGGATGGCCTCGTGCGCGAGGTTCTGGTTGTGGATAGCGGCTCGTCCGATGCCACGCACAAGGTCGCGGATGCGGCCGGTTGCGAGTTCGAGGTTCTGGCGAAGGGGGAGGGGGCACGTTTTGCGCACGGAGCGGCGCTGGCGCGCAAGTCTCCCTGGCTGCTGTTTCTCAATGCCTCCACCGTGCTGGAACACGGCTGGCATCAGGATGTGCAGAATTTTATTGAACGGGTGGAGCGTTCCGGTCAGGCCAACCGCTGCGCTGCTGCTTTCCGGCTGAAACTGGATGCCTTCGGCTTCGGGGCAAGGCTGTCAGAGTTTGGCGCGCTGATCCGCAGCCGCATTCTGGCCATGCCGAATGGCGATCAGGGGCTGTTGATTTCCCGCAGGTTCTACGAGGAACTTGGCGGTCACCGTGATCTGCCGGGCATGGCCGATCTGGACCTCGTCCGCCGCATAGGCCGTAGCCGTCTCCGGCTGCTGCGCAGCAGCGCCATTGCCGGTGAGGCTGGCGGGGAAGCAAGGCCCGGCCTGCGCCAGGCTGCGGCGCGCATGGCTGTTGCGGCCCTGCGTGTACCCCCGGCTCTCGGTGCCCGGCTGCACGGATAAAGCGGCTTCTGCGGCTCTTCTTCAGCTGCGGCCCTGACGCACTCCACGCAGTGTTTCGGCTGGTGTTTCTCCAAAGAGTTCCCGGTAGGCACCTGCCGCCCGGCCAGCGTGAGCAAGACCACAGGACTGCATGAGAGCGGTGACGTTTGCCGGGCTATCCTTGCGGCCGCGCGCGGCCATCAGGTGCTGACGCAGCATGCTGAGCCGCCGCTCCTGAAGCGCCTGCGATATCGTCTGCCCCCTCTCGGCCTGAAAGGCCATTTGCAATGCCCGCAGGCTGTAGCCGCAGGCGCTTGCAAGCCGGGCAAAGTCGATCTGCTCCGCCAGATGGGCATCGATGTAGTCGAGCGCCCGTGACACTTTGCGCCCGGCGCCAGCCAGGTCCTGAGGCGCAGCGCAAAGCCTGTCCCGTGCCGTGCCTGCATGGGTCCACAGCAGCGCATGGGTGGTGGACCAGCCGAGCCGGTTCAGCGCCTCTGCTCCGGCCGGATCGCCGCGCGGGATCTGGTCAGCCAGCCGGGCCAGCGCAAGGACTTGCGCCCCCAGCGTCCGCCCCGGCTCACTGTCGAGCCGCAACTGCGGATCAAAGACGATTTCCTGGGCCACGCTCCCGGTCAGCGCGGCGAACATGTCCTCCACCGCCTGCCGCTCCAGCTTGAGGATCACCTGCCCGCAGCTTCCCTTCCAGCGCATCAGGCTTGGCCTGGTGGGAGAGAGAACGGAGGCCGCGCGTGCGGCTCCTGTTGTGATCATCTGGCTGCCGATGCGAACCTCCGCGCCGCTGGTAAGCGGGATCTGCACCAGAAAGAACCGCTCCAGACAGCCCGGATCAATCTCCACCTCGCCGCCATAGGCAACATAGTTGATGGAGCCGCCGGAAAAGGCGCGGCTGTTGTGGCAGGCGAAGAAGTCGCGGCCATGATCGCGCGGACGCAGGCGATGGGAGCAGAAAATCCGCCCGACCTCCTCCGCCGCCTGATCCACGTCCTGCGTCGCTACCCGGGCATGGCCGGAAAGTGGCATCTGGATCGCTTGCATCTGCATGGCTTGCACCAGCGTTTCTGGCCCGTCCCCCTCGGCTTTTCCGCTCATTGCTGGACCAGTCAGTACAAATGCTAACACCGGAAAGCCGGCGAAGGAAAGCGGTAAACGGCGGTTTTTCGCGCAGTGTATGGAGCCTTTCGCTCAGCGGATAGACGGGAGGGGGCAGAAGCGCGTCTCGTAAGGGCAGACCGGAGACAGGCACGGGGCAGGACCCCGTTACAAGTGCCGCCCGGCTCTGAGGAGAACAGCGCGCCCGCAACGGGCCAGGACGGAGAGAACCAGCATGAAGACCGCCATTGCGAACATGGTTCAGGTGAACACGGAACCCGGCATTACCCGCGCCGGAACCGGCCTTGATGAGGTGGAGTGGAGCATTCTCGGCCATACCTACTGGATGAAATCCGAGGGCGAGGCATGTTTTTCCTTTGAAACGCTGGACCCGCCCGGCACCTTCGTGCCGCCGCATGTCCATCCGACGCAGGATGAATTCATCTATGTGCTGGAAGGCCGTTTCGATCTTTATCTGGGCGGCGAGCACCATGTTGCCAATGCGGGCGATGTGGTGCGCATGCCGATGGGCATTCCGCACGGCTATTACAATCTGACTGACAAGCCCACCCGAGCCATCTTCTGGGTTTCGCCTGCCCGGCGCCTGCGCGAGCTATTCGACAATCTGCACAATGTGGGCGATCCGGCCGAAGTGGTCCGCCGCTCAACCCTGAGAGAGGTTCACTTCCTGCGCCCCGATGAGATGGCCTTTGATCCGCTGACCCTGAAGATCTGACGCCTCTCCAGTCAACGGGAAAAATCAGGCGTCCGGTGCGGCCGGAGCAGTCCGGCCCGCCGTGCGGGACAGGAGATTTCGATCATGACCAAACGCAAACAGGTCTGCGTCATCGGCGCGGGCGTGAGCGGGCTTGCCGCCGCGCATGCCTTCAAGGAGCAGGGGCATGTGGTGACCGTGCTGGAGCGCAGCCACGAGCTTGGCGGCGTCTGGGCGCCGCACCGCTCCTATCCCGGCATCCGCACCCAGAGCCCGAAGGATTTGTACCGCTACACGGATGCCGCCATGCCGGAGGAGTATCCGGAGTGGCCGTCCGGGGCGCAGGTGCATGCCTATCTGGAAAGCTACGCCCGAGCGAAGGCGCTGCTGCCGCTGATCCGTTTCAACACTACAGTTACGGCCCTGTCCCGGCGGGATGGCGGCGGCTGGTGGGTGGAGACGGCGGAGGGCCGCACCGGCTATGACTTCGTCACCATCGCCAGCGGCGTCTTCAGCGACCGTAATGAACTGATCCATCCGGGCATGGACGAATTCAGGGCAGGCGGCGGGCATATCCTGCATTCCAGCGAATACACCGACCCGGCACTGGTGAAAGGCCGCAAGGTGGTGATCCTTGGCTTCTCCAAGTCGGCCACCGATGTGGCGGTCAATGCGGTGCAGCAGGGGGCAGCCTCCGTCACCATCGTTTATCTGGAGCCGGTCTGGCGGGTGCCCTATCACTTTGCCGGGCTGATCAACTTCAAGCGCATCCTCTATTGCCGCGCTTCGGAGGGCATGTTCCCCGGCTGGGAGATGTCATGGGGCGAAAAGCTGCGCCATGCGCTGACCAAACCGCTGGTCTGGGCCAACTGGCGGGCGCTGGAAAGCCTGCTGACCATGCAATTCGGGCTGAAGAAGCTCGGCATGCGGCCAAAGCAGCCGATCGAGAACGGCATTGCCTGTGGCCTGTCTCTGGCGACGGAAGGCTTCTATCCGATGCTGAAGGATGGGCGGATCAAGGCCATTCAGGGCACGATTGCAGGATATGAGCCGGGAACGGTGATCCTCTCTACCGGAGACCGGTTGCCCGCGGATATTGCCCTTCTGGCCATCGGCTGGAAGATGGGTGTGCCCTTCCTGCCGGACGAGGTACGGCAGAAGCTGGTGGAGCCGGACGGGCAGTACAGGCTCTACCGGCTGGCGGTGAACCCGGATGTGCCGGATCTGGGCTTTACCGGCTTCAACTCCTCCTTCGCCACGGTGCTGACCAGCGACATGGTGGCCCGCTGGCTGGTGCGCTATGCCGATGGCAAGCTGGCTCATCAGCCATCAGGCAGTGAGATGAACGGCTGGATTGACCGGCATCTGGAATGGCGCAGAACGGTGCGCCCTGCGGCCAAGGGCTATGGCGGGCTCTGCTCTGCGCCTTATCACTTCCGCCATCTCGATGATCTGCTGGCAGACATGGGGGCGGTGCAGCGCAGGCGATCCAACCCGCTGGCGGAAGTCTTTCTACCGCCGGATGCGGATGCCTACCGCAGTTATCTCGCCACCGTTCCGGCCTACGGTCTGGAAATCTGAAGCGGTGTCAGGCCTGCTGCAGCTTGCCGCGCTTCAGATGCTCATCGAGGCGCGGCATGATCTCGACGAAGTTGCAGGGCATGTGGCGGTAGTCGAGCTGCCATTTCAGAATGCCGTCCCAAGCATCCTTGCAGGCGCCCGGTGAGCCCGGCAGCGCGAAAATATAGGTTGCTCCCGCAACGCCCGCCGTCGCCCGTGACTGCACGGTCGAGGTGCCGATCTTCTCATAGGAAATGCGGTGGAAGACATAGGAAAAGCCCTCCATCCGCTTTTCGAACAGCGGCTCGAGGGCTTCCGGCGTCACGTCACGGCCGGTGAAGCCTGTGCCGCCGGTGGTGATCACCACATCAACGGTGCTGTCCGCAATCCAGCCGCGCACGGCTTCCCGGATGGCGTCCACATCATCCGGCACGATGCGCCGGTCTGCCAGCGTGTGGCCCGCCCCTGCGATCCGCTCCACCAGCACAGTGCCCGAGCGGTCATCCTCCAGCACACGCGTGTCAGAGACGGTCAGCACCGCGATGCTCAGGGGGATGAAGGGGCGGCTGTCGTCGATGCGGCTCATGGCTGGGTCCTTGCGGGTTGGCGCTTGGGGAGAAATAGGGCTTCCGCAGCCATGATGCCAGCGCTGTTTCCCGCCGCCGTGACATCAACAAAATTGCGTCAACAGGGCGTGAGAAGAATTTTTGCTGCTTATAGGTAAGTAATATTGACGTTTTTGAACGCCTGTGGTTCTGTCACCAGATCAGACGGGCCGGATTCCAAGGCCCGCAGAACGCCGGGAAGAGACCCCCATGCTGGACTGGGAACATGTGTTCGCGACGCGCTCGAAACGGATGCGCGCTTCGGAAATCCGTGAACTTTTGAAACTGCTTGACCGCCCCGACATCATTTCCTTCGCAGGCGGCATTCCTGACCCGGCTCTCTTCCCAAAGGACGTATTCGCGGAAAGTTATGCCCGCGTGCTGACCAGCGAAGGCGCAAACACGGCGCTGCAATATTCGGTCAGCGAGGGCAATCTGGCCCTGCGCAAGTGGCTGGTGGGCTACATGGCCAGCCTGGGCGTCGCATGCCAAGTGGAGAATATCATCATCACCTCCGGTTCCCAGCAAGGGCTGGATTACCTCGGCAAGCTGCTGCTTTCGCCCGGTGATACGGCGCTGGTCAACTGGCCAACCTATCTCGGCGCACTGCAGGCCTTCAACGCCTATGAACCGCATTACGACCGCCTGATCCCGCTCGGCAACCGCCCGGCGGAGGACTTCGTCAAGGCAGCGCAGGACCGGGGCGGGGCGGTGAAATTTGCTTATGCGTCCGCTGATTTCGCCAACCCCACGGGCGAGACGCTGGACCGGCAGACGCGCGAGCGCATTCTGGATCTGGCGGGCGAGCTGGATATTCCGGTGATCGAGGACGCCGCCTACCAATCGCTGCGCTATGACGGCGAGCCGGTGCCGCCGATGCTGGCGCTGGACATTGCCCGCTGTGGCGGCATTGACGCATCGCGTACCATCTATTGCGGCAGCTTCTCCAAGACGCTGTCTCCCGGCCTGCGCGTGGGCTGGATCTGCGCGGCAGCTCCCGTCATCAGCCGTCTGGTGCTGATGAAGCAGGCAGCGGACCTCAACACCTCCACCATCAACCAGATGGTTCTGGCGGACGTTGCGGAGCGTTACTTCGACACGCAGGTGGCCACGATCCGCAAGGCCTACCAGGCCCGCCGCGACTGCATGCTGGATGCGCTCAGCCGCCACATGCCGGAGGGCTGCAGCTGGTCGCGCCCGGATGGCGGCATGTTCGTCTGGGTTACCCTGCCGGAGGGGCTGGACGGCGCGGCGCTGCTCGCCCGTTCTCTGGAGACGGTCAAGGTCGCCTTCGTGCCCGGCAAGGCCTTCTTTGCCGATGGCTCCGGCGCCAACACCCTGCGCCTCAGCTTCTCCTGCGCCAACGAAGCCATGATCGAGGAAGGCATCTCCCGCCTCGGCAAGCTGATCTCGGAAGCTTGAGGGTTTCGATTGGTGAAATGGAAGAAAGGGCGGCCAGATGGCCGCCCCTTGCTCATTCACTCGCACATCGCTCAAAATCAGCTGGCCTGCGGGCCAACCGTGACAACCAGCGGCGTCTTGCCGTCCAGCAGGCGCTTGGCGATGCGCTGAACATCCTCAAGGGTAACCGCTTCGATCTCGGCATTGCGGCGGTCGAAATAGTCGATGCCGAGATCCGCCAGCTTCAGGGCGACAAGCTGGGCTGCGATCTTGCCCGAAGTGTCGAAGCGCAGGGCGTAGGAGCCGGTCAGGAAGCTCTTGGCCTTGTCCAGCTCTTCCTGCGTGGGCCCCTGTTCCGCCATGCGCTTGAACTGCTCCTCAATGATGCTGATGGTCTCGTCAGCCCGGTCGGCACGGGTCGCAGCCGAGGCGACAAGCAGAGCGGAATGATCGTCCGGAGCCAGATCCGAGCCGACGCCATAGGACAGGCCGCGCTTTTCGCGCACTTCCTCGAACAGCCAGGACGTGAAGGTGCCGCCGCCCAGAATATGGTTCATCACGAAGGCTGCCTGATAATCCGGGTCGTCCCGCTTCAGGCCTGGCAGCCCGATGAGGATCGTCGTTTGCGGCACGTCGAGAGTGCGTGAGATGCGCTCGCCCGTCTTGGGCTCCACGTCCACAACTTCAGGCAGCTTGTGCTTTTCCGGAAGCTTGCCGAAAACCTCGTCCAAGAGCGGCGCCAGCGTCTTTGCATCAATGGCACCGACAACGCCGATGGCGAGCTTGTGGCGGGAGAGAAGGTCCCCGTGCATGGTCTTCAGATCGGCCGGGGCGAGCTTCTCCACTGTTTCCACGGTGCCATCCCCCGGCTTGCCATAGGGATGGCCGCCAAAGGCGGCCTCGCGGAATGCTTCCGAGGCAATCGCGTCAGGATCTTCCTGCTGCTGGCGCAGGCCGGCAAGGATCTGCGACTTCACGCGCTCCACGGGCTTTTCGTCAAAGCGGGGCTCGTTGATGGCAAGCCGCAGCAAGTCGAAGGCTTCGTCCCGTGTGCCCGTCAGAGTGCGCAGGGTGCCGAACAGCTGGTCCTTGCCGGCATTGAAGCGGATGGAAACGGCCAGCTCTTCCAGCTTGCCCTGGAAGGCTTCGCTGTCCAGATCGCCGGCGCCCTCGTCCATGGTGCTGGCCAGAAGATTGGTCAGGCCTTCCTTGCCATCGGGGTCCTGCGCGGAGCCACCGTCAAAGGCGAAGTTCATGGAGATCATTGGCAGGGTCTCATCCTGCACAAGCCAGGCCTCGATGCCGCCGGGGCTGACCACCTTCTCGATGGTCGTGGCTCCGGCTGGCAGGGCGCCAAGCATCAGCAGGCCAATGCCGGCAACAGCCCGGGTGAAATGGGCCCGTGCAAAACGGGCAGGAGCAAAAAACTGCGTCATGCGCGTGTTTCCTCGTTTAACGGGCCACATCAGGACTTCTGGTCGCTGACAGCGCCATCCGGCGACTGGCCGGGGGCGGTGAGATAGCCGGTGACCGGATCCTTCAGCAGATAATCCTGCGCCACCTTCTGGATATCAGCCGGAGTGACCGCTTCGATCTGGGCTGGCCAGGTCTGCACATCCTCGATGGTCTGGCCGCTGGTCAGCGCGGCGCCGAAGAGGCGGGCGAGGGTGACCTGGCTGTCTTGCGCATAAATGGCTGAAGACATGAGCGAGTGCTTGGCCCGGGCCAGCTCCTCTTCCGTCACGCCGTTCTCTGCAACATCCTTGATCGTGCGCTCGAAGATGTCCTGCAGCCCTGTGAGCGTGCCATCGCCGCGCGGCGAGCCATAGACGATAAAGCGGGTCGTATCGAGCGAGGTATCGAGGTAATAGGCGCCGACGCCAATGGCCACCTGTTTCTCCAGAACCGCTTCCTTGTAGAGGCGGCTGGACGGGCCGCCGGTGAGAATCTGAGCCAGCAGTTCAAAGGCTTCCGGTTCGCGGTCCGTGCCGGTCGCCTGGCTCGGCACCAGCCAGCTTTCGGATACGGATGGCTGGCGGACGCGCTCGTCTTCCAGATGCACGCTGCGCTTGCCGTTCAGCGGAGGTTCCGCAGGGCGGATGCGGGGGCCGGGCTCCGCGCGGCGCGGCAGCTTGCCATAGGTGGCTTCAGCCAGCTTGCGCACGTCTGCGGCCTCGACATCGCCTGCCACCACCAGAACGGCATTGTTGGGCGTGTAGAAGCGGTCATAGAAAGAGATGATGGCGTCGTGGTTCAGCGCCTCGATCTCGCTCTGCCAGCCGATCACGGGCGAGCCATAAGGATGGTTCACATAGGTGATTGCGGAAAGCGTTTCCTGAAGGCGGGAGGAGGGATCGGCATCGACGCGCATGCGCCGTTCTTCCAGAACGACCTGCTGCTCCGGCTTGATCACCTCGTCGGTCAGGACAAGATTCTGCATGCGGTCCGCTTCCAGTTCCATCATGCGCGGCAGGTGTTCCTTGGCCACGCGCTGGAAATAGGCGGTGTAGTCGTTGCTGGTGAAGGCATTTTCCTGACCGCCGATATCGGAGACGATCTTCGAGAAAACACCATCCGGATTCTCTTTGGTGCCCTTGAACATCAGATGCTCAAGGAAGTGGGCAACGCCAGACTGGCCGGCCGGTTCATCGGCGGCACCGGTCTTGTACCAGATCATATGGGTGACCACGGGGGCCCGGTGATCGGGGATCACCACCACTTCAAGGCCGTTGTCCAGCGTGAAGCTGGACAGGTTCGGCGCAATGACCGGCGGCTTTTCAGCGGCCGTCTGGGCCATGGACAGGCCGGAGCCCAAAACAAGGCAGGACAGCGCCGTGGCGAAGAGAAGGCCGCGCCGTCTCGCAGCGGGAAGTGTCATCTTGGGGATCTCCCGGAATTGAATTGAAGCGCGAACCATGCCGCGCCTGCGAATGCATGCGTCGCCTGCAATATAGGCGCTGGCGTGGCTCCGGCGCCTTAAATTTTCGTCATGTAGGAAGAAGCGAAACAGAAACGGCGGCCTGTGGCCGCCGTTGAAGACAATTCATGAGGACTGCGTCAGTAGACGCAGGTTTCCGTCGCAGTCGGGGTGCAGTTCGCCTTGATGCGGCCGCCATCCATTTCCAGCTGCTTGCGGTCCTGGATCTGCTGGCGGTCGTTCGGCATGGCCAGCGGCGCATTGCCGGCAGGCGTCGAATAGGCGACCGGCGGCTCAACCAGGTAACGGCGGACCGGCTTGCCGTCCGCGCCAAACAGTTCTGACGTATCGACACGCGTCAGCGGTCCCTGGCTCTGCTTCTTCATTTCAGCAGGCGTCATACGGGCGCCGTCCATGATCTCGCCGTCACGCACATCCGCAGCAGTTGTCGCCTGACGCTGGGCGCCAGAAATCTGGACACCTCGCATCTGCTCGGGCGTAAGCAGCTCGCCATCGCTGCCGCGGCCAGGCTGCGCATAAACAGCGCGCACATCCTGAAGCGACTTGTCCTCAGCTGTTGGCCAGTTGGCCGCAGTCTCGGTTACAGGTGCTTCTGGCTGGGGCAGCTGATCAAGCTTTGCCGGCATGGCAAGCGGAGCGCGGGGCTTGTACTCAATCGGCTTGGCCTGCGGGTCAACCGCGCCAATGCCTTCCATGATCTTGCGCACGGCGACCTTATCGACGGCTTCCTGCTCGCCGTAGGAATTCGTCACGCAGCCAGCCGCCAAGGCGCCCAGCATGACAGCAGATACGACACCACGCAGCCCGCCGAGGCTAACGGTCCGGGAACTTGCCAGAGAAAACTTGAACCGCACGTAACCTATCCCGTTTCCTGTGAGCGCAAGGCTGCAAGGGCGGCTTCCGGCCTGCCTGCTCGCACTCGCTGTCCCAATTATCCCGCTTTGCGGCCTTTAGAGCCGCCCTTTGAGGCTTTATTGGGGCTTCCTCGCCAACCGTCATACAGGAGAGCAGCCACTCCGGCAACGATTGCAGCATCCGCAATGTTGAAGACATACCACGAGAAGCTGCCGAAGTGGATGTGGAGAAAGTCGTAGACCGCGCCATAGGCGAAACGGTCAACCCCATTGCCAAGAGCGCCGCCGATAATCAGCGCCAGGCTGATGCCGGCAAACCTGCTGGTGCTGCGCACCGCCCAGACCCACAGCCCGATGGCCGCTAGAACGGTAAAAATGGCCAGAGCCCAGCGGCCCAGATCCGTTTCCTGCTGAAACAGTCCATATGAGATGCCCCGGTTCCAGACGGTGACCAGTTCCAGAAACGGCAGCAGATCCATGTTGCCCTGCCGGGGCAGGTCATAGACGAACAGCAGCCAAAGCTTGCTGGCCTGATCGGCGGTAAAGATGATGGCGGCAATCACCGCCACCATCAGGCTGAGCGGCCCCCACAGCCATTTGCGGGTAAAACCTGACGGGGGAGCCACCTTGCTCATGCTTTGTCCTTCACCGTTTCAAACAGGAACAGCCGTCAGGCCGCCTTGTGGGCTGCATCCCATTCACGCAGGGCTGCTGCATCGCGCAGGGTCACATCCGGATAGTCCGGATCAGAGCCCACTTCAGGAAGGATCTTCCACGAGCGGGCGCATTTCGTGCCCTGTGCAAGGCCCGGCACCACGGCCACGCCCTTCACATCTTCCAGCGTGAAGGCACCTTCCGGCGCTGCTTCGCCGGTGAGCGTCAGCTGGCTGGTGATGCACACATCCGCCATGTCCGTGCCGGCAAGGGCTGCCATGAGTTCCGCATCGGTGACATGCACCACCGGATGGGCTTCCAGCGACGAGCCGATGCGCTTCTCGCGGCGCTCGATTTCGAGCGCGCCGGTGACCACGCGGCGGACTTCGCGGATCTTCTCCCACTTGGCCGCCAGCGCCTCATTGCGCCACTCTGCCGGAACGGCGGGGAACTGCTGCAGATGCACCGAGTTGTCTTCGCCCGGATGACGGGCCAGCCAGCTTTCCTCCATGGTGAAGGGCAGCATTGGCGCCATCCAGGTGACGAGGCAGGTGAACAGCTGCTCCACCACCTGCAGGGAAGCCTTGCGGCGCACAGAGGAGGCCGGGTCGCAGTAGAGCGTGTCCTTGCGAACGTCGAAATAGAAGGCCGACAGTTCCACCGTCATGAAGGTGAAGAGGTGGTGGAACACCTTCTTGTAGTCGAAGTCCTCGTAGCCCTTGCGCACGAGAGCATCCAGCTCGGCGAGGCGGTGCAGCATCAGCCGCTCCAGCTCCGGCATGTCCTTGAGCGCGATTTCCTCGCCGGTGGCATGGGCCAGGGTGCCCAGCATCCAGCGCAGGGTGTTGCGCAGCTTGCGGTAGCTGTCCACCGAGGTCTTGAGGATCTCCGGCCCGATGCGCTGGTCTTCGGCATAGTCGCCGGAGGCCACCCACAGGCGCAGGATATCGGCGCCATACTGCTTGATCACGTCCTGCGGGAACACCTGATTGCCCAGGGACTTGGACATCTTGCGCCCGTCCTCGGCCATGGTGAAGCCGTGGGTCAGCACCGCGTCATAAGGTGCGTGGCCACGGGTGCCGCAGCTTTCCAGCAGGGAGGAATGGAACCAGCCGCGATGCTGGTCCGAGCCCTCGAGATAGAGAACGTAGTCCTCGCCGCCATCAACCTTGCGCTTCGGGCTGAGATCAGGCCGCTTTTCCAGGCAGAAGGCATGGGTGGAGCCGCTGTCGAACCAGACATCAAGGATGTCGTCGACCTTGACCCACTCATCGGCCTTGTAGTCAGCACCCAGGAACCGCTCCTTGGCGCCTTCTGCGAACCACACATCCGCACCTTCCGCCTTGAAGGCTTCGAAGATGCGGGCGTTGACGGCTTCGTCCTTCAGCACTTCCGCCGTGTCCTTGTGGATGAACACGGTGATCGGCACGCCCCAGGCGCGCTGGCGCGAGAGCACCCAGTCCGGGCGGCCCGCGATCATGGAGCGCAGGCGGTTCTGGCCGGTTGCGGGCACAAAGCGGGTGTCGTCGATGGCCTTCAGCGCGCGGCTGCGCAGGGTGTCGCCCGGGCCATCCAGCGCGCGGTCCATATAGACGAACCACTGCGGTGTGTTGCGGAAGATCACCGGCTTCTTGGAGCGCCAGGAATGCGGATACTGGTGCTTGAGGCGGCCAAGGCCGATCAGCGCACCCGCTTCCTTCAGCTTTTCGATGTTGGCCTTGTTGGCCGTGCCCTTTTCACCCTTGTGGGTGATGACCTGCTGGCCCTCAAAGCCCGGCGCATCCTTGGTGTAGAAGCCGTCATCAGCGACGGTGAAGGGGATGGCCGTCTCGATGCCGCGCTCTTCCAGTTCGGCGCGCTTGGCGATCCAGATCTCGAAGTCGTCGGCGCCGTGGCTGGGCGCGGTGTGGACAAAGCCCGTACCGGCATCATCGGTCACATGGTCACCATCGAGCAGCGGCACATCGAACTGATAGCCGCCAAGCTCCAGATCCCGGTAGGGATGAGCGCAGGTCATGGCCGCAAGCTCATCGGCGGTGACCGGCCGGACAAGCGTGAAATCGGTGATGCGGGCGTTCTTGAAAACGTCAGCAGCCAGCTTGTCCGCAAGGATCAGCTTGTCGCCCTTCTGCACCCAGTTGTCATCCGCAAGGCCTTCCTGCGTCACCTCATAAAGACCGTAGGAGATGGCCGAGGAATAGGAGATGGCGCGGTTGCCTGGGATGGTCCAGGGGGTGGTCGTCCAGATGACGACGGCGGCATCCAGCAGGTCCTCGGCGGCAGCCTCGTCAAGGCTGCCAGCCTCGATCACCGGGAACTTCACCCAGATCATGTCCGACTGATAGTCGTGATACTCGATCTCGGCTTCGGCCAGCGCGGTGTTCTCGACAACGGACCACATCACCGGCTTGGAGCCGCGGTAAAGCTGGCCGGAGGTGGCGAACTTCATCAGCTCGGCGGCGATCACCGCTTCGGCCTCGAAATTCATGGTCAGATACGGGTTTTCCCAGTCGCCCTCGATGCCGAGGCGGCGGAATTCCTCGCGCTGGATGCCAACCCAGTGCTCCGCATAGCTGCGGCATTCCTGGCGGAAGGCGATCATCGCGGCGGAGTTCTTCAGGTCCGGCTTCTGCTTGCCCTTGGAGCGGTAGTTCTCTTCCTCGATCTTCCACTCGATCGGCAGGCCGTGGCAGTCCCAGCCCGGAACATAGTTGCTGTCGAAACCCATCATCTGCATCGAGCGGGTGACGATGTCCTTCAGCGTCTTGTTCAGCGCGTGGCCGATATGGATGTTGCCGTTGGCATAGGGAGGGCCATCATGCAGCAGGAACTTGCGGCGGCCGGCAGAGGCGGTGCGCAGGCGCTTGTAGAGGTTCATCGCCTTCCAGCGGGCGATGATTTCCGGCTCCTTCTGCGGCAGGCCGGCGCGCATCGGGAAATCGGTCTCGGGCAGGTTCAGCGTCGTGGAATAGTCACGGGCAGTCGTTTCGGTCATTGCATGCAATCCGCAAAATCAGGAGAAGCAAGGCGGGCGCCTTGCGAACTGTCAGGGGAAGCGGGCCATGCCGCTTCCCGTCACGAAGGGATCCCGGTCCCTCGGCGCGCAAATGCGTCAGCCGAAGGCCGGGCAGCTAATTCGTGACATCGCGGGGCCGGAAAGGCATCCGGCAGGAAGAATGACTGTCATGGCCGCTCTAGTACCAGTCAAAAGCCTCTGAATAAAGCAGCAAATGCAGGCGTCATGCCCTTGCCGCGCCGGGTCAGCCTTCCTTGCGGATGCGCTCCCGGTGGGCGATGTAGATGCCGCTGGCGACGATCAGCGCGATGCCGGCCCAGGTCATCAGATCGGGGAAATCGCCGAAGACCAGGAAGCCGAACAAGGTGGCGCTGACGATTTCCAGATAGTTGAACGGGGCTATGACCGATGCCGGCGCCAGCGCCAAAGCCTTCACGATCAACCCGTGCGAGACGAAGGAAATGGCGCCGATGGCAAAGAGCAGCGACATTTCGATGCTGTTGGGCATGGCCACCACAATGCCCGTTGTCTCCACGCCAAGAACAGCTCCAACCGCAATGACGATGGCCAGCGTCACGCCGCCTCCCAGCGAGGTCGTGAACTGCATGGACAGCATGCTGTCCTCACCCGCCAGTATGCGGGTTGTCAGCAGGTAAAGCGCAAACAGGCAGGCGGTGACCATCGGCAGCAGCGCGGCCGCGCCAAAGGCATCAAAGCCCGGGCGGATGATCATGATCGCCCCGATCAGCCCCACCACCACGGCGGCCCAGCGGCGCGGGCCGACTTGCTCCTTCAAAAAGATCGCGGAAAGAGCGGTCAGCACCATCGGCTGAATGAAGAAGATGGCAATGGCATCGGCAACCGGCATCACCTTCAGTGCGGTGAAGAAAGCGAAGGTGGCGCCGGCCAGGAAGACGCCGCGCAGCATGTTGACGCCCCAGCGCTTAGGTCTCAGCGTGCGCAGGCCGCCGGTCATGATCAATGCGCCGAGCAGGGTAAAAACCGCCTGGAAGAAGAAGCGCCCGAAGCCGATGAGCAGTGGCGCGACCGTGGCCGACAGATATTTTGCCAGCGTGTCCATGCCGGGGATGACGATCATGGCAATGGTCATCAGCAGGATACCCTGCAGAATATCCGCCTTGCTTGAAATCCGGCTGGCAGGCGAGTGCCCGCCTGTCATGACAGGGGTACGGCGCCAAGCGCCAGATCGAGGGCCGACAGGGGCTGCATGCTGGCAAGGGCCGCGCGGGCCTCTGCGCTGTCCTGGTCCATCTGCGCAATCAGCGCCTCGATGCTGTCAAAGCGCTCTTCCGGCCGCAGGTACGAAACGAATCGCACCCGCAGCGTCTTGCCATAGAGGTCGCCGGAGAAATCGAACAGGAAGACTTCCAGCAGCGGCGCGCCGTTGTCGAATGTCGGGCGGCGGCCGAAGCTGGCAACACCATCATGGCGCTGGCCGTCCACTTCCACCCGCACCGCATAGATGCCGTGCTTCAGCGTGCAGTCATCAGCAAGGCGCAGGTTGGCGGTGGGATAGCCAAGGTCCCGGCCGCGCTTTTCGCCATGGCGCACCCCGGCCTCAACAAACCAGCGGTAGCCAAGCAGGCCATTGGCCAGTGCCAGATCCCCTTCTGCCAGTGCGGCACGGATGCGAGACGAGGAAATGACCTCGCCGCTCTCGTCATTCTCCGCGGTAACAATGGTGACGCCAAAGCCGTGCTTTTCGCCGGAGGCACGCAGGAAGTCCGGCGTGCCGGCCCGGCCCTTGCCGAAGTGGAAATCATAGCCGGTGACCGCGTGCCGGATGCCGAGGGCGCCGATCAGGATTTCCTCAACGAACTGCTCCGCCTCAAGGCTGGCAAAATCGCGGGTGAAGGGCAGGACGATCAGTCCGTCAAGGCCAAGCGCTTCCATGACCTCTGCCTTCACATGGGCAGGCGTCAGGCGGAAGAGCGGCACATGGGGGGCAAAGACCGAACGGGGATGCGGCTCGAACGTCATGGCAATGACGGGCCGTCCATGACCGTGTGCCTCATCAATCGCAGCCTGCAGCACTGCCCTGTGGCCCCGGTGCACACCATCAAAGTTGCCAATGGCAACGGCGCTACCCTTGAGGTGCGCCGGTAACGAGGCCAGATCCTCGACAACTGAGAAAGGCGTGGTGGTGACGGTCATCAGAGGTGAGAACCTGCGGGCTGGACTGCAAGCTGATCTGCAGCAGACATGAAACATGCTGCCCGATGCGAGGCTTCGGCCCCGCGCCGGGATTTGCCGGACCCTGCCGTTTTCATGGCCTTTCGTCAAGCGCACATTGGCCGCAGTCCGCGCCGTCTGCCCCCTAGCTCTGGTGGCCAGGAAAGTCCTGTTCCGTCCCCCGGGCCGGGACCTTGACCATGGCTTCGCCTTCCAGAACCACCGTCTCTCCGACCCGGCAGATGCAGGACAGCCGGGCCCGGTTGCCCTTGGGCAGAAGCTCGGCGACCTTCACCTCCACCGTCACATTGTCACCGATCCGCACAGGTGCCTTGAAGTTCAGGGTCTGCGAAAGATAAATCGCGCCGGGGCCGGGAAGGCGTGTGCCAAGCAAGGCTGAGATAAGGCTCGCTGTATAAAGCCCATGGGCGATGCGAGTCCGGAAGGGCGTGCGCGCAGCAAAATGCTCAGACAAGTGGATTGGATTGCGATCACCGGACACCTCGGCAAAACCGACAATATCAGATGCGCTCACGTGCTTCGTCAGAGTCTCGCTCATGCCCTCGCTCAGGTCCTCGTAGCAAAGCTGACGCAGCTCAAGCATTTTGGCCTCCCAATACCAGAGACGTATCCTTTAATACCGGTTTGCACGCTATGGTGCAGAGTGCTCGGGCACAATACGCCTTTGGGGGAAGAAAATGGCTTGCGCTATTAACGGTCTTTTCAGGGGAACCGCTTAGATTGCCCAAGTATGGGGAGGTGGGAACACGACAGTCGTGTCTTCCTCCTGAACGTCAGATCTCGTCATTTCCGGCCCAGAGGGTGGGCCCTGTAATTGACAGTATGGAGTAGACAATGGCCCTTGACCTTTCGATGCCGGTCCTGGTGGTCGATGATTACAAGACCATGATCCGGATTATCCGGAACCTGCTGAAGCAGCTTGGTTTTGAAGATATCGACGATGCAGCCGATGGTACGGAAGCCCTGGAGAAGATGAAGCAGCGCAAGTATGGCCTGGTCATCTCCGACTGGAACATGGAACCGATGACCGGTTACGAGCTGCTCAAGCAGGTTCGTGCTGACGCAAGTCTCTCCAAGACGCCGTTCATCATGGTGACTGCTGAGTCCAAGACCGAAAACGTGATCGCCGCCAAGAAGGCCGGCGTGAACAACTACATTGTGAAGCCGTTCAACGCGCAGACGCTGAAGGGCAAGATCGAAGCAGTCTTCGCAGACTGACAGAATTCGCTCACCCCGGCGGACTGTGCTGCTCCTCTCGCAGCTGCGTCCGCCTGAGTGACCGGTCCGCCGATCTTCTCACGTCTGCCATTGCCCGGATGGCACTCCGGTATGTGGCGCAGGACGCTGGGCCCGTTCTTGGCAGCAGAACGGGTGATCGTTGCTGGCTATGCAAAACGGAGGGCTGAACAATGGCCACAATGACAAAAGAGAATGTGGTCCGCGTCATCGAGTTTTTGGAAAAAAACAAAAGCCGTGACGGGGAAGTTGGCCTGAATGACGTCATGCAGCTTGCCGAAGTCATGAGCGGCTCCATGCACGACTTCCTGCTGGCGGTTCAGCCGGCAGTGACGGGCGAACTGAAGGCAATCGCTGGCGAAATCACGCGGATGAAGGAAGAAATCACCGCGTTGCGTGCCAACGACATGAAACATCAGAAGATTCCCGACGCCGGGCGCGAACTCGACGCAATCGTCGAGGCGACCGAATCGGCGACGCACACGATCATGACGGCTGCCGAGGAAATCATGGGCGCCGACACGTCGGATGGCTTGGCCTATCAGGAACTCGTCAACAACAAGATGATCGAGATCTTTGAGGCCTGCGCCTTCCAGGACATCACCGGACAGCGCATTTCCAAGGTCGTGGGTACCCTCAATTACATCGACCAGCGCGTCTCCGCCTTCGTTGAAAAGCTCCGCATCGTGGAAACGATGGAACCGGCAGCAGAAGAAACCGAAGCCGAGCGCCGCAAGCGCGAACTGATTCTCCACGGCCCCCAGATGGCTGGCGAAGGCGTGTCGCAGGATGACGTCGATGCCATGATGAATGGTGGCGGTTCTCAGGATGACATCGACAAGCTGTTCGGCTGAAGCCTGATTGCTTTGCGAATCAAAAAGGGCCGTAGCGGTGACGCTGCGGCCCTTTGTGTTTCAAAGGCTTACCAGCTGAGGCGCGGCAGGGCGGCGCGGGCCGAGAACCCCTCTTCCGCGAGGCGTCTGCGGATCAGCGCTTCGTCCGGCGTTTCCACCGGACCGAAGTCCGACGCATGGATGCCGCCGGTGATGAAGAGCACATCCAGATTCTGCGCGTCCGCGCCGCGAATATCCGTCGGCAGGCCGTCACCGATGGCCAGCACCTTTGACCGGTCGAAGTCTGCGCCCTGGATCTGCTGCAGGCGGGCCAGCGCCGCATCATAGATCGGCTTGTGCGGTTTTCCGGGCTGCGTGACGCGGCCGCCCAGATCCTCATAGAGGCGGGCAAGGGCACCGGCGCACCAGATCAGCTTGTCGCCGCGCTCCACCACGATATCCGGATTGGCGCAGACCATCAGCAGGCCTCGCGCTGCGAGGGCCTGCAGCTGGTCCCGGTAATCGTCCGGGGTCTCGGTCTCGTCATCGAAAAGACCGGTGCAGCTGATCAGATTGGCATCTGCCTCGCTCACGATTTCAAGGCCCGTGCCGTCATAGAGGCTGAGATCGCGCTCCGGCCCGATGTGGAAGCACTTGCGCTCGCTGCTGCTGGCCAGAATGTGGCGCGTCACATCACCCGAGGTGACGATGTCATCATAGGCATGGCGCGGCACGCCAAGCTGCGCCAGCTGCTCATGGATCGGCTCTGAGGGGCGGGGCGCATTGGTGATGAGCACCACCGTGCCACGCTGTTCCTGGCGGAAGCGGGTCAGCGCCTCATGAGCGGCAGGAAACGCGGCTACACCATTGTGCAGTACGCCCCAGACATCGCTGAGAATGCCCCTGTAATCAGGCGCAATCGCGCCAAGGCCGGGGATGAGCAGGGGGGCTGTTGCGTTCATGGAGGCCTCTTCCGGGCTGATCTGGTAACGTTGGCGGGAATCGGGAGGTTGTCCCGCGCAGGCTGGCGGACAATATACGAAGCCGCGCGCGTGAGAAACCGGGCATGATGCGGGGCGCTGTGCCGCCCATGAAACACGCGCCTTTCGAAAGGTGCGGCAGGACAGGCAGATGGCAGTCAGACAACTGGGCGAGGCGGTGATCAACCGCATCGCGGCAGGCGAGGTGATCGAACGGCCCGCCAGTGTGATCAAGGAGCTTGTGGAGAACGCAGTTGATGCAGGCGCCTCCAGCATCGACATCGTGACGGCCGCAGGCGGCAAGACGCTGATGCGCGTGTCTGACGATGGCCTTGGCATGACGGCTGCCGATCTGGCGCTGGCCGTGCGCCGCCATTGTACGTCGAAACTGCATGAGGAAGACCTGTTCGACATCCGCACGCTGGGGTTCCGGGGCGAGGCGCTGCCCTCCATCGGCTCCATCGCAAGGCTGGGCATCACCACCCGTCATGCCAGCGAGCCGCATGCCTGGCGGATTGAGGTTGAAGGCGGAACGGAGAGCGATGTGCATCCGGCAGCCCGGCACAAGGGCACTCAGGTGGAAGTGCGCGATCTCTTTTTCGCCACGCCTGCCCGCCTGAAATTTCTCAAGACCGACAAGGCGGAGGCCGCCGCCGTGACCGATGTGGTCCGCCGTATCGCGCTGGCCTATCCGGAGGTTGGCTTCCAGCTGTCCGGCTCGGACCGGACCGCGCAAAGCTGGCCCGCCGCGCGCGGCGAGGATCCGCGCATGGCGCGGCTGGCACAGGTTCTGGGCAAGGAGTTTCTCGACAATGCCATGGAGATCACTGCAGAGCGGGAGGGCGTGCGCCTGACCGGTTTTGCCGGTCTTCCCACCTACAACAAGGGCACGGCACAGCAGCAGTTCTTCTATGTCAACGGCCGCCCGGTGCGCGACAAGCTGCTGCTGTCGGGCCTGCGCGGCGCCTATGCGGATGTGCTGGCCCGGGACCGGCATCCGGTCGTGGTGCTTTATATCGATCTGGACCCGGCTCTGGTGGATGTGAATGTGCATCCGGCCAAAGCCGACGTGCGCTTCCGTGATGGCCAGCTCGTGCGCGGGCTGCTTGTCGGGGCCATCAAGCAATCGCTGGTCATGGCGGGGCACCGCTCTTCCACCTCCAACGCAGCAGCTGCCATGGAAGCGCTGCGGACCGGCATGGCACCGGGAATGGGTGAGCCGGCTGGTGGTGACCCGCAGCGCCCGGCCGCCTATCAGGGCAGCTATGGCGGCGGCTGGCGTCCCGCAGCAAGGCCTGCCCAGCCGCAAGGCGGCTGGGACTGGCGCAGTTCCGCCTACCGGCCCTCGGAGGATGATGCGGCTCCGGCCGGAGCGCAGGGCTTTGCCGAGGCTGCACAGGCCGCGCTGGCGGATATCGTTCTGCCTTCTGCGGATGCTCGGGCGCATAGCGAACCGGCGGGCCAGGAGAACATGCAACGCCCGCTGGGTGCAGCGCGGGCACAGGTGCACGAGACCTACATCATCTCCCAGACCATGGACGGCGTTGTCATCGTTGATCAGCATGCCGCACATGAACGGCTGGTCTATGAACGGTTGAAGGAGATGCTCGCGGCCCGTGACGTGCCGCGCCAGATGCTGCTGATCCCGGAAATCGTCGAACTGCCGGAGGAAGACGTGCACCGGCTGGCCGAACATGCCGAAGAGCTGGAGGCTGCCGGTCTGGTGCTGGAGCCCTTCGGCCCCGGCGCCATCGCGGTGCGGGAAACGCCGGCCATGCTGAAGGCGCTCAACATCCGCGCCCTGGTGCAGGATCTGGCGGATGAACTGACCGAATGGGAAACGGCTTCAGGCCTGAAGGAAAAGCTTGATCATGTGGCGGCGACGATGGCCTGCCATGGCTCCATCCGCGCTGGCCGCCGTATGCGCCCGGAGGAGATGGACGCGCTCTTGCGCGAAATGGAGGCAACGCCGCTTTCAGGCCAGTGCAACCATGGCCGTCCTACGTGGATCGAACTGAAGCTCTCCGACATCGAGAAGCTGTTCGGCAGAAAATAGGCCAGCCGAGCTTGCGGCTGCTGGAGGTGCGTCATGCATCTGTCTTGCTTGCATGGCATGCAGGCGGGCCGGAAAGCTGCGCTCGATCTTACGCGCATGCCATCTGCCTGGTGCGGAGATCTCAGGTTCAAATGAAAAGCATCGTCTGGCTGGCTGCGCTTCCTGTCCTGCTTGCAGGCCTCGTAACGCTGCCTCTGCCATTGCCAACCGGCGTGCCGCTTCTGGCTGTTGGTCTGGTCATGATCCTGGCAGCAAGCCCTTGGGCAGTGCGCTTGCTGCGGCGCTTGCGCCGCCGGTTCGAGAGGCTGAATAGCCTTTTTCTCAAGCTTGAGAACAGGGCGCCTCAGCGGTTGGGCCGTATCCTCCGGCGCACCCGGCCAAGAACGAAAGATAACGGCACGCCGGTCTGAGATTCTGGGTCTTGCGTTGGGTCAGCCAAGGTGGCAGCGCGCGAAGAGAACCTGACTGTCGCCGCTTGTGCGCTGGTCGAGAAGCTCGAAGCCAGCCGGAAGCGTGACCGTGTTGCTGGCCCGCTCTTCCAGAATGCAGATCGCACCATCTGCCAGCCAGCCGCCTTCGCGGGCAGAGGCCAGCGCCAGTTCACCAAGGCCCTTGTCATAGGGCGGATCTGCAAAGAGCAGATCAAACGGCTCGATTGTGCCGGCAGCACCCAGTTTCGTTGCATCCCGGCGCAGGATCTTGGCAGCGCCGTTGAGCCCGAAGGCTTCCATGTTGCGGCGTATCACGCCGCGCGCATCCGCGCCTTCCTCAACGAAGGTGGCGTGTTTTGCGCCACGGCTGATGGCTTCGAAGCCGAGGGCGCCGGTGCCGGCAAACAGATCCAGCACCCGTGCACCCTCAAGATCCGCGCCAACGCCATGCAGCAGGATGTTGAAGATGGTCTCGCGCAGCCGGTCGGAAGTCGGGCGCGTGGCGTCCGACTTCGGCGTGGCAAGGCTTGCGCCCTTGAACCGTCCAGCAACGATGCGCATCACCGGTCCTCTTAGCCGCGCGAACGGGGCTTGAAGCCGCCGCCGCCGCCGCGCTTCGGCCCGCCGGGGCCGCTGCGTACGGGCCGGTTGCCGCGATCCTGACGGGGGCCACGATCGTCACGCGGGCCACGGTCAGGCCGGTCATTGCGTTCGAAACGGATGCCGCCTGCGGGGCGCTCGAAACGATTGCCACCTTCGGGGCGCTCGCTCCGCTCCGGGCGGTCAGGCCGCTCGGAACGCTCGCGCGGACGGATCGGCCGGTCATCCGGGTCACGGAAGGCGGGCTTGCGGTCACGGCCGGTGCGCTGTTCCTGCTGCTTGTCCTCAACGAGGCCCTCTGCTCCCCAGATGCGGCGGGGGCGGGCGGTGCGCTGCGGCCGCTCGTCTTCTGCCTTGCGGACAGAAGGCTCACGCGTCAGGCGGAAGCGGCTGCGCGGGGAGACCTTCTGCGGACGCTGGCTGTCGCCGCCTTCACGCTTTCCACCTTCGCGGCCACCCTCACGGCTTCCGTCTCTGGCGCCAAAGCTGCGCTCGCCGCCCTCGGCGCGCGGCTTGCGCGGGCCCTTGGGGCGGTTCACTGCGGCTGCGCCATCACGGGCCGTCATCCACTCGCCGCGGGTCTTCGGACCCTGCTGCTGCGGCTTCTTCTTCTTCGGCTCGTCCTTGGGTGCGGCCTGGGTCAGAACCGGAGCCTCGAAATCAGCCCCTGCGGCTTCCGCCAGCTTGTCGCCCAACTGGTCGCGCAGCACGCGGCCCTTGATCTCGCGGGCCTCGCCCTCGGGCAGGTCGAGAAGCTGGAACGGGCCAAAGGACAGGCGGATGAGCCGGTTCACGGACAGGCCCAGATGCTCCAGCACGCGCTTGACTTCGCGGTTCTTGCCTTCGCGCAGGCCCAGCGTCAGCCAGACGTTGTCGCCCTGCGTCTTGTCCAGAACCGCTTCGATGCCGCCGTAAAGCACCCCGTCAATGGCAACGCCATCGGCCAGCGCGTTCAGCTGATCCTGGGTGATCTCGCCGAAGGCACGCACGCGGTAGCGGCGCAGCCAGCCGGTGGCGGGCAGTTCCAGCACCCGGGCAAGGCCGCCGTCATTGGTCAGCAGCAGCAGGCCTTCGGTGTTGATGTCGAGGCGGCCAACGGACACCACGCGCGGCAGGTCCTCGGGCAGTTTCTCAAAGACAGTCGGACGGCCTTCCGGGTCGAAGTTGGTCGTCACCAGGCCGCGCGGCTTGTGATAGAGCCACAGGCGGGTGCGCTCCTTCTGCGGCAGCGGCTCGCCATCCACCAGAATGACATCGTCTTCCGTCACGGTGATCGCCGGAGTGGTCAGCACGGTGCCGTTGACGCTCACGCGGCCGTTCGTGATCCACACTTCCGCATCGCGGCGCGAGCACAGCCCGGCGCGGGCCATCACCTTGGCGATACGCTCGCCGTCATGGGACGACACTTCAGGCGCAACGCGCACGGCCTGCGGCTTGGGAGCCGCCTGGCGCTTGGGCGCAGGCTTGCTGTCTGCGCGCCTGGGCCGGTCGTTGCGCATCGGGCGGTCATCACGGTAGGGACGGTCGCCGCCACGGGGTGCCCATCCGTCACGCTGCTGCGGGCGGTCACCGCCACGGGGTGCCCAGCCATCGCGCTGCTGCGGACGGTCGCCGCCACGGGGAGCCCAGCCATCGCGCTGCGGGCGGTCGCCACCACGGGGCGCGCCTTCATTGCGTTCATTGCGCTGGCCGCCGCGCGGGCCATAGCCGCGCTCGCCGAAGCCGCCTTCGCGGTCCTGACGGTTACCTTGACGGTCGCCCTGCGGGCCGGACTTGCCGCCAAAGCGGGGGCCGGAAGAGCGGGGGCCAGAAAAGCCTTTGCCGGGCGCGCGGTTATCGCCGCGTCCGGAAGAGGAAGAGCCTGCGCCATCGTTACGGCGCGACGGGCCGCCGGGGCGATTGCCGCGGGGCCGGGAAGGAGTTTTATTGCCGGTCATGGCCGCCTCATAGCAGAGCTTGCACGGTTTAGGAATCAAGCAAATGCGGCTGGCTCACAAAATTCGCAGCTCTTGGCAAACGCCGCATGTCAGGGAGCGGCTGACGTGCGGCTTGCTTTGCTCTAAAAGCACCAGAAAGACAGGCAGATAGCAGCGTAACCGGACATGAAGCCACCTGACGCAACAGAGCGCAACGCCCCCGCCCGGTCCTTCATGGATATGGCGCTGGAAGAGGCGCGTATGGCCGCCTCGCGCGGTGAAGTGCCGGTGGGGGCCGTGCTGGTGCGTCAGGGCGAGGTTCTGGCAAGGGCGGGCAACCGCACACTGGAACTCAATGATCCCACGGCCCATGCCGAGGTGCTGGTGATCCGCATGGCCTGCGAGGCGCTCGCCTCCCAGCGGCTGCCGGAATGCGACCTCTATGTCACGCTGGAGCCGTGCCCGATGTGTGCAGGCGCCATTTCCTTTGCCCGTATCCGCAGGCTCTACTACGGGGCGGGGGATGAGAAGGGCGGCGCCGTGGATCATGGTGTGCGCTTCTACGCCAGCCCCACCTGCCATCACGCGCCTGAGGTTTATTCGGGCTTTGCCGAAGCCGAGGCCGCGCAACTGCTGAAGGGCTTCTTCCGCAGCCGCCGGGAGGATTAAGGGGGACTACCCGCCGCCCGGCATCATCACCACCACAGTGCGCTGCTCCGGCAGCATTTTGCGGGAGAGGATGGCGGCAGATGTAGGGTAGGGAGTCACCGCCCAGCCGTCGCCTGCGGCGCGCGCAAGGAAGCGCTCCAGCGCGCCGGTGAAGTGAAAGTGCATGGGCACAACCACGGTGGGCTTGATGCCTTCCAGAACCGCCATCAGACTGTCGAGGCGAAGGGTGGCGGCATTGTCCACCGGTGCCAGCACCACATCGATCCGGCCGAGCGTGGCCAGATCATCCGGCGTCAGCTGGTGATGCAAATGGCCGAGATGGGCGATGCACAGGTCCGCCAGCTCGAAGATGAAGATTGAATTGCCGAAGGCGCGCGTTTCGCCATCCCAGCCACGGGCATTGGTCGGCAGGTTGCGGATGCGCACGTCTTCGACGCGGAGATCGTGATGGATGGGGCCACCCTCCGGGTTCCAGCCTGTCAGCACATGCTCGATGGACGGGTCCGGGTTGAGGGTGAAGTGGGTGGAATGGGCGTTGTTCATGGTCGCAACGCGCGGCGGCAGCGCCGGTTTTTCCCGGTCGTTATAGTCCGTTGCGACGCGCACGCCCTTGGGGCTGGTGATTTCAAAAGTCGAATGGCCGATGTAGCGCAGGCCCACTTCATCCTGAGCCAGGGAGGCCGCCTGCGCGAGCTGCAGTGAAAGGTCCGGCGACGCGCTGGCGACCCTGATACCGGAAGGCAGCACCCAGCCGCTGGTCTGAGGCGCCTGCGGGCCAGAGGCAATCAACTGGCAGGTTGCTGCGGCTGGGGTAGCAAGGCTGAGGCCTGCCAGAAGCGGGGCGGCGCACCACAGGCAGGAGCGGAGCTGCCGCCATGCGGCATGAAGCTGCCTGGCTGCTTGCCTGAGATCTGCAGATCTGCGGTGGTTTGCGGAACTTTCCCTGACCATGGCACACCCCGTCCTGATGCAGCGCTAGAAAGAGCGTAGGCCAGTTCCTCATTCAGGCAAGCTCACTTTTGCGTCAGAGACGGGAAGGCGGGCAAAGAAAAAGCGCCGCTCCGGGTGTCTTGGCTGGGGGAAGACGGAGCGGCGCGAGGCGGGGGCAGGCGGGAGGAAAGACCTTACCCCTTGATTGCGTAGAGAGTTACCGGCGGCCTTGCGCCGCGCTGAGGCTGGAACTTGTCGCAGGGCAGGCTGGCCTGCATCTCGCGGGACTGGCGGTAAAGAATTTCACCGGCATGACCGGCTTCGTCGAGCAGCGCGCGCAGGCTGCAGCCTGCTGCGATCATCAGCCCGATAGGCCGCAGATGCGCCTTGCGGTAGCAGAACACGGCAAGCCGGGCTTTCTGCTCTTCCGGAAGATCCCCGGCGGCACTTGCGGCCGAGGCTGCGTTCAGGTGCATAAGGTGCTGGAAGGTCTCTTCCGAGACCGGGCAGGTGTCCTCATCCAAGGACCGGGATGCAACGCGGGTCATGCGGTTTCTCCTTCTGGATATAGGAGAAATTCTCAATCGCGCATATTAAACAATGGTTAATTTGGCATTGAGCGTCAAATAATGGCATGAAAAGATATCATAAAGCCGGATGAATACACGGAAACCGCGAATTTTTGAGGTTTACGCCGCTTTTTCGAGCAGCTTTGAAAGCTGGGCTTTTACAAACTCACGTAGCGGCGCTGCGGATTCGAGCACCATCCGGGTCTTCATAAAGTCGAGAACGCGGATGTCGTCGACGGCTGGCCGCACAAGTATATCCGGCCGCTTTTGCTTGAGCTTTTCTGCAGTAATTGTACGCATCAGGATTTGGGACGAGCCGAACAGCGCATCGAGCGTGGCCGGAGCATTCCGGTGGGTTTTGCGGGGTACGGGCACGCCCACCACATCGACAGCAACCGTGATTGCACAATCGGCGGGCAAAATGTCAAAGGGCAGGGGATTGGCGATCCCGCCGTCAATCAGCACCTTGCCACCCATCTCGACCGCCCGGAACACCGCTGGAATGGCAATGGAGGCGGCGATGGCAGGGCGCAGCGGACCTGTGGTGATGTCAATCTCGCTGCAGCCGTAGAAATCAGTGGCCAGCACCGTCAGCGGGATCTTGAGATCCTCGAAATGATCCGGGATCAGATCTGCGGCAAATAGATTGACCACCTTCAGCGGGTCGAACTGGGCAATGCCGCCAGCGAACATGTCGGTGAAGCGTTTGGGCCGCAACTGCCACAGACGGGCAATCAGTGCATTGCGGTGGCGGAAGGTTTCGAGCGCATAGTCATGCAGCTCCTGGCCAGACAGGCCTGCTGCATAGCCAGCCCCCAGCAGCGCACCAATGGACGAGCCGGTGATGTGGCAGGGCTTCACGCCCAGATCGTCAAAGGCCTGAAACACCGGAATATGGGACATGCCGCGCGCTCCGCCGCCGCCTAGGGCAAGGCCGATCCGGGGGTAAGTCATCTTGAAACTCGCTTCTAGAATCTGCGCGGAAAGATAGTCCTGTATCAGGGTTGCGCCTGTCTTGCGTGATTTATCCGGCAGGAAGATGACAGGGCGGTCCGCCGTTCATTCCTTATGCAGAAACGGCAGAACAGCCGCCAGCGTTCCATCCGGGTTCTCTTCGGCGAGAAAATGCCCGGCCGTCACGCCTTCGCCTTCCGCCTGCGGTGCCCAGCGGCGCCACACATCAAGCGGCGTGCCAGCACCCGGTGCAATGCCTGACGTGCCCCACAGGACCAGCAGCGGGCAGGTGATCTGGCGTCCTGCGGCTATATCAGCACCATCATGCTCGAAATCTGTTGTGGCGCCTGCCCGGTAGTCCTGGCACATGGCGTGGATGCGGGCGGGCTGGCGGAAGGCAAGGCGGTAGCAGTCCAGTGCCACCGGATCAAAGGCCGCAAGGGTTTTGCTGGCAGTCCAGCTGGCAATGGTGTGGTCAATGTAATAATCCGGGCTGCCGCCGATCAGCGTTTCGGGCAGGGGAGCTGGCTGGGCAAGAAAGGCCCAGTGGTAGACCTTGAGCGCGAATTGCCGGTCCATGCCGGCCCAGTAGTCATGCGTGGGCAGAATATCCAGCACGGCCGCGCGGTTGACGGCTTCCGGATGGTCCAGCGCCAGCCGGTAGGTAACGCGGGCACCCCGGTCGTGGCCACAAACCATGAAGCGCTCGTGGCCAAGGCTGCGCATCACGTGCAGCACGTCTTGCGCCATCTGCCGCTTGGAATAGAGGCTGGCATCGGCTTCGGGCGCATCGCTGGCGCCGTAGCCGCGCAGGTCGGGGATCACAAGCGTGAAGTGCCGTGCAAGCTCCGGCGCGATCCGGTGCCACATCACATGGCTTTGCGGAAACCCGTGAAGCAGCAGCAAGGCTGGCCCTGAACCGCCGAGGCGGCAGAACAGGCGGACATCGCCAGCCTCAATCATTCTGGCATCAAATCCTGGAAAGAGATCCGCTTCTGCTGCTGACATCACCCTGCTCCTCCATCTGTTGCTGTCAGCATGGCCGGAGGGATTTCCAGACGCAAGGGTGGAGCTGGTATCTCGAAAGCGGAAGCCCGGCGCAGCGGATGCCATGCCGGGCTTCTTCAGTCTGTTGCTGTGCTATGTGCTCTCAGAGGGCGCGCCAGGCGATGTCGCGGCGGCAGAAGCCTTCTGGCCAGTCGATCAGGTCCACGGCCTTGTAGGCCCGCTCGCGGGCTTCGGCGACGGTCTTGCCGGTGGCGGTGACATTGAGCACGCGCCCGCCGGTGGCCAGAATGCGCCCGCCATCAGCCTTGGTGCCGGCGTGGAAGATCTTGACGCCCTCAACCTTTCCAGCAGCTTCGAGACCCTTGATTTCGGTGTTCTTCTCGTAAGCCCCCGGATAGCCCTTCGCAGCCATGACGACGGTGAGCGCCACGTCATCGCTCCAGGTTGCGGTGTGCTGGTCCAGCGTTCCCTCAGCGGTGGCAATCAGCAGCGGCAGAAGGTCTTCCTTGAGGCGCAGGGTGATGACCTGGCACTCCGGGTCGCCAAAGCGCGTGTTGTATTCGATCAGCTTCGGGCCGCTCTCGCCAATCATCAGGCCAGCGAAAAGCACACCCTTGAACGGGGTGCCGCGCTTTGCCAGCGTTTCGATGGTCGGGAGGATGATCTCCTCCATGGTACGGGCGATGACGGCATCGCTGGCGACTGGAGCGGGCGTGTAGGCGCCCATGCCGCCGGTGTTGGGACCTTCGTCGCCGTCAAAGGCGCGCTTGTGATCCTGTGCAGCCACGAGAGGCAGAGCTGTCTTGCCATCGGACAGAACGAAGAAGCTGGCCTCTTCGCCAGTGAGAAATTCCTCGATCACGACTTCCGCCCCGGCTGCGCCGAAGCTGCCGTCGAAACAGGCGTTCACTGCTGCTTCGGCCTCGGCCAGCGTCATGGCCACGACCACGCCCTTTCCGGCGGCAAGGCCATCAGCCTTCACGACAATCGGAGCGCCCTGCTGGCGCAGATAGGCCAGCGCCTTTTCCTTGTCCGCAAAGCGGCCATAGGCTGCCGTCGGAATACTGGCTTCGGCGCACAGGTCCTTGGTGAAGCCCTTGGAGCCTTCCAGCTGGGCAGCGGCTTTCGACGGGCCGAAGGCCTTGATGCCGGCCGCCGCCAGATCATCGACGATGCCTTCCACCAGCGGGCCTTCCGGGCCGACGACGACGAAATCGATCGCCTTTTCCTTGCAGAAGGCAATCACGGCAGCGTGGTCTGCAACGTCCAGAGCAACGAGTTCGGCCTCTTGCGCAACACCGGCGTTACCCGGTGCAGCGTAGAGCCGGGAGGTGAGAGGCGACTTGGCAATGGCATAGGCGAGGGCGTGTTCACGGCCACCGGAACCGATGAGGAGAATATTCATGGGCAAGCTCTCACGTCTGCGCGGCATCGCCGCTGGGCCTTCCAGAGTTGCGGCGCGCATTAGCACGGCAGGCCGGGGGCGGCAATCCGCTGAGACGCCGGAGAGCGCCCGATGATGCGGCCCGGCGGTTTTTCGCTGATGCTTGGAACGGCTGTCACGGCGCCGCGTATTGTCGAACTCGCGGGCCGTATGCGCGGTGAGACGGGGCTGCCGATGACACGGGCGCAAGAAAGCGCGCTGCGCATGCTCATGGTGGATGCAAATCTGGGCCGGGCGTGGCTCGCCAATTTCCGGGATCAGCCTGCTGGCTATGCTGTGGCGTTCTTTCGCCATTCGGTGGAGATGGGCGGCCGTCTGGCGCTTTTCGGAGAGTTCTACATCGCCCCGGAAGCCCGCGGGCGCGGGCTGGGCCGCCGCCTGCTGCGTGCAGCCTGTGCCGATCTTGCGGATTTCGGCGTCCGGCACTTCCAGGCTGCTGCCCCGCAGAACTCCGCGGCAGCCGGGTTGATCCTGTCCGAAGGCTTCGGCCGCAGCGCGCTCACCATCTACGAGCGGGAGATTGGCGAGGAAGACGATCTGGGGCCGTGACTGGCGGGTCCTTCTGCCCGGATCCTTTTCTGCGAAGCGTCCGTTCCGCCTTGAGTTCGCCCAAGCCGGAGCCTATCCCTGTCATTATTGCCACTCACGGATTTCCGCAGGACCGCCATGCAGATTGACACCAGCCAGACACTCGAGATCAAGGGTTCCCCGCTGAAGCTCATAGGCCTGCTGCTCGCGGGCATTGTCATGACGGGCCTGAGCGCTGCCATAACCTTCCTGCCCGCCGTCTTTGGCCCCGGCCTGATCTTCGGCATCCCCGGCATGCTGTTCTTTGGGGCATGCACCTGCATCGCCGTCTACCGGCTGATCATCAGCAGCGGTGTCATGGTCACCATTTCGCCCGCAGGAATCCTGGACCTGCGCATCGCCCGCGAGATGATCCCCTGGAGCGAGGTACGAGAGGTGTTCGTGTGGTCCTCCAGTGGCCAGAAGTTCATCATTCTCAATGTCGATCCGGAGTTCGAGAAAACCCTTGGCCTTGGATGGATTCCCCGCATGACGCGCTCCGCCAATGCAAAGCTTGGTGCCGATGGTCTGGCGATTGCGCCCACCGGCATCAGGATCGGCTTTGATGACCTGTTCGCCCTCATCTGTGCGCATGTGGCTGCAGCGCAGGGGCCATGGGGCGGTGCGGGGCATCCGGTGCGCCATGTAGACGCACCGGGGCTCTGACGCATCATAACTTGAAATCGCTCTTGCCCCCAAGGAGGGCGGCCAGCACTCCATGCGTCAGGGGTTCACCGGGTGCTGATGTGACGCGCTTCTGCGGGGCTCGCCAGAGGCGGCAGGCTCGTGGTAACGAAGGGACATGAGTCTCAAGATTTTCGGCACCCGCGACACGGGCCCGGTTTCCGATGCTGTAAAGCGTCACTGGGTCGACACCAAACTGCCCGCCTGGGCCCGGCCTTATGCGCGCCTTGCGCGCTGGGAGCGGCCCATTGGCTGGCAGCTGCTGCTGTGGCCATGCCTGTGGTCATCCGCGCTGGCAGCTTTCGCGGCCGGAAATGCCTATCCCAATCCCTGGCATCTGCTTCTGTTTCTTATCGGTGCGGTGGCTATGCGCGGTGCGGGCTGCACTTACAACGACCTGGTGGACGAGAAAATCGACGCGCAGGTGGAACGCACCCGCTCGCGGCCGATCCCCGCCGGGCAGGTGACCCGCTCCCAGGCCAAGCTTTTCATGGTGCTGCAGGCACTGGCAGGCGGGCTGGTGCTGATCCAGTTCAACCTGTTCACGATCCTGCTCGGCCTCGCCTCTCTGCTTGTCGTGGCCATCTACCCCTTCATGAAGCGCTTCACCAACTGGCCGCAGCTGTTCCTTGGCTTTGCCTTCTCCTGGGGCGCGCTGATGGGCTGGGCAGCGCTGTTCGGCAAGCTCGATGCGGCGCCATTTCTGCTCTATGCCGGCGGCATTCTCTGGACGATCGGCTATGACACGATCTACGCCCATCAGGACAAGGAAGACGATGCGCTGGTTGGCGTCCGCTCTACCGCGAGACTGTTCGGATCCTGGACGAAAGCGGCGCTGGTGGTCCTTTATTCCGGCGCAACGGTGCTGTTCGCCCTTGCCGCGGCCTTCGCGGATGCAGGGCCATTTGCCTTTGCCGGGATTGCGCTGGGCGCACTGCATCTGTTCTGGCAGATCGTGGTGCTCGATATCGATGATGGCGATCAGTGCCTGAAGCTCTTCCGCTCCAACGACCGCTATGGCTGGATTGTCTTCGCCGGGTTCTGCCTGGAAGCGCTGGTCAACCGTCTGTAACGGCTCATTGGACGGCAGATGCTGCGGGCATGTGCAGAACCTGAATAACGCAACCGGCCGTGTCCATCTCGTCATGCTGGCTCGTTACGGCTTTGTCATGTCCGTCGCGGACACGGTTTCTGCCCGCCCGTTTGGCTGAGTAAAGACCACGGTCGGCGGTGGCGAGCGTCTGCTCCAGACCATTGGCACCACTTCGGCCAGCAGCGATACCTGCACTGACGGTGACAGTCATGAGACCGCCAGACTTCCGCAGGGCCCTCTCGGCAAAGTCAGTGCGCAGCCGGTCCGCGACCGCCTCAAGTGTGCGTATATCCGTGTCTGGCAGGAAGGCCGCAAACTCCTCGCCGCCAAGCCGGGCCACAAAGTCGCCCTTGCGGGTGTTTTCGCGCAGAACATCGGCAAAAATGGTCAGCATCTCGTCACCGGCAGCATGCCCGTGCATGTCATTCACCTGCTTGAAATGGTCCAGATCGAACAGGGCAACGGCAAATGGCTTGTCGGCGAATGCATGCTTTTCCAGCCAGCGGCCCGCATCATCGAAAAAGGCGCGGCGGTTGGAAAGTTCGGTCAGCGGATCACGCAGGGCCTGTTCCCGCAGCAGTCTTTCCTCCCGTTCAATGATCATCGCAAAGGCAGAGATGATCGTTGCGAGCGTGGAGATAATGAGGGTGAGCAGGTAGATGGCAGTCAGATTTGACTTTGTTGCCGCTTCAAAGCTCGCCAGCCCTGTCAGCGAGAAACTGATCACCATTGCTATCTTTGACATCACCTCGAAGATCATGCTGTCGCGGAGCCATTTCGCTGACTTCAGACGGTCATGATTGCACCTGCGGGTGACTTGAATCGAAACGGCCAGTAGCAAAATGATTAAGGCGTTGACCAGAATAACGCGCGGCAGGAAGTTGTCATAGAAGACCGGCACAAGACACAGCGACATCCACAGTGTTGCGGGTGCCGCCGTTACCATCCAGCTTTCATGCTGGTTCCAGAACATCTTGATTGCCCTGAGGCGTAAACTCATTGCCAGCAAGACGATGCCATTGCCGATTGCAATACTTGGAAAGTCAGGAATATGTCCGCGCAAGCTGATGAGGAAAATTCCAACTCCCATGAGTCCGAGTGCAACAGACCAGAAACGAACGCTATTTGCGTGAGCGCTTGGCCTTCTGATGGAGAACCGGAACACGAGCATCAGCATGCCGGCACCCATAAGAAGCATGAGCGAGACTGCAGTCGAAAGCGTAACTACATCAAGTTGCATGTAACGTCGTTCCTGCCGGGAAGGTGACAGATTTAGCGCAGAAAATGATAAAATATCCGTTAGGTAAAACCCGTAGAAGATAAAAAAATCGCGCCAATCCCAGAGTAAATACTATATTCTTCAAATGGATACTAAAAAGAGAAGAGGCGGCTCAAGGCCGCCTGTCAGTCCGTGCGTGGAATGCCTCCTGAGGCATTCAGTGCCGGGCGATTATCTCGCGCTCGCCACGGTGGACCGGCTGCAAGGCCAGGCTGCGGCCCGTTTTGCGGCGGTTCAGGAAGCGGGGACGGTGGCCTGTTAGCGCGTAGACCTTGCGCCGCAGGCAGGGCCTGACGGCGAAATGCGGTTGTGCGGCGTCCTGAATGGTCGTGACACTGCCGTCAGGTTCCATGATCTGGAGCGGCAGGTTCAGCGCCTCGGCCCAGCCTGCCCAGTCTTCGGCCAGATCCTCTGCGTTATCGGCCTCACGCAGGGTGAGGCAGAGGGCAGGATCCGGATGGCGCAGGAAGAGCCGTGCGACCAGGATGCCGGGGATGCTGCCGGGGCGGATCTCCACCGCAATGCCTTGAAAGACATTGAGCGGAACCACCAGCGTCAGCGGCAGCCCGGCGAGCGGGCGCTTGATGATGGCCGTGTCCCGGTCCAGATAAACCCTGGCGTCGACGCGGGCGCTGCCAGCAGCAGGCGGCGCGCTCATGGTGGTGTCGAATCTGACCGGAAGGGTTGCCGGGTCGAGCCGCTCTGCGCGGCCCGCCCCGGCCTCCAATGCTCCGTCGATAGCTGTCTGACGTCCCAATTGCCTCTCCATCGGGCCCTTGTTTTTGAGGTGGGCCTCGTGAATGACAACAACCTACGCAACAGCAGGTGGGCATTGCCTTAACAGGCGTGGTTAAGAAAAGATGATCTGATTCAGGGTTATCAAAGACTAACCAGTTACTTAAGGAAAAACTTACTTTGCTTATGCAGCCCGCGCGGAAAGCCCGGTCTTGCCGCTTGTCCGCTGGCGCCTTAAACAGGGGCATGACAAGGAGAAAAGACCAGCCATGAGCGATCTCGTCGACAAGCGGGTACTGGAAGAGCGGGCAGCGCGCCTTGTGGAGGCTGCGCGCCGTGCGGGCGCCGATGCCTGCGATGCGGTGGCCATCACGGGTGTTTCCCTGGGCGTCGAGGTGCGGGAAGGCAAGGTCGAGGAAACCGAACGCGCCGAGGGCGATGATGTCACCTTGCGCGTCTTTGTGGGCAAGCGCACCGCCTCCGTCTCGGCCAACACTCTGCAGGATCTTGATGGCC
This sequence comes from Pannonibacter anstelovis, assembly GCF_036881715.1. Lineage (NCBI taxonomy): Bacteria > Pseudomonadati > Pseudomonadota > Alphaproteobacteria > Hyphomicrobiales > Stappiaceae > Pannonibacter > Pannonibacter anstelovis. Next base: position 162,811 of record NZ_JBAKBF010000002.1, read on the forward strand.
TTGCTGCCCGTGCCGTGGCCATGGCCCGTGTGGCGCCGGAAGATCCCTATGCCGGTCTTGCGGAGGAAGAGCGCCTGCTGAAAACACTGCCGGAACTGGAACTGCTGGATACGCATCAGCCGTCTGCCGGTGAACTGAAAGAGATGGCGCTGGCCGCAGAAGAGGCCGGCCTGTCTGTTGCCGGTGTCAGCCGGTCCGGCGGGGCGAGTGCCTCCTGGCGGCTGGGCGGCATGGTGCTGGCGACGAGCCACGGCTTCACCGGCTCCTACACCAGCTCCCGCTTTGGCCTGTCCATGACGGCGGTGGCCGGGGAGGGCACGGCCATGGAGCGGGATTTCGACTTCGATTCCCGCACCTTCTTCGCCGATATGGACGCCCCGGCGCTGATCGGCCAGCGGGCGGGCGAGCGGGCCGTGCGGCGGCTCAATCCGAAGAAGCTGTCCACCCGCAAGGGTCATGTGATTTATGAGGCGCGTGCTGCGCGCAGTCTGCTGGGGCATCTGGCCGGAGCTATAAACGGCGCGGCCATTGCCCGCGGCACGAGTTTTCTGAAAGACAGGATGAATGAGCGCGTCTTCGCGCCCGGAATCCGCATCAGCGACAATCCGCACAAGCCGCGCGGCGCAGCCACCCGCCCCTTCGACGGAGAGGGTACCGGTGCTTTGCCGCTTGATATGATCGAGGATGGGTTCCTGCGGCACTGGTTCCTGGATGGGGCAACCGCGCGGGAGCTTGGCCTTGCCGCCAATGGCCGCGCCCACCGGGGCGGCTCCGGCACATCGCCCGGCGCCACGAACCTGACGCTGCATCCGGGCACGGAAAGCCCGGAGGAGATGATGCGTGCCCTCGGCTCCGGACTTCTGGTGACGGATCTGATCGGCCACGGTGCCAATGGCGTGACCGGTGACTATTCACGCGGTGCTTCCGGTTTCTGGTTCGAGAATGGCGAGATCGTTGAGGCGGTCAGCGAGATCACCATTGCAGGCAACCTGAAGGACATGTTTGCCCGGATGCGTCCGGCCAATGATCTGGATGCGCGCTACTCCACCGCCTGCCCCTCTGTCGTCATTGAGGACCTGACCATTGCCGGAAACTGACCCTGGCCTGCTGGCGGATCTTGCGCTTCTGGAAGCTGCTGCCCGCAAGGCCGGAGAAATTACTCTCGGATTCTTCGGGCGCGATCCGCAGACCTGGATGAAGGCCGGCAGCTCGCCTGTTTCCGAAGCGGATATGGCCGCCGATGCATATCTGCGCGAGACGCTGCTCGCTGCCCGTCCGGACTATGGCTGGCTGTCGGAGGAAACGGCGGATACGCCCGACCGGCTTGGCAAGACGCGTGTTTTCGTGGTGGACCCGATCGACGGCACCCGGGCCTTTCTGGCCGGCAAGGATGAGTGGACCATTTCGCTGGCGGTTGTTGAAAACGGCCGCCCAGTGGTGGCGGTGCTGCTTAATCCCGTGAGGGGTGAGCTTTTCACCGCCGTCGCGGGCTGCGGCACCCGCCTCAACGGGCGGCTGGTGACGGCGCGCGTGCGTGAGGACCTGACGGGGGCAACGCTGCTGGGGCCGCAGGGCCTGCTCAACCGGGCTGCCGAAGAGGGCGGCATCGTGCCTTCCGGCACCATCGGCTCACTGGCCTACCGTATCGCCAAGGTGGCCGCCGGAGATGTGGACCTCGCTGCCGCGCGGGCCAATGCTCATGATTGGGATCTTGCGGCTGCCGATCTTTTGGTGCAGGAAGCGGGTGGACGGCTGACGGACTGGTCTGGCGCTGCATGTCTTTACAACCGCGAGGCGCTGCAGCACCCGGAACTGGTGGCCGCCGGTGAGGCGCTGTCGCCAAAGGCTTCAGCCTTTCTGCGCGGCCTGAAGCTGCGCTGAGGCCCTGCGCCACAGGAATGCCACCCGATTGCCGCAAGACAAGACGCAAGGAGCACATCGTGACGAACAGCACCGGAAACGAGCCCAAGCAGCTGCTGCATCTGGTCTTCGGGGGCGAGCTGGAAAGCCCGGAGGGCCTGACCTTCCGTGATCTCGACAAGCTCGACATCGTCGGCATCTACCCGAATTACGCGACGGCCTACACCGCCTGGAAGAGCAAGGCACAAGCCACCGTCGACAACGCGCACATGCGCTATTTCATCGTCCACATGCACCGCCTGCTGGACCCGGAAACCGCCGCCTGAGAGCCTCTTGATCCCTCAGGCGTGACGTCAGGAACAGAATGCTTAAGAAACTCGGCCGGAATCCCGCGCTGTTGAAGGCCGCTGGCTTGCTGCTGGCGGCTTACCTGCGTCTCGTGCGCAAGACGAACAGCATGGTCATTGATCCGCCGGATGCCTATGAGCGGCTGCAGCCGCACCGGCCCTTCATCTGCGCCATGTGGCACGGCCAGCATTTCATGATGCCCTTTACCCGGCCGGATGACTGGGACGTGCATGTGATGATCTCCCGCTCTGCAGATGGCGAGATCAACGCGACGGCAGCGGAGAAGCTGGGCCTGAAGCTGATCCGTGCTTCGGGCAGCCAGAAGTCCTATCAGATCACGAAGCGCGGCGGCATGCGCGGCTTCATCGAGGGCCTTCGTGTGCTGAAGGAGGGCGGCATCATGGCCCTGACGGCAGATGTGCCGAAAGGACCTGCCCGTGTTGCCGGGCAGGGCATCGTGCAGATGGCCCGCTACTCCGGCCGCCCCATCGTGCCCTTCGCCATTGCTACCAGCCGCTTTATCTCCTTCAACAGTTGGGACAAGGCGAGCCTGAACCTGCCGTTCGGCCGCGCCGCCATCGCTATTGGCGAGCCCATCTATGTGGCCAATGATGCCGATGACGAGGCGCTGGAAGTGGCCCGCCTTGCCGTCGAGGCAGGCCTCAACGAAGTGACGGCCCGCGCCTATGCCCTGACCGGTAAGCGCCATGGCTGACGCGCGCGCCGCTGCCGCCGCATCTTTCCCCTTGCGCGCCTATGGAGCTGTAGCAGGTCTTGCCTTGCCGGTCCTGAAGCTGCTGCATGCCTCCCGCGTGCGGGCGGGCAAGGAAGATCCGGCACGGCGCGGCGAGCGTTTCGGTGTGGCGTCCCTGCCACGCCCGCAAGGCCGGCTGGTCTGGCTGCATGCGGCCAGCGTTGGCGAAACCAACTCGGTTTTGCCGCTGATCGAACGGCTGACGGGGGAGGGCGCAAGCGTGCTCCTGACCACGGTAACGCGCACATCGGCGGAAATAGCCGCGCAGCGCCTGCCGCAGGGCGCGTTCCATCAATATGCCCCCTTTGATGCACCGCAGCTTGTCCGCCGGTTCCTGACACACTGGCAGCCGGATCTGGCGCTGGTGGTGGAATCGGAAATCTGGCCCGGCACCTTCGCCCGGCTGGCGCGGACGGGCATTCCGCTTGCCATCATCAACGGGCGCATGTCGGCCCGTTCCGGCGCCAAGTGGGAGAAGAGCGGCGCTTTCGGCCGTGCCGTCTTCGGCTGCGTCAGCCTGTGCCTCGCCCAGAGCGAGGCGGATGCCGCACGCTACCGCAAGCTCGGCGTTGCTGATGTGCGCTCCCCCGGCAACCTGAAATTCGACGCCGCCGCACCGCAGGCTGATCCTGCCGCCGTTGCAGCCCTGTCGGCGCAGATGGCAGGCCGTCCGCTTTGGCTCGCCGCGTCCACCCACCCGGGCGAGGATGAAACCGTGCTCGCCGCCCACAAGCATCTGGCGGAGCGCTTCCCCGGCCTGCTGACGCTGCTGATGCCGCGCCATCCGGTGCGCGGCGGTGACATTGCGGCGCTGGCTTCAGGTGCTGGCCTCAAGGCCGCACAGCGCTCCTGCGGGGCGTTTCCGGTGGCGGATCTCGATGTCTATATCGCCGACACGCTGGGCGAGATGGGGCTGTTCCTGCGGCTGGCACCGGCTGTCTTCCTCGGCGGATCTTTTGCGCCCGTGGGTGGCCACAATCCGGTGGAACCGGCGCAGTTGAACGTGCCTCTCGTCACCGGGCCGCTCGTTGCCAATGCGCGGGCCGTCTACCGCGACCTGTGGGATGCGCAGGCGGCCGTGCGCGTCGATGATCCGGCAGAACTTGGCCCCGCCATCGCCCGGCTTCTGGCCGATGAGCCGGGCCGCAAGGCCATGGCAGCGCGTGCCTTCGCGGTGGCGGAGGCGGGTGCAGGCGCTCTGGATCGCACGCTGGAACATCTGCGGTCTTTGCTCTACGCTGACAGCGGTGCAAGGGACGGGATTTCCGGGGAATGAGAACGGCTCCAGCCTTCTGGTGGCATGACAGGATCAGCCTGAAGGCCGCGCTGCTTTCGCCTCTCTCCTTCATTTATGGCGCGGTCTCCGGCCGCCGCATGCATCAGGCGCCATCGGCCCATGCCAGCCTGCCGGTCATCTGCATCGGCAATTTCGTCGTGGGCGGGGCGGGCAAGACGCCCTTTGCTTTGAAACTCTGCGCTCTGCTCAAGGCCGAGGGGCATAAGCCGGTTTTCCTGCTGCGCGGCTATGGCGGGCGGCTGAAGGGCCCGGTGCTGGTGGACCCGGAAAAGCACAGCGGCGCGGATGTGGGCGACGAGGCCTTTCTGCTGGCCGCCGCCGCCCCCACGATCGTTGCCGCCAACAGGCCGGAGGGCGCCGCCTTTGCCGCCACGCTGGAGGCAAGCCTCATTCTGATGGACGATGGCTTCCAGAACCCGGCACTGGCCAAGGATCTGACGCTGGCTCTGGTGGATGCGCAAGTGGGCACCGGCAACGGGTTATGCCTGCCTGCCGGACCCTTGCGCGCGCCGCTTGCCACCCAGATCCGCAAGGCCGATGCTCTGGTGGTGGTGGGCGAGGGCACCCGCGCCGCCAGGGCCGTGCATCTCGCCGCCCGGCGCGGCCTGCCGATCATCGAGGCGAAGATCATGCCCACAAACGGGGCAGAATTCGACGGGCAGAAGGTGCTGGCCTATGCGGGCATCGGAAGGCCGCAGAAATTTTTCGCAAGCCTTGCCGCCACGGGGGCTGAAGTGGTGGAGGCCCGCGCCTTTGGCGATCATCACCCTTATTCGGAAGCTGAAGCGCAAAGCCTTCTCACCCGCGCCGAAACGGACAACCTGCAACTGGTGACCACCGCCAAGGACATGGCCCGCATCGAAAGCGCCGAGGGCGAGATCTACCGCTGGCTTGCCAAGCGCTCCGCCGTGCTGGAAGTGGATATGCGCATCGAGCCGCAATCCCGCCTCATGGACCTCATCTCCGAAACCCTCCGCCGCCGCCCCTTCCGCAGCCGGTGAGGGGGCTGTCTTCCCGCAGAGAAGCGGCGAAGAGCCGGCAGTCATGTCACGCAAGCGCGTATTCTGAGCGCAGATCCTGCCCTCTTGCCATGACTGCGGCGCAGTTGGCCAAACCAGCAGGCAGAGAAACCCTCACAGGTCCCGGCTCAAGGCCGGGACGGCACAGTGGGGATGGTCAGGCAGCGTTCTTTGAACTTGGAGAAGGTGGAATTGCCCCAGAAGGCAATCCAGACTGCTGACAAACCTTCGGCCTCTCCATCGTCATCCTCGGCCTTGCGCCGAGGATCTAACCAAATCAATGGCTTTCAGATGGCCGGGACAAGCCCGGCCAGGACGAAAGAGGAGAGCTCTTGCTTTGTCAACGACCTCAATTGCCCCAGAAGGCAATCATTTCTCCGTGCCGTCCCGGCCTTGAGCCGGGACCCGCAAGGGACGCAGGGCATGTCATGCCCGATCCCCCGCTGTCCCGCATGCACAGCGGGCTAACCAGCCCCGGACAGAAAAAACCTCAGAGGTCCTTGCCCTCGAACTGCACGAAGCGGGTGTGGGCGGCGGCGGGGTCCACATAGGCCTCCTGACGCTCCACGTTCCAGTATTTCAGCTCATCCAGTGGAATGGCCTGCCCGGTCACGGCGCAGCGCACGAAGGTGCCGGGAGACTCGATCTGGAAATCACCATCCAGATAGCGCAAACGCGCTTCACCCGGCATGCGCGGGGTTTCCATACGGTTCATCTCATCTCTCTCCTGCATCCGGCCCACCCCTGAGGCAAGCCCCAACTCTTGCGCCGGTTATGGCCGGAAGCCGGGGGATGGTCAATGCTGGGGGAGTTTTGTCTGCTGGAAGTCAAATCGTGCAAGCTCCGCCCACAGGGGATGAATTCCCCCACCTGACCCGCTATGTTACCTCAAAACCGGTGCTCCCTCTGCACCGGTTCCCCATTCCGCAAGTCAGCTGAAAGACACCGATGAGCCAGTCCCCTTCTGCCGCCGCAATTCCGGATCTGATTGAAGCCTCGGGGCTCGGGATGGAGGCGGCGCGGCGGATTGTGGGGGAGGCGCTGGCGGGGGCGGATGATGGGGAGCTGTTTGTGGAATACCGGCAGTCGGAAGGGCTGGTGTTCGACAATGGCCGTCTGAAGGGCGCCAATTACGATACGTCGCAGGGCTTTGGCCTGCGGGCTGTCTGCGGTGAGGCGGCTGGTTATGCCCATTCGGGCGAGATTTCGGAGGCGGCGCTAAAGCGGGCGGCGGATGCCGTGTCTGCGGTGCGCTCCGGCCATGCGGGCAGCTATGCCGCCGCGCCCGCCCGCACCAATGTGCAGCTTTACCCGGACCTCAACCCGCTGGCGGGGCCGAGCTTTGAGGAGAAGGTGAAGCTGCTGCAGGAGATTGATGCCTTTGCGCGGGCGCGTGATCCGCGCGTGCGGCAGGTCACGGCCTCCATCGGCGGCTCCTGGCAGGTGGTGGACATTCTGCGGGCCGATGGGCACCGGGTGCGTGATGTGCGGCCCATGGTCAGCCTGTCCATCTCCGTGGTCGCGGCCTCGGGCGAGCGCATGGAAACCGGCTCCTTCGGCTGCGGCGGGCGCGAGGGCTTTGCCCGCTTCATCACGCCGGAGGCCTGGCAGGCAGGTGTGGATGAGGCGCTGCGCCGGGCGCTGGTCAATCTGGAGGCAGTGCCCGCGCCTGCCGGTACGTTTGACGTGGTGATGGGTCCCGGCTGGCCGGGCATCCTGCTGCATGAGGCGGTGGGCCACGGCCTGGAAGGGGATTTCAACCGCAAGAAGACGTCTGCCTTCGCCGGGCTGATGGGCCAGCGCGTGGCAGCCCCCGGTGTCACCATCGTCGATGACGGTACGATTGCCGGCCGGCGCGGCTCCATCACCGTGGATGACGAGGGCACGCCTTCGGCCTCAACGCCGCTGATCGAGGACGGCATTCTGGTGGGCTACATGCAGGACCGGCAGAATGCCCGCCTGATGGGGATGAAGCCCACCGGCAATGGCCGCCGCCAGTCCTTCGCGCATATTCCCATGCCGCGCATGACCAACACCATCATGATGGGCGGCGACAAGGACCCGCAGGAAATCCTCTCCTCGGTGAAGAACGGCATCTATGCCGTGTCCTTCGGCGGCGGGCAGGTGGATATCACCAGCGGCAAGTTCGTCTTCTCCTGCACGGAAGCCTACCGCATCGAGAACGGCAAGGTCGGCGCGCCGCTGAAGGGGGCGATGCTGATCGGCAACGGCCCGGATGCGCTGACCCGCGTCAGCATGATCGGCAATGACATGGCGCTGGATCCGGGCATGGGCACCTGCGGCAAGCAGGGTCAGGGGGTGCCGGTGGGCGTCGGCCAGCCATCCCTGCGGCTCGACGGGCTGACCGTCGGCGGCACGGCGGTCTGAGTCTTTGCCTTTGCTCCTGTTGCGGGACTTTCCATGACCATCAGCTTCGTCATCTTCGACATGGACGATGTGCTTTATGACTTTGACCGGGAGGCCCGGCGGCAGGCGCTGGAGCGGCTGACTGGCCGCCCGCGCAGCCTGTTTGAGCCCGCCATCTGGGGCTCGGGCTGGGAGGCCCGGGCAGAAGCGGGCAATCCGGCAACGGCGGAGGGCTACCTTGCCGGCTTCTCGCAAGGGCTGGGCCATCCCATTTCCGAAGCCGACTGGGCGCGCATCCGCAAGTCCGTCATGCGCCCGCGCCCGCCCGTGCTGGCGCTGGCCAATGCGGTGAGTGAGCAGGCCGATACGGCGCTTCTGACCAACAATGGCATGCTGCTCGGCAAGGTGCTGGGCCACTGCGCGCCGGAGGCGATCGACATCTTCGGCGAGCAGGCGCATGTCTCGGCAGAATTTGGCGCCCGCAAGCCAGACCCGGCAGTCTATCTGCGCCTGTGCGAGCGCTACGGCCATGATCCGGCGGCAACGCTGATGGTGGACGACCTGCCGGAGAATATCGAAGGTGCTGAGGCCGCCGGTCTCAAGGGGCATCTCTATCAGACGCCGGAGGGCCTGCGCGCCGCCCTGCGCAGCTTCGGTTTCGAGGTTTGATGGCGGCATAGGGGAACTTTCCGCCTTGCCAGCACCGGAGCGGCGGTGGGATATGAAGGCCTGAACATCAGGAAACGTCCATGGCCGCTGCATCCGCCCCTCCGCTTTTTACGGAAGCGATCATCTTTCTGGCTGCAACTGTCGTTGCCGTGCCGCTGGCCAAGCGGCTCGGCATCGGTTCCGTCGTCGGCTATCTGATTGCCGGCATGGCGATTGGCCCCTTCGGCTTCAATGCCTTTGGTGCCGCGCCGATGGTGCTGGGGGTGGCGGAACTCGGCGTGGTGCTGCTGCTCTTCGTCATCGGGCTGGAGCTGGATGGGAGCCGCCTGTGGCGCATGCGCCGCGATATTCTGGGCCTTGGCACGGCGCAGGTGCTGCTGACGGGCGCGGCCATCTATGCTCTTCTGCGGCTGATGGGCAAGGATCTGGAGCCGGCGCTGGTGGCCGGGTTTGGCCTCGCGCTCTCCTCCACTGCCTTTGCCCTGCAGATCCTGCAGGAGCGCGGCCAGCTGTCCTCAGCCTATGGGCAGAGGGCCTTCGGCGTGCTGCTTCTGCAAGACATCGCCATCGTGCCGCTGCTGGCGATGGTGGCCATTCTTGCCCCCTCCGGGGCGGAGGGGGCGTCTCAGGGGGCGCTGCAGGAGATCGGGCTGACACTTGGCGCGGTGCTGGGGGTGGTGGTGGCCGGGCGCTATCTGATGACGCCGCTGTTCCTGCTGCTGGCCCGCAGCAAGGCGCGGGAGGTGATGCTCGCGGCAGCCCTTCTGGTGGCCCTTGGCAGTGCGGGCATCATGCATGCGGTGGGCCTTTCCATGGCGCTGGGGGCATTTCTGGCGGGTGTGCTGCTGGCCGAATCCAGCTTCCGGCACACGCTGGAGGCCGACATCGAGCCGTTCCGCTCGCTGCTGATGGGGCTCTTCTTCGTGGCCGTGGGCATGTCGCTGGATTTCACCGTTCTGGCTGTCAGCTGGATGCAGGTGGCCGCCGGTGTGATTGCGCTGATGCTGGTCAAAGGTGGGCTGCTCTGGGCGCTGGCGCGGGTGTCAGGCTCCAGCAATGCCGATGCCTTGCGCATAGCCGTCACCTTGCCGCAAGGAGGCGAGTTTGCCTTCGTTCTGTTCACTGCAGCAGTGTCGCAGGGGATTTTCGGCGCCAGTGAGGCCAGCATCCTGACGGCGGTGGTCATTGTCTCCATGCTGCTGACGCCCGTTGCCTGCGCCGGCCTGGACTATCTCGGGGCCCGGCTGAAGGCGCGGGGCGTCGAGGCGCCGTTCGCCGAGACCTTCGAGGATGCGGCCCCAGTGGTTCTTGTCATCGGCTTCGGCCGGTTCGGCATGATGGTGGCGCAGCTTCTGACATCGGAGGGGCTGGAGATCACGGCCATCGATCTGCGCCCGGAGCGCATCGCCTATGCACGCAAGCTCGGATACAAGGTCTATTATGGCGATGCCACCCGCGCCGATGTGCTGATGGCGGCAGGGGCGGGCAAGGCGGCGCTGATCGCCCTGTGCGTTGAAAATGACAGTGTGATGGACCGCGCCATTCACGCCATCCGCGATGCCTGCCCGCAGGCGCGGCTGTTCTGCCGTGCCACCAGCCAGACCCATGCGCTGGCATTGACGCGGCTTGGTGTTGACTTCCACATCCGGGAAACCTTCGAATCCAGCATCGCTTTTGGCCGCGCTGCCCTGGAAGCACTGGGCATCCCGGATGAGCGGATCAACGAAATTGTGGAAGATGTGCGCCGCCGCGACCGGGAGCGGACGGAACTTCAGCTGAACGAGGGCGAATTTGCCGGCACGGACCGGCTGCATGCACTCACACCGCGCGATGAGGCGTCAAAGCGGGACAGGTGAGGCAATGAAAAGACCCGCCGGCCGAAGCAGCAGGCGGGTCCTGAAAGCACAGATTTCTCAGACAGCGATCACGGCAGAGCGTCGAAACCGGCCGAGAAGCCGGAGAGCGAGATCGGGATGCCGATTCCTTCTTCCGGTGTCTGGAAGATGATGAAGGTGGCCTGCTTGCCGCTGCGCAGCTTGCCCACCACATCATCCTGCAGGATCACTTCGGCGATGCAGCCATTGGGCAGGCAGCGGACGAAGGCGGCGCGGCCAATGTCGGCGTCATCAACACGCAGGCCAAGGCCGGAGGGCAGCAGCACGCCGAGTGGCGCCAGCACGCGCAGGATTCGCGCCTGCTTGTCGGCAGTTTTCAGCACAATGACTGAAAGGCCCACATTGTCCCGGTCTTCCGCCGTCACGTTCTGGATAAGGGCACACTGCTCGCTTTCGGCACCCGGAGGGGTGTCGCAGCGCATCTGCCAGTCACCGTGAACAGCCTTCACCTCGCCCTGGGCAAGGGCAGGACTGGTGATGGCCTGTGATCCCAGGCCCAAAAGGAGGCCAAAAACCGGGGCGGCAAAAGCGGCAAGGCGCGGGATACGGGTCAGCAAGGACTTTTCTCCGACTGGGGTCATTCAACGCCGCAAGGGGCGAATCAGGTTCTTAAAACTCAATACACAATGCCGCAAGCGGGCAGAGTGATCCACATTTCAATAGGCTCCATGGCAGAAGCAAGGCGGAAGCGCTGCAAGAGGCGGGAAAAATCCGTGCCTGCCGCTGGCTGCGTTGATTCTGATCAATCTGTGCCATGGACATGGCCCGGGTGCCGGAGGTTCCAGCCAAGCTGTAAAATATTGACAAGGATCAAGGCGGGGAAATGGACAACCTCTGGCGAAATCACGACAAAGCCATTGCTAAGGCCGTTCTCTTGTGGTTTTTGTGCCCGGAGAGGGAGAAGTGACAAGGCTGCGGCAGAACGTCGCTCCTCCCTTCGCCGCATCGTGCAGCATGCGGTTATATGCGTATTATCATACGCGAAACGGACGCGAGACACTCCGGTCTGATGCAGGGCGCCAGCAGGGCGCCGGCCTCGGGCGGGAGGTTTGGCTGTCCGGAGAGATTTGAAGGTTCTGCCTTGACGACGAGGCAGCAGAGCACCCGCCGGACTTCGGATTGGCTCCGGGCGGGGCGAGCTGCAGGCGGAACCGGAGGATGTCCCTATCCCGCAAGGTGGGGATGGAGAATCTCTGCTTCAAGGGCAGGCCGCCCGGAGGCGGACACAAGGAAAACCGCCGCAAGGCGGGCGAATTGAGCATGATCCGCCCGGGGGGCGGGCAAGGGAAGGGAGCGCGGACGTGAAGGCAAGCTTCAAGCGTCTCATTGCGGCAGGTGCAGCGGCAGTCTTGCTGGCGGGAACCGCCGGTGCGGCAATGGCCGAAGTTTCGGGCGGTATGTCCAGCTGGCAGCTTGGTCTGCAGAATTCCGTCACGACCGTGATGGACGACATTCACTGGTTCAAGAACTTCACCCTGGTCATCATCACGGTCATCACGCTGTTTGTGCTGGCCCTGCTGCTTTATGTGATGGCGCGGTTCAGCCGCAAGGCGAACCCGACGCCTTCGCGCACCTCGCACAACACGATGATCGAAGTTGCGTGGACAGTCGTTCCGATCCTGATCCTCGTTGTCATCGCCGTGCCGTCTTTCCGCCTGCTGTACAAGCAGGTCGAGCTTCCGGCCTATGACATGACGGTCAAGGCAACCGGATACCAGTGGTACTGGGGTTACGAGTACACGGACGAGGCTCTGGCAGGCATCTCTTTCGATGCCCTGATGCTCAAGGATGACGAGCGCCAGAAGGTTGCAGATGAGCGCGGCGTGCCGCTTCAGGACGTGCCGCGTCTGCTGGCAACCGACTATGAAGTCATCATCCCGGTCAACAAGACCGTGCGCGTCCAGGTGACGGCTGCGGACGTGATCCACTCCTTTGCCATGCCTGCTTTTGGCATCAAGATCGACGCGATCCCGGGCCGGCTGAACGAGACCTGGTTCAATGCCCGCGAAACCGGCATCTACTACGGCCAGTGCTCCGAGCTGTGCGGCAAGGACCATGCCTTCATGCCGATCGCCATCCGGGTGGTTACTCAGGAGCAGTTCGACGCCTGGGCCGAGGCCGCAAAGACGGATGTCGACAGCGCGAACAAGCAGCTGATGGCCTCCATCGCTGCCGAGCGCAAGATGGCCGTCGCCGCCCGCTGAGGCAGATGAATACGGTGCGGTGGCCAGGCCACCACACCTGCTGAAGCTGAAACGGATGTTGCGGAACTCCCGCAGCATCCGGTCAAATCCAGAGGGGCGTGGAGGCAAGAGGAGCCGCCCGCCCTGCCGTGAATTTCAAGAGGGAGCAAGATCATGGCTGCGGCTGCTGCGCATGGCGCTCATGACCATCCGACTGGTTTCCGCCGGTGGGTCTTTTCGACCAACCACAAGGACATCGGCATTCTCTATCTCATCTTCGCGATCATCGCCGGCATCATCGGCGGCGCGCTCTCGGTCGGCATCCGCATGGAGCTGCAGGAGCCGGGGATGCAGATCTTCTCCAACCCGGATCTGTTCAACGTCTTCACGACGTCGCACGGCCTGATCATGATCTTCTTCATGGTGATGCCTGCGCTGATCGGCGGCTACGCCAACTATTTCGTGCCGATCATGATCGGCGCGCCGGACATGGCTTTCCCGCGCATGAACAACATCTCCTTCTGGCTGCTGCCGCCGTCCTTCGCGCTGCTGCTGCTGTCGCTGTTCGTGGAAGGCGCTCCGGGCTCCACCGGTGTGGGTGGCGGCTGGACGATGTATCCGCCCTATTCGTCCTCCGGACAGCCTGGCCCGGCCGTTGACCTCGCCATCCTGGCGCTGCACATTTCCGGCGCTTCGTCGATCCTGGGCGCGATCAACTTCATCACCACTATCTTCAACATGCGTGCGCCGGGCATGACCCTGCACAAGATGCCGCTGTTTGCATGGTCGGTGCTGATCACCGCGTTCCTGCTGCTGCTGTCGCTGCCTGTTCTGGCCGGCGCCATCACCATGCTTCTGACGGACCGCAACTTCGACACCGCCTTCTTCAATCCGGCTGGTGGCGGTGACCCGATCCTGTTCCAGCATCTGTTCTGGTTCTTCGGTCACCCGGAAGTGTACATCCTGATCCTGCCGGCTTTCGGCATCGTCAGCCACATCGTGTCCACCTTCTCCCGCAAGCCGATCTTCGGTTACCTGGGCATGGCCTATGCCATGGTGGCCATCGGCGTTGTCGGCTTCATCGTGTGGGCCCACCACATGTATACGGTCGGCATGTCCGTTGAGACGCAGGCTTACTTCGTGGCCGCCACCATGGTGATCGCGGTTCCGACAGGCGTGAAGATTTTCTCCTGGATTGCGACCATGTGGGGTGGCTCCATCGAGTTCCGCACTCCGATGGTCTGGGCAATCGGCTTCATCTTCCTGTTCACCGTTGGCGGTGTGACGGGCGTGCAGCTGGCCAATGCCGGTCTCGACCGTGCGCTGCATGACACCTACTACGTGGTGGCGCACTTCCACTACGTACTGTCGCTCGGCGCCGTGTTCGGCATCTTCGCGGCCTGGTACTACTGGTTCCCGAAGATCTCCGGCTACATGTACAATGAAGTCATCGGCAAGGCGCACTTCTGGATCACCTTCATCGGTGTGAACCTGGTGTTTTTCCCGCAGCACTTCCTGGGCCTCAACGGCATGCCGCGCCGCTATGCGGACTATCCGGATGCGCTCGCGGGCTGGAACTTCGTGTCCTCGATCGGCTCCTACATCTCGGCCTTCGCGGTGTTCGTCTTCCTGTTCGGTATCCTGGAAGCCTTCATGAAGAAGCGTGTCGCCGGCAACAACCCCTGGGGTGAAGGCGCGACGACGCTGGAGTGGACCCTGTCCTCGCCCCCGCCGTTCCACCAGTTCGAGACGCTGCCGCGCATCAAGTAAGCAGCCCTCTTGCAGGAAACAGAAGTGCCGCGCTGCATGGGCGCGGCACTTCGCCCGGATCCGTCATACGCGAAAAGCCGTATGATTGGCGGATCCGGCGGACAGGTCAGCTGTCCGAACCCTGCTCCGGCAGGCAATCCGAAGAGAAAGGGCAGCGCCAGGTCCCGGGACTGCAGGCGGATAGCCCTCATCCTCACGGTAAACGTGAGGCCTGAGACGCACAGGTACGAGGAAGAGCCGATGTCTCTCGCCGAGAGCAATGACAGGATGACTGCTGGCCCCGCCGTCTGGAACGGTGGCATGGGCTCGGTTGGCGACTACATCGCCCTGCTGAAACCGCGGGTCATGTCGCTCGTGATCTTCACGGCCTTTGTCGGCATGATGCTGGCGCCCGGCTCGATCCATCCCGTGGTCGCCGGTGTTGCGCTCCTGTGCATCGCCATTGGCGCCGGCGCCTCCGGTGCGCTGAACATGTGGTACGACGCGGACATTGATGCCGTGATGACCCGCACGGCCAAGCGCCCGATTCCGGCCGGCAAGGTGACGCCGGATGAAGCGCTGGCCTTTGGCATGACCCTTTCCATCGGTTCGGTCGTCGTGCTCGGCCTTCTGGTCAACTGGTTCGCCGGTGCCTTCCTCGCCTTCACCATCTTCTTCTACGCCGTGGTTTACACCATGTGGCTGAAGCGCTCGACCCCGCAGAACATCGTCATCGGTGGCGCGGCTGGAGCCTTTCCGCCGATGATCGGCTGGGCGTCCGTTACTGGCGGCATCAGCCTCGAAAGCGTTGTTCTCTTCCTCATCATCTTCATGTGGACACCGCCGCATTTCTGGGCTCTGGCCTTGTTCAAGAGCGGGGACTACCGGGCCGCCGGAGTGCCGATGCTTCCGGTCGTGGCTGGTGAGGCGGCGACGCGCAGGCAGATCCTGATCTACTCCATCATCCTTGCGCCGCTGGCTGTTGCACCTTACGCGCTCGGTTTTGCGGGGATTGTCTACGGCATCGCCGCCAGCCTTCTCGGTGCGGTGTTCCTTGGCCTTGCGGTGTCCGTCTACTGGACGCGGGAAGGGGAGGCCGCCCGCAAGGCGGCTGTGCGGCTGTTCAGCTTTTCAATTCTCTATCTTTTCCTTCTCTATGCCCTGATGCTGGGCGAGAGCCTCGCCGGGCGGATGCTCTGAAGACCAAGATGCAAGTGATCACGGAAGCCATGACAGAAGACGGTATCAAACTGACGGAAGAACAGAAGAAGCGCCGCAGAAGCCGCTCGATCGCCATTGCTCTGGCGCTCGCCGGAATGGTGCTGCTGTTCTACGTGGTCACTATCGTCAAGCTGGGCCCCGGCGTCCTGCAGCGGCCCCTTTGAGCGGCGCGTGAGGTAGAGGCATGAACAGCGGTACCAACGAAACCGAAGCCAGGAAGCAGGCGGCCAGCAACCGCCGCGTCGCGCTCGTTTGCGGCGGCATCTTCACGGCCATGGTCGGCGCGTCCTTCGCAGCCGTTCCGCTCTATCAGCTGTTCTGTCAGGTAACGGGTTTTGGCGGCACGACCCAGCGTGCCGAAAGCGACAGCGCGACCGTGATCGACCGCCAGATTACCGTCCGCTTTGATGGCAACATCAATGGCGAGCTGCCCTGGAGCTTCAAGCCGCTGCAGCGCAGTGTGACCCTGCGCATGGGAGAGACCATGCAGGTGGCCTATGAAGCCAGCAACACCGGCCCGGACATGACCATGGGCACATCCGTGTTCAATGTCACGCCTTTCGAGGCAGGGGCCTATTTCAACAAGATGCAGTGTTTCTGCTTCACCGAGCAGGCACTGGCCTCCGGTGAAACGGTCGAAATGCCAGTGGTGTTCTTTGTCGACCCGGCGATGGATGAAGATCCTGACCTGAAGCACGTCAAGGAGATCACCCTATCCTACACCTTCTACCCGGTGCAACATCCGGTCAAACCAGTCGCTGCCAGACCTGCGGATCCGGCAGTGGGGAGCAATTTGTGATGGTTCAGGCCATTGAACGGCCGGTCCGTCCGGAACGCATTTGGAACTTTGGGGAGCATGCCCATGGCTGAGGCACATACCAAGAACCACGACTACCACCTTGTGGACCCGAGCCCCTGGCCGTTCCTGGCTTCGATGGGCGCCTTCGTTCTCGCCCTTGGCGGCATCGGCTTGATGCGCTCGCACAAGGGTGCTGACTTCACCGTCTTCGGTGCTGACCTCACCGGCTGGGGGCTATTCGCCGTTGGCCTCGTAATCGTGCTGTACGTCATGTACGCCTGGTGGCGCGATACCGTTCGGGAATCGCTGGAAGGCCATCACACCCGTGTGGTCAGCCTGCACCTGCGCTACGGCATGATCCTGTTCATCGCTTCGGAAGTGATGTTCTTCGTTGCCTGGTTCTGGGCCTTCTTCGATGCCTCGCTCTTCACCGGCGAAGCCATCCAGTATGCCCGCGTCGAGGCGACTGGCGGCGTCTGGCCACCGGAGGGCATCACCCCGTTTGATCCCTGGCACCTGCCGCTGCTCAACACGCTGATCCTGCTCACCTCCGGCACCACCGTGACCTGGGCACATCATGCGCTGCTCGAGAACGACCGTCAGGGGCTGAAGTGGGGCCTGACCCTCACTGTGGTCCTGGGCGTGATCTTCTCGATCTGCCAGGCCTATGAATATGCCCATGCAAGCTTTGCCTTCTCGGGCAACATTTATGGCGCAACCTTCTACATGGCCACCGGCTTCCACGGCTTCCACGTGATCGTCGGCACCATCTTCCTCGCCGTTTGCCTTATCCGTGCGTCTGCCGGCCAGTTCACCCCGCAGAAGCATTTCGGCTTCGAGGCTGCGGCCTGGTACTGGCACTTCGTGGACGTGGTGTGGCTCTTCCTCTTCGCCACCATCTACATCTGGGGCGCATGGGGCGTTGCCACGCACTGACGTGCGGATGAAACCGGTGTAAACAGAGTGGGCCCGGCCGGGTGGCGTGCATGCCAACTGGCCGGGCCCTTCGCTTTCCGGCGGGCCTGAGAGGTTTCAATGCAGAACAGCTTGCACGACACGGCGCTCTATCCGCCGCAGAATCCGGTGTCCGCCGGTCTGAGATGCCGCTGCCCGCGCTGCGGGGAAGGGCGGCTGTTCCGCGGTTTCCTGACGCCGCGCCCGGCCTGCACGGCCTGCGGCCTCGACCTTGCCTTTGCCGCGGAAAGCGGCGACGGCCCTGCCGTCTTCGTCATCATGATTGTCGGCTTCATCGTGGTGGGGCTGGTGCTGGCGGTGGAACTGGCCTATGCGCCGCCCATATGGCTGCATCTGTTGCTTTGGCTGCCGCTGACAGTCATCCTCGGCCTTGGCGTCCTGCGCCCGCTGAAGGGGCTGATGATCGCCATGCAGTACCGCAATGATGCGGCCGAGGGAAAAATTGATGCGGATGGCCAGGACGAAGCCTGAAACCGGCCGGCTCATACCAAGGCGCTGTGGTGCTGACGCATCATGCCTTAAAAATGCTCAAGCGCCACACGGGCTTAACCAATGCTCGGTGGCACAAGCTCATCGAGCATTGGTGTCAGTAAATCCGCAAGCCGCATAGGATCGAAACACGTGTCCGCTTCAAACCGCTCCTCCCGCTCTCCCGGCCAGTCCGCTGTCCGCCGCCTGCTTGTTCCAGGAGTGGCGGCAGCCATCGGCCTTGCCATTCTCCTCAATCTCGGCCTTTGGCAGATGCAGCGGCTGGCCTGGAAGGAGGCTCTGATCGAACGGGTGACCGCAGATGTGGCGCGGCCGGCTGTACCTGCGCCCGGGCCGCAAGACTGGCCGCAAGTCACCGCTGATCCCCTGACCGACTACCGCCATGTCGCCATCAGCGGCCGCTACCTGCCGGGCGCTGCCTATTACTACACATCCCTGCCGGTGAGCCCGGGCGCCCCGTCCGGCCCCGGCTACATGATCTACAGCCCGCTCGTCACGGACGAAGGCTGGCAGGTGATGATCAACCGGGGCTTCGTGCCGCAAGGGCTGGCTGCGGATATGATGGCGGCACTGGAAACCCCGCCGCCGGGGCCGCAGCAGCTGACGGGTCTTCTGCGCCGCCGGGAGGAGCCGAACTGGACAACCCCTGCCGTAGACACCGGAAAGCGCATCTGGTTTGCCCGTGACACGGACCATATGGCAGAGGTTCTGGGCGCTACCGGCAGCCTCGCGCCCTACAGCATCGATCTTGACGCCGCCTTTACCGGCGCGGACGGACTGCCAAAGGCAGGTGAAACGGTGGTGAAGTTCAAGAACGACCACCTTGGTTACGCGTTGACCTGGTTTGGCCTTGCCGCCACGCTTGCCGGGGTCTTCATCGCCTATGCGGTGCAGACCTTCCGCCGGCGCCCCTGAACCGTTCAAGCTGCAATGCGCCTGCGCGTCTGGAGTGAGGCAGCCGGTTGATCCTGCCGTCAGCTTGATTTTCCTGCCGGCGGCTTTCTGAAGCTGGTCTGCCGCAGCCGGTGACGGCTTGAAGAGGGCTTGTGCTCCCCGTGGGGCGCGGTTCCCAGAAATTGGCGGGGGGACAGGATGATGCGGCTGCGGCTGTCTGGCCCCGGCATGCCAAGGGGCGGCTGCGGCTGCATCTGCAGCGGTGCGAGCGTGCGCACCACAGGGCCGCCTACAGATACCGGGAGGGACGCGCCGGAAACGTCAGGCGTGATGGCCGCACGGGGCGTGACTGGCTCTGCCGCTGATTGATCCGCCCACACGAGCTGCAGCTGATCCGGCAGCAGACCGCCGTGCATCCCGCCACTTCTTGTGCCGTACTCGGCGCCTGCAATCGCGGGCTTGCCTGAGAGAGGCAGCTCAGATCCTGCGTGCCCCCTTGAGGGCAGACATGCGTCATTTTCCTGCCGGCTCTGCCGGGCGCGTCTGCCCGCATGAAGGGCTGCAGCGGAAGCAACCACAAGGGAAACGGGCCACACCAAGGCGCCTGCCAGAGCAAGGAAAAGCGCGGGACGGCTTGTGCGCCCGCGGTCCGCCAGTTCCAGCATGGCGGCAGTCAGAAAGACAAAAGCAATCAGGCCATAGATGCCAATAGCAACGGCACCGGCTAGGCCGCCAACAAAGCCAAGCGCGGACATATCCCGCTCCTCATGCTGCTTGCCACCCGTAAGCAGCATGCAATCGCAATGCGGCAAAAGTCCAGACCACCACTTAAAAACAGCGTGAAAAAATCAGAAAAGAATAGAGACCGCAACGCCAGAGGCAGTCAGCACCAGGGCCATTGAGCCCCAGAACAGCAGGTTTTTGATCAGAAGGAAAGAGGTGGTCACGCCATCTCCCTCTGCACGGGCCGGGCGCCCGGCGCTTTCCCAGGCTTCATCCTGCAGATCTTCAGCCCAAGCCGCTTCTGCAGGCGCCGATTCACCGGGTAGCCTGTGCTCCGGTCTGCCGGATGTCTTGCGGGTTTCACCTGCTGCCGGTCGCATCAACTTTGAACTCCTGACTAGCCGTATGCCACCCGAGTAGGCCCGTCAATCGTTAACAACTGTTAAACATTGAAGTGGCAATTTGAAGGAAGCGCCGGTTTCCGGGGGAACTTCTGCACAAGTGAGACAAGGCAGCCGGAATGCGGGCCTCCAGTCAGCTTCCATGCCGTGCCGGAGCAGTAAAGGCAGCCTGAGGCTGCGGAAGTGCCGGTCAGAGCGGCGCCGGATTCAGGCCCGCCAGAAGGGCTTGGACACTTCCAGAAGAACGGCGGACCGCTTCAGGCCAGCATCAGCAAGAACGCTGTCGGGCTGCGGCAGCAGCTCCTCCCGCAGCATGCGCCGGTAGGTGATCCGGTCCTGCCAGATGCCAAGCCACAGACCGGCAATGCGGCGCAGGCTGTGTTCACAGGCGCGGGCGCGGTCCTGCATACCGATGGACTGGTTTGGGAAAAGATGAATGACGCTGGGCATGGTCCTGCTCTCCGTTCCTTTTCCTTGATGATAGCGAGGTGACATGCGCCAAAAAATTGAATAATTCTCGGGCTAATGTAACCAGAAGGAACAAAGATGCGCCGTCTTCCTCCGCTGACAGCCCTGCCGGCCTTTGAGGCGGCTGCGCGCCTCGGCTCCGTCACGGCTGCCGCCGGAGAGCTCGGACGCACCCACAGTGCCATAAGCAAGCAGATCGCCCATTTGTCGGAAGATCTCGGCGGCAGCCTGTTTGAGAAGGCCGGCACGGGACTGAGGCTGACGCCGCGTGGTGAACGGCTGCGGGTCGCGGTTACGGCCATTCTGGACCAGCTGGACGGGGTGTCGCGGGGTCTCAGGGGCGAGGTTGACGGGAACCATATCACCCTGCTGCTCAGCGCCACCCTGGCCACACGCTGGCTGACGCCGCGATTGCCACGCCTCTACCGGACCCATCCGGAAATCGAGATCCGCCTGCTGATGGCGGGGCCCGGCCGGGTTCCGGATCACGAATTTGATCTGATGCTGAGCTATGACCGCCTTCGCAGTCCCGAAGTTGAGCCCGGTGTCACCCCGATCGGGGACACCTCCTACGGGCCGGTCTGTTCACCGGACTATCCTTTCATGGGGCAGGACGGCAGATGGACGGCGCCGGTAAGCCTGACACACGGGCAGGCGGCCGGAAGCTGGCAGGAATGGGCGCGCCGCGCCGGCGTCACGTTCAAGGCAGCGCAAGACCTGGAGCATCCCCATCATATGCTGGCAATTGAGGCCGCGGCCGCCGGGCTGGGGGTGGCCCTTTCGGAGCGCCGGCTGGTCGAGCGTGATCTTGCGACGGGCAGGCTTGTGGCGCCACTGGGCTTTGTGGCGGTTCCCGGCGGGTTCCACGCCAGGATAACGGCCAGGACCGCTGCCCGCAAAGCCGTGCGGAGTTTGCTCGGCTGGCTTGCGGAGGAGCTGGAACGGGATCTCCCGTGACGGCGCCGGTGCAATGGGAGCCCCGGCGCGCGCACCTGGACAGCGCCATCACGCGTCCAGGGGAGTGACCTAGCCCTTGGCGCCTTGCCCGCGAGAGTAGATGTCGTCGTAGCGCGTGATGTCGTCTTCGCCCAGATAGGCTCCGGTCTGCACCTCGATCAGCACCATCGGCACCTTGCCGGGGTTTTCCAGCCGGTGGATGGCGCCGAGCGGGATATAGACGGACTGGTTCTCGGTAAGCAGCTGCACCTCCTCATTCACCGTCACCCGTGCGGTGCCCGACACCACGATCCAGTGTTCGGAGCGGTGCACGTGGCTCTGCAGCGACAGGGCTGCACCCGGGTGCACGACGATGCGCTTGACCTGGAACCGGTCGGCAAGCGCCAGCGTTTCGAACCAGCCCCACGGCCGGTGATCGCGCGGGAAGGTCTCGGCCTGGCGCGCGCCTTTTGTCTTCAGCGCCTCGACGGCGAGCTTCACGTCCTGGGCGCGGGACTTGGCGGCCACCAGCACCGCGTCATTCATGGCCACGGCGATCACATCCTTGAGGCCGATTCCGACGATTTGCAGCCCGTCGCTGTCGGAGCGCAGCAGCGTGCCGTCGCAGTCGATGGCGATGGCCTCGCCGCCGAGGCTGTTGCCGCGGCTGTCCGGGCCCATTTCCTTGGCCACCATGTCCCAGCCGCCGAGATCCGACCAGCCGGCGCCAAAGGGCACGGCCGTGAGATTGGAGGCGCGTTCCATCACCGCATAGTCGATGGAAATCGACGGCGCGCGGGCAAAGGCCGCCGGGTCCAGGCGCAGGAAGCCGAGATCGGACTTTGCATCGTCAACCGCGCGGGTGACGGGCTCCATCAGATCGGGCGCCAGTGCATTGAAGGCTTCGAGAATGGTGGAGACCTTGAACAGGAAGATGCCGGCGTTCCACAGATAGGACCCGGCGGCGAGCATCGCTTCGGCCTTCTCGCGGTCCGGCTTTTCGACAAAACGCTTCAGTGCCACCGGCTCGCCCTCGGCGGCGGCGGCGGAAAGCTCCAGCCAGCCATAGCCGGTCTCCGCATGGGTGGGCCGGATGCCGAAGGTGACGATCTGCCCGGCCTCTGCGGCAGGCACACCGGCGGCCACGGCGGCGCGGAAGGCAGCCGGGTTGGGCACCACATGGTCGGAAGGGGCGACCAGCATCAAGCCGTCCGGATCGGACCGGGCAACATAGAGCGCGGCGGCGAGCACGGCCGGGGCCGTGTTGCGTGCCTCCGGCTCGATCAGGATCGCGCCCGGATCAATGCCCGCAGAGGCGAGCTGTTCGGTGACGATAAAGCGGTAATCCGACCCCGTAATGACGACAGGCGCGGCGAAGCCCTCCGCCGAAAGCCGCCTCGCCGAGCCCTGGAACAGGCTTTCCCCGCCGATCAGCGGCGCAAACTGCTTCGGATAGCTCTTGCGCGACAAGGGCCAGAGCCGGGTGCCCGAACCGCCGACGAGGAGAAGGGGAGTGATCATGAAAGCCTCACACTGCAAACCGCGTACAGTCTCTAAAGGAGAAGATGTGTCCCGTAAATCAGCTGCTTCGCGGGACGCCGCCATGGGGAACGACCATGGGCTTTAAAACTCGCAGGCGGGGCAACGTCCTTCCCGCTCGAAGCAGCATGCCAGGGCGGCGGGCTGTCAGTTACCATGGCGTGCAGAAAATGAATTCGTGCTGCCATCATATTTGGAAAGTAAATTGAATTCCTGATATGTTTAGCGCGGATAAGTTTGGTAGTGGCCCGACAGGCGGTTTATACAAGGCTTCAATGAGCTAGGCTCACCGGGAGCTGGTCAAGCCGAGGCGGCGCCTGAGCAATGTCAAGGCAGATGCGTCAGTGTCGAATGCACTGGCATCTAAACTGTTGTGCCTGCCATGCAGCGGCGGCAGGGAAGGGGTATACGGCAGATTTCTGCCTGCGGACATGGGGTGTGACGGGGAATTATTGCACGGCCCCTTGCCTCCCCGGTTCCGGGTGCTCCCACGCCGGACTTCGCTGCGGTGCAGGCCCTTCCGGGCAGAGCCGGTCTGAAGGAAGGGCATTGCTTGAACCGGAACTGGCGGGAACCGGCAGTGACGGCGGTGTGCCCGGATCGCGATTGGTACAGGAATTTTGGATCTGGCAGCAGGTGCTGCCCTATTTGAGGCGGGACTGCGGCGGCCGGGACAGGCGGCAAGGTCTGGCCAAAGGAATTTATGAACGGGGCCTTTCCGGACACCTCTGCAGACGAGGCGTCCGCATCCGGCCCGAAGTGCGTTGTTTTAAGTGTTGATGGATGAGATTGCATGAGCTGGAGCCTTGAGACTGTCCGCATTGGCGGCTTCGATACCGTGACCGCAGACCGCACCGAGCTGGCCGAATGGATGGCGGCAGTGTGTGCGGAAGCCCGGGAGGGGCGCCGGGCAGGACCGCCTGCGCTGCTCTTTTCGTCCAATGGGCAGGGAATTGCCCTTTCGGGAAAAAACGCGGCCTTTGACGAGGCCATGGCTGCAGCGGATGTGATCCATGCCGACGGCATGCCGGTGGTCTTTGCCTCGCGGCTGCTGACGCGCACGCCCATCCGTGAGCGCTCAGCCACGACGGATCTGTTCCATGATGTGGCTAAGGTGGCGCTGCGGGATGGCCTGAGGTTTTATGTGCTGGGGTCCACGGAGAAGCAGAACGCGGATGCAGTCGCCGCGATGCAAAGGCTTTATCCCGGTCTGCAGATCGCCGGCCGCCGCCACGGCTACTTTTCCGATGAAGAGGACGAGGAGATCTGCCGGGAGATCGTCGCTGCCGGAACGGATGTGCTGTGGGTCGCGCTCGGCAAGCCGAAGCAGGAGATCTGGAGCCTGCGCAACCGCAGCAGGCTGACCGGCGTCGGTTGCATCAAGACCTGCGGCGGGCTCTATGCTTTCCTCACGGGGGATGCCCCCCGTGCCCCCGGCTGGATGCAGAACCTCGGCCTTGAATGGTTCTACCGCTTCGCCCAGGAGCCCCGCCGCCTCTTCGCCCGCTACTTCATCACCAACGCCCAGAGCGCCTGGCGTCTGATGACGAAGACGGGGTGAGGCGACTGCATCACACTTTGAAAAAAACTGCCGGTAATGGCATTATCTGCTATTTCCGACAGCTGAATATTTGCAGTGTCTTTCCTTTGCTACCTAGCAGGAACCACAGTGTCTTGCATGCGCCTGTTTCGCTCAAGAACTATATGCTTGCGCTTTTTAAGAGTCGCGGCCTTCGTGACTAGCGCTATGTAAACGAAAAGTATCACGGTGTGATACACGTCTACGATAAATTCATTCAGCATCAAAAGCATTAGATAGCATGTATATGCTGCGCAAAGTAGCGCATGAAATCTCGACTCTTGACGTGTTATTGAGCCTCTTAGAAGGCTTATGTGCGACATGAGGGTAGATATTAGAACCGTTATCATTAAAGTGGCGGCGATTATGCCGTGCTTGAACATGAGTCCGAGCGGTGTACTGTGTGAGCCGAGTGGGTAATCAAGTTCAGGAACATCGATTTGAGTTCCGTAGCCTATGAACGGGCGCTCAAGGAACCAGTTCCAAGTGAGGGAATAGATTTGCCCTCGTGCCTCTGCGCTGCCCCGCCGCCTTTCGAAAAACAGATCAGAGAGCGATGATGTGATTTCATCGAAGTACGCAGCGGCAAAGACCAGAAAAGTAAGTGATGCAGCGGCAAGCAGAAGAATGTCGAAAGGCGCACGCTTTGTCTTGAATGTGGCCATATAGATGCTTTGAACAATGGGCATGATGAGGAGCATGATCATTGCAAGGCGCGCTTGTGCAAAGAAAACGATAAAAAGTGCGGCCAAAAAAGTCAGCCCTTTTGACCAGGCAGATCGACGAAACGCCATTGCAAAGGGGAGTAAGAGCACAACAAGGCAAGCCAAATGAATGGGAGATCCAAAGATCGAGCTTACCCGATCGGTGAAACCAAGAAAATACAGCTGCTCCCCTAGGCTCTTCATTAGGAAGCGCTTCCCCATCATCGTATCAGTAATAGACGATGGTGATACAAGGTATGCAATGGAAGGGAACTCAAAAGATGGAAACGCAACATATAAAATTGACGTAAGAACGAAAAACCAGAAGGCAAGCGAAAAGTATTTCGCATAATCACGCAAGTTTCCGGTTTCGCTGCATGCGTAAAAGTGGCATAGAAAGAACAAGGCTGTCGCCCAGATCATAAAGTCGCGTGTAAAAGTAATTACTCGAATGTTTTCTTGAATTCTGAAGGCTGAAAATACCGCAAGAAAAAGAAAAGCCAGAATGAGCTTCCCGTTAAAGGGAATTTCTGCAGGGAAGGTCTTGGAGATAGATGACCTGCAGATGATGATATAGATCAAAAGGATAAGTGGTGGGAAAAGCTGTTCGGCACCTAGTGGCCAACAGACGAGGATCGCCAGCCACAATGCCAATAGGCGCTTTGAAGCCAAGGTGGAATTATTCCGTGCTGGTCCTATGTTGGCAGGTTCGGCTGCCGTAAGTGTCATTTCAACCATTTGTTCAAAGGCCTTGGCTGGGTGCGCAAGTTCGCATTGCGCTGCAGCATCATTCTTAATAAAGATTGGAAATCATTCATAACGTTTGATTGTATCATATCATGAATTTTCTTTTTCGTGCCATCCAGTTCGGGTTCATGCACATTTGGCCCGCAATGGTCCTGTTTTTTTCCGCAGTGGTTCTGACACCTCATGATGTTGGCACCATAGCGCTGCTCATGTCTGTCGCGACACTCTTCCGGCCTTTGATTGGCCTTTCTCTCGGGCGCACAGCCATCCGTTACAGCGGTGAGGGATTTGCCGAGGGCGGGCGTGCCCGGATGGAACAGATCCTCAACCTCGCGGCCAAGCTAGGACTTATCCTATCTCTGCTTGGAGTGGCTGGAGCGGTGGCCGCTGTTGCGGGCATGAACCGTGTCTATGAGCTCGACGCCTCCTCCCGCACGCTGTTGATGGGGGTCATCTTTATCTATTTTTACGGCATCACGGAATTCTTTGATGGCATTCTGAGAGCGAGCGGTGAGTTCAAGGCTTTGGCGGTGAGCATCCTGCTAAGCCGGATGATCGGGATTGGGTTGTTTCTTTGCGTGCTGCCTTTTGTCCCGGACATTGACGTGATGCTGGGCTTCATGGCCTTCGCCGAGGCGGCCGGAGTTGCCTTGCTCGCACGCAAGATCATTCGCATGCTGAAAGCTCCTGCCATTCCTCATCTGCCGTTTGTTTCTGCGGAAGCTTGGCAGCTTATCCGTTATTCACTTCCGGTCATCATAAATGCCTTGTCGGTCTATTTTTATGCCCGTGCCATGGTGATGATTGCTGGCCTATATGACAGCACCATCAACATAGGCGGCTTTGAGATGGCCGTTCAGGCGACAAATCTTCCGATGGCCGTAACCATCGTATGCTCTACCGTTCTCTCTCCTGCCGTCGCCCGGCTGGTCGCAAGTGGTGGGGATGGGCATAAAAGAGCTGAGGATGTTGTCTCCTATGGAGCTGCCTTTTCCGTCTGGGTGAATGGTCTGGCGACGGTTTACTTCCTTCTGGTTGGTCCTTTTGTTTTTCTCTGGTTGTTCCCGGACCAGCCTCTCGCGGCGGTCATTCTTGCAATTCTAGCCCCTCTCATTGCAGCCAAAGCCTATGCACAGATCCTGTCAGGTGAGATTTCGATTGCAGCAGGTGCGGCGGGCACAGCTGCCCAGATCACCCTCGTATTTGGGGTTCTCACCGTTGCCGCTGGCGCCTTAATGTCTGCTTGGATGGGCGTCCAGGGGGCTGCCGTTGCCATGCTGGTGACGCATACGGGGGCAGTGGTTGCCAGTGTTGTCATCCTTCAGCGGAAAACACGGCTGTTCTTGAGGTATCGCAGCAAGGCTACGCTGCTGACTGCGCTGATTGTTGCCGCTCCGACGGCTGCTGTGACGCTGCCGTTACGTGATCAGCCTGCAACGGCAGCGCTTCTTGGCACTGCCGTGTTTCTGCTTACCGCTCTGCTGGTGCTTGTGGCTGCGTTCAAATACAAGCTGTCTATGGCTGAACCGCTCCGGGATGGCCTTCGAATGCTGAAGAGTAAAGACGCTGGCAAGGCCATCGAATACGACGATCTGAAAGCCGTGCATCCGGATATGGGGCAGGATCCGGCGTCCTTCCGGCGGGCGCTGGTTGACCTGGCGGCACGGCGGTCGCCTGCGGGTGTTGCCTTCTGGCTTGAGGGCAAGGGAGAGGCCGGCGCCATTCCGCTGCAGGATCATGCGGATATCGTCTACACCTTTGCCATGCTGGACATGGCAGACCAGATTCCTGCGGATGCGGCAGAAAAATATGCCGCCCATCTTGCGGACCTGCGTTTGTTTGCGCGTGCGGAAGGCAAGCTGCCCGCCAGCGGCAAGCCGGTGAATGCGCATCTGACGGCCTATCTTCTGGCCGCCGTCCGGCTTCTCGAGCAGCATGGCAAGCTGGTTCCGCCTCCGGCGCTTTACACCGGCTGGCAACTGGATCAGTTGATCGACAAGCGCAAGGTGCCGCTGTGGCCCTGGCCATGGACGCATCATATCTGGCGCGTCAGCCACTGGATCGGGGGCATTCCGTCCATTCTGCTGCATCTGGCGCATTCGGGGCATGTCAGCTGGGCGACGGAGGATCTCGTTCAGGAGGTCCTGTCTGCGTCAGAGAAGCACATCATTGATGCCCGTACGGGTCTTCTAAGGCCTTACCGGGTGCAATTGATTCAGAACATCTTCCGGGCCCTTTACAGGCTGCGGCATGATCCTGACCTCGGCGATCTCGGCGGTGTCGTCCATATCCTGTGGGTTTATCATGCTCTCGGCCGCCCCTATGCCGGTGCGGATGCGCTGCGGCTGGCTGCCGAGCGGGAGCTGGCACGCAACAAACCATTCATGGAAGATGTACCCTATTGCCTCGACTTCGATGTGATCCAGCTGGAGCGGACCGTCGTCGATGAGGCTCCGGCCGGGGTGAAGGCCCGCGCAGCGGAGTTCATTGATGACACGGTGGCCTTCTTCTGCGAGCCGGTGGCCAGTACCTACAGCCTGCACAAGATTCCCGGCGCTCTTGCCTCCATTCATGAATGCGCCTGGCTGACAGGTGAAACCCGTGTGCGGGGCATTGATGTGCCGCGTATCGACATCATCAAGCGGGCCTATTGGCTGTGATTGGTAATCTTCTCTAATGTGACGGCGCGCGGGCTTATGCCAACTCTCGATGAGCTTGACTCATTGAGAGTTGGTCAAGCACCTGCTGCGTCTGAGCAATTTCAAGGCGTGAGGCGTTAGCATCCCGGCGCCCTGGTACGAAAGGCAGCGCCGCCCGCCTGTCGCGGTTCTTGTCTGTAGTATTTTACGGAAGCTAAGGATGAGGGGACGCCTTAGCTGCGGTCTTCGGACGTTTTTCTCACGTGCGCTTTGCCGCAGTTGTGTTTGCTTCAGGGCTATGCATCACGCTGCTTGGGAACAGAGCGGACCCAGGCCCCGATGAGACATGCTCACCGGGGCCTTGTGTCAGTCAGGCGCCAGCCGCGAGGCGGACGGCGATGAGCCGGGCGGCGTCACCGGTCAGCGGCCCACGGCGGCAGCGCTCGCCGGAAGGGCCAGCGTCACACAGCGCGCTTATGGCGCGGATGGTGTCCCGGGTGAGCAGGCCATTGAGTGGTCCCTTGTACAGCCCGCGCGCCTGCATCTCGTCCTGCACAAGGTAGACATAGGCATTGGCGTTGGACCAGCGCAAGGTGGTGAGCAGGTTGAGGCGCGTCTGCCGAGGGGCCTCTCTGAAAGCCTCGGCCAGAGCGGAAAAATCGGCGCGGGAACTGGCGGAAACACCGCGGATCATCAACTCCTCACGTGCCACGAAGTCCGGCCTGAGCAGGGCTTGATGAGTGGCCAGCGCAGCCCGCGCTTTGGCCGGATCTGCCTTCAGCTGTTTGCCAGCTCCGCTGCGGTAAAGGCTGACGAGACGTCTTGCTGCCTCTGCGTTGCCTGATGCCGCTGCAGCCTCCAGCTTGGCCAGTGCACCAGCGGGATCGGCTTTTGTCCCCTTGCCGCGCAGCATCCATTCGGCGTCCAGCACCTGAGCGGACGGGATGTTCCGCGCCTCCGCTTCCTTCAGATAGGCCGCAGCCTTCGCCTGGCTCGACTGAGTGCCGAACTGGCCCTCCATATGCCCCCGGGCAAGGTCAAGAAGCGCACCGTTGCTGCCTTCCGCCGCTGCACGCTCCAGATAGGTGATTGCCTTGGCCGGGTTCTGCCCGGCCAGCGGCCCGGTCCGGTAGGCATTGCCAAGGCGCCGCATGGCTGTGGCATTGCCCTGTGCTGCGGCCTCTTCAAGAAGCCGGAGCCCTCCGGCCTTATCGGCCGGGACGAGTTCGCCGCGCAGCAGAACATCGGCCAGAGTAAGCATCGCGGACGTGTTCCCAGCTCCGGCCAGTTCACGCAGCAGGTTGACGCCCTTCTCCGTGTCCTGTGGCTCGCCTTGGCCCCAAAGCGCGGCCTCTGCCAGCCTTAATGCTGCGGTGGATGCGCCCGCCGCCTGTGCTGCCTCAAAAGCAGCCACCGCCTTCGCGGCATCGGCCGGCACGCCAATGCCGTCACGGTAAATCTCGCCAAGGCGGACATAGCTGGAGGCGTTTCCGGTCTCTGCAGCCTGGGTCAGATAGTCAACGGCTTTTGTGCCATCAACGGGCACTGTGCCACCCCGGGTGTAGAGATCGCCCAGGCTGTGAAGCGCCCAGCGGTCACCGGTTTCGGCGAGTTCGGCCAGCAGGGCAAGGCCCTCTTCAGGGTTGGCTTCAACGCCCTCACCTTTGATGAGGGCGAGGGCATAGGCGCGCTTGCCGGTCGCATTGCCGTTGTCTGCGGCAGCCTTGAAGAAGCTGGCAGCCTTGGCCTGATCCTTGTCCACGCCAATGCCGTCCCGGTGAATCTCACCAAGCCGGATATAGCTGGAGGTATTTCCCGCTTCTGCGGCGCGGGTCAGATAGTCAACCGCTTTTGAGCCGTCCATCGGAACCAGGCCGCCGCGTGAATAGAGGTCACCCAGATTGTGAAGTGCCCCCCGATCGCCGGTCTCGGCCACTTCGGCCAGCAGGGTAAGGCCCTCTTCCGGGTTCGCTTCCACGCCCTCACCTTTGACGAGGGCGAGTGCATAGGCGCGCTTGCCGCCGGCATGGCCGTTGTCTGCGGCAGCCTTGAAGAAACCGGCCGCCCTGGCCTGATCCTTATCAACGCCAATGCCATCCCGGTAGATTTCCCCGAGGCGCGTATAGCTATAGGCACTTCCGGCTTCTGCTGCACGGGTCAGATAGTCTACGGCTCTGGCTCCATCCACCGGCACCGGGCCGCCGCGCGCGTAAAGGTCGCCAAGGGTCAGGAGGGCGCCCCTATCGCCCGCCGCGGCTGCCTCTTCCAGGTGCTGCAATGCGGTCTGCAAAGCGGCTTCGTCCTTGCCCTTCTGCACGATCTCGCGCAGTTCCTTTATGCTGGGTGTCTCCGTGGCTGTTTGCGCGTAACTGTCAAAGGTTCCCGTCAGGGATATGGCTGCGGGCAGCAAGAGGCATGCGGCAACCGCCTTGCCGAAACGGGGCACGGCGGTGCGGTTCCCAAAAAAGCTTTTCTTTCCAAGGTTTAAGAAGTGTGCTGGCATGACAATTTGCCTCCGGAGTACAGGTCAAAATCAAGATGGAAAATGATCACAATCATTAAAATTTTAGGCGGTCATGTCAACCTCTTAGGCGTTCCTTGCGTAAATTATGGAATTATTTGAATTCTTTTGAAGATATATTCTTCTTTATGCTCAAATTCATCTTATGTCCGTGTCGGAAGAGAAGTGGAGCAAAGCTTATTGTCTTCTTGTTTTTGAAAATTAACTTCTCATTTCAAGATTCGCGCGGCGGTTGAGCATTTTTTAAGGTGTCGTGCGTCAGCTTCCGGGCTTCTTGATACCAAACGGTTTCTTGCCCGTCTTGACCGGACGCTGCAGGCATAAGAGCCTGCCAAGCTGCCGTGTTTGCGGTGGCGGGGCTTTTCCGCCGGTGCGGTCTTCGGTTCGAAGGAAAGACATTTGCCATGACGACACTCATCACCGGCGGCGCCGGCTATATCGGCAGCCACATGGCTCATTGCCTGGTGCGGGCGGGGGAGAAGGTTGTGGTGCTCGACAATCTCACCACCGGCTTTGGTTGGGCGCTGCCGGCCGAAGCGCAGCTGGTTGTGGGGGATGTGGCCGATGCCGGACTGGTGGGCCGCCTGCTGGCGGATCAGGCGATAGAGGCGGTGATCCATTTCGCCGGATCGGTCATCGTGCCGGAATCGGTCTCTGATCCGCTTAAATATTACCGCAACAACACCTCCGCCTCGCGCAGCCTGATCGAGGCCTGTGTCACGGCGGGGGTGGACAAGTTCATCTTTTCCTCCACGGCCGCCGTCTATGGCGATCCGCTCAGCGTGCCAGTCCCGGAGGACGCGCCGCTGGTGCCGCTGTCGCCCTACGGTATGTCCAAGCTGATGACGGAACTGATGCTG
This sequence comes from Pannonibacter anstelovis, assembly GCF_036881715.1. Taxonomy (NCBI): domain Bacteria; kingdom Pseudomonadati; phylum Pseudomonadota; class Alphaproteobacteria; order Hyphomicrobiales; family Stappiaceae; genus Pannonibacter; species Pannonibacter anstelovis. The sequence continues at coordinate 194,447 of NZ_JBAKBF010000002.1, forward strand.
AAGGATGTCAGCGCCGCGCATGACTTCCGCTACACGGCGCTGCGCTATTTCAATGTGGCAGGGGCTGATCCGCAGGGCGCGACGGGGCAGAGCACGCCGCAGGCGACGCATCTCATCAAGGTGGCCTGCGAGACGGCGCTTGGCCAGAGGCCGCAGATGAGCCTGTTCGGCAGTGATTATGACACGGTGGATGGCACGGCGGTGCGTGACTATATCCATGTGAGCGACTTGGTTGAGGCGCACCGGCTGGCGCTTTTGCGCCTGCGCGATGGCGGGGCCAGCGCGGTGATGAACTGCGGCTATGGCGAGGGCTATTCCGTGCGTCAGGTCATTGAAACGGTGAAGGCCGTTTCGGGCATTGATTTCAAGGTGGAGGAAGCCCCGCGCCGGGCGGGCGATTCGCCGAAGGTGGTGGCAGACAGCGCCCGCGCCCGGCAGGAACTGGGCTGGCAGCCGAAATACAATGATCTTGAGCTGATCGTCCGCCATGCTTTCGCCTGGGAGGAGAAGCTGAAGGCCCGCCGTGTCAATTCGCTACAGGAGGGGTGACCGGAGGCTCCGGAACGCATCAGGCCTTCCGGTGCTGCTGCATCATTCCTTGAAATTGCTCACGCACTTTGCGGCTTGACCTGCGCCCGGTAAGGCAGGCTCACCGGGCGCTTGTGTAAATGGGCCGCCGCCGCAGCATACCAGATCACCGCCTGCCCACAGCCGTGATCAGAGGCGCTGCGCCAAACGGGCTTTCCGGCACGGACAGCCCGGCCGGGCCTGCGGCTGTGGCGGCGCTTGTGTCCAGCGTCAGCGTTGCACCGGTTCCGGCAGTCAGCGTCACACTGCGGGTGCCTTGCGGCAGATGCAGGGTGAGCGCGTCCGCCGGCCGCGAAACAGGGCTGCCGCGCGTCGGCACCGGGGCGGCTAGCCCCCGCGCGGCCAGGTTCGCAGCGGGCGAAAGCTCCAGATGCGCGCCGGCGATCCGCAAGGTCAGGTCAAAAGCGCCGGAAAGGGTCAGTTCCAGCCCGAATCTGAGGCGCGACGTCCCGCTGTTCTGGACCGTCCAGTTCTTGCTGAAGTGCGCAAGCTCCAGCGCCATGGCGGCGGGCGGGACGACGGTTTCGATCTGCTTTGTGAGATAGACATTGCCCGCGGCCAGTTCTGTCAGGCGCAAGCGGCAGGTGACGTTGCCGAGGCTGCCGGCCGCAAGCACCAGGTTCACGTTGCTGAGAACTGCCGCGCTGCTGCCCGCTGTGATGCCTAGGTGCTGGTCTTCGGCATTGGAAAAGAAAAGCTGCAGGTCCGTGGCGGTGGAATTGCCCCAGAAGCGGACATCCACGTAAGGAAGGCTGCCAAAGCTGCCTTTGGCGGTGATCCGGGCCCGGATGGCGGAGCCATCCACCCGGGATTGCCCCCAGCTGCCGGGCAGTCCGTTCAATGTATCGGTGGTGGAAAGGCTTGCCCCGGTCCCGGTGGTGTCCGCAATGGCATTGCTGACCACCGGAGAGAGAAACAGGCCAAGGTCCGTGCGGGCAGGCACATGGGCGGCAAAACCCTGATAGCTGCCGGCACTGTCAGGGGCCAGGGCTTCGCCGCCGCGCGTCAGGCTGAAGGCGGCGGCCGGGGTGATGCTGCGCCCGCCAGCCATATAGCGGTGCTTTCGAAAATCGGCGGCATAAAGCGCCCCGCGCGGCCACCAGCCGCTGCCCTGCTGCGGGGCGGCAAGGCCAAGGCCCAGCATCGGCGCCAGGCAAAGGCTGGGTGCCGCGAGAGAGGGGGCGGCGGGGCTCACAGCAGGCCGACCAGGCCGGAGGCGGTGGTGCCGGTGGCCTTCACGGCCGTGGCGCGCAGCGGCAACAGGCTGCCATCGGGCACATTGGTGAAGGTGATCGCCGCGCCGCTGCGCAAGGTCAGGGCGAGCGAGCCGCCGGTGCCGACATAGAGTGCGCGCACCACTTCACTCAATGCGGCGCTGTCACTTGGGGTGATGGAAAAACCGTGGCTTGCGGGGGCGGTCAGGCCGGCGCCGTGGCTGTCAAAGCGGTCCGTCATCGCATCTGTCTCCTTCTGCCAAGGCTGCCGATGCTGGCGCATCACGCCTCGACCTTGCTGCAGGCTGCGCCTGCTGGGAGACCAGAATAGGTGCGCCGCACGAGGCGGGGATAAACAGCTGGCAGCGTGACGCTGGCACGCCGCAGAGCGCAGACAGGCTGGCCATCTGGGCCGCCCAGGACAGGGGGTGATACTGGCCGGAACGGCGCCACAAGAATTTGCGATGATTTTCAGGTGTTTGCAGGCGCCGTTTTCCGGCGGGCTTCGGCAAAACTAGCGAAAACGGATGGCTGGGGCGGGAGGATTCGAACCTCCGAATGTCGGTACCAAAAACCGATGCCTTACCACTTGGCGACGCCCCAGAATGAGGAACAGGCGGTGTCTCGCCGTGCCTCAGGCGCGCTGTATGCCTCAAGCCCGGCGCGGGCGCAAGTCTTCCGGTAAAACACCTGCCACACATCCACATGATGCGTCAGACCGGATTCTGTGACACGGTGCAGACCGGACAAGGACTTATCCACTGCGCCGGGGTGCTTTGTGGAGCACTGGCAAACTTTCTTTGCCGATGTGCGAGAGGGGGCTTGCGGGGCAAAAAAAGCGGTGCTAATACCCGCCACATCGACGGGGCAGCGCCCCGGCGGTTCCCGGCCCGGGTTTCCCGGTGCTCGACTGGATCGGAGTGTAGCGCAGCCTGGTAGCGCACCTCGTTCGGGACGAGGGGGTCGAGTGTTCGAATCACTCCACTCCGACCATCCAGTTTTTCTTCCGAAAATCAGACAGATAACCGCCCAAGGGCGGAGTCGTATACTCGTTTACGGGCGCAGGTTTGCGCCGCCATTCAGGATAACTGCGCTTTGAGCCGGATGGCACCGCACGCCTCACGGGTCCGGGCGCAAGGCCGGGACGGCGCGGAGTTCGCCTGCACGTTCAGCCTGCCTCACTTCCGGATCCCGGATACCAAGCACCTGCAAAGCAAAAGGCCGGAGACATGCGCCCCCGGCCTTGCATATTTTGTCTCAGGCGGGCCTGAAAGGATCAGAGCGCTTCCAGCATGGCGGCGGCGCCGGAAACGGTTGCCTGGCCGGGGGCGTCTTCCACGTTGAGTGCGGTAACAACGCCGTCCTTGGCGATGAGGGCGAAACGCTTGGAACGGATACCCATGCCGAAACCGGAGGCGTCCAGCTCAAGGCCCAGTTCCTTCACATAGGAGGCGCTGCCATCGGCGAGGAAGAGGATCTTGTCACCGGCGCTGGTGGCCTTCTTCCAGGCGTCCATGACGAACATGTCATTGACAGAAACCACGGCAATGGTGTCCACGCCCTTGGCCTTGAAGGCATCGAAATGCTCGACGAAACCCGGCAGGTGATTCATGTGGCAGGTCGGGGTGAAGGCGCCCGGCACACCGAACAGGACAACGGTCTTGCCGTTGAAGATGTCGCTGGCCTTCATCTCCACCGGGCCGTCGCCGCCGATGACCTTGAATACGCCGTCCGGCAGACGGTCGCCAATCTTGATGCTCATCCGGATCTCTCCACGTCCAAATAAAGTCGCTTGAGGCACGCCGCAGCTCGGAAGTGCAAAAGCGGGCCGCCCTTCGACATAGGATCATATGCTGGCGCCGTCGAGCCTTTTTCAGCGTTCGGCAGGATCGTTTGTCCGCCGGATGCTGCGGCTTCTGCTGTCAATCTCATAGGTTGCCTCGGCAGCTCCCGCGTCCGTCACGAGCACGAGGCGCAGGGGCAGGGCCTCTTCCGGCCCGCTCAATCCCTTCAGGGAGAGGCTCCAGCGGGCGGTGCTGCCGTTGCGCTCGCCCGGTTTGGGCAAGCCATTGGCGGAATCTGCCCCGCCTTCGGCGAAGAGATCTGCCGTAACAGCGTCTCCTACATCGGCGGTGATATCGAGTTTCAGCGCGGTCTTGCCTTCCCGGAAACTGAAGCCGGTCAAGCGCGGGCCTTCAGTCTCTTGCATCGGAACGGGCAGTGCAGCCCGCGCCGTGTTGATGAGCCGGGCGGCAATGCGGTCCGGCTGCGGGTCGGAAGCCAGATCCAGCGAGAACAGCGCTTCCGCGGGCACACAGATTTTATTGCAGACTCCAAAGAAGGCCTTGGCCTGCAGCTTGAGTGGCTTTTCCGCCGCTTCAGGCATCAGCCGCAGGGGCATGAGCACGCCGCTCGTGTAGACAATCGACTGGCTGAAACCGTCGTCATAGCGTTCAGGGGCAGGGAAGGAGAGGGTACCATGCGCCAGGTTCGCGCTTCCCTCATAGCTCAGTTCCAGCGGAATGCCCGTCTCGCCCGGATAACGCCAATAGGTGTGCCACTCAGGGTCCAGGGCGATTTCAAGGCCTGCCTCATAGCTGCCATCCGGGGCCTTGCCAGCCACCACCAGCCGGACGGCACCTCCCTCCACCATCTGCCACTCGGTAATGAGGGCACTCGCGGGGGCCGTTCCTGCCAGCAGCAGGACAGAGCAGGGCACTGCAAGGCGCTGTGCTGCAAAGCGAAGGAACATTGCGGTCTGATTTTGGGGCTGACGTGAAGACATAGTCCAGGTGATAGCGCAAAGCCTGCCCCGCGTCCTCCCCTTCAGTGGTTGCAGGGCGCTCATAACTCTGTGAACGCAGCAAAAATTGCCGGTGCCGAGAGCGTCAAGCAAGTTAACAAATCACTTCGCAGCAGGTAATCTCGACAGGGGTGCAATGCAAAAGGGAGGCTGCATGACACAAGGTTCGGACACAGGCTGGCTCGACGGGCAGTTTCTGATTGCCATGCCGAACATGCCTGACAGCCGGTTTGCCCACACTGTCATCTATCTCTGTGCTCACTCTTCTGAAGGGGCGATGGGGCTGATCATCAATCAGCCATCCACGAGCCTCTCCGTTGCCGATCTCCTGGTGCAGCTCAACATCGTGCCGGAAGGCCAGTCGATCCGCCTGCCCAATGCCTTGCGCGGTATGAGCGTCTATCGCGGCGGTCCGGTAGAGACCGAGCGCGGTTTTGTGTTGCATTCCGATGATTTTCAGCTGGAAAGCTCCACCTTGCCCATACAGGACGGAATCTGCCTGACGGCAACGATGGACATTCTGAAGGCGCTGGCCGAAGGGCGTGGACCGGCGCAGGCGATGCTGGCGCTGGGCTACGCCGGCTGGGCGCCCGGGCAGCTGGAGCAGGAGATCCAGTCCAACGGCTGGCTGACCGGCCCCGCCGATCCGTCGATTCTATTTGATGCCGAAATCGCCACCAAATGGCAGCGGGCAATGTGGCAGATCGGCGTTGATCCTTCCATGCTCTCCGGCGATGCCGGTCATGCCTGACGCCCTGCCGTGCGCCTGCCAGCCATGCTGAGCAGGGCGGGCAGGTGTTCTCAAATGCAGTTTGCGCGCCTTGGCAAACTGTCTTATGGGTCATGGTCCCGGGACGCCCGTCCCGCCGAAGATCAAACGCCTGTTGACTGCGCCCGCCGCAAATTGGCCGGGGCGCAGGACTGTAGCCAGACATAAAGGGATCCGGCGCGGTGAGATATGTCAGTACGCGTGGTGACGCACCTGTTCTCGATTTCGCAGATGTTCTTCTTCAGGGCCTTGCCCGTGACGGCGGGCTTTACCTGCCCGAGACCTGGCCGCAGTTTGACGCCAAAACCATCGCAGGCTTTGCCGGCAAGTCCTATCAGGATGTCGCCTTCGAGGTGATCCGCCCCTTCACCGGCGGCACCATCAAGGACGCTGATCTCAAGCGCATGATCGATGAGGCCTATGCCACGTTCCGCCATCCGGCTGTGACGCCGCTGGTACAGATCGCACCGAACCGTTTCGTGCTGGAGCTGTTCCACGGCCCGACGCTGGCCTTCAAGGACGTGGCCATGCAGCTGCTGGGCCGGCTGATGGACCATGTGCTGGCGGAGCGCAACCAGCGCGCCACCATCGTTGGCGCCACGTCCGGCGACACGGGCGGGGCGGCCATCGAGGCCTTCCGCGGCCGCGAGCGCACGGACGTGTTCATCCTCTTCCCGGAAGGGCGCGTGTCCGACGTGCAGCGCCGCCAGATGACGACGCCCACGGAAGCCAATGTTCATGCACTGGCGGTGGAAGGCAATTTCGATGATTGCCAGGCCATCGTGAAGGGCATGTTCAACCACTTCGATTTCCGTGATCGGGTGGGCCTGTCGGGCGTGAACTCGATCAACTGGGCGCGCATTCTGGCGCAGATCGTCTATTACTTCGTGGCTGGCGTTGCCGTTGGCGCGCCGCACCGCCCGGTGTCCTTCACCGTGCCGACCGGCAATTTCGGCGATATTTTTGCAGGCTACGCTGCCATGCGCATGGGCATGCCGGTGGACAAGCTGGTGATTGCCACCAACCGCAACGACATTCTGGTGCGCACGCTGGAAACGGGCCGTTATGAGATGCGCGGCGTCTCGGCGACCATTTCCCCGTCCATGGACATCCAGATCTCGTCCAACTTCGAGCGCCTTCTGGCGGAAATGCATGGCCGCGACGGGGCCAGCGTGAAGGCCATGATGGGCAGCCTCTCCCAGTCCGGCAGCTTCACCATTGGTGATGTCCCGCTCGCAGAGATGCGCAAGCTCTTTGCAGCAGGCCGCTGCGGCGAGGATCAGACCGCTGCCACGATCGCCCGTACGCATGCGGAAACCGGCTACCTTCTTGATCCGCATACCGCCATCGGCGTGCATGTGGCGGAGGAGCTGGGAGACAGTGAAGCGCCGATGATTGTGCTGGGGACGGCCCATCCGGCCAAGTTCCCCGCTGCCGTCAAGGCCGCCAGCGGTGTCTACCCGGCGCTGCCCGAACAGCTGGAGCCGATGATGACCGCGACGGAGCGCCAGAGCGTGCTGCCGGCGGATCTGGGCGCCATCGAGCGCCATGTCGAGGAAAACGCGCGCGCCGTGAAAGGCACGGCCTGAAACTGATGCGGAAAGGGGCGCAGAATGCTTGCGCCCCTTTCTGCTTGAGCTGCCATCTGGCCGTGCCCTAGGGTATGTGTCACAAGAATGACAAGGGCTGGCAAAGGCCCGCAAGCCGTGAAACAGTATTGCCGCAGCCGGAGCGCCGGAATGCCTGAGGGCAGGAGGGCTGAAACGAGGGCAGGTGCGCCGCGCCGCCCGCTCCTCTGTGAGCCCGGGAGGACCGCATGGAAGTAAGGACGACCCGGTTGGCGAATGGGCTGACCGTCATCACGGACCGGATGCCGAGCCTGAAGACTGCGGCGCTCGGGGTGTGGGTGAGGACCGGGTCACGGGCGGAGGCGCCAGAGCAGAATGGGATAACCCATCTGCTGGAGCACATGGCCTTCAAGGGCACCGCCACCCGCAGCGCCCGCCAGATTGCCGAGGAAATCGAGGCCGTTGGCGGTGAGCTGAATGCCTCTACCAGCGTCGAACACACCAATTACTATGCCCGGGTGCTGGCCGAAGACGTGCCGCTGGCCGCAAATCTTCTGGCCGATATCCTCAAGAACTCCGTCTTTGATGCGGAAGAACTGGCCCGCGAGCAGCACGTGATCCTGCAGGAGATCGGTGCCTCACTCGATAGCCCGGACGATCAGGCCTTCGATCTGTTCCAGTCCACGGCTTGGCCAGACCAGCCGCTGGGCCGCCCGATCCTCGGCACGCCCGAAACCTTGATGAGCTTCGACCGGGATTCGCTGACCCAGTATCTGGCGAACCGCTACCGCGGGCCGGACATGGTTCTCTCGGCGGCCGGTGCCGTCGATCATGACGAACTTGTCCGCATTGCAGAGGACCAGTTCTCCAGCTTCAGCAGCGAGCAGGCGGCGCCTGTTGGCGATGCCAGCTATGCCGGTGGTGAGGGCCGTCTGGACAAGGATCTGATGGAGGCGCAGATCCTCCTTGGCTTCAAGGGCAAGTCCTACGCCTCCCCGGATTACTATGCCTCGCAGATCCTGGCCTCGGTGCTGGGCGGCGGCATGTCCTCGCGCCTCTTCCAGGAAGTGCGGGAAACGCGCGGCCTCTGCTATGCGATTTATTCGTTCCACTGGGCCTTCAACGACACGGGCCTTTTCGGCCTGCATGCCGCAACAGGCGAAGAAAACCTCGAAGAGCTGATGCCGGTGATTCTGGGCGAGCTGGAGCGCGCAGGCAGCGACATTTCCGAGGAGGAGGTGGCCCGCGCCCGTGCGCAGATCCGCGCCGGCCTGATGATGGCACTGGAAAGCCCGGCCGCCCGCGCCGGTCAGATCGCCCGGCAGATGCTGATCCATGGCCGCACATTGGGCCTTGAGGAAGTGTCAGAGCGCATCAATGCGGTGACGGCCGAGAGCGTGCGCCGTGTGGCGTCGGACATCTTCACCTCCAGCCTGCCGACGCTGACGGGCCTTGGCCCCATCGGCAAGATGATGACACTGGACGAGGTGCAGCAGCGCCTCAGCGGCCCTGTGCCGCGGCGTGCCTTCGCCTGAACGGCCCTGGGATAAGGAGGGCGTCAGGTGGCCTTGCTTCTGTCCTTCGGAACGTCGGAGACAGAGCCCACATTACGGGGGCAAGGCTTCTATTTGCGCCCGCCGCTGATGGCGGATTTCCCGCAGTGGTCGGTGCTGCGGGAGGAAAGCCGCAGCTTTCTCAGCCCCTGGGAGCCGCTCTGGCCGGTGGATGATCTGACCAAGCCTGCCTTCCGCCGCCGTCTTCGCCGGTATGCCAATGACCGTAAGGAAGGGCGCAGCTATCCCTTCTTCCTCTTTTCACAGGATGGAACGCTGCTCGGCGGGGCAACCTTGTCCAACATCCGGCGCGGCGTCGCCCAATGCTGCTCGCTCGGCTACTGGATGGGTGCACGGCACGCTGGAAAAGGTCACATGTCCCGCGCGGTCGCCTTGATCGCGCCATTCTGTTTCGATGTGTTGCGCCTGCACCGGATCGAGGCGGCCTGCCTTCCCAGCAACGGGCCGTCGATCCAGCTTTTACGCAAGAACGGGTTTACACGCGAAGGTTATGCGCGCCGCTACCTCAACATCAACGGTCAGTGGCAAGACCACCTCCTGTTCGCGCGCCTTGCAGATGATCCGGTGCCGGCCGTTACGGCTGCCTCTCCACAATGGACCAGTGGCGCTTCGAAAGAAATCTTGTGACATGGCCGACAACCCTTTAACTGTTCGAGCCATGCTCGCCACTCCACTTCAACTGCCGGTGACATTTCTCCGGTTTCTGGCCGCCGTATTGCTGCTGCTGACTGCGACCCTGTTCGCAGGCCGCGCCCTTGCGCTTGAGCCGATCCCGGTGCCGCTGGATGTTGAGGCGCTGGAACTCACCGGCGCAATCGATCTGTACCGCGATGCCGGACCGCGCCTGCAGGTCTCCACCGCCCCCGGCGCTGATGGCATTGTCCGGCGTATCGAGGTGGCCTCCCGCGACGGGCAGAACACCAACTGGGCGGTTTTCTCGCTGACTAATACCTCCGATGAGCAGGTCGACCGGCTCATCGTCGCGCCCTTCTATCAGCTGGCCGGGTCACGCATGATCTGGCCGGATCTGGGCACGTCCCGCGTGGCTTCGATCACGCCCAGCCAGGGCATTGCCCCGGAACGGCAGAAAAGCCTCGAGGCAGACGTCTTCCTGATCACGCTCGATCCGGGCGCTATCGTCACCTATGTGGCCGAACTGCGCACGCCCGAGCTGCCGCAGATCCGCCTGTGGGAGCCCGATGCCTACAAGGAAACGGTCAACGCCTACACGCTTTACCGCGGCATCATTCTCGGCATTTCCGGTCTGCTGGCGCTGTTCCTGACCATTCTGTTTGTGGTCAAGGGAACGGTGATGTTCCCGGCAACGGCCTCGCTGGCCTGGGCGGTTCTGGCCTATCTGTGCATTGATTTCGGCTTCTGGAGCCGGGTGTTCAACCTCACGCAGGGCGAGGACCAGCTCTACCGGGCAAGCGCTGAAGTGATGCTGGCGGCCAGCCTGATCATCTTTCTCTACGCCTATCTCAACCTGAACCGCTGGCACATCCGCTACAGTCACCTCGCACTGGGCACGCTCACCCTGCTGCTCGGGCTTCTGGGTGTCGCAGTGTGGGATCCTTCGATCGCGGCCGGCATCGCGCGCCTGTCGCTCGGCTTCATCGGCTTTGCCGGCTTTGCCACGGTTCTGGTGCTGGCGCTTCAGGGCTATGACCGGGCGATCATGCTGATCCCGACCTGGTTCCTGCTGATCGTCTGGCTCATTGGCTCGGCGATGACCGTTCTGGGCGTGCTCAACAACGACATCGCCCAGCCGGCGCTGGGCGGCGGACTGGTCCTGATCGTTCTGCTGATCGGTTTCACGGTGATGCAGCACGCCTTTGCGGGCGGTGCCATCGTTCAGGGCCTGATTTCGGATGTGGAGCGGCGCGCTCTGGCCCTGACCGGGGCAGGGGACATCATCTGGGATTGGGATATCGACCGTGACCGCATCTACACCGGCCACGAAGTCGAGGACCTTCTCAATCTGCGCCATGGCACGCTGGATGGCCCGGCGCGCGACTGGCTGGACGTGCTGCACCCGCAGGACCGGGACCGTTTCCGCGCTACGCTGGATGCTGTGGTCGATCAGCGCCGCGGCAAGGTGCAGCAGGATTTCCGCCTGCGTTCAGAGGATGGCCATTTCCGCTGGTTCCGCCTTCGTGCCCGCCCCATTCTCGGCTCGGATGCGGAAGTCATCCGCTGCGTTGGCACGCTGCTCGACATCACCGAGCAGAAGACTGCCGAAGAGCGCCTGCTTCATGATGCGGTGCATGACAACCTGACAGGCCTTGCCAACCGGGAGCTGTTCATGGACCGGCTGGAGGCAGCTCTGGCGCGCTGCAAGGCTGACAGCGGCATCGCCAAGCCGACGGTGCTTCTGCTCAATCTGGACCGGTTCAAGCAGGTGAATGACGGCATCGGCCTGTCGGCGGGGGACTCGATCCTGCTGACCATCGCCCGGCGTCTTGACCGCATGCTGCAGCCGCAGGACTCCCTCGCCCGGCTCAACGGCGACCAGTATGGCATGATCCTGCTGTCAGAGCAGGAGGCCGGACGCATCGCCCAGGTGGCCGACGCCTTCCGCAAGGCCGTCCGTGCGCCCGTAACTTATGGAGACCGGGAGGTCTTCCTCACCTGTTCGATCGGTTTTGCCTTGTTCGAAGGCGGGCGCCAGACGGCGGAAGAGCTGGTGACGGATGCGGAAATCGCGCTGAACCACGCCAAGCGCCTCGGCGGTGACCGTCAGGAAGTCTTCCGCCCGATCCTGCGCCCGCTGGGCCGCAATGTGATTGATCTGGAAGGCGACCTGCGCAAGGCGATCAAGGAAGGCGAACTTGCCGTCCATTTCCAGCCCATCGTGCGCCTTTCGGATCAGTCCGTCGCCGGGTTCGAGGTTCTGTCCCGCTGGAAACACGCCAAGCGCGGGCCGATTGCTCCGAGCGAATTCATCCCGATTGCCGAGCAGTCCGGCCTGATCAACGAGCTGGGCGTCTATGTGCTCGACAAGGGGGCGCGGCAGCTTGCCGAGTGGCAGGACAAGATCCGCACGCCAGTGCCGTTGTTCCTCTCGGTCAACATCTCCTCCCGCCAGCTGCTGCGCCATGATCTGATCAACGAAGTGAAGGCCATCCTGTCGCGCTCGCGCATTGTTCCGGGAACGCTGAAGCTGGAGCTGACCGAATCCATGGTCATGTCCAACCCGGAATATGCCGCCAAGGTGCTGGAGCGCCTGCGCGGTCTGGGGGCTGGGCTGTCGCTGGATGATTTTGGCACCGGCTATTCCTCGCTGGCCTATCTGCAGCGCTTTCCCTTCGACACGATCAAGATCGACCAGTCCTTTGTGCGGCACAACGGCCAGTCGGCCCGCCCGGTCATCCTGCGCTCCATCATCGCCCTCGGCCATGATCTGGGCATGTCCATCGTGGCGGAAGGGGCGGAAAGCGAGTCTGATGCTCTCGAGCTGTTCCAGCTCGGCTGTGAATATGCGCAGGGCTATTTCTTTGGCGAAGCCATGACCGCAGAAGAAGCCACCGCTTACCTGCGTGAGCATCACGAGGCTTGAGCGGGGCCGCTGTTGGCCTGCAGTCTATGTTGAGCCGGCCGGTTGGTGCTGGGACGCGCTTAGAGTAACCGCTCACCCCACCAGCAGGGCTAAGGGACGTTTTCCGTCGGTCAGTGCCAGCGGAGTGACGCCGAAAGGGTCGCCATCGATCTGGGCGGGCACGGCGCGGCGGCTGGTCAGGGTCAGGCTGCTCACTGGCACCAGTGTGACGCCCTTCGTCTTGTGCAGGCGGCCCGTCAACAGAGCGAGGCCGAAGCGCAGAGCGGCCAGCGGCGTGTCCTTTTCCAGCGCCAGCAGATGCAGGCCGGGCCGTGTCACGCCGCCATCCGGGCAGATGACAAAGGGGCCGCCATAGTGACGGGCCTTGGTGACGACGGCCAGGCGGCAGGTTAACGTCCGGCCGGCATGATCGCCATTCTCAGGCTCATCGCCGATCCGCACGCAGAGGTCTTCCCCGTGGCGCGAGAAGGCGATGTCGAGAGCGGTCAGCACATAGGCCAGCTTGCCGAGACGGCGCTTCAGCGCCAGCGGCACCGCGTGCACCACTTCTGCATCAAACCCGGCAGAGGCCATCAGGACGAAGGGCCGCCCATTGGCGAGGCCGTAATGCAGCGGCACACTGCGCCGTTGCAGCATCATGCGGGCGATGCATTCGGCGCTGCGCGGAAGCTTCAACTCGGCTGCCAGAACATTGGCCGTGCCGCAGGGAATAACCGCCAGTTCAGGGGCTGCCGGTGCAGGGTTCTGCTGAAAGCCGCGGATAGCCTCATTGACGGATCCATCGCCGCCAGCCACTGCCAGAATGCCGGTCTGCAAGGCTGGATCTGCGCAGATCTCGCCGATTTCGCCAGCCCGGCGTGTCAGGCGGATGGTCACCGTGCAGCCTTTGGCTTCCAGCCTTGCGGCAATGTCCTGCAAAAGGCGAGGGCGGTAGCCGCCGGAGGCGGGATTGGCGAGGATCAGAACGCTGCGCGCAAGGGCAGCAGCGTTGTCCTGCGAACCGGAGCCGCCTTCCTGAGAATGTGCGGCGGCCCGAGCCTCTTCCGGCCCGGAGCTGATATCTCCCGCCATAAAATCTGCCTTGCGCAGGGGCTTCATCCGTTGCTGTCTCCAGCTGCCTTGCGGCCTTTCTGATAGGGCTTCATGCCAAGGCGGGCCAGTTCGTCGGCCCGTTCATTTTCCGGGTGCCCGGCGTGGCCTTTCACCCAGTGCCAGGAAATCTGATGCTGGCGCTGTGCGGCGTCGAGAGCCTGCCACAGGTCGGCATTCTTCACCGGCTTCTTGTCTGCCGTGCGCCAGTCGTTGCGCTTCCAGTTGAACATCCACTTGGTGATGCCGTCGCGCACATAGACGCTGTCTGTGTAAAGATCGACGGCACAGGGGCGCTTGAGGGCGCTCAAGGCCTCGATAGCGGCCGTCAGTTCCATGCGGTTGTTCGTGGTGTCCGCCTCGCCGCCGTTGAGTTCCTTCTCGTGCGGGCCGAAACGCAGGATCGCCCCCCACCCGCCCGGCCCCGGGTTTCCCGAGCAGGCACCGTCCGTGTAGATGACGACCTTTGCGTCCTCGCTCATGCGTCCAGCCCGTAATCGTGGGCGGAGACGGCGCCCCTGTGGAAGCGCAGCTTGCGCAGGTATTCCGTCGGGTCCTTTGGCGTCACGAGCGCACCTGGGGGCACGTTGAGCCAGTCGTAAAGCCGCGTCAGCAGGAAGCGGATGGATGCGCCACGCGCCAGCAGGGGCAGGGCGGCGAATTCTTCTGGCGTGAAGGGGCGGATCTTGCGGTAGCCATTCAGGAAGGCGCGGGCTTTGGTGACATTGAAGGCGCCATCGGCCTCGAAGCACCAGGCGTTGATGCAGATGACCGCGTCATAGGCGAAGCTGTCGGTGCAGGCGAAATAGAAGTCGATCAGGCCGGACAGTTCGCTGCCAAGGAAGAACACGTTGTCAGGGAAGAGATCCGCATGGATCACACCGCCCGGCAGATCCTTAGGCCAGTTGGCTTCCAGATAGTCGAGTTCACCGGAAAGTTCTTCGGCAAGGCCGGGCACCACCGTATCGGCCCGCTCCGCCGAGCGGTTGAAGAGGGGGCGCCAGCCGCTGACATCCAGCGCATTGTGCCGCTTCATCGGAAAATCGGCGCCGGCCAGATGCAGCCGGGCAAGCGCCTCGCCAAGGGCGGCGCAATGCTCGAGCCGCGGGCGGCGCACCCACATGCCTTCCAGGAAGGTCACCATGGCAGCGGGGCGGCCCGAAAGAGTGCCCAGCATGGTGCCGTCTCCGGCCACCAGCGGCTGCGGGCAATTGATGCCCTTCTTCGCCAGATGCTGCATCAGGTTGAGAAAAAAGGGCAGATCGTCCGGGTTCACCCGCTTTTCATAAAGGGTGAGGATGAAATTGGCCTGATCGGTGCGAACCAGAAAGTTGGAGTTCTCCACGCCCTCGGCGATGCCCTTGTAGGACAGGAGACGGCCAACGCCGTATCGGGCGACAAAGGCGGCAAGGTCTTCGTCGGCAACTTCGGTATAAACGGCCATTGGGGGCTACTCGGCTGCGCTGGGAACGTCTGCCATGGTGCGAAGCTCGCGCGGCAGGTTGAAGGCGATGGTTTCTTCCGCCGTGCGCACCTCGTTCACCGTCACGGTGAAGCGCTCGGCAAAGGCGGCAATGATTTCCTCGACCAGAGTTTCCGGCGCAGAGGCGCCTGCCGTCAGGCCAAGGCTGGAAATGCCCTCGAAATCGGCCCAGTCGATGTCCGAAGCCCGCTGAACCAGAACGGCCTTGCGGCATCCGGCCCGTTCGGCCACTTCACGCAGGCGCTGGGAATTGGAAGAGTTGGGCGCTCCGACCACGATCATCGCATCCACCTGCGGCGCCACCACCTTCACCGCATCCTGACGGTTGGTCGTGGCATAGCAGATGTCTTCCTTGTGCGGGGCGACGATATCGGGGAAGCGCTCCTTCAGCACTTCGACAATGCCCTTGGTGTCGTCCACCGAAAGCGTCGTCTGGGTGATGAAGGCAAGCTGACGGCCAGTGCGCGGCTGATAGTTGCGCGCATCCTCTTCCGTCTCGATCAGGAACACCGTGCCTTCCGGCAGCTGTCCCATGGTGCCGATCACCTCCGGGTGCCCGGCGTGGCCGATCAGCAGGATTTCGCGGTCGCGCCGGTCATGGATCTCGGCTTCCTTGTGCACCTTGGAAACGAGAGGGCAGGTCGCGTCGAGGAAGAACATGTTCCGTCCGCGCGCATCTTCCGGCACGGATTTCGGCACGCCGTGGGCGGAGAAAATCACCGGGCGGTCGCGCTGGTCTGCCGGGATTTCGTCAAGCTCCTCGACGAAAACGGCGCCCTTGGCCTTCAGCCCGTCAACCACAAACCGGTTATGCACGATCTCGTGGCGCACATAGACCGGACGGCCGAACTTCTCCAGGGCGAGTTCGACGATCTGGATGGCACGGTCCACCCCTGCGCAAAAGCCGCGCGGTGCACACAATTTCACGTCCAGCGCCGGAAGAGCGCCATGATTGCCGGTCATGTCAGGTCCTTGAGCGTGGCTCATGGGGGCAATAGAGTGATCACCCCATGGCCTGTCAAGGGGAAGCATGCGCATTGCTGCGGGGCAAGCCCTGTATTCTGCGCCGTGCATCCTTCCAGGCAGGCTGCGTCTCGCCAAAACGGATGTGGCCTGTTATAGACCGGCGAACAGGTTTCGAGTGAAGTGGAACTTCTGAATGCTGCAAGTCGAACGCATTTCCGCCCGTTCTGCCGCAGGCCGCGTGGCCACCTTTGCCGCGCTGGCGGGGCTTCTCTCCGGCTGCATGTCGTTCGGCGGTGGTGATTCCGCTGATGCGGGCGGCGCGCCGGCAGGCCCCAGCCTGACGCAGAAGATCGTGACCGGCGGCAAGGGGCCTATCGAGGTTGACCCGCAGGCCTTCGAAAAGCAGCCCTACTGCCCGCCGATCGAGCTGCAGTCAGACACGTTCCTCATCACCAAATACGAGCGCGGCAAGGAGAATGATGCCCGGGCGCTGCTCTATCAGGCCAATCTGGAGGACTGGGCGCGTGAATGCCGCCGTGAGGGCGATCAGACCCGGGTCAAGGTTGGTCTTGCAGGCCGCGTGACGCCGGGGCCTGCCTGGCCGGGTGGCGAGATCCTCCTTCCGGTGCGCGTGGCCATCATTCCGCAGGGAGTGGAGGGCGCGGCCCCTGTGGTTTCGCAGCTTTTGTCCGTGCCGGTGACGGTTGGCGCAGCAGCTCCGGCGGAAACATGGTCACTGGTCGAAGACTCATTCCTGGTGCCGCGTGACGCTTCGCTCAAAATCGTCTTCGGTTTTGACGAGGGAGCGCCTCAGAAAAAGAAGAAGCGCTGAAGTGGCGGCCCTGCTCTGACCTTTGCCGTGATCCGGGACGGGAATACTTATCCGTCTTGGAGTGGCGCATATTGACAAGGGCAGGACGGAAATAGACAATCATGATGCTCATCCGGGTCGTGACGGGTGGGCGGAGCGGCAGTGCCTGCATTCGTGAAGGCAGACACTGGCGGTTCAAAAAGGCGACAGCGGGAGAGGCTGGAGAAGTGCCTTGCAGCAATGCGGGAGCTGACACAGCGCCGAAGGAGCAACCACCCCGGAAACTCTCAGGCAAAAGGACCGCTTCGCTTTGACGCTCTGGAAAGCAGGCCTCGCATGCTGATGCGTGAGGCCTCACCGAAG
This sequence comes from Pannonibacter anstelovis, assembly GCF_036881715.1. Taxonomy (NCBI): domain Bacteria; kingdom Pseudomonadati; phylum Pseudomonadota; class Alphaproteobacteria; order Hyphomicrobiales; family Stappiaceae; genus Pannonibacter; species Pannonibacter anstelovis. Next base: position 211,234 of record NZ_JBAKBF010000002.1, read on the forward strand.
GAGTAACCTTCCGGCGGCATGCGTGCGCCGGGCGGGAAATCTCTCAGGTACTCGGACAGAGGGGGTGCGGATGGGCCGTGACAGGTCTGTCCTTGCGCCACTGACGACGAGGACCTTTGATGGCCACGACTGATTCTGCGGCCGCCCCTGAGGCGGACCTGAAGCGTACCCCCCTTCATGACCTGCATGTGGCGCTTGGCGCCCGCATGGTGCCTTTTGCGGGCTACGAGATGCCCGTGCAATATCCCTCCGGCATTCTCACCGAGCACCTGCACACCCGCGCTGCCGCCGGTCTTTTCGACGTCTCGCACATGGGACAGGCCTGGCTCATCGGCCCGGATCACGCTACCACGGCCCGCGCGCTGGAAGCTCTTGTGCCCTCCAACATGGTGGAACTGGGCCGCGGCAAGCAGCGCTACACGGTTCTGCTCAACGCCGAAGGCGGCATCGTCGATGACCTGATGGTCACCCGCCCGGTGGCTGAGGAAGATGATGGCCGCCTGTTCCTGGTGGTCAATGCCTCGCGCAAGGATGTGGACTATCCGTTGATCGCCGCAGCCCTGCCCGAAGGTGTCCGACTTGAAATCGTCGAGGACCGTGCTCTGATCGCGGTGCAGGGGCCGCAGGCTGTTGCCGCTGTCGCCCAGCACGCGCCGGAAGCCGGGGACCTTGCCTTCATGAGCGCGGCATGGATGGACTTCGGCGGCATCCGCTGCCACGTCTCGCGCTCCGGTTACACCGGCGAGGACGGGGTGGAAATGTCTGTCCCGGCAGATGCTGCCGAAGCCATCGTCAAGTCGCTGCTGGCCGACGAGCGGGTGAAGCCGATTGGGCTTGGCGCGCGGGACAGCCTTCGCCTTGAGGCCGGGCTCTGCCTCTATGGCCATGACCTTGACGAGACCACGTCCCCGGTCGAAGGCGATATCACTTTCATCCTGCAGAAGCGCCGCCGCGAGGAAGGCGGTTTCCCCGGTGCGGCCCGTATCCAGGGCGAACTGGCGGATGGCCCTTCCTGCAAGCGTGTGGGCCTGAAGCTTGAGGGCCGTGCGCCCGCACGCGAGGGGGCCGAAATCCGCGTTCCTGGCGGCAGCGAGGCCATCGGCACCGTCACATCTGGCGGCTTTGCTCCGACGCTCGGCCAGCCTATTGCGATGGGCTATGTCGCTACGGCCCATTCCGCCCCCGGCACGAAGCTTGCGCTCATTGTGCGCGGCAAGGAGCTGGAGGCCACCGTCACCACGATGCCTTTCGTGGAGCACCGCTACGTGCGCGCCGCCAAGGCGTGAGCCGATCAGAAACAGAATACCATCCAGTCTGGAGACCAGAGAATGACGACCTATTACTCCAAGGATCATGAGTGGGTTGCCGTTGACGGCGGCGTGGCCACCGTCGGCATCACCACCTATGCACAGAGCCAGCTTGGCGATGTGGTCTATGTGGAACTGCCGGAAGTTGGCCGCACCGTCTCACAGGGCGATGATGCCGCCGTGGTGGAATCGGTGAAGGCCGCCAGCGAGGTTTATGCCCCGGTCAGCGGTGAGGTTGTCGAGGTCAACACCAAGCTTTCCGACAATCCGGCCAATGTGAATGAAGACCCTGAAGGTTCGGCCTGGTTCATGAAGCTGCGCATCTCCAACGAGGGCGAGCTTTCGGAACTGATGGATGAAGCGGCCTACAAGGCCTACGTGGGATCGCTTTAAGCCATGCCCGGCCACCTCTACACCGCCGAAGTGATCTGGCGCCGCGAGGGCGAGTTCCGCAACGGACGCTACTCCCGCGGCCACACCTGGCGCTTTGACGGCGGTGTGGAGGTGCCAGCCTCTGCCTCGCCCACCGTCGTGCCGCTGCCCCATTCGGTGCCCGAAGCTGTGGACCCGGAAGAGGCCTTTGCTGCGGCCATCTCCTCCTGTCACATGATGACCTTCCTTGATCTGGCCCGCCGCGACGGGCTGCTGATCGAGGCTTACGGGGACAGGGCAGAGGCGGAAATGAGCCGCATTGCGCCGGGGCGCATGGGCATCATCCGTGTCACCCTGCGCCCCGTGATGGCGATCATCGCGGACAGCCAGCCAGATCCGGCCCGGCTCGCCGAACTGCACGAGAAGGCGCATGAGATGTGCTTCATCGCCAACTCGGTGAAATGTGAAATCGTCGTGGCGCCCGGCCCGGTGCGCCTCGTTGCTCCGCAACCGCATGAAGGGACGTAAACCCGATGCGTTATCTGCCGCTTTCCGACACTGACCGCGCCGACATGCTGGCGCGCGTCGGCGTGTCTTCGATTGATGACCTGTTTGCCGATATTCCGGAAGCCGCCCGCCTCAAGGGCCTCGTAGACCTGCCCAGGCGCAAGTCCGAGATCGAGGTGGAGCGCCACCTGAACCGCATGGCCGGCAAGAATGTCGCTGCCGGTTCCGTGCCCTTCTTCGTGGGGGCAGGCGCCTACCGCCATCACGTTCCGGCGACGGTGGATCACCTGATCCAGCGCTCCGAATTCCTCACCTCCTACACGCCCTATCAGCCGGAAATCACGCAAGGCACCCTGCAGTATCTGTTCGAGTTCCAGACGCAGGTGGCGCGCCTCACCGGCATGGAAGTGGCCAACGCCTCCATGTATGACGGCTCCACCGGCACCGGCGAAGCTGTGCTGATGGCCCACCGCGTCACCCGCCGCAACAAGGCGGTGCTCTCCGGCGGGCTGCATCCGCAGTACCGCGCCGTGGTTGAGGGCCTGTCGAACCTCTCCGGCGACAAGGTGGAAGCGCTTCCCGCCGATCCGATGGGCACCGAGGACATTCTGGCGGCCATCGACGGCGAGACGTCCTGCGTGGTCGTGCAGTCGCCGTCCTTCTATGGCCAGATCATCGACCTGCGGCCGATTGCCGAGAAGGCCCATGCCCATGGTGCACTGCTGATCGCCGTCTTCACCGAAGTGGTGTCGCTCGGGCTTATCGAGCCGGCCGGTACGCAGGGCGCGGATATCGTCGTCGGCGAAGGCCAGTCCATCGGCAATGGCCTCAATTTCGGCGGCCCTTACGTTGGCCTCTTCGCCACCAAGCAGAAGTACATGCGCCAGATGCCGGGACGGCTTTGCGGCGAGACCGTGGATGCGGAAGGCAAGCGCGGCTTCGTGCTGACGCTCTCCACCCGCGAGCAGCACATCCGCCGCGAGAAGGCGACGTCCAACATCTGCACCAACTCCGGCCTCTGCGCGCTGGCCTTCACCATCCACATGACGCTGCTGGGCGAAGCAGGGCTGACGCGCCTTGCCCGGATCAACCACGCCAATGCGGTGAAGCTGAAGAAGCTGCTGGCCGCCGTGCCGGGCGTTGAAGTGCTGAACAAGGCCTATTTCAACGAGTTCACCATCGCCCTGCCGAAGGTGGCGGATCAGGTTGTCGAGGCGCTTGCCGAACGGGGCATCCTTGCCGGTGTGCCGGTGTCGCGGCTGGAGCCGCGCAACAAGGACCTTGCGAACCTTCTCGTTGTCGCTTCGACCGAAATCAACACCGATGAAGACCGCGCTGCCTTCGCAGCCGCGCTCAAGGAGGTGCTGGCATGAGCATGAACACTCAGGGACGCCCGACCGCTGCGGGCGATGCGGGCGCGGCATTCCGGCCCAAGACCTTCACCGGAAACCGTGCGCTCGACATGGAAGAGCCGCTGCTGTTTGAGATCGGCCGCCTGGATGTGACGGGCGTTGATCTGGACGAGCCGGAGGCTTTCGAGGCGGAGCTGGGCATCCACGCCCGCACGGCGAAGATCGGCCTGCCGGGCCTCTCCGAACCGGAGACGATGCGCCATTACGTGCGCTTGTCGCGCAACAATTACGCGATTGATGCCGGGCTCTATCCGCTCGGTTCCTGCACCATGAAGCACAACCCGCGCCTCAACGAAAAGATGGCGCGTGTACCGGGCTTTGGCGACATTCATCCGCTGCAGCCGCTGTCCACCGTCAAGGGTGCGGTGGAGCTCATCTCCGAGCTTGGTGACTGGCTGATGGAATTGACCGGCACCACCGCCGTGGCCATGAGCCCGAAGGCTGGTGCCCACGGCGAGCAGTGCGGCATGATGGCGATCAAGGCCGCGCATATCGCTGCCGGCCGTGATCCGAAGATCGTGCTGGTGCCGGAAAGCGCCCATGGCACCAACCCGGCCACCGCTGCGCTCCTCGGATTCAAGGTCGTCACCATTGACGCCAAGGAAGACGGCACGGTGGATCTGGCCTCGGTGAAGAAGGCGATTGCCGAGAATGACGGCAACATCGCGGCCATCATGCTGACCAACCCGAACACCTGCGGGCTGTTCGAGCGCGACATCATGGAGATTGCCGCCGCCATCCACGCCGCCAATGCCTATTTCTACTGCGACGGCGCCAACTTCAACGCCATCGTCGGCAAGGCGCGTCCGGGGGATCTGGGCATCGATGCGATGCACATCAACCTGCACAAGACCTTCTCCACCCCGCATGGCGGCGGCGGCCCGGGCTCCGGTCCGGTGGTGCTGTCTCAGCGCCTCGCTCCCTTCGCGCCGCTGCCTTTTGTCCGCAAGTCGGACAGCGGGCTGGAACTGGTGGAAACGGAAGCCGGCCTCAAGGATGGCGAGAAGCCGTTTGGCCGCATGACGGCCTTCCACGGCCAGATGGGCATGTTCGTGCGCGCGCTGACCTACATGCTGAGCCACGGCTCGGACGGTTTGCGTCAGGCCTCCGAGGATGCGGTGCTGAACGCGAACTATGTCCGCGTTGGCCTGCAGGACCTGATGAGCCTGCCCTTCGGCGAGCGCCCCTGCATGCACGAGGTGCTCTTCGACGACAGCTTCCTGAAGGACACCGGCGTCACCACGCTCGACTTCGCCAAGGCGATGATCGACGAGGGCTATCACCCGATGACCATGTACTTCCCGCTGGTGGTGCATGGCGCGATGCTGATCGAGCCGACCGAGTCCGAAAGCCGTGCTGCCCTCGACCTGTTCGTTGCCACGCTGCGTGACCTCGTCATGTCGGCTAAGCGCGGCGAGACGGAGCGCTTCACCGGGGCGCCTTACCTCGCCCCGCGCCGCCGCCTCGACGAGACCCGTGCCGCCCGTAGCCCGGTTCTGACCTATCAGGATCCGGCCCCTGCCATGGTTACCCCGGCGGCTGCCGAATAAGCCCCGGCAAGGCCCAAAACACAAAGCCCCGCAGCGTCAGCGCTGCGGGGCTTTTTCGTCTAGGCGGGCCGATAAGGATCGAAGCAAGGGCTCTGTCCGTATCTCACTTTCCAGGCAGGTCACGCCCGAGGCGCCAGATGCCGTAGCCGGTGGCGATGAGGGTCAGGCCGCTGACTACCGTTCGTATCTGGTTGAAGGTCTGCCAGCGGGGGGAGTAAGCCTGCCAGATCGCGCGGGCCTCCTCGATGCTGTCCGGCACGCTGACGAGGGCCAGGGCCTCGTTCATCGGCACGTTGAAGCGCATCGTTAGAACCAGGCCTCCCAGAAAGTACAGAAGCCCCCCTGCCAGGAATGCAACACCTGCGCTGCGCGCCTTCAGCCGCAGGGCCAGCAGCCCGGTCAGGGCCAGCACGACCGGCGTGGCAAAGAACGCCGGCGCGAAGACGGAATTGCGGACGGAGCCGTTCATAGCTTGCATCGCGGCGATCGCGACACGCGGATCTGCCGCATCCAGCCCCCACATGGTCGAACAGACCCAGGCATAGAAGAAACCGAATATCGCTCCGGAAAGGATGAGTGACAGGCCGGCGGCGGCCAGACAGATGCGTTTCATGCGGTTCAACTCCCTCGCATGGCTGCCCCAGCCAAATCCGTCTGCCCGATGTCATTCTAGCAGCAGCATGCGCATCATTTTGTCGAAACTTGTCGCAGCGGGTAACAGGTTGTCGCAGAATAAGATGACAATTTTATTGTCATACTGACATTTTTCATGTCAATATGCCGCATGACTAATGCTGATCCCGATGACGCAGCCACGCGGCTTTATGACCTCGTCCGGCTGATCCGCCCGGCCCACCGCCGTCTGGCGCGCTCTGTTGCAGCCCATCTTGATGGCACAGGTATCGGGCTCGGTGCACGCGCTGTGCTGGAGCTGTTGCACGGCAATGATCCGGCCGGCCTGAGTGTGCCCGACGTTGCACGGCGGCTGTTTCTTGCCCGCCAGCAGATCCAGCTCGCGATGGATGGGCTCGAGCGGGATGGCCTTGTCGTTCGCCGGTCCAATCCGGCACACCGGCGCTCGCCCTTGTTCGGCTTGACGCAGCGAGGACAGGACGTCTTCACCGCCATTCATGCGCGGGAGCTTGAGGTGCTTGGCGGCATTGCCGGTGGCCTTGCTTCGGCAGACGTGGCCGCAGCGCGGACTGTCATGCAGGCGTTGGTCGATGGCTTTGGTGCTTATGAAGATGACCCGGATGCACCCGCCGGGCTTGCCTGAACGGGACCGGGAACAGATCGAGGAAGACAGGGAGCTGGTATCTTGGAAACTGCAATCTATGGCCTGATGGCTGGAGGGGCTGTCCTCGTTCTCGCTCTTTCGGTCTACGCCTTTCGGGAACTCGCGGCCATCAGCCGCCCGACGGCAGGTCCAGCAATCGACAGTGAGGAGCGGCCAAACCGGGCGCTGCTGCTGATTGACTTGCAAGGCGATTTTTCCCGCCGCACGGGTAAGGGCGCCTATGGGGAGACTGTGCGCGCCGCAGCCGTGGCCCGGGCAAATACGCTTGCGGCTGAAGCCCGGCGCCTGGGAGAGCCGGTGATTGTGGTGCGTCATGTCTGGCATGGCTGGCCCGCGCGACTTGCTGCCCGCCTCGCGCTCGGCGGCGCAGGCAATCCCGGCCGCAAGGGGCTGGCGCTTGATCCCGATCTGCATCCAGGCGAGGCGATCGACATCGTCAAGCACGTCGGCGACAGCTTTTCCGTTCCGGACCTGTCCGCGCATCTCGAGCGCCTGAAGGTCGGATCGCTGCGGCTTGCCGGCCTTGATGCGTGCCACTGCGTGCAGCTGACAGCGCGGGGCGCAGCCGCGCGGGGCTACAAGGTCGAGATCGTCGACGATGCCGTTCTCGCTTCTGTGCCGGCTGACTGGCAGGTGTTGAAGCCAAAGCTCATCGCGGAGGGCATCCGGATTACCCCTGCACCGGTGGCTTGACAGGCAGCATGGTTCCGGGGCATCTAATTCGCCATGATCAAGACCGCCGCCACCTTCGTGTATTTTTATTACGTCACCTCCATACCGGCGGCTGCGTAGGATCTTGCTCATTTGATCAAACCCGAAAAAGCCGCCGCGTCAGGCGGCTTTTTGGTTTTCAAAGGCTCTCCTGACAGGGGCAAACTCCCGAAGGAAGCCGCAAGTGACCCAGCATATGATCGAGGCCGGAAAACCGGCCAGCCCGCTCAAGTCCGAAGCTCTGCAGGTGCTGTTCGAGCGCGGGCTCGTCAACCAGACCACGGAACTGGAGGCGCTGGATACGCGCCTCGCGGAAGGGCCCGTTACGGTCTATGCCGGTTTTGATGCCACGGCTGCGAGCCTGCATGTTGGCCACCTGATGCCGCTGATGACCATGCGCTGGCTGCAGAAGCTCGGCCACCGGCCCATCATCGTGCTGGGCGGCGGCACCAGCCAGGTGGGTGATCCCAGCTTCCGCAATGAGGCCCGGCCGCTTCTGGAAAAGCAGCAGATTGCCGCCAACATCGCCGGCATCCGCCGCTCTGTGGAGACGCTGATCGACTTCTCCGGCGCGGAAGGGGCTCTACTGGTGGACAATGCCGACTGGCTGACGGAAGTGAAGTTCCTCGAATTCCTGCGCGATTACGGCAGCCATTTCACCGTCAACCGCATGATGACCTTCGACAGCGTCAAGTCCCGGCTTGAGGCGCAGATGCCGCTGACTGTGCTGGAATTCTGCTACATGATGCTGCAGGCGGTGGATTTTCTGGAACTCTCCCGCCGCCATGGCTGCAGCCTTCAGGTCGGCGGCTCGGACCAGTGGGGCAATATCATCAACGGTGTTGAACTTGGCCGCCGCGACGGGCGCAAGCTGCACGGGCTGACCGTGCCGCTGGTGACCACGGCGAGCGGCGCCAAGATGGGCAAGACGGCAGCGGGCGCCGTGTGGCTGCATCCGGAGCATCTGTCGCCCTTCGGCTTCTGGCAGTTCTGGCGCAACACGGCAGATGCGGACGTGCCGCGCTTCCTGCGGCTTTTCACCGAGCTGCCCCTGAGCGAGGTGGAGCGCCTGTCCGATCTGCAAGGCGCCGAACTCAATGAGGTGAAGAAGCTGCTGGCGACCCATGTCACCGGCATCGTCCACGGTGCCGATGCCGCCCGCCACGCGCTAGAGCAGGGCGATGCGCTGTTCTCCGGCGACGACATGAACGCCGAGCCGACGCATACCCTGCCGCTTACCATGCTGGCGCAGGATCTGGGCTTGCTTGAGTTGCTTGTTGCCACGGGCTTTGCCGCCTCCAACAGCGACGCCCGGCGTCTGGTCGAAGGCGGCGGCGTCCGCCTCAACGGCAATGTCGCCGACGATCCGCGCCGCCGCATTTCCAGCGGCGATCTGGGCGCCAACGACCGCCTGACCCTCGCCGCCGGCAAACGCCGCAAGGCGCTGGTGGCGTTCGGGTAAACACAGAAACGGCGGCGGGGTGTGGCCCGCCGCCGCTTCGGTTCAAATGATCCGCTTGCCGTCCGCGTCCAGCACCATTTCGCCGTCTTCCTTGGTGAAGGCGCCCTTGTGGGTGTCCGGAAGGATCTCCAGCACCACTTCCGAGGGGCGGCAGAGGCGGGTGCCGAGCGGGGTGATGACGAAGGGCCGGTTGATGAGGATGGGCTCGCGCATCATTGCGTCGAGCAGCGCCTCGTCATCAAGGTCCGGGTTGCCAAGGCCCATCTCCTCGAAAGGGGTTCCTTTCTCGCGCAGGGCACCGCGCACGGTGAGGCCAGCGGCGGCGATCATCGCGGCCAGTTCCTCGCGGGCGGGCGGGGTCTTCAGATATTCGATGACTGTCGGCTCGATCCCGGCATTGCGGATCATCTCCAGCGTGTTGCGCGAGGTGCCGCAGGCGGGGTTGTGATAGATCGTGGCATCCATGGTTCAGGTCTGTCCTTCAGTGGCAGTGCGGGCTGACACGGCGCGGGAGGCTTCGTACCAGCCCTTGCTGCGGTTGACGACGGCAACAAGCGCAAGCATCACCGGCACCTCGATGAGCACGCCGACAACGGTGGCGAGTGCTGCGCCGGAGTTGAAGCCGAAGAGGCTGATGGCGGTGGCGACGGCCAGCTCGAAGAAATTCGAGGCGCCGATCAGGGCCGATGGGCCTGCGATGCAGTGCGCCTCGCCCGTTATCCGGTTGAGGATGTAGGCAAAGCCGAAGATGAACACGGTCTGCAGCAGGATCGGCACGGCCAGCAGGGCGATCACCAGCGGCTGGGCGAGGATCTGGCTGCCCTGAAAGGCGAAGAGCAGCACGACGGTCAGCAGCAGGGCGCCGATGGACAGCGGCTGGATCTGCTCCTGAAAGCGCGCCAGTGCCCGGCCATCGCCAGACCCAAGCGCCTTGCGCAGCATCTGCGCGGCAATGACCGGCACGACGATGAACAGGGCAACGGAGATCAGCAGCGTGTCCCAGGGCACAATGATGGAGGACACGCCCAGCAGTAGCGCCACGATGGGGGCGAAGGCCAGCACCATCACCGCATCATTGAGGGCAACCTGCGTCAGGGTGAAAGGCGCATCGCCCCGGGTCAGGTTCGACCAGACGAAGACCATGGCCGTGCAGGGGGCGGCCCCCAGCAGGATCAGTCCGGCGATATAGCTGTCGATCTGGTCCTGGGGCAAAAGCGGTGCAAACAGCCAGCCGATGAAGATCCATCCGAGCACAGCCATGGAAAAGGGCTTCACCGCCCAGTTGGAAAACAGCGTGATGCCCATGCCGCGCCAGTGCTGGCCGACCTGCCGGATAGCGGCAAAGTCGATCTTCATCAGCATGGGTATGATCATCAGCCAGATCAGCACGGCAACGGGCAGGTTGACCTTGGCGATCTCCAGCGTGCCGATCACCTCGAACATCTGCGGCAGCAGATGGCCTAGGGCGATGCCGGCGATGATCGCCAGCCCCACCCACAGCGTCAGGTAGCGTTCAAACAGGGACATGGATCACTTCACCTTCTCAGCAAGGGTGGTGGCACCTTCAAGAGCGCCGATGTCAGTAAGCTTCTTCTTCAAGGCCATCGCGTCGATGGAGGCCAGCGGAAGATTCAGGAATGCGCTGATGCGGTTCTTGAGATAGCGGGCTGCCTGGCTGAAAGCCTGCTCTTTCTCAAACTCTGCACCTTCAAAGGCTGCAGGGTCCTCAATGCCCCAATGGGCTGTCATCGGCTGGCCTGGCCAGACGGGGCAAGCTTCGCCGGCGGCGTTGTCACAAACCGTGAAGACGAAATCGAACTGCGGTGCGCCGGGCACGGCGAATTCGTCCCAGCTCTTGGAACGGTAACCTTCGACCGGATAGCCAAGCGCATCCAGCGTCTTGAGCGCGAGCGGATGAACCGCCCCCTTCGGCTGACTGCCCGCTGAAAAGGCGCGGAACCGGCCGCCGCCAAGCGCGTTCAAGATGCCTTCGGCAAGGATGGACCGGGCAGAATTGCCGGTGCAGAGGAACAGCACATTGTAGGTCTTCTCGGTCATGGCAAGCTCCTTATGGCATCCGGTTGCTGGCTGGTGGGGCACAGGCCGGAGAACAGGTATCCGTGTAGCTTCCGGTCAGCTCGGCAATCAGCGGCTCGCACAGGCTGGCCTTGCCGCCGCAGCAATCTTTCAGGAGGTAGAGCATCATCTGCCTCAGCTGCTCGGGATTCGCGTGATAGACGATAGAGCGTCCCTGCCGCAGTCCTGTGACAAGTCCTGCTTGCGAAAGAACGGTCAGGTGCGCGGAAAGCGTGTTCTGCGGCACGCCGAGGCGCTGGGCGAGGTCACCGGCGGCAATGCCATCAGGTTCTGCCTGCACGAGTGCGCGGAAGGCCTGAAGGCGGGTCGCCTGAGCAAGGGCTGCAAGGGCAGCGATGGTCTCTAGTTCATCCATATATCCAGAATTATGGATACATAAGGATCAAGTCAATCCCCCTGCGCCGGACTGGCGCACAAAAAAACACCCCCGGCCTCGGGGAGCCGGGGGTGTTCCGGGAATTCGCGGGGACGCGAATGTCCAGCCCTTCGCCTATGGATCAGGCGAAGAGGCGGGATCTGAGTTCCTTGCGCAGGTCATCCACCGGGTTGAAGCTGCCCCGGTCCTTCAGGTGCCAGAATGTCCAGCCGTTGCAGCTTTCCGCGCCCTGAACGAGCGCACCCACCTTGTGGATGGAGCCGGAATGCTGGCCGCTGACCAGCGAACCGTCAGCGCGTACAATGGCCAGATGCTTGCCTTTGGGGCAGATGAGCTCCGTGCCCGGTTCCAGCAGGCCGGCCTCCAGCAGCGAGCCGAAGGGGATGCGCGGCTCTGCGCGCTTGCCCTTCTGCATGTCAAGGGAAACGCCCTCGGCCGGCACGATGGCATTGATGCGGGCAGTGGCTGCATCAATGTAGCTCTGCTCGCGCTCGATGCCGATGTAGTTGCGGCCAAGGCGCTTGGCGACGGCGCCGGTGGTGCCGGTGCCGAAGAAGGGATCAAGCACCACATCGCCCGGACGGGACGAGGCCGTCAGCACCCGGTAGAGCAGGGACTCCGGCTTCTGGGTCGGATGAACCTTCTGCCCGTCCTCATCCTTCAGCCGTTCCGCACCCGTGCACAGCGGCAGGTGCCAGTCGGAGCGCATCTGAAGGTCCTCGTTGAAGGTCTTCAGCGCATCGTAATTGAACACCGGCTTCGAGTTCTTGGACTTCGACGCCCAGATGATCGTCTCATGGGCGTTGGTGAAGCGCTTGCCACGGAAATTCGGCATCGGGTTGGACTTGATCCAGACGATGTCGTTCTGGATCCAGAAGCCCAGGTCCTGCAGGATCGCGCCGACGCGGAAGATATTGTGGTAGGAGCCGATGACATAGAGCGAGGCATCATCCTTCATCACGCGGTGCACGGCGAGGAGCCATGCGCGGGTGAAGGCATCATAGGCCTCGAAGCTCTCGAACTGGTCCCAGTGATCATCGCAGGCATCCACCTTCGACTGATCGGGACGGTGAAGATCGCCGCCGAGCTGAAGATTGTAGGGCGGATCGGCAAATACCAGATCCACCGACTTCGAGGGCAGCTTGCTGAGGGCGGCAACGCAGTCGCCCTTCAGGATCGTGTTCAGCCAGGCCGGAGTGGCGGCATTGTCTTGGGTTTCAAGGGGTGTCACAGAGGACACCCCAGTACGCAGAACTTTCATTGCGACGCAGCACCTCACGCAATTTCGAGGCTCATGGTTACCGGATCTGGTAAATCGCGAGTTAAGGCTCTGTCGAATTTTTCTTTTTGATTTCAATGCTTTCTTTAGGTTTGCGAAACCTGTGCGGCAGGTTAACTTTTGGCCGCGGGAAAACTGGCGGAAATACTGGGCTTTCCCGGCCGGGTCTGCGGGGAAGGGCCTATTTGCATTAACCATGATCCCGGGCAGTGAAGGCGGTCAGAATGCGGTAGCCGTGCCCGGATGTGCCGGTTGCGATTCACCATGCTGGTTCTGTCATCGCAGTGCCATTGAGTTTGGTCAAAAATGCAAAATCATTCGTTGGGTGAAAAATATTTCAAAATTTGACTTCCGAGGCTTGACGAGAACGGGTCTCTGTTAGAGCCTGTCCGGTTAAGAACAATAAGGAGAATGCATTTGAAAGACCGGCCCTACCGAAATCCCCTCACGGATCCCCGCCCCCTCGTGCTGGCGCCCGCTGCCCCGCTCGAGCCCTTCACCGATGCGGCCGCTGCCGTCGCCCGGCTGATGGAACTGTTCGAGCGCAACACGGCTTTCATCCGGGACGCCTTTCGCGATCTCGTCGCTGGAACAGCACCCGAGGGCCGGGTCAGGGCCTATTATCCGCAGATCCGCCTGATGACCGAGAGCCACTCGCGCCTCGACAGCCGCATGCCGTTCGGCTTTGTCTCCGGCCCCGGCATCCATGCCACCACAATCACCCGGCCGGACCTGTTTCAGCAGTATCTGACGGAGCAGGTCTCGCTATTGATCCGCAATCATGGCGTGCCGGTGCATGTGGGGGACAGCACGACGCCGATCCCCCTGCATTTCGCTTTCTATGACGGCACTCACGTCGAAGGTGCTGGAGCCATGCCCGGTGACCGGCCATTGGCGGACATGTTCGATCTGCCGGACCTGACGCTGATGGATGACGCCATCGCCAACGGCACCTATGAGCCGGTGGACGGCATCATGCCGCTGGCGCCGTTTACCGGTCCGCGCATCGACTATTCGCTGCACCGCCTGCAGCACTACACGGCTACGGCCGCGGAGCATTTCCAGAACTACGTGCTTTTCACGAACTACCAGTTCTACATCGACGAATTCTGCCGCATGGCGGAAGCAGCGATTGCCGATCCGGAGAGCGGCTACACCGCTTTCGTCGAGCCTGGAAACCTGCTGACGCTGGCGGGCCAGAAAACCCCTTCGTCAGGCACGTCGCTGGCCAAGCTGCCGCAGATGCCGGCCTATCACCTGAAGCGGGCAGACAATTCCGGCATCACCATGGTCAACATCGGCGTGGGGCCCTCCAATGCCAAGACCATCACCGACCACATCGCCGTGCTGCGTCCGCATGCCTGGCTGATGCTGGGCCACTGTGCGGGCCTGCGCAACAGCCAGACGCTGGGGGATTATGTGCTTGCCCACGGCTATGTGCGCGATGATCATGTGCTGGATCAGGACCTGCCGCTGTGGGTGCCGATCCCGCCTCTTGCCGAGGTGCAGGTGGCGCTGGAAAGCGCTGTTGCCGAGATCACCGGTTTCTCCGGCTACGAGTTGAAGAAGGTGATGCGCACCGGCACGGTGGCCTCCATCGATAACCGGAACTGGGAACTGTGGGACCAGCGCGGCCTGGTGCAGCGCTTCTCCCAGTCCCGCGCCATTGCGCTGGATATGGAATCGGCCACCATCGCCGCCAACGGCTTCCGCTTCCGTGTGCCTTACGGCACGCTGCTTTGCGTATCCGACAAGCCGCTGCACGGCGAACTGAAGCTGCCGGGCATGGCGACGGATTTCTACAAGCGGCAGGTGGCACAGCATCTGGAAATCGGCATGCGGGCCATGGAACTGCTGCGGTCGATGCCGCCGGAACGCCTGCATTCGCGCAAGCTGCGCAGCTTTGCGGAGACGGCCTTCCAGTAAGGTCCGGATCTGACGGCAGGCACCGCCCGCCTGCCGTCTTTGCCTTGTAAAAAAGGGCATTTACTCTTGCCACTGTCCGTCCTGCGTCACATTTGACCTGAGGCACAGGCAGGGAGGCGATGGCATGAACTGGACGGAACCGCTGAACAATTACTGCGAGCGGCTCGATGCCGGTTTCTGGTCCGAGCCGGTCAATGCCATCACCAACGCCTCCTTCATTCTGGCGGCACTGGCCGCTTTCCTGATGTGGCGCAAGCGTGCGCCGGATGACTGGCTGGCACTGGTGCTCATCGTCATCACACTTGCCACCGGCATTGGCTCCTTCCTGTTCCACACCTTCGCCAACCGCTGGTCACTGCTGGCGGATGTGATCCCGATCGCCCTTTTCATCCATGTCTATCTCTTCGCGGCGCTGAACCGGTTTCTGGGGCTGCGCTGGTACTGGGCGGTGGGCTTCACGCTCGTCTTCTTCGCAGCGTCGCCCTTTGCCGGGCGGCTGTTTGCGCCGCTGGTGGGGTCTTCTGCCGGATATATTCCGGCGCTTGCCGCCATTTTCGCCGTGGCAGCCCTGGCATGGCGCTCCAGCACCCGGCTCGCCAAGGGCCTTGCTGCCGCCGGAGTGGTTTTTGCCGCCTCGCTGACCTTCCGCACGCTCGACATGCCAGTTTGCGGCAGCCTCGCTCTGGGCACCCATTTCATGTGGCATATCCTCAACGGACTGGTTCTATTCCTGCTTTTGCGGCTGCTTTTGCCCGCAACCGGTGGAGCAGGTGTGAAATAAGGTTGAACAGCACGCGCGGATGGGCCATGCCTCCTTGAGGGAAAGGCGGCTGAGACCGCTGTTGAGACGAGAGGCGACATGAGCGACAAGAAACCGGCTGGAAGCGACCTGACCGAACCCGCACTGTTCTTCCACATGCATCCGCGCCCGGGCAAACTCGAGATCAAGGCGACCAAGCCGCTCGGTAACCAGCGCGATCTGGCTCTGGCCTATTCTCCCGGTGTCGCCGCTCCCTGTCTTGAAATCGCCCGTGACCCGTCGACGGCTGCGCTCTACACCTCCCGCGCCAATCTGGTGGCCGTGATTTCCAACGGAACCGCCGTGCTGGGTCTTGGCAACATCGGCCCGCTCGCCTCCAAGCCCGTGATGGAAGGCAAGGCCGTCCTGTTCAAGAAATTCGCCGGCATCGACGTCTTCGACATCGAGGTGGACGAACTCGACGTCGACCGCTTCGTCGATGCGGTTGCGGTTCTGGAGCCGACCTTCGGCGGCATCAACCTTGAGGACATCAAGGCGCCGGAGTGCTTCCAGATCGAGGCCAAGCTGCGCGAGCGGATGAACATTCCGGTGTTCCACGACGACCAGCACGGCACGGCGATCATCGTCGGTGCAGCGGTCAAGAATGCGCTGGAACTGGCCGGCAAGCCGATTGATCAGGTGAAGATCGTCGCCTCTGGTGCCGGTGCCGCCGCGCTCGCCTGCCTCAATCTCATCGTCTCCCTTGGCGCAAAGCGCGAGAACATCTGGGTCTCGGACATTGAGGGTGTGGTCTATGAAGGCCGCGAAGCCCTGATGGACCAGTGGAAGGGCATCTTCGCCCAGAAGACGGAAAAGCGTACGCTGGGTGAGATCATCGAAGGTGCCGACGTATTCCTTGGCCTGTCCGCCGCCGGCGTACTGAAGCCGGAAATGGTCGCCAAGATGGCGCCGAACCCGCTGATCCTGGCGCTTGCCAATCCCAATCCGGAGATCATGCCGGAAGCCGCGCTTGCAGTGCGCGATGACGTGATGATGTGCACCGGCCGTTCGGATTTCCCGAACCAGGTGAACAACGTCCTGTGCTTCCCTTACATCTTCCGCGGCGCGCTGGACGTTGGCGCGACCGCGATCAACGAAGAGATGAAGCATGCGGCGGTGAAGGCCATCGCCGATCTGGCCAAGGAAGAGCCGTCCGACGTTGCGGCCCGCGCCTATGGCGGGGCGACCGAGACCTTTGGTCCGAAGTACCTGATTCCGTCGCCGTTCGATCAGCGCCTGATCCTGCGCATTGCGCCGGCTGTAGCCCGTGCAGCCATGGAAACCGGCGTTGCCACGCGCCCGATCGAGGATTTCGACGCCTATCTCGACACGCTGAACCGCTTCGTCTTCCGCTCCGGCCTCGTGATGAAGCCGATCATTCAGGCCGCGACCCGTGAGCCGAAGCGGATCATCTATGCGGAAGGCGAGGATGAGCGTGTGCTGCGCGCAGCCCAGGTGCTGATCGAGGACAAGGTGGCCGTACCGATCCTCGTGGGCCGCCCGGACGTGCTGAAGGCCCGCTGCGAGCGTTTTGGCCTGAAGATCCGCCCGGGTGTGGACTTTGAATTCGTCAACCCGCAGGATGATCCGCGTTACCGCGACTATGTGGAAGAGTATTTCTCCTGCGTGGGCCGCAAGGGCGTGCCGCATGATGCAGCGCGTACCATCGTGCGCACCAACTCCACCGTCATCTCGGCGCTGGCCGTGCGGCGCGGGGAGGCTGATGCGGTGATCTGCGGACTGGAAGGCCGCTTCATCCGCCACCTGCGCGATATCCGCCAGATCATCGGCCTCAAGGCCGGTGTGCGGGATCTGTCGGCCCTGTCGCTGCTGATCAATGATCGCGGCGCGATCTTCCTGACCGACACCTTCGTGACCGAAGACCCGGATGCGGAAGAGCTGGCCGAGATGGCACGGCTTGCAGCTGCGGAAATCCGCCGCTTCGGCATCGAGCCCAAGGTGGCGCTGCTGTCGGCCTCCAACTTCGGCTCGCGCGAGCTGGCCTCTGCCGACAAGATGCGCAAGGCGCTGGACATCCTCTGGAAGGAATGTCCG
This sequence comes from Pannonibacter anstelovis, assembly GCF_036881715.1. NCBI lineage: Bacteria > Pseudomonadati > Pseudomonadota > Alphaproteobacteria > Hyphomicrobiales > Stappiaceae > Pannonibacter > Pannonibacter anstelovis. The sequence goes on from NZ_JBAKBF010000002.1 coordinate 228,384, forward strand.
GAGCTGGAAGTGGACGGCGACATGCATGGCGACTCGGCCCTGTCCGAGCTGCTGCGCCAGCGCGTCATGCCGGACAGCCGCCTGAAGGGCGAAGCGAACCTGCTGCTCTTCCCGAATCTGGATGCGGCCAACATCGCGCTGAACCTGCTGAAGGTGGCGACGGAGGCCCTGCATGTCGGCCCGATTCTGCTCGGCACGGCCAAGCCTGCGCATATCCTCACCGGCTCGGTGACCTCGCGCGGCGTGGTCAACATGTCGGCTCTGGCCTGCGTCGAGGCGCAGAAGAAGGCGGAAGCCTGAGCCATCCATCCCTTGCGCCTGCCGGAGCCAACCGCACCGGCAGGCGTGACGGTGTTCATCCTCTCCGGCTTGGACAGGCAAAGGGCCTTTTGGAATGAAACCTGCGAAGGACTGCGTCACCAAGGGTGATATCCGGACCGAGATCGACCGGATCGACCAGCTTCTTCTGAAGCTTTTCGCCGAGCGGCAGACCTATGTACGCCAGATGGCGCAGATCAAGCAGCATCCGGACGAAGCCTTTGATGCGGAGCGAATCGAGACCATGATCGAACGCCTGCGCGGGCGTGCTGAAGGCCTTGGGCTGGAAGCCGGTCAGGCCGAGGCTGTCTGGCGTGTGCTGATCGACTGGAATGTCGATTACGAGCGCCGCACCATTGCCGCCCGGCTGGGGCTCGCACCTCAGGGCACCGTTTTATCTTGACTTTCAGGCCTAAGGCGCCGATACAGGCGCCAAGATACGGTTTGGCCGCCGCGTGAGCGGCCTGCGTCCTCTCCACGCGCCTGCCCCTCACATGTTGTTGCGGGGCGCCCGCAGATCCTGCGGTCTGGCAGATCCGGCCCTTCCCAAAAGGTGATCCGCGACGGAGGCAGACAGGATGCATGAGCCGTTCCGCGTCGCGCCAGAGGCTGCGATGCCTTTTCCCAGGTTCCCATTTCACGCGGGGTTCTGACGGTCCGGATTGCCATTTGGCCCGTGCCGTAACCGCCACGAAAGGCTGGTCCATCATGGGCCGGTCCACCTTGTGCGCGTGCCCTTTGATGCGGCAGGCGCGACAGTTGAAGGTTTTCATTTGACTCAGTTTGAAGCTCTCGGGCTTTCCCAGTCGATCCTCAAGGCCATCGCCGCTATCGGCTACGACCAGCCGACCCCGATCCAGCGCGAAGCCATCCCTCTCATTCTCGCCGGCAATGACCTGATGGGCCTTGCCCAGACCGGCACCGGCAAGACCGCCGCTTTCGGCCTGCCGCTGGTCGAGCGCATGCTCGCCAATCCCAAGCCGGCTCCGGCCCGCGCCACCCGCGCCCTGATCCTGGCGCCGACCCGTGAACTGGTGAACCAGATCGCGCAGAACCTCATCGGTTTCATCAAGTCGACGCCGCTGCAGGTTGCCACCATCATGGGCGGTGTTTCCATCGGCCCGCAGATCAAGCGCATGTCCCGTGGCTGCGACATTCTGGTTGCCACGCCAGGCCGTCTGCTCGATCTGATCGACCGCAACGCCCTGCGTCTTGACCAGGTGGAATATCTGGTGCTGGACGAAGCCGACCAGATGCTGGACCTCGGCTTCATCCACGCCCTGCGCAAGATTGCCAATCTGGTACCGAAGAAGCGCCAGACCCTGCTGTTCTCGGCCACCATGCCGAAGCAGATCGAGGAACTGTCCCGCTCCTACCTGACCGATCCGGTCCGCGTGGAAGTGGCTCCGGCTGGCCGCACGGCAGACAAGGTGACCCAGTGCGTTCACTTCGTCTCCAACGGCGACAAGATCAGCCTGCTGATCAACTGCCTCTCCGAACGCCCCGACGATCTGTCTCTGGTCTTCGCCCGCACCAAGCATGGCGCGGACAAGGTGGTGCGCCGTCTGGAAGCTGCCGGGTTCAAGGCCAATGCAATCCATGGCAACAAGAGCCAGAACCAGCGTGACCGCGCCATCAAGGAACTGAAGTCCGGCGAGACCCGCATCCTGGTGGCCACCGATGTGGCCGCACGCGGCATCGACATTCCGGGCGTCAGCCACGTCTACAACCTCGACCTGCCGGATGTGCCGGAGAGCTACGTTCACCGCATCGGCCGCACCGCCCGTGCAGGCGCCGATGGCGATGCCATCGCTTTCTGCGCACCGGACGAAATCGGCCTGCTGCGTGACATCGAGCGTCTGACCGGCATCCGCATTCCCGTCGCCAGCGGTGAGGCACCGGCCGAGGGCCGCGGTGCCGCCAAGCGCCCGGCACGTGGAGGCGGCCAGCAGGGCCGTGGCCAGGGCCAGGGACGTGAACAGGGCCGCGGTGAACAGGGCCGTGGCTACGGTGCCCGTTCCGAAGGCGGCCGTGGCCGTGGTGAAGGCGGCAAGGGCGGCTTCGGCAATGGTCATGGCAACAAGCCACATGGCGGCCAGGCACGCAAGCCCGGTGGCGGCCAGCGCCGCCCGCAGAATGGTGGCCCGGCCCAGATTGCTGCACAGGTCCAGTCCCGCGGTGACCGCCGCGACGCGCGCCCTTAAGGGTGAGGCTGCTTTCGGTGTGAAAGTTTCAGGGCCCGGCGGGAAACTGCCGGGCCCTGTTGATTGAAAGCCTTCTCCAAACAAAAGAAAGCCCGCAGCGGTGGTGTTCCGATGCGGGCTTTCTGTTTCAGGTGGCTGAACTCAGCCGGCGACCTTGGAGAAGTCGGCGACGAGGCCGGCAATGTCGCGGATTTCGGCGAGGAGCTTCAGGCGGTTGGCGCGCAGCTCCGCTTCATCGGCGTTGACGAGGATATCGGCAAAGAACCGGTCGACTGGGGCGCGCAGGGCGGCAAGGGCCTCCATCGCGGCGGCGAAGTCTTCGCCCGAAAGCGCCTCGCTGACCGCAGCGCGGGCCGTATCGATGGCGCTGGCCAGCGCAATCTCGGCGTCATCACGGAAGTGGCTGGCGACCGGGCGGCCCGAGACGGCAGCGCCGTCCTTCTTCTCCTCGGCCTTGAGGATGTTGATCGCACGCTTGTAGCCTGCCAGCAGGTTGGCGCCGTCCTCGGTGGCAAGGAACGCCCCCAGAGCCTCGACGCGGCGCACAACCATCAGCAGGTCATCCTGCCCGCCAAGGGCAAAGACGGCATCGATCAGATCATGCCGCGCGCCTTCTTCCTTCAGATGGACCTTGAGACGGTCGGCGAAGAAGGAGAGGAGGTCTGCCGTGGTGGCGGAGGCATCAGCACCGCGTGCACCGATCTGCGGCGCAGCAATGCCGCCAAGCCGCAGACGCAGCTTGTTTTCCAGAATGATGCGGATCACGCCAAGCGCGGCACGGCGCAGGGCGAAGGGGTCCTTGGAGCCGGTCGGCTTTTCGTCAATGGCCCAGAAACCGGTGAGAAGATCCAGCTTGTCGGCGAGCGCAACGGCGATGGCCACCGCATCGGCTGGCACGCGGTCGGACGGGCCTTGCGGGCGGTAATGGTCCTCGATGGCCGTGGCAACGGAGGCACTTTCGCCCTGGTGGGTGGCGTAGTAGCGGCCCATCAGGCCCTGCAGCTCAGGGAACTCGCCAACCATTCCGGAGACGAGATCGGCCTTGGCCAGACGCGCAGCGCGGCGGGCCTCGTCAGCGTCAGCACCGCATGAGGGGGCCAGTTCTGCGGCCAGCGTCTCAAGGCGCTTCACGCGCTCGCCCTGCGAGCCCAGCTTCTCGTGGAAGACGATGCTGTCCAGCTTCGGCAGGTTGTCTTCCAGCCGGGTCTTGAGGTCCGTTTCCCAGAAGAAGCGGGCATCGGACAGGCGGGCGCGGATCACCTTCTCGTTGCCTGCGATGATCGTCTTGCCGCCATCGGCCGCAATCAGGTTCGATGTCAGCACGAAGCGGTTGGCAAGGCGCCCCGTTGCCGGGTTGCGCAGCACGAAGCACTTCTGGTTGGCGCGGATGGTCAGGCGGATGCACTCGTCCGGGATCGACAGGAACGCCTCGTCGAAGGAGCCTGTGAGCACCACCGGCCATTCCACCAGTCCGGCAACTTCCTCCAGCAGGCCTTCGTCTTCCACCAGCTCCAGCCCCAGCGCCATGGCCTGATCGCGCGCATCATGCACGATCACGTCCTTGCGCCGGTCGGCATCGAGGATGACCTTCTGTTTTTCCAGCTTGGTCATGTAGTCGTCGAAGCGGCGGACGGTGAAGGTCTCGTTGCCGTGGAAGCGGTGGCCGCGAGTGGTGTTGCCAGCGGTGAGCCCGTCGATTTCGAAGGCGATCACTTCCGGCTCTTCCGTTTCCGGGCCGAAGGTGGCGACGATGGACTTCAGCGGGCGCACCCAGCGCAGCGTGCCGGAACCCCAGCGCATCGACTTGGGCCAGGGGAAATTGCGGATGATGCCGGGCATCACGTCCGCAATGATTTCTTCTGCCGGGCGGCCCGGCTTCTCGATGATGGCGATGTAGAACTCGCCCTTCTTCGGATCGCTCTGGATCGTGGCTTCCTCGATGGAGGAAAGGCCTGCACCGCGCAGGAAGCCTTCCAGCGCCTGGGCCGGGGAGCCGACGCGCGGGCCCTTGCGCTCTTCGCGGGTGGCCTGCGAGGCAACGGGCAGACCGGCAATGTGCAGGGCAATGCGGCGGGGGGTGGCAAAGGCCTTTGCGCCTTCATAGGTCAGACCGGCTTCCACCAGCGCATTGGTGACCAGCGACTTCAGGTCATCCGCAGCGCGGCGCTGCATGCGGGCAGGGATTTCCTCGCTGAACAGTTCAAGCAGGAGATCGGGCATGGGTCTGAACCTTCGATAGAAAACATCAGGGCAGGGCGGGCAAGCAATCGCACACTGCAGCGCGTGTGCCTACCAAGCCCGGAAAAAAATGTCACCCCCAACCTTGCAGGATTGGCCGGGAAATGGCGCTTTACGGCTGGTGATGAATGGCCCGCATGTCTTGCTGCCGAAGCCGCGGCATGTTTGAGCGATCTGTTTCATGGTTTCTCAAGAGGATTCAAGAGATAATTCATTAAATGCGGATTGGAGCCCGATCTGATTTGGAAAAAGTATCAGTAAGGAAGCGTCTGTCAGATTTTTTGCTTTTGCTTGCCGGAAGCAAATATGGCTTACCTGTGATTGTATTTGCTGTTCTGCTTGTAGCGTGTCTGTGGTTTTCTGCAACATTTGCTCCTGCCGTCGAGGGTTGGCCCGATGGTTCATTCATTGTGCTGTCCATGTTGTTCAGTGCGGCGGCTGCGGCCTGGTTCGGGTCTGCACGCCAGCGCAAGCTGCTTTCCAGTCAGCTGGAGGAAGCGGAAGCCGCTCTGACGGAGGCTCAGGCTCAGGCCCAGCACGATCCTTTGACCGGCCTGCCGAACCGGCGCCATATCGAAATGGTCTTTCCCTCGATGGTGCACATGATGGAACCGGACCAGTTCCGCGCCGTCATCATGATGGATATCGACGGCTTCAAGCCGGTGAACGACGTCTATGGCCACAGCTTCGGCGACCTGCTGCTCAAGGAGTTCGCCGGACGCCTCAACGAGGTGGTTGGAGAAGAGGGCCTTGTTGCCCGGCTGGGCGGCGATGAGTTTGCCATCGTCACAAGTATTCTGGCGCACAAGGATGCGGCTGCCGGTATTGCCCGGCGTGTGCTGAACCGGGTGCAGGAGCCATTTCTGATCGGCGCCCGGCAGGTCACGGTTGGCTCGGGCGTTGGCATTGCCGTTTTCCCGGACAATGGCTATTCGATTGTCGAGCTGTTGCGCCGGGCCGATGTGGCGCTCTACCGCGCCAAGACATCCGGCCGCTCCACGTTCCGCTTTTTCGAGACCGAGATGGACGCGGCGATCCTGCATCGCACGCTGCTGGAACAGCGCTTGCGCGGGGCCATTGCCAGCAATCAGATCAGCCCCCATTTTCAGCCGATCTGGGACCTGCGCAGCGAGAGGATTGCAGGCTTCGAGGCGCTGGCCCGCTGGACGGACCGTGACTTCGGCAAGGTGCCGCCGTCGCATTTCATTCCCATTGCGGAAGATTGCGGGCTGATGCCGGAGCTGACCGACCATCTTCTGACCAAGTCCTGCGAGGCGGCGCTGCAGTGGCCACAGGATGTTTATCTCTCCTTCAATCTATCCCCGGTGCAACTGCACGACCGGATGCTGCCCCTGCGGCTTCTGACCATTCTGGGCAACACCGGTTTTCCACCAGAGCGGCTGGAGATCGAGATCACGGAAAATGCCCTTATCAAGGACCCCAAGACGGCGCGGGAGATCCTTGGCCAGCTTTCGGATTCCGGCATCCGCATCGCGCTGGATGATTTCGGCACGGGGCATTCCAGTCTGCGCTATCTCAGGGATTTCCGTGTCGACCGTATCAAGATCGACCGGTCCTTTATCGCAGGAATGGGAGAAGGAGGCGAGAACGCCGCTATTGTCCGCGCCATCCTGGGGCTTGCGGCAGGCCTTGGCATAGAGGCCATTGCGGAAGGGATCGAGCTGCAGGAGCAGCGTGCGCAACTTCATTATGAAGGCTGCAACTACGGGCAAGGCTTCCTGTTCTCGCAGGCTGTCAGTGCGGATGATGCTCACGCTCTGATTTGCGCCAACATCGCCCGTCAGCAGAGCCTGGACGCGCCGCTGCCCGCGTAATGCGCGAAAAGGGCACCCGCACTGCGGATGCCCATGACCCCGTAAGCTCGCAGTGAGATGCAGCCTCAGCCGGTGTAGCCAACGCCGCCGGCTGCCGTCTGCAGGAAGGCGCCGCCACAGGCCTTGGCCAGCTCGCGCACGCGCAGGATATAGCTCTGGCGTTCGGTTACCGAGATCACGCCACGCGCATCCAGCAGGTTGAAGGCATGGCTGGCCTTGATGCACTGATCATAGGCCGGCAGCACCATCTGGTGCACGTCGGCGCCGGCCGCTTCCTTTGCTGCTTCGCCAGCGGCGAGCAGTCGGCGGCATTCCTCTTCAGCATCACGGAAGTGGCGGAACAGCATTTCCGTATCGGCATGCTCGAAATTGTGCCGGGAATATTCCTGCTCGGCCTGAAGGAACACATCGCCATAGGTGATCTTGTCCGCGCCTGTACGGCCGTTGTAGTTCAGGTCATAGACGTTATCGACGCCCTGAATATACATGGCCAGGCGCTCCAGCCCGTAGGTCAGCTCACCGGAAACGGGTGAGCACTCGAAACCGGCCACCTGCTGGAAATAAGTGAACTGCGACACTTCCATGCCGTCGCACCAGCACTCCCAGCCAAGGCCCCAGGCGCCAAGGGTGGGGCTTTCCCAGTCGTCTTCGACGAAGCGCACGTCATGCACGGAAGGATCGAGCCCGATGGCATAGAGACTGTTGAGATACAGCTCCTGCAGGTTCTCAGGCGACGGCTTCAGGATCACCTGGAACTGGTAATAGTGCTGCAGGCGGTTGGGGTTCTCGCCATAACGGCCGTCAGAGGGGCGGCGGGAAGGCTGCACATAGGCGGCCTTCCAGGGGCGCGGCCCAAGCGAACGCAGAGTCGTGGCCGGGTGGAACGTGCCAGCACCCACTTCCATGTCATAGGGCTGCAGCACGACGCAGCCCTGATCCGCCCAGTAGCGCTGCAGGGTCAGGATCAGCGCCTGAAAGGAGTTTTCAGGGCGCATGTGGTCCGGAAGGGTTTCATTCGGCATCTGGCATTTCCCGGTCGTTCGAGACGGAGAGGGCACGGCGAAGCTGGCCGCCGCCCTGATTGGCCGGAGAGGTGCCACGGAGGCGGGGCGAGGTCAAGCCGCACCCGCAGGCAGGGGCGCGAAATGCCCTCCGGGAGGGGGATGAAGCCGGTTCAGTCCTGCGGCCGGTAACAGCCCAATCAGTCCTGCGGCCGGTAACGGCCCAATCAGTCTTGCGGCCGGTAACGGCCGGTGCTGGGGTCGAGCTTCAGTGTCACCGGAATGGGCGTGCCCGGAGCGGGACGAACCTTCGAAAGGCGCTGGTCCACGCGGGCCATTTCACGGCGCATGGCGCGAGCAAGAAGGAGACCGGCAGTTCCGGCAAGGGCGATGATGGCGAGAGGATGCATGCGGACTATCTCCAGATGATGTGCAATCCTCCCGTTCGATCGTGGCGGAGACAAGGCACAATGTGCATCAAGTTGCCGTGTTCCGGTCAAAAAATGTCACAGACCGTAACGTGCCCAAAGGCTGCGGTCTTCAAGGGCTCCCAGCACGTCCTCCGTCAGGGCTCCTGCGCTCAGAGAGGCCCGGAGGCCGCCGCCAACGCCGCCTGAGGGCCTGCGGCCGAACAGCCCGCGCGGCTGGCCGATGAGCACGGGCTCTGCCTTTTCGCCGAAGCGCTGCTTCAGCACGGACAGGAGATCCCCTTCACGGTCGGCAAGTCCAAGGCTGCAGGCGATGCGCCCGGTCCAAAACAGGCCGCTGAACAGATCCGGATCCTGAGAGAGCAGTTCTCCGCGCCGCGCTTTGACCATGGTGATGAACAGATCATGGATTTCGGCCTGCAATGACTTCAGATGCGCCACGTCTTCCGGGTTTTCCGGGCTGAAGGCATCGAGCGACACCTTGCGCGTGCCTGCCGTATAGACGCGCCGCTCCACGCCGATCTTCTGGATGAGTTCGGTAAAGCCGAAACCTGCGGAAACGACACCAATGGAGCCAACCACGGATGATGGATCGACGATGATTTCATCGCCCGCAACGGCGATCATGTAGCCGCCGGATGCCGCCACATCCTCCACGAAAACCAGAACCTGCTTGCCGTGCTCTTCGGCAAGCGCACGGATCCGGGTGTAGATAAGGCGCGACTGCACGGGGGAGCCGCCGGGCGAGTTGATGATCAGTGCAACGGCCGGAGCCTTCTTCATGGAGAAAGCCCGTTCCAGCGGTTTGGCTACCGACGCCAGGGAGAGACCGCTTCGCAAGGGGCCGCCACCACCAATCACGCCCTGCAGGCGGACGACGGGAATGGGCGTGCCGCCGCGCCCGAGGAGCTTCTTCAGTCTGGTCTTGAGTGTTGTCAGCATGAAATCCCGTTCCGGCTTGCCCGGCAGGCGGTGATGCCTGCCAGTGAGCATTAGATAGTGCCGCGCGCGAGAAAATCAGCCTTTGTCTTGGCAGCCAGCTGGTTGACGGCCTCCCAGTTGAGCCGCAGGCCTGCGGCCTCGTCATCACACCACATTACCTCTGCCACGATGGCCCGGGGCATGCCCAGCACACGCAGATGGATGGTCTTGCCCAGATGTTTGACACCTGCTGCCTGGACACGGCAACCCGAACGGGCAGCGTCAACGATACGGCCCGTGACGCGCCGCGTGCGTTCAGGGTCCGTCAGTACCACCTGAATGGAAACGGCGCGGCGCGCTTCCGCCCGCTTGCTTGCAGCATCGCTCTGGACGCCGTTAAAGACGATGGTGGCGTCTTCGCCAGCGATGGAGGTGACTGTCGCAGAGCGGAGGCTTTTCTCGTCACCAAAGCGCAGACCAATGTTCTTCTGCAGCAGCTTGATGTCAGGAGAAGAGATGAGGCATCCCCACTGAGTCAGATTGCTCACTTTGACCGGGATGCAGGTCAAGCGCTCGATATCAATGGCAAGAACGGCCGGGGGAGCAGCTTCCGGTGCTACGGGCGGCCGTGCGCGGCGCGGGGATGCGTATCCGGAGCCGGCGTCAGCCGGTTCGGGCACCTTCTCTTGCACCGTTTGCGGTGTCCGGGGTGCATGTGCTTGCACAGGCCGTTTCGCGGGTTCGGGGCCGCGTGCCTCAACAGGCGCCGGTGCAGGCGCCTGAGCGGGTTTTGTCCGTCTTGTGGTGAATGCTGTATCCGTCATCGAAACCGATGTCCTGCCCATTATAATAAAGCTAGACGGAACAACTTTAACAATGAGTATATTCACGAGTGCTACGTGCTGGCGAACTGCACCGGCTCAAGCAGAAAGTGCCTGTTTTAACGCAAGGAAATCCCGCCAGGCGAGCCGTTTTTCCAACGGGCTGCGCAGGAGATAGGCCGGGTGATAGGTCGCAATGGCGCGGATCTTCCGGCCGCCCGCATCATACTCCATCCAGCGCCCGCGCATGCGGCGGATGCCATCCGTGTTGCCCGTCAGCGCCTTGGCGGATGCAGCACCCAGGAAAACCAGAAAATCCGGGTTGGCCAGTTCGATCTGCCGGGCGATGAAAGGACGGCAGATTTCCGTTTCCTGCGGTGTCGGCGTCCGGTTGCCTGGCGGGCGCCACGGCACAACATTGGCGATGTAGACGGAGGATCTGTCGAGGCCGATGGCCGACAGCATCCGGTCCAGCAACTGTCCTGAGCGGCCAACGAAGGGCACGCCGGAGAGATCTTCGTCCCGGCCCGGCGCTTCGCCCACCAGCATGACCCTGGCCGAGGGATTGCCATCGGCAAACACCAGCGACTTTGCGGTGAGGCGCAGATTGCAGCCGTTGAAGGCAGCGAGGCAGGCCTTGAGATCTTCCAGTGTTGCCGCAGACTTCGCGGCTTCCCGGGCAGACTTGACCGCTTGCTCGCCGGGGATGACCGCCGGATCCGTTGAAGTAGAAACAGGAGCCTGCGCCTGCGGTTCGGGCGCTGCACTGCGGTTGAGTGACGGGAGATTCAGGGGCGGCGGGGCTGCCTGACCGGCAATGCGCGACTGGACCTGGCCCTGCGGCTGCGCCGGCTGGCTGTAGCTGCTATCGAAGTTGCGGGTCTGTGGCGCCTGTGCTCCCGGCTGCCCCGGTGCTCCGCGCGACTGGCGCACCATGGCGGCTTGCTCTGCCTCCAGCGCCGACTGGGCAAAACGGTCTATGACTTCATCTTCCACCCAGCCATCCACACCCGCACCCTGGAAAAACTCCAGAAGTGCCTCGATGTGCCGGGCCGTGAGGCCGGATGCTGAGAAAGACGTGATCATGCCGCCAATGTAACGGGAGATGGCGCAAACACAACAGACCTTACCCCGCTCTCCCGTGATATCGCTTTCATTCCTGCGGCAAGCTGGCGGGTTGACTAACGCTTACGTTAACGTAAAGTCCTAACCAGCCGAAACGGAGGAATTGCAGGTCCGCTTGAGCTGCTCTAAAGAGGACGCGACGCTTAGACAGTCAAGCGGGCAGGGTGGGGCCGCCTGCTGCAATTGCGCCAGTCTGTTCGCAGTCTGGCGTGCTTGAGAGGGAGAGTGCGATGACGGAAGAGCTTGAGCTGCCCGAGCGCGAAAGCATGGATTTTGACGTGGTGATTGTCGGCGCTGGCCCTGCTGGCCTTTCCGCTGCCATTCGCCTCAAGCAGATCGCTAACGAGAAGGGCGAAGAGCTGTCCGTCGTGGTCCTGGAGAAGGGCTCGGAAGTCGGCGCGCATATTCTGTCCGGCGCGGTCATCGATCCGATCGCTCTTGACCGCCTGCTGCCGGATTGGCGCAGCGAGGATACGCCCATCAAGACGGCGGTGACGGCTGACCATTTCCTCGTGCTGGGACCTGCCGGCTCCATGCGCCTGCCGAATGTTCTGATGCCCAAGCTGATGAACAACCACGGCAACTACATCGTTTCGCTGGGCAACGTCTGCCGCTGGCTGGCCACCAAGGCCGAAGAGCTGGGCGTGGAGATTTATCCCGGCTTTGCCGCCGCTGAAGTGCTCTATGACGAAGAGGGCAAGGTTGTTGGCGTCGCCACCGGCGACATGGGCATTGGCCGTGACGGCAAGCCCAATCACAACTACACCCGCGGCATGGAGCTGCGCGGAAAGTATGTGCTGATTGCCGAAGGCGTGCGCGGCTCGCTCGCCAAGCAGCTGATCTCCCGCTTTGAGCTGGACAAGGATGCAGATGTGCCGAAATTCGGCATTGGCATCAAGGAACTGTGGCAGATCGACCCGGCGAAGCACAAGCTGGGGCTGGTGCAGCACTCCTTCGGCTGGCCTCTGGACAACCGCACGGGTGGCGGCTCTTTCCTCTATCATCTCGAAGACAATCAGGTCGCCGTCGGCTTCGTGGTTCATCTGAACTACCAGAACCCGCACCTGTCGCCCTTCGACGAGTTCCAGCGCTTCAAGACCCATCCGGCGATCCGTGAAACCTTCGAGGGCGGCAAGCGGCTTGCCTATGGTGCGCGCGCCATCACCGAAGGCGGCTACCAGTCGGTGCCGAAGCTTTCGTTCCCTGGCGGCCTGCTGATTGGCTGCTCCGCCGGTTTCGTCAACGTGCCGCGCATCAAGGGCTCTCACAACGCCATGCTCTCGGGCATGATTGCAGCCGAGCATGTGATGGACGCACTGGGCCGCGGCGAGACCAATGCGGAGCTGACGGCCTTCGATACCGCCTGGCGCGAAAGCGACATCGGCAAGGACCTGAAGAAGGTGCGCAACGTCAAGCCGCTGTGGTCGCGCTTTGGCGCGGTGATGGGCGTCATGCTCGGTGGCCTCGACATGTGGACGAACGAGCTGTTCGGCTTCTCCTTCTTCGGCACCATGAAGCACGGCAAGACCGATGCACAGAGCCTGAAGCCGGCCGCCGAGTGCAAGCCGATCGCCTATCCGAAGCCCGATGGAGTCGTCTCCTTCGACAAGCTGTCCTCGGTGTTCCTATCCAACACCAATCATGAGGAGGATCAGCCGATCCATCTGAAGGTGAAGGACATGGCGCTGCAGAAGTCGTCGGAGCACGACGTCTACGGCGGCCCGTCGAACCGCTATTGCCCGGCCGGTGTCTATGAATGGGTCGAGGAAGGCGAGGGTGCGCCCCGCTTCCAGATCAACGCGCAGAACTGCGTCCACTGCAAGACCTGTGACATCAAGGACCCGAACGGCAACATCACCTGGACGGTGCCGGAAGGCTCCGGCGGCCCGAACTACCCGAACATGTAAAACCTCTTCAGCCCCCGGCGAGCCCAGCTTTCCGGGGGCTGTTTTTTGGTGGGGGAGGAGCACACAGGAACACTCCCGCGCCGTCCCGCAGATTCTGCGTCGTCCCGGACGAAGCGGAGATCCGGGAACCACTCGCTTCCAGAGCAATGAGATGTGTTGACGCCGGAACGGCTTGCATCGGGCGAGAGCCTGCCGCCAGGCCGTGGGCAATCGCCCTTCTCTGCAAACGAATAGTCCCCGGCTCGCGCTACGCTTGGCCGGGGTGACTCTGTGCCGGTCATAGCGCCGGTACATGGGCGTATGGCGGCAGGTGGGGCGTTGCTGTGCAAATCATTCAACGTCTTAACCATAGCCAGCGTGCCGAAGAAAAATTAACGCAGGGGCAGACTGGAAATTTCGCGGCATTAACTCCTTCTCAAGGTTAACAGGACAAACTCAAGGTCAAATCTTGATGGGATATCCCCTGTTGCGTTCGCGGCCCTGTAAAGGCGCGGAAGGTTGGAGTTGCGTTGCGTATGTTTGGCCCGGTTTATCTCTGCGGCAAGCCTATCCGACCGCGCCGGCGCTTCAAGCTCCGTCACGCGCTGGCTGTCGCCCCCCTCGCTTTCATCGGCCTCACGGCGTCCACCGGCCAGCAGGATATCAGTGCGCTGATGTCTGCCGGAGGCAAGCCTTCCTGGATGCAGGCGCTGGAAACCGTCGATTTCAGCTCTCAGCTTCCCCCCACGCTGACCTTGGCACAGGCAACACCCTTGCCGTCCTCAGAGCCGGCGCAGGAAGGTGCCACTGTTTCGGCACCGCAGGGCATGCAGAATACCGCGATCAAGGGACTGGAGCCTCTGGTGCGCGAGACGCTGCCCACGGAAGTGCCGGACGAGATCCGGATCAACCGTACCGGCAAGGGCGACCGTTTCATGTCCATGGCACCGGACCGGGAAATGCTGGAGCAGGCCTCTGGCTCGGTCTATTCCATGGCCAGCCTCATCGGAAACGGCGGCCAGGCCGACATGCCGCGCGTTGCCTTCGTCAAGCCTGAGCCGCTGACGGCGGATCAGCGCAATCAGTTCGCCAGCGCCGCGAAGCAGCCGAAGGGCGGCCGCCGCAAGGGCACGGAAGAGGCGGGCGATCCGATGGATCTGCAGCGCATGATGATGGCGCGTAACGCGGCAGCTGCAGGCTTCTCCCTTGTGTCTGCCTATGCGCCTGAGGCGGCCGACACGTCCCGCGATCCATTTACGGCTCTGTTCGGCCCGCAGTATGAAGTGGACCTGCCGCCACCGGAAGATCCGCAGAATCCGCATTGGTGGGCGCAGAAGCCGCTGCCGCTGTCCGTGGCAGAGCCGAAGGAACAGCGTTGCATGGCAGAGGCGCTGTACTTTGAAGCACGCGGCGAATCTGAGGACGGGCAGATCGCCGTTGGTCAGGTGGTTCTGAACCGTGTGAAGAACCCGGCCTATCCCAACTCCATCTGCGAAGTGGTCTACCAGAACCGGACAAAGCGCAACCAGTGCCAGTTCTCCTTCGCCTGCGACGGTATCCCTGACCGGATCACCTCGCCGGATGCCTGGGCTACGGCACAGCGCCTCGCCAAGCAGGTGATTTCAGGCCAGCAGTATCTGAAGATGGTGGATGCCTCGACGCATTATCACGCCACCTACGTGAAGCCGCGCTGGGCCGGTCAAATGAACAAGCGCGGCCAGATCGGCCTGCACATCTTCTACAAGACCAAGGCCGGCGGCTGGAACTGAGGTTGATCAGGAAAGACTGAGAGGCGGCTATGCCGCCCCTCAGCTCATTCGATGCCGATATCGAGCCCCAGATCGAGAACAGGGGCGGAGTGGGTGATCCAGCCGGAGGAGATGAGGTCAACGCCAGCCTCGGCTACGGCTCGCACGGTGGTCTCGTCGATGCCGCCGGAAGCTTCCAGCAGCACCTTACCGCCGGCAATGGAAACGGCCTCGCGCAGCCGGTCCGGGCCCATGTTGTCCAGCATGATCACATCAGGTTTGGCGTCCAGTGCTTCGCGCAGCTGGTCCAGCGTGTCCACTTCCACCTCGATCTTCACCAGATGTCCGGCAAAGGCCTTGGCCGAGTGGATCGCCTTTGCCACACCGCCTGCAACGGCGATGTGATTATCCTTGATCAGGATCGCATCATCGAGGCCGAAGCGGTGGTTGGAGCCGCCGCCACAGCGCACGGCGTATTTTTCAAAGGCGCGCAGGCCGGGGGTCGTCTTGCGGGTGCAGACGATCTTCGCCTTCGTATGCGCAATGGCATCGGCAAAACGGGCAGTCGCCGTGGCGATGCCGGAGATGCGGCCCAGATAATTCAGTGCCACGCGCTCCGCCGCCAGCAGCGCCCGTGCAGGGCCGTCGATGCGGGCGACGATTGCGCCCGGCGTCAGCCTTGCGCCGTCACGGGTCAGCACGTCTACCTTCAGTTTTGGCGACGTGAGGGCGAAGGCGGTTATGGCAAGGTCAATGCCTGCCAGCACGCCGTTCTTGCGCGCAGCGATGACGGCGCTTGCCGGTACATCCGGGCCGATGGTGGCCTGCGAGGTGATATCCCCGGCGCGGCCCCAGTCTTCCAGCAGGGCAGCGCGCACTGCATCTTCCACCATCAGATGCGGCAGTTCGGGCAGAAAGGCGGTCATGCGCTTTCTCCAGCCATGTTGGCAAGGTCGAAACCTGCCAGCGGCTCTTTCACCGCTTCACTGGCGCCTGCTGCGGCCGCGTTGACCTGATCCAGCGTCAGATAGCTGCGCTTGGCCTGTGCCGCATCGGCCTGCGGGAAATCGGACCGGTAATGCGCGCCCCGGCTTTCCTTGCGCAGGAAAGCGGCTGCGGCCACGATCTTGCCCGCAAGCATCATGTTGCGGATGGAGGTGCGCTGCACCCGCGCCTCAGCCGCGGCAATGCGGGCAAGGGCGGTTTGCAGCCCGTCTGCGTCCCGCTCCACGCCGACCAGATCATTCATGGTCTGGCGCAGGATGGAGATGGCCGTGCGCTCATCATGGTTGCGCTGGCTGGGCAGGCCCGGCTCGTCGTCCAGCTCCTCCCAATAGGCGGTGCGCGGGGTCGGCATCAGGCCCTGAATGTCTTCGGCGATGCGTGCGGCAAAGACGACCGCTTCCAGCAGCGAGTTGGAGGCCAGCCGGTTGGCGCCATGGGCACCGGTGGAGGCGACTTCGCCAGCGGCCCACAGGCCGTCCAGCGAGGTGCGGCCGTTCGCATCCGTCAGCACGCCGCCCATGTGATAATGCTCTGCCGGGGCAATCGGGATCGGCTGCGTCACCGGGTCGATGCCGGCAGCCATGCAGGTGGCGTAAACGGTCGGGAAATGTTCGGCAAAGCCTGCGCCGATTGCCTCCCGGCAATCAAGGAACACGCCACGCCCGGCGGCCCGCTCGCGGAAGACAGCACGGGCGACGATGTCACGCGGGGCCAGTTCGGCCAGCGGGTGCACGTTCTGCATGAAACGCTCACCGGCGGCATTCACGAGGATTGCGCCTTCGCCGCGCAGGGCTTCGGTGGCGAGCGGTGCCGGATCCCGGCCAAGGTCCAGTGCTGTCGGATGGAACTGCACGAATTCCGCATCCGCCAGCACGGCCCCGGCGCGGGCAGCCATGCCGAGGCCGTGGCCATTGGCCTCACCCGGATTGGTGGTGACCGAGTAGAGATGGCCGATGCCGCCGGAAGCCAGAACAACGGCCGGTGCCTGGAAAGCGAGACGCTCCAGCCCGCCGCGGCGGCGGGCCATTACGCCCGTGACATAGCGGCCTTCGGTGATCAGGCTCTCGCCCAGATAGCCTTCGATGACGCGGATGGACGGTGTGTTGCGCACGGCTGCGACCAGCGCATCCATGATGGCGCGTCCGGCCATGTCGCCGCGCACGCGCACTACGCGGCTCTGGGAATGCGCGGCCTCGCGGGAGACCTGCAGGCGTCCTTCCAGATCCTTGTCGAACGGCACGCCATAGCTCAGCAGGTCATGCACCCGTCGCGGCGCTTCCGCCGTCATCATGGCAACGATCTTGTCCTGGCAGATGCCGCCGCCCACGGCCAGGGTATCTGCGAGATGGCTTTCGGATGTGTCCCCGTCGGAAACGGCAGCGGCAATGCCGCCCTGCGCCCAGGCCGAGGAAGCCCCTTCACCAATCGGTGCATTGCTGATGATGGTGACGGGACGCGGGCTGAGTTTCAGCGCGCAGAACAGGCCCGCCAGACCGCCTCCGAGGATCACCACATCGTCCACGCCGCGCGCAGACAGGGAGGGGGCCAGGAATTCGCTACGTATTGCCATCGCAGGGGCTTTCCAAACGGCGCCGGAAGGCAGCTCCGCCTCCGGCCGCAAGGCCGAACCCGGACAGATGGGGGGAGGAAAGGTCCGGGCCGGTCAGAAAACAGGACAGGCCGACGCGTCAGGGTGACGCGCCAGCTTGCCGGTCAGCTCTTCAGGTTGATCATACGTTCCACCGCCCGGCGCGCAAGGCCGGCAACTGCGGGATCAACCGTGACTTCTTCCTTCATCTCGATCAGGGCATCGAGGATCTTGGACAGAGTGATGCGCTTCATGTGCGGGCACAGGTTGCAGGGGCGGATATAGTCCACGCCCGGCGTTTCGCTCGCCACATTGTCCGCCATGGAGCACTCGGTGATCATCATCACCTTGGCGGGCTTCTTTTCCTTCACCCAGTCGATCATGTGCTTGGTGGAGCCGGCAAAGTCGGCTTCTTCCACCACTTCCGGCGGGCACTCCGGATGGGCGATGATCTTCACATCCGGATCGATCTTGCGGTAGTCGCGCAGCTCCTGCGCGGTGAAGCGCTCATGCACCTCGCAGGCGCCGTCCCAGATCAGCACTTCCACGTTGGTCTTGCGGGCGACGTTGGCAGCCAGATATTTGTCCGGGATCAGGAACACCCGGTCCACGCCAAGGCTCTCTACCACTTCCACCGCGTTTGACGAGGTGCAGCAGATGTCACACTCGGCCTTCACGGCGGCAGAGGTGTTCACATAGGTGATGATCGGCACACCGGGATTGCGCTCGCGCAGGCCGCGCACATCCTCTGCAGTGATGGACTCGGCCAGCGAGCAGCCGGCGCGGCTGTCGGGGATCAGCACCGTCTTCGACGGATTGAGGATCTTGGAAGTCTCGGCCATGAAATGCACGCCGCACTGGACGATCACGTCCGCGCTGGTGCGCGTTGCCTCGATGGCCAGCTGCAGGCTGTCGCCCACCACATCCGCCACGCCATGATAGATGTCCGGCGTCATGTAGTTATGCGCCAGAATGACGGCGTTGCGCTCCTTCTTGAGCTTGTTGATCGCATGGATCGTCGGCGCAAGAGCGGGCCACTCGATGGCGGGAATGATATGCTTGACCTTCTCGTAGATGGGCGCCGTCTCGCGCGCGACCTCTTCCGTGTAGGCAAGATCCGGACGGTTCACCGCACCATGACGGTCAATCGCCAGTTCCGCTGCAGGCCTGGCCTCGCAGGCGGAACGTGAGGAAATCAGCGTGGTAGCCATAGGGCCGTACTCCCTTTGGAGCTCAGATCCATTATGCTCATTTTGAGCATATGGCCGGTAAAAGAAAACGGGACTTACCGCCCCTTACCTGCCACCGTCTTTTGCTCTTCCTGAGCTTATATAGTCCTGCACGCAGGCCAAATCTACACTTTCTGATGCGGAAACGTCATATTTTTGAAAAGCTGATATTTTACAAATGGTTGTTTGTGTGCTGGCAACGGGCTGGTTGCGTTCGCTGTCGATCCGGATGGAGACGCAGAAAACTCTGTGCATGTGCGAGCTCCCCGTCAGGCCGCTCATAAGAAGCTCTCATCCCTGCATCACAAACATTCACTTGAGCAAACCAGCTGCAAAGGCATAGTAGCGGGCGAGGGGCTCATCACACGGCCCGGAGTGTGTGAAACGGAGAAACCGGGACATGTCCGCATCTGCGCCTGCAAGGGCCAATATTCCGCTGATCATCATCTGCGGCTGTGCCATTGCGCTTCTGTCCTTTGGGCCGCGTTCGACCATGGGCATGTTCTTCCAGCCTATGACGGAAGCACGCGACTGGTCGCGGGAGATCTTCTCGCTGGCCATTGCCATCCAGAACCTCATGTGGGGCATTGGCCAGCCGGTGGCGGGCATGTTTGCTGACCGGTTCGGCACTTGGAAGACGATTGCGCTGGGCGCGGTGTTCTATGGCTCGGGCCTGTGGCTGATGGCTGACGCCACCTCGCCTGTGGCGCTGCATATGACGGGCGGTGTGCTGATCGGCCTTGGCATCGCCTTTTCCAGCTTCTCCATGGTGCTGGCGGCCTTCGCCCGTACGGTGACACCAGAAAAGCGCTCACTCGCCTTTGGTGTCGGCACGGCCTCCGGCTCGCTCGGGCAGTTCCTGTTTGCTCCGCTCGGGGCAGGATTGATTTCGGAGATCGGCTGGCACAACACGCTGCTGGCCTTCTCTGGCCTGATGGCGCTTCTCCCGCTGCTCGCCATCGCCCTGCGTGGAAAGCCGGATGCTGCAGCATATGCCGGCACCAGCGCTGACCAGAACCTCAAGCAAGCCATCGCCGAGGCCTTCAAGACGCGCGGCTACCTGCTGCTGACGCTCGGTTTCTTCGTCTGCGGTTTTCACGTGGCTTTCATCACCGTGCATCTGCCGCCCTATATTTCGGACCTTGGCCTTGATGCGCGCTGGGGCGGCTATGCCATCGCCCTCATCGGCCTGTGCAACATTGTGGGCTCGCTGGCATCGGGCTATATCGGCACGCGCCATTCAAAGCCGCATTTCCTGTCGTTGATCTACTTTGCCCGCGCCGTCGCGATTACCCTGTTTCTTATGGCGCCCGCTTCACCAGCCTCGGTGCTGATTTTCTCGGCGGCCATGGGCTTTCTGTGGCTGTCCACCGTGCCACCGACGTCCGGGCTCGTGGCTGTCATGTTCGGCCCGCGCTACATGGCGACGCTCTTCGGCTTCGTCTTCCTGTCGCACCAGATCGGGTCCTTCCTCGGCGTCTGGCTCGGCGGCAAACTTTATGACGAACTGGGCTCCTATGATGCGGTCTGGTGGCTTGGCATCGCCCTCGGCCTTCTCGCTGCAATCGTCCACTGGCCGATCCGCGAGCAACCCGTCGCCCGCCTCGCTGCGGCGGAGTGAATGGTCCGAACCTCAACCTCTCTATCGTCATCCGGACGCGCTTGCGCGTTCCGGGATCGGAGAGCCGGGCGCAAGTTGGATGGTTCTACAAGTAGATAGACCCCGTCTCACCGCCCGCCAACCCTGAGCCCTGGCGCAGGGCGTTCTTTCAGGATTTCGCGGCGGAAGCGGAAGAGAGCGGCGGGGCGGCCGCCGGTGGCGGTGGAGGTGGCGCCGGTCGGTTCCACCAGTTCGGCGTTTTCCACGAGGCGGCGGAAGTTCTGCTTGTGCAGGTGCCGCCCGAAGATCGCTTCCACCGTCTGCTGCAATTCGGTGAGGGTGAAGGTGTCGGGCATCAGCTCGAAGATCACCGGCCGGTACTTCAGCTTGCCGCGCAGGCGCGAGAGGGCGGTGGCCAGCACCCGGCGGTGATCGAAACGCATGGGGCGGCCGAATTTCGGCAGATCCGGGCAGGCCAGCGCCTCAGGCCGCCCGTCGCGCAGGGCCTCCTGCACAAGACCGGCACCGTAGATCAGCTCGTAGCGGTCGAGTGCCCGCTCCTCGTCCCAGCTGCCTTCATCCTCGCCAAAGGCAAGGCGGATGCGCTCGGCACGGCCAAGGCCGCTGTGCGGCGGCTCCGGCGGCATGCGCCCGGCAGCTGCGTGCAGCGCGGGCAAAAGATCCCGGTCGAGCATTGCAGGGCGCCCGTCGCGCCAGTCTTCCCAGGGAAAGTAGTCATACCAGGACCGCCAGGACGAATGATGCTTGGACAGCACATCCTCGCTGTCCGCGCTCTTGCGGGTGAGGGCGAGATAGCCGACGGACACCACATGCGGGCCGCTGTCGCCCGTGGTCATGTGGCGGCCCCGGTCACCGAAGGTGTAAAGCTGCTCCACATAGCCGATGGTGAGGGCGGTCTGTTCCTCCACCCAGGTGCGCAGCCCGCTCTCAAAGGTGCGGTGATGCAGCGGGTCGAAGGGGCCGAAGGGCAGGCCCTCGGCCTCGTCTTCTCCGCCACCGGCAAAGGTGACGACCTGCGGCACGCCCTCGCGCACGGCCACGATCACGGCATTCAGGCCGATCTCGATGGTTGCCGTGGTCTGGTTCATCCGCGCCTGCTCCTTCAGGCCAGAGGCATTTCGAAGGGCGTGCCCTCAAAGGCATCAGCCCCGCGGCCAATGGCACGGATTGCCTCGATCATGCGCCCGTCGCGGGCGAGCATGCGGTCGGCAATCGCCACCAGCCTTGCATTGGGGGTGGCAGAGGGCGCGCGGGCGCGCAGAACCGAGGCAAGCTCCGCCTCATCCGCATCCGGCGTCAGTGCGCAGGCGGTGATGAAGGCGCCCGCCGTGGACCGGCTGATTCCCGCCCAGCAATGGATGACCAGCGGGGCGGATTTGTCCCAGCCCTGCACGAAGTCCAGAAGCGAGCTCACATGCGCCTCGCCGGGCGGCACAAGGCCTTCCACCGGGTCCACGATGTCGTTGAAGCCAAGGAACAGGTGGTCATCGGGGGCAATGGAGGCGGGACGTTCCACCGGTGTGCCGGCATTGATCAGGCTGACCATGCGGGTGGCGCCCGTCCGCTCCACCGTTTCCTTGAGGCGGGAAAGAGAAGACACGTAAAGCATCAATCGGTCATCCTGAAACTGTGTCTTTGGAGAGTAACCTTTTTACACCCCTGCGTCACCGGCCGCGCGCGGCCTTCTGCGGCGTGTTTGCGGCAAGGGCGGCTATGGCCTCGAAGCGCTCGGTGAAGGCAATCTGGGCAGTGGCGGCGGGCATTGGCTCCAGCCCGAGGCGCGGTGCACTGGCCGGGCCGGTCCCGAAGCCCTTCGGCCGCCCAAAGATCTTGCCTGCTTCCTCATCACCGAATCCTGCCAGCTCAACCGCCTCGAAATAGGCGCAGATGATATCGGCCTTCTTCGCCAGTTTCTTGACAGCCTCCGGCAGCTTGCCCGGCAGGCCGAAACGCCTGTGGATGGCTTCCTGGAGGCGGCCTTCCACCAGCTTGTAGTCGCCGCCCATCACCGCCTTGAAGGGAGAGATCATGTCGCCGATCACATATTCCGGCGCATCGTGCAAAAGCACCGCGAGCCGCCATTGCGGTGTCAGGTCCGGCTTCAGCTGCAGGGCGATGTCTTCCACCATAAGGCTGTGCTGGGCGACGGAAAAGGCGTGGTCCCCATGGGTCTGGCCGTTCCAGCGGGCGACGCGGGCAAGGCCGTGGGCGATGTCGGAGAGCTCCACATCCAGCGGAGAGGGGTCCAGCAGGTCGAGCCTGCGGCCGGAAAGCATGCGCTGCCAGGCGCGGGGCGGAAACTCAGGGCGGTCGGCAGCCATGGATGCTCCGTCAGTCTTGGGCCGGTACGGCGGATGTTGTTTGCAAGCTGGTCAGGCGCTGTCCGTGCCTGCGCCGCCGTCACTGCTTGGCCAGGTGAAATGCGCCCACTCGGGCAGCGTTACATCGAGCGCCGTTCCGGCAGCGGTCAGCTGGACGCCCTTGTCGATGGCTGCTTTCACCTTGTCAAGCCGCAGCAGCGCCAGTCCCCGGCCATGAGAGGATGAGCCAAGCGTGCCCACCTCCTGCTCCCCGGCCAGTACCGGGCTGCCCATGGCGGGCAGGGCCTCCGCCGCCGCCACCATGACGAAGCGCTTGCGGGCGGTGGAGCGGTGCTCCATGCGCGAGACGATTTCCTGCCCCACGTAGCAGCCCTTGCGGAAGGAGACGCCGTTCAGCTGGTCCATGTCCGCGTCATGGGGGAAAATCTCGCCGTAAGCGAAGTCGCTTTCCGCCTCCGGCACGCCAAGGCCGATGCGGTGGGTGTGCCAGTCTGCGCGCTCTGCCGCCTGCAAGGCAAGGCCTTCCAGAACGTTCGCCAGCCCCTTCGGCCCGGCCACACGCAGGCCCAGTTCAGCAAGGCGGGGGTCGGTTACGGCCAGCACATCCGGCGCCAGCGGCGCTGCGGGCAGGGCATCACCGAAGATAACGGCCACCTCATGGGTGCTGCTGCAATCCTCCAGCGTCACCTTGGCGCGAAGCCGGTAGAAGCCGAGCCGCTTTACAAGGGCAGCCACCTGCGAGGCCGGCGTGTCCAGCAGGAAGCCGTCCAAGTCTTTCAGCACCAGAAAATCAAACAGGATCTTGCCTTGCGGCGTCAGCAGAGCGGCAAAGGCAGCTTCGCCTGTGGTCAGGCCCTCCACATCCCGGGTCAGCAGGTTCTGCAGGAAATGCGTGGCTTCCGGCCCGCTCACCCGCACCAGGCCACGGTCAGGCAGAAGGGCAAAACGGGCAGCGGACATGAAGGCCTCCAGTGAAACTGCGTATATCTCTCCCGTTGAGATAGCCCCGCGCCCGCCCGGCGGCAAGGCGCGGCGTTGCCGGGCAGGCTCTTTCCCGAAAAGCCTGTGGACCCGTGCGCCCTGCCAATCGTATAAGCGCGCCAGAAAAAGCCGAGCGCAAGGCCCGCGCCGAAGATGGAAGAGGAGTCATCAATGTCTGCTGCCCATGATCTCATTCTCACCGGCGCGACGGTCGTCAATCAGGACGGCACGGCAATCCGCGATGTGGCGGTGCGCGGCGGGCGAATTTCTGCCATTGGCGATCTGCGAGGCGCCAAGGCGGCTGAGGTCATTGACTGCAAGGGCCTGACCATTCTGCCGGGCGTCATCGACACGCAGGTGCATTTCCGCGAGCCGGGCCTCACCCACAAGGAAGACCTTGAAACCGGCTCCCGCGCCGCCGTCATGGGCGGCGTAACGGCGGTGTTTGAGATGCCGAACACCAACCCCAACACCACCACGGCCGAAACGCTGGCGGCAAAGGTCGCGGCGGGCCATCACCGCATGCACTGCGACTTTGCCTTCTTCGTCGGCGGCACGGCGGAAAACATCGAAGAGATCCCGATGCTGGAAAAGCTGCCGGGGGCAGCCGGCATCAAGGTCTTCATCGGCTCGTCCACCGGCAACCTGCTGGTGGAGGATGACGAGAACCTGGCGAAGATCCTGAAGAAGATCACCCGCCGCGCCTCGTTCCATTGCGAGGACGAGATGCGCCTGCGCGACCGGATGAACCTGCGCGTGCCGGGAGATCCCCGCTCGCACCCGGTCTGGCGCGATGAAACGGCAGCGCTGCTGGCTACCCAACGCCTCGTAACGCTTGCCCGCCGCCTCGGCAAGCGGGTGCATGTGCTGCATATTTCCACCGGCGACGAGATGGAATATCTGGCGGACCACCGCGATGTGGCCAGCACGGAAGTAACGCCGCATCACCTGACCCTGTTTGCCCCGGACTGCTACGAGCGGCTTGGCACCTACACCCAGATGAACCCGCCGGTGCGTGATCTGTCGCACCAGAAGCGCCTGTGGTGGGGTGTCAATCAGGGTGTTGCCGATATTCTCGGCTCCGACCATGCCCCGCACACCCGCGAGGAGAAGGACCACGCTTATCCGGGGTCCCATTCCGGCATGACCGGCGTGCAGACGCTGGTGCCGACCATGCTCGATCACGTCAATGCCGGGCGCCTGACGCTGGAGCGTTTCGTGGACATGACCAGCGCCGGCCCCGCACGCCTGTTCAACATGGCATGCAAGGGCCGCATTGCGGTGGGCTATGACGCCGATTTCACCATCGTCGACATGAAGCGCAAGGAAACCATCCGCAACGAGTGGATCGCCTCCCGCGTTGGCTGGACGCCTTACGACGGCGTGGAAGTCACCGGCTGGCCCGTCGGCACCTTCGTGCGCGGCCACAAGGTGATGTGGCAGGGCGAACTGACCACGCCGTCGCAGGGCGAGACCGTTCAGTTCCAGGATGCCCTCCAGCCGCAGGGGTGAGCGGAACATCTAGCTTGAAACGGGCAGGAGAGGGTGAAGCGTCAGATACGCGCCGCCCTCCCTCAAATCCGGCTAAAGTGTGACGGGCGCTACAGCGGTTTCAGGGTTAAGCTTCTATGACCGGAACCAGTCAAATTCGCATAGTTCGGTAACCCTGTTCCCTAACCCTAAGTACACGGAGCAGGCGTAAGGTGAATGCGGGCTGACGGGTATGGCGTAGATGAGGCTCGCATGGTGATGGAGACGGCTGCAGGATTTGACGGCGGAGCGGTTCGTGAGAGCATCTGGCGCATGGCGCTGATGACGGGCTGTGCTCTTGCCATGATGCATTTCGCAGTTCCGCAGGCGAGAGCTGAAAATCAGGCGGGGCTGAAGCAGATCGCAGGGCTAGTCAAGCCTGGCGAGGCCAGCATGACCGCCGGTACAGCAGAAGCGCTGCAGGGTACGGCCGGGATCGGCGATCCCGAGCATCCGATGCAGATCGTCGTGTCCTTGCGCGAGCAGAACCTCAAAGTCTATCGCGGGCTGGAGCTTGCGAGTTCCACACCGGTTTCGTCCGGCAAGGCGGGCCATAGCACACCGACGGGCGTGTTCTCCATTCTGGAAAAGCGGCGCAAGCACTTCTCCAATCTCTATGACGATGCGCCCATGCCTTTCATGCAGCGGCTCACCTGGTCGGGCATTGCCCTGCATCAGGGGAAGCTGCCTGGCTATCCGGCTTCGCATGGCTGCGTGCGCCTGCCCATGGACTTTGCCCAGAACCTCTTCGGCATGACCGAGCGCGGCATGCATGTGGTGATCACCGATGGTGAAACCGCGCCTGTCGCCATCACCCATGCCGCTCTGCCGCAGCCCTATGTTCCAGGCACGGCAGTTGCAAGCCTTGATGAGAGCATCGTGCCTGTCAGCGAAGGCCTGCGCGGCTCCATCGCCTCGGATACAGCTTCCATCGCACCGCAAACGCAAGCTGCAACTGAGTTCGGTCCGCCGCTGCGCATGATCATCACGCCCCGGCCGCAGGGCCGGGAGATCCACGATCTGCAGGCGGTGCTGAATCGTCTCGGCTTTGACGCAGGCCCCGTGGATGGCGTCATGGGACGCAAGACACGGGAGGCGATCCGCCTCTTCCAGGAAGGCTACGAGCTGCCTGTCACCGGCAACTACAGCCTCAGTCTTTTGAAGCGGGTCTACCGCGAGGCTGGTGAGGATCTGCCGCTGAATGCGGAACTGCGGATCCGCACGAAGTTCAAGGACATCTATCAGGCGGGCGTCACTCTCAAGGACCCGAAGGCGCCGGTCGGAACTGTCATTTTCACGGCCCTGGGCTTCAAGCCCGGAGACAGTGAAACCGGCTGGATGGCTGTCGTTGCAGAGGAGGCTGAAGGCATGACGCCGGCGCGCATCCTCGACCGGATCGACATGCCCGCCAGCGTGCGCAAGGAAGTTGGCGCCATGCTGGTTCCGGGCTCCTCGCTAATCGTCACAGACCGGTCTTTCCTGCGCAACACCGGCCTCGGCACCGACTTCGTGGTGACGACAACGAACTGAAATGACGGGACGGCAAAGTGGCCGTTCTCACCGTCATGTCTCTGTCGCGTGTCTGCAGTATCGCTCCCCCTCAGGTTCTTATCCGGCGGAAGAATCGCCGGTGGGCAGTCCCTGAGGGAGCGAACAATGCCGGTGAGCACGCTTGAAGCATCGAAAGCCAGACTGAAGAAGGCCGTCCACCGGTCCAGCGCCACATCCCGCGAGGGCTTTCTGGAGCGCATGTTCACCTTTGCGTTCAAAGGGCTGGTCTATCCGCAGATCTGGGAAGATCCTGATGTGGATCTGGAGGCACTGCAGCTTCAGCCCCATTCGCGTATGGTCACCATCGCCTCGGGCGGCTGCAACGTCATGTCCTATCTGACGGCTGATCCGGCAGAGATCACGGCGGTGGACCTGAACCGCGCGCATGTGGCGCTGGGCCGCCTGAAGCTGGCCGCCGCGCAGCATCTGCCGAACCACGACAGTTTCTACCGCTTCTTCGGCGAGGCAGACGAGAAGGCCAACATCGCGGCCTACGAGCGTTTCCTGCGTGACAAGCTGGATGACGACACCCGCAGCTATTGGGAAGGGCGTGGCATCAGCGGGCTTGGCCGCCGCCGCATCACTCTGTTCTCGCGTGATCTCTATCATCATGGCCTGCTCGGCTATTTCATCGGCGTGGGCCATTTCGTCGCCCGCCTCTATGGCATCGACCCCAAGCATTTCGTTCGTGCGCGGACGCTGGATGAACAGCGCAGCTACTTCGATACGGCGCTGGCGCCTCTGTTCGACAAGCGGCTGGTGCGCTGGGCAACCTCCAAGAAGATGTCGCTCTATGGCCTCGGCATTCCGCCCGCCCAGTACGAGGCGCTGGTCTCCGCCAGCCCCACGGGTGACATGTCCGACGTGCTGAAGCAGCGGCTTCAGAAGCTCGCCTGTGATTTCTCGCTCTCGGACAACTACTTCGCCTGGCAGGCCTTCAACCGGGGCTATGCGCCGCAGGGTGGTGAGGAAAGCACAGGCGCTTCCGGTCCGCTGCCGCCTTACCTGAAGCGCGAGCACTTCGATGCGATCCGGGAACGGGCTTCCCGCGTTCAGGTGGTCAACCGCAGCTTCACCGAGCATCTGGAAGACGAAGTGCCAGGCAGCCTTGATGCCTATGTCCTGCTTGATGCGCAGGACTGGATGACCGACGAGCAGCTGAACGGCCTGTGGAGCGAGATCACCCGCACCGCCCGTCCTGGCGCCCGCGTCATCTTCCGTACGGCCGCCGAGCCGACATTGCTGCCGGGCCGCGTCCATGATGCCATCCTCGACCGATGGACCTATGAGGCGGAGAAGAGCCTCGAACTTGGCCGCCGTGACCGGTCCTCCATCTATGGCGGGTTCCATCTCTATGTCTTCAATGGATGAAACCCGCAGCCAGAGCGGCTCTTCCGCCGCGCTGATGGACAGCGTGTACCGCAACCAGCGGCACATCTATGACCTGACGCGCAAATATTATCTGCTGGGCCGCGACCGGCTGATCGCCCGTTTGCTTCCACCACCGGGCGGTGCCGTGCTTGAACTGGGCTGCGGCACGGGCCGCAACCTCATCGAGGCAGCGCGTCTCTATCCCGAGGCCCGTTTCTACGGCCTCGACATTTCGCGCGAGATGCTGGCAACGGCGGAAGCGAACATTCGCCGCGCCGGACTGGAAGACCGTATCCGGCTGGCCTGCGCCGATGCCTCTGCCTTTGACGCCGAAGCCCTGTTTGGCCGCGGCAGTTTCGACCGGGTGTTCATGTCCTACACCCTGTCGATGATCCCGCCCTGGCGGGAGGCTATGGCAGCTGGTCTTGAAGTGCTGGCACCGGGCGGGCAGCTGTCGGTGGTGGATTTCGGCCAGCAGGAGCGCCTGCCGGGCCTCTTCCGCCGCCTGCTGCATGCCTGGCTGGCGAAGTTCCACGTCACGCCGCGGGCCGACATGCTCGCTGCTGCTCATGCGCTTGCTGCGCAGCACAAGGCGCGTTGCGAGGCCGGTCCGCTTTATCGCGGTTATTCAGTCTGGGCAGAGGTCACCCGCGTCTGAAGAGCACCGGTGAGATGGATCAGATCCCGATGCGGCAAGCGCATCGGGAAGGGGTTTCACTCACCCGCGACGAAATAATGCAGCGTGCCGTCCGGACCAATGCCAACGCGGTAGAACAGCCAGGCGCCATAGGCGTCCATTTCGGCGAAATCGGCGGCTGTGACGACGCGGTACATCTCCACCTTCTGGGCTGGTGTCAGCTTGTCGAAGGGGTAACGGGCAAAGTAGGGCCAGATGTACATTTCCTGCGGAGTTCCGGCATCAACATGCACCCAGCCCGCTTCCATCACATCCAGAAGGATCGCAAGGATCTCCTGGCCTTGGCCGTCCCCGGAGCTGTTCTTCAGGAACTCGATGGGATCGCCGATTTCCGCCAGAGACAGGGTCGGCATCATTTCGTTGCCTTCCAGCACCATGCGCATCCGCTCGACGTCGCCGCTTCGGGCCGCGTCCAGCAACTGGTCGCGCATTCGGGCCACGGGAGCAGGCAGCCCCTCGGAACCGTAATGCACTTCGGGGACCGGGAGCTGGTTCTGGGGAGACGCTTCGGAAGACTGGCCTTGCTCCGGGGCATCGGCGCCTTCGGCTGGATCAGCCTCATCCATGGTTCCGGATGCGTCATCTGCGGCGCCCTCATCAGGGGCCGCAGGCAGGAGGTCCTCCGGCGGAATAGCCGGGCTTCCGGAGGTACTCTGCTCCGGCGGCGTCACCAGGATCGTCTCGGTTCTAACAGTCGCTGCGTCTGCAGCAGGAAGCAGCAGGAGTGCAAAACAAAGGGTGGCAATACAGTTGCGCAGCATGGTCAGACTCAGCCGGGAGAATTTTCAACGACTATACGCAGCCACGGCGGAAAGGCCATTCAAAAGAGCCAGCGTGCTTGGCATCGGCCCTGCCTTTCGTTAAACCGCAGGCAGATGTGCCATTTTTGCCAGAGTTTTGCCGTATGACGCCTGCCTTCTCCTATGCCTTGCTTGGATTGGGCATCGGCCTCATGACCAGCGCCCCTGTGGGGCCGGTCAACATCATGGCCCTGCGCCGTGCCATCCATTTCGGGTTCAGTGCGGGGGTGCTGGTCGGGCTGGGGGCGGTCGTGGCTGATACGCTGTTCGCGGCAGCTGCGTTGTTCGGGATTTCCGCCGTTGCGGAGTTCGTCGAGCTTCACGAATTCTGGATCAAGATCACCGGCGCGGCACTTCTGCTGGTCTTTGCCATTGCCGTCCTGCGCAGCCATCCGCACGTGAACCGGGACCGGGAGGGATTTGATCACACCCTGCTGCGTGATTCTGCGGCTGCCTTTGCCATGACGATCACCAACCCTGGAGCGGTTCTGGGGTTTCTGGCGATCTTTGGCAGCCTGGGTGACTGGGCACCTGAGCCTGGCGATCATCTCGGCGCTGCAGCCATGCTGGCTGGTGTGTCCGGCGGAGCCTTCCTGTGGTGGTGCCTGGTTGCGGGGGGAGTGACAGCCCTGCGTGACAGGTTCACGGACCGTTGGCTTGAGATGGTCAACCGGATTGCCGGTATTGCGCTCATTGTCTTTGCAAGCGCGATCGCCGCAAGTCTGTTCTAACAATCAAGGTGCAGCCGGAGCGCAGGAAACGAGCCGCGCGCTCCGTCTTGAGGAATTTACTGAAGCACGCGATTGACCGAATAGTCACCGCGCAGAATGCGTTCCGGCAGGCCCTCTGCCAGCTTGGCAACGGCATCTTCGCCATACGTGGAAACAAGATCAGCAAGTGCAGTAAACATGGCTGCGTGAGCAACAGCATCCGTATCGACACCGCAGGCAATCGCCTCGGACCATGCATCCTGAATGAAACCAAGCGCAGCACGGCGAATATCGTCGTCTTCAAGGTATTGGACGTCCGCAGACATCTCGCTGAATTCGTCGTTGGTCATGCTGTCCCTTAGGTCTTTGCCGCTTTCGCTTCGGATGAGTCGGTGCCGTTCCCCGAATCTGCGAAGACCTTACCATGGGAAGACTACGCGGGAAGCGAGTGTGAAGGCCTTCTTAACGTCCACCCACAAATTATACGTGGAGGGTTAAGCCTTTGGTAACGGAGCACGGTTAGCGGGCGTAACGTGCCGTAACGTCCCGGCTCAGCTTCTCGCCTTCCTGGATATAGGCGTTCATGGCAGCCCGTGCGGCCGGTGTACAGCTTTGATACACCGAAGAAAATCCGCGATAGCCGAGGTTGAAGCGCTCGATGTGGCGGCGCTTGCGCACTTCGTCCTGCATTTCAGCGTCCAGCAGGTTTTCCATCCGCTCACGCCAGCTCGGCGCATCCTCGCGCCCGCACAGGGGCCGCAGGAAATGCAGAGCCCCGAGGATTTCCGACAGGCGGAGCAACTGACGTTCATAGGGTGCTTCGGACAGCGGGTCCTGTGAAAGAACCGGCAAAGGCGAGAGCATCAGGACAGCCGATGCAAGGCCTGCAAGCACTGCCGTGGTCATTTGGCGCCGGGCGCTGGTATGTGTGCTGGAGTCCATCGGTTCCCTGCCTGTCCGGCCGGATAATGGGCTGCAAGGACCGGCGGTGCAAGGCCGCGGGTTTCCCCGTCAACAGGCCATCAGCTTCCGGATACGTTCAGCAGTGCCAGGAGTCATTTCAAGGTTGTCGAGCCCGGAAAGAGGCATGAAGCAGGCCTCTGCCGCGTCATCGCCTGCGATGGGTTCGCCTGAAACATAGGCTCCCATGAAGACCGTCAGATGAAACCGGGCACGAATCGCGCCGTCCTCTTTCCGGCTCTCGATGATGAGGGCGTCGACAGGCTCACCAAGCAGCGCGGTGACCCCGGTTTCCTCCAGAAGTTCCCGCTGTGCGGCCTGCAGAAGGCTTTCGCCTGCCTCGGCTTTGCCGCCGGGAAGGCTCCAGAAACCGGCATAGGGCGCCTTGCCCCTGCGGATGAGCAGAACGTCTCCATTCCTGTGGCAGAGAATGCTGACACCTGGAACAAGAGGAGGAAGAGCAGGGGGCCTGGACATGGCTCAGGCAAACAGGGCGTCGATTTCCGCCTGTGCTTCGGAGCCTTCGTGCGCAGGAACATCCCGGGTGCTGATGTGACCATGGATGACACCGCTGGCCATAGCGATCAGCGGCTTGATCTCGTTGGTTGCCTTTTCCGCGAGCTCAAAAGCCACTTCCGACGGAGAGACAGCATTGCGAATCATGTCCTGCGAGCTGAGGACGGCGGCATTGATTCCCGCCACCAGTGACTCCAGATGCGAGCGCAGGCGAACCGGTGCGGCATGATAGGCCAGAATCGCGAGCTGGCGTTCGGAGAAGCTCGAGTTCTCGAAATGCGTTTCGTAATCTGCCGGGCTCCAGCTCAGCACGTCCTCGGCGCATTCCGGCATGGCCGGGAGCATTTCGAGCAGCATCACCACTTCATTGAAATGGTTCAGATAGTCGGTTGCAAGGCCAGTCGCCGGGTTGATATTGGCTTTGACAAGCCGCTCGGCGGACAGATCGCCGGTGCCCAGCACTGGATCCTCCTGCGTCATGCCATCCCCCCGGTTGAACTCTACTTCTCCCGAACCTAACCTGCCTTTGTTGCCAAAGAACTAATCAGATCACTGCAAGGATTTTCATGTGCGGACGCTTCACCCTGACATCACCCCCGGAAGCGGTCGCGCAACTCTTCGGTTACCGGGACCGGCCAGACTTTCCGCCGCGCTACAACATAGCCCCCACCCAGCCTGTTGCTACTGTCCGGCATGAGCATGGCCAGCGGCGGTTCGCACTGGTGCGCTGGGGATTGATTCCGGGCTGGGTAAAAGATCCGGCCAGCTTCACCCTCCTGGTCAATGCAAGGGCAGAGACGGCAGCGGAAAAGCCTTCGTTCCGTGCGGCCATGCGTCATCACCGCTGCCTCGTGCCGGTGGATGGCTTTTACGAATGGCTGCGGACTGGCGGGCAGAAGCAGCCCTTCTTCATCCGGCCTGCCGGCGGCGGCTTGATGGCGGTGGCCGGGCTGTGGGACACATGGTCCGATCCGTCGGGCGGCGAGATCGATACCGGTGCCTTGCTGACCGTACCAGCCAACCGGGCCATGCAGGCCGTGCACGACCGTATGCCGGCTATCCTTTTCGAGCAGGATTTCGATGCCTGGCTGGATACCGGACAGGTAAGGGCGGAAGAAGCCCGCCGCCTGCTGCGGCCGGTGGCAGATGACTATCTGGAGTTCATCCCGGTTTCGTCCCGTGTCAATAGTGCCTCTCAGGATGATCCGGGGCTGACCGAGCGTGCTGCCGAGGCGGCACCCGGGGCAGACCCGGAAAAAGAACCGAAGTCCCGTCCCGCCCGCAGAAAGGCGCAAGGCGGCGGTGGCAGCTCCGGTCAGCTTGATCTTTTCTAGGAAAATTGCTGCATTCTTTGGCGTGCTATACGAAAATGTAAATGCCTTTGCGTTAGGTCGTTGGATGACGAAAACGGAAGGGGCAGTATGCGGGCCGCGTTGAATGATCGTCTGGCTGAAGTGCCGGAGCCGAAGGCTGCCCGCCTGGTGCGCCCGATGCGCCGGGATGATCTTCCGGTGGTCGCTGGTCTCTTCAGCCGCGTGTTCCGGCCCTCCGGGGTCAGGGACGCGGCCGCGCTGGAAGCCTATCTTGCCGAATTGCTCTTTGGCAGCCCTTCCTACAGCGAAGCGCACGGCAGTCTCGTTCATGACCATCCCTGTTCCGGCATCAAGGCGGCGGTACTTGCAGTTCCCATGACCTTCAGTGTGGAAGGGCGGCCTGTCATTGCCCGGCTGTTGTGTTCCTTTATGTCCGAAGGACGGGAGGGGCGCTCAGGAGCTGCCCGGATTGCCCGGTCCTTGCGGGCCTGCACACAGGATCTCCTTCTGTCGGACAGTGCCTCGCCGCTCAGCGCCAGCCATTGGCTTTCCGGCGGGGGTCAGGTGCTGACGACGCAAAGCCTGGCGTGGCGCCGGGTGATGCGGCCTGCCTCGGCAGCACGGCTGGTCGCGGGCCAGAGCCTTCCCCGCCTGCGCCCTTTGCTGGCTTTGCTGCCTTGCGGCGCGGTTGACGCTCTTTCCCGGCGGCTCAAGCCTGCGCTTGTTCCGGAAGTGCGGACTGAACTCGGACTGGAAGAAACGGATGCTGCCGGCTTCCTGCGGGCCGCCAGACCGCTGCTGGCCCGTTTCCCGGTTCATCCCCTTTGGCCGGATGAAGAATTCGCCTGGCTGACCGGCCTTGCTGCGCGTAACCATGCGCTCGGCACCTTGCGTTTTGCTCTGGCTAAAGATGGCAAGGGCAGCTTTGCGGCTCTTGCCTGGTACAGCGATGGGCGCAAGGCAACGGTTCTGCATCTGCTGACAGAAGAGGGCCGGGAGCTTGACGCCGCCGCCGCCATGCTGGCCGCCTTCGAGGCTGAGGGTCTGATAATGGCCGAGGGCATGGCAAAACCCAGCCTGATGCGTGCGCTTCTTTCCCAGCGCTGGATCAGCTTCTCTCCGCGCGGCCTGTTCTGTATTGGCAGCCGTTTTTCGAGTGTGAACGACGCTGCACGCCGCGGGGATCTTTATGCGGGCGGCTTCGCCTCGGAAAGCTGGAGCCGCCTGTTGACGGATCTTTGATCCGTTCTCCAGCACAGTGATTGCGCCTGTCCTTTTCGGGCGGAGAGCGGTAAGAGGCGAACAGGACTACCGCACGCAGGAAAGGGCTGACCATGGCCGAAGAAGAAGAGACTGCATCCTTCGACGAGGAAGCACTGGCCGAGGTCTATAACAGGGGTCTTGATCTGGAGAAGGCCGGAGATCTGGATGGCGCGGAAGCGGCCTACCGGGAAGCCCTGACCATCGATCCGGAAGACCACTGCGGCGCCAGCGTGCGCCTTGCGGCCATGGGCCGCGATGCTGCACCCGATGCCATGCCGGAAGCCTATGTGTCGACGCTCTTCGACCAGCATGCCGATGTCTTCGAGGCCATTCTCGTCGATCAGCTGGGCTACTGTGTGCCGCTTCTGCTGCGTGAGCAGCTGCGCAGCCATGCGCCGGGACCCTATAAGGCTGCGCTGGATCTTGGCTGCGGCACCGGCCTGACCGGTGAAGCGCTGGGCGATATCTGCGAGGGGATGACGGGCGTCGATCTGTCCGAAAAGATTGTCGAGATCGCCTTCGACCGGGAGGTCTACACCGACCTTTACGTCGGCGAGGCGGTCGCCTTTCTGGAAGAGTTCGAGGACGATGATGGCCAGCGTCCGGTCTATGACCTGATCGCAGCGACAGACGTCTTCCCCTATCTCGGTAAGGTGGAGCGGATCGTGGCAGCCGCAGCAGACCGGCTGACTCCGGGCGGTGTTTTCGGCTTTTCGACCGAGACCCTGCCGGACGAAGCTCTGGGCGGGAAGGATTATCTCGTCGGCCCGAAGCGGCGCTATGCCCATTCGGAAAGCTATCTGCGGCGCGTGCTGGAAGCCTCCGGCTTCTCCATTCTGGCCATGGACCCGATCACCGTGCGCCTTGAGGAGGGCGAGCCGGTGCCGGGCCATCTGGTGCTCGCCCGCCGGGGATAAAACCGGGCTTGCGCCAGCCTTCAAGGCTGGCGCAACAATCCGCAAATCTTCACCTCTCAGCCAAGATGCTGCTTGAAGAAGGCGATGGTGCGCTCTTCTGCAAGCTTTGCGGCGGCCTCGTCGTAGCGAGGCGTGGTGTCGTTGTGGAAGCCGTGGTTCACGCCGGGATAGATGTAGGCCGTGTAGGTCTTGCCGTTGGCCTTCAACGCTTCCTCGTAAGCTGGCCAGCCCGCGTTGATGCGCTCGTCCAGCTCGGCATATTGCAGCAGAAGCGGTGCCTTGATGGCCGGAACGCCGTCCAGAGGCGCCTGGCGGCCATAAAAGGGCACGCCTGCAGCAAGCTCCGGATAGGCAACGGCAATGGCATTGACCACGCCGCCGCCGTAGCAGAAACCGACTGCCCCTACCTTGCCGGTACTGTCCTCACGGGCCAGCAGATGCTCGAAACCGGCGAAGAAATCATTCATCAGCTTTTCCCGATCAACCGTCTGCTGCAATTCACGGCCCTTGTCGTCATTGCCCGGATAGCCGCCAACGGATGTGAGCCCGTCCGGCGCCAGCGCCATGAACCCGGCCTTTGCCATGCGCCGTGCCACATCCTCGATATAGGGATTGAGGCCCCGGTTCTCGTGGATCACGAGGACGGCAGGCAGCTTTGCGGCAGCTCCTGCTGGCTTCACCAGATAGCCGTTCACCTCGCCGTTGCCATTGGGGGAGGCATAGGTGATGCGTTCAGCCACGATCCCGGCATCATCGGGCGCCACCTGCTGGGCCAGAGCATAGTTGGGAGCCAGCTGATCCAGCAGCATGGCCGCGGTAATGCCCGCGACCGTAAACTTGGCGGCCTTTTCGAGGAAGTCACGCTTGGTGATCTTGCCGTGGGCGTAGAAGTCGTAAAGGTCGAGGAGTTCCTGGGGGAAATCCCGCGCCGTCTTGCGCTGCATGGGCGTCATGTCATCCATCGTGTGCTCCTTGCCGCATGATGCACCCGCCTCCGGGCATCGTCATTCGCAAGCCGCTACACTAATGCGCGCTGATGCAAGTACGAGCGTCCAATCAACCTTGCACGTAAAAGTGAACGCCGGTGATCAAACGCCGCAGAGCATCATCCTCTGCGGCGCAGTCCTGAGCCTATGCCCGTTCCAGCGCCGCCACCACTTCCACATGCGGGGAGTAGAGGAACTGGTCCACCGGTGTTACGCGGGTGACCTTGAAGCCGCCGTCGATCAGTATACGCAAATCGCGGGCGAGGGTGGCCGGATTGCAGGAGACGGCAGCAATTCGCTTCACCTTGGAAAGGGCCAGCTGCTCCGCCTGCGCCTGCGCGCCCGTGCGCGGCGGGTCAAAGGTGACGGCATCAAAGCCTGCAAGCTCCGCTGCCATCAGCGGGCGGCGGAACAGGTCACGCCGCTCGAAGGTGATCTGCCTGAGGCCTGCCGGCTGGCGCGACGCCCGGTCGAGAGCAGCCACGGCTGCGGCCTCGCCTTCCACCGCGTGCACGGACATGGTTTCGGCCATGCGGAAGGTGAAGGTGCCGATGCCCGCGAAAAGGTCAGCCGCCTTCTTCGATTTGCCAAGGGCAGCCAGAACCAGAGTTGCCAGATGGGCTTCGGCCTCGGCTGTGGCCTGCGTGAACCCGCCCGGTGCGGGAACGGCTGCCACCTTGCCCATTGGCAGCGCCGGGGCGCGTGCTTCCAGGATGATCTCACCATCAACGGAGAGGCGGGCAAGACCGAGATCCGCCGTCAGGCCCGAGAGCTGCACCAGCTTCTTTTCCATGCCGGGCGCCGCATTGGCCAGCGCCACATCAAGGCCGGCCGGCGTTGCCAGCACGGTCAGGCGCAGCTCCCCTTTGCGCGGCATCAGCACTTCGGCAAGGCGCTTGAGGCCCGGCACGGCGGCAACGATCTTCGGGTCCAGCACGGGGCATTCGGTAATGTCCACCAGCCGGTTGCTGGCCCGCTCGTGATAGCCGAGCAGCAGCTTGTGACCGGCGCGCACGGCCGTCAGCACGGCGCGGCGGCGGGAGCCGGGTGCACTTGGGATGACCTCATCCACCGGTACTTCGATGCCCCGGTCTTCCAGCGCGCGTACCACCTGATCCCGCTTGAAAGCGAGATAGTCAGGCTCGGCCATGTGCTGCAGGGAGCACCCGCCGCAGGCCTCGAAATGGCGGCATGTGGGCTCCACACGGGCAGGGCTGCGGGTGAGGATTTCGAGGATGGTGGCCCGGTCCCCTTGCGCTTTCACGCGCAGCACGTCGCCCGGCAGTCCGCCGGGTACGAAAAGAGGGCCTTTCGGGCCAGAAGCCAGCCCGTCGCCCAGGTGGCCGAGGGCGGTGATGGTGATGTCGATTGTCGCGTCCGTCATCGCCGTGCGATACCCCGCCCCGCCGCCAACCGCAAGCGCGGAATTGCGGGGTTTATGCAAGACACTCGCCTTCCTTATGCCAAGGCTTTCAGATGCTGACGCATCACGCCTGGAATTTGCTCAGCCGTCCTTGCGGCCATAGAGCAGGAACTCGCGGTTGCCGTCGCCACCGGTGACGGGGGAAGGGATGAGGCCGAGAGACTTCCAGCCAGGCAGGGAATCCAGCCAGAGGCGCAGGTCTTCGGCGCAAGGCTCCACCAGATCCGGCTGCACCAGACCACCCTTGCCGATGCCCTGACGGCCCACCTCGAACTGTGGCTTGACCAGAAGAATGGCTTCAGCACCGGGCACAGCAAGCTCAAGGGCTGGAGGCAGTGCGAGTTTCAGGGAAATGAAGCTGACGTCCGAAACGATCAGCTGCGGCGCCACGCCCTCAAGGTCTGCCAGCGTCAGGTCGCGGGCATTGAGCCCATCGCGGCGGTTGACCTTCGGATTGGAACCAATCCGCTCGTGCAGCTGGCCGTGGCCCACATCAATTGCATGGACACGGGCAGCATTGCGCTCAAGCAGCACCTGTGTGAAGCCGCCGGTGGAAGCGCCGACATCCAGACAGATCTTGCCCGCCGGATCAACCGGGAAAGCCTCCAGCGCCGCGAGAAGTTTCAGCGCGGCACGGGAAACGTAATTTTGTGCCGGATCGGCCAGCGTGATCTTCTGGGTCGAAGCGACAAGCTGCCCCGGCTTGGTGATGACCACACCATCGACACTGACCGTGCCGCGTAGAATGGCATCCCGGGCACGGGCACGGCTGGGGGCAAGGCCGAGGTCGGCGAGGCACTGGTCAAGGCGCAGGCGGCTGGACATACGGGCGGGGTTCCACAGTGGTGGTGGCCGTGTTCACAGGCAGCCGGCAAGCCCGGCTACCAGAACATCGAAATAGAGCTGTTCGCCATAGCGCAGCCAGCCGAAAGCAGCCAGCGCAATCAGCGCCCCGCCCGTTAGCCCGCCTGCTGCAATCCAGCGTACCGGTACCACGCCGAAATCTCCCGCTTGTCCTGCGTCCGCAGGGGCCCGCTTTCAGGCCCCGTTGCGTGCGATCAGGTTCTTCAGCTTCTGCAGCGCAGTCGCCGGATCTTCCTCATAGGCGATGGTGCCAACGAAACGGTTGCTGCCATCCATGAGGTAGATCATCGCCGAATGATCCATCGTATAGCCGCCGCCGTCCAGCGGAACTTTCTTGGCATAGACGCGGTAGGCCTTGATCACCGCGTCGATCTGCTCGCGTGAGCCGGTCAGGGGGGTGATGCGAGGGTCGAAGGCCGCCACATAGTCGCCGATCACCTCTGGCGTATCACGCTCCGGGTCGACCGACACGAAGGCATAGTTCATCCTGTCCGCATCCGGCCCGAGCTGCTCGATCCAGCCCTGAAGATCCGACAGAGTGGTGGGACAGACATCCGGACAGAAGGTGAAGCCGAAGAAGATCGCCAGTGGCTTGCCGGCAAAGTCCTTGTCGGTCACCGTGGTGCCATCTGCGCGCACGAGCGTGAAGGGGCCGCCAATGCTGGCAACGGAAGCGGTCTGCGACGTGCCGCCGCCGTTCTGCATCTGCGAGACGGTGACATATCCTGCGCCGATGGCGAGGGCGGCAACTGCCGCCCAAGCGCCGTAGCGGATGAATTTCAGAGAAGACATGTTCCCTCTCAGTGGCTGTGGGCTGCCCCGTTGTGGCTGCCGTGGTCATTGCCCTTGGCGCCCATCTTTTCGACCTTGAGCGTCACATCTACCTTGCCTGCCTTTTCGAAGGTCAGGGTCATGGGAATGCTCTCGCCTTCGGTGAAAGGCTGCTTCAGCTCCATCATCATGATGTGCAGGCCGCCCGGCTTCAGCACGGTATCCTGTCCGGCGGGCAGGGCGATGCCGCCTTCGACTTCCCGCATCTTCATGATGCTGTCGACAACCGCCATTTCATGCAGCTCGACGCGCCCGGCAGCCGGGGAGCTTGCGGAAATCAGCTTGTCGTCGGCTGCACCGCCGTTATGCACCTTCAGGAAGCCGCCAGCTGCCGGAGCGTTCGGCGGAGTGGCGCGGGTCCAGGGGTGGTTGATGACGAGATCACCGAGCTTGAACTCGTGCGCCATGGCGGAGGAAGCGAGCAGGGCGAGCGCAGCGGCAGCGCCGGCAAGGGTCTTCAGAATGGTCATGTGTCTTCCAGTCATGTGGGCGGCAGCATCAGGCATGCCGCAGATCATCAGGGGTAAATGCTTGCGGGATGTCAGATCGCAGGCGGTGCCCTGATGGCCTTGCCGGTCAGCAAGGCCTCGGTGACGGGAAGGGATTGATTGCGTAACAGCGGCAGGAGCGCCACTTCCGGAATGCGCAGGCTTGAATCGTTCAAGGGCGCGGCAAACAGCGGTCCGGTAATGGCAATGTGGCAACCCGTGGCGCAGAGACAGGCTGCCGGATCATGCGGTGCCCGAGGTGCCTCTCCGGGCTTTGAGGCTTCCACGCCCTGACTTGCGCCTAGACAAATGCTGCCGAAATCCACATCTCCGGCCAGCGCTGCGGCATGGGCGGGAGAGGCGAGCAGGACGAGCCTGAAGACAATGGCAATCACCGCCATCAGCGCGAATGGCGTGCGTTCCGTGCGCAGGATTGCAAACAGGCTCGAGGGCGTCTTCATGGGCGTACTATGACCATTTCCTGTACACCGCGCGAGCGCAAATTTGCCGCACCTTGCAAGTCAGCGGTGTGCGTCCGGGCTGTCCGTGTCCTGTCCGGCGCCGGGCACATTTTCCTCCGTGACGCCGGGCTCAGCCGGATCGAAAGCCTGCGTGTCATAAGCCGGGAACTCTTCGGGCGGAATGATGAGCGGATCATCGGTGTCCAGCGGATCAGGTGCGATGACCGAGCCCACCTGCGCGGTGGCGGCGTATTCGAAGTCCGTCTTTTCGTCGCGCGAGGGCGTCTTGCGCGTCATCAAGCGGCCAGTAACGAACAAGATTGTGGCCACTTGCACCAGTGCCACCTGCGCATAAAGCCCTTCCGAGCCCATGACATTCATCAGCAGCGATGCGGACATGGGGCCAAGGATGGAGCCGATGCCATAGGCAAGCAAAAGGCCGGAGGACGTCTCCACATATTCCGCCGGGTCTGCATGGTCATAGGCGTGGGCGACGGAGACCGAATAGGCGGGTTGCAGGAAGGCGCCAACGCTCATGGTCATCAAGGTGGCGATGAGCGGGTTCGATGGCTTGAAGACAACGATGATGCAGGCCATCACCAGGGTCGCGATGGCAAGCCCGACCAGTACGATACGGCGGTCCATTCTGTCCGAGAGGCGGCCAAAAGGCCACTGTGCAAGCACGCCGCCGCCGATGTAGGCCGCGGCATAGAATGCGGCCTGATCGTTGCTGAGGCCGATCTGAGAGCCATAGAGCGGCGTCAGCGTCCACATGGCGCTGCCTGCAACACCCACAAGGAAACAGCCGACGAGCGCTGCAGGGGACGTGAGATACAGCTTTACGGGCCGGAACCGCACCAGTGTGATGGGTGCGGGCTGGTTGGCGTTTGTCAGGGATACAGGAATGACCGCAAGACTGACCATGACAGACGCCACCGCAAAGGGTAGGAAACTGTCGATGCCGGTGGCTGAAACGGACACCTGACCGACGATCATCGAGGCGTACAGAACCACGATGTAGACCGACATGATCGTGCCGCGGTTGCGGTTGTCAGCTGCCTCGTTCAGCCAGCTTTCTACCACCATGTAGAAGCCTGCGAGGCAGAAGCCGGAAATGGCGCGGATGACGCTCCAGGACACGGGGTCCATCAACACGGGATGCAGGATCACAGCTGCGGACATCAGCGAAACCAGCGCTGCGAAGGCCCGGATATGGCCTGCACGCATGATCATGTAAGGCGAGCCAAAACAACCAAGCACCATGCCGACGAAATAGAACGATGACACGAAGCCGATTTCGAGATCGGAGAAGGATGCCTGCTGCGCGGCAAGAGGCAGAAGCGTGCCCTGCAGGCCGTGGCCAACAAGCAGCAGGCCCACCGATGCAAGCAGGGCGGAAATGGAGGCCAGAGCCTTGATCATGATGTCATCCTCAACGCACGCAAGGCAGAAGTCTACCCGGTGGTTGTGAAAATTTTCGTGTGGTGATGCGGCAGCCGTCAGGCGCGCAGGGCGAGACCTGCGGCGTCCTTGCCCAGCACCTCGAACACCTTGCGCATGATGCCTTCGGCGTTGAGACCGGCATCCCGGTACATCACGTCCGGCTTGTCGTGGTCCTGATAGCGGTCCGGCAAGGTCATGGTGCGCACCTTGAGGCCCTTGTCCAGCGCGCCAAGTTCGGCCAGCGCACTCAGGACATGGCTGCCGAAGCCGCCAACGGAGCCTTCCTCAACGGTGATCAGAACCTCGTGCTCGCGGGCCAGCCGCTTCAGCAGATCCAGATCAAGCGGCTTGGCGAAGCGGGCATCGGCCACCGTGGTCGAAAGCCCGGCGGCATCCAGCTCATGCGCCGCCGTCATGCACTCCGCCAGACGGGTGCCGAAGGACAGAAGAGCCACCTTCGTGCCTTCCTTGCGGATGACACCCTTGCCGACCGGCAGCACCTGCCCGCGTTCCGGCAGTTCGATGCCAAGGCCCTCACCGCGCGGATAGCGGAAGGAGATGGGGCCTTCATCATAGGCGGCAGCCGTTGCCACCATATGCTTCAGTTCGGCCTCATCGGCGGCTGCCATCACCACGAAGCCGGGCAGACAGGCGAGGAAGGCGGTGTCGAAGGCACCTGCATGCGTGGGGCCATCGGCGCCCACCAGACCCGCACGGTCGATGGGGAAGCGAACAGGCAGGCCCTGGATTGCCACGTCATGCACCACCTGATCATAACCGCGCTGCAGGAAGGTGGAGTAGATGGCAACGAAAGGCTTGTAGCCTTCGCTGGCAAGGCCCGCACCAAACGTGACGGCATGCTGTTCGGCAATGCCGACGTCGAAGACGCGGGTGGGGAACACCTGCTGCATCAGGTCAAGGCCGGTGCCGTCAGGCATGGCTGCTGTAACGCCGACGATCTTTTCGTCACGCTCGGCCTCTTCCACAAGCGCACGGGCAAAGACGCTGGTATAGCTCGGCGCGTTGGCCTTAGGCTTGTCCTGTTTGCCTGTGATGACATCGAAGCGCGCAACGCCGTGATACTTGTCCTTGGCGCCTTCTGCCGGGGCATAGCCCTTGCCCTTCTGGGTGACCACGTGAATGAGCACCGGCCCCTGGTGGGTGTCGCGCACATTCTTCAGGACGGGCAGCAGATGGTCCATGTTGTGGCCGTCGACCGGGCCGACATAGTAGAAGCCCAGTTCCTCGAACAGGGTGCCGCCGGTCCAGAAGCCGCGGGCATATTCCTCGGCCCGTGCCGCCTTTTCCTGAAGCGGGCGCGGCAGGGTGTGGGCGATCTTTTTGGCGGCATCGCGCAGCGACTTGTAGGTCGGGCCTGAAACGAGGCGCGCCAGATAGGCTGACATGGCGCCTACAGGCGGGGCGATGGACATGTCGTTGTCATTGAGGATGACGATGAGCCGCGAGTTGAGTGCCCCAGCGTTGTTCATGGCCTCATAGGCCATGCCGGCAGAGATCGACCCGTCGCCGATGACAGCAATCACATTGTTGTTGCGCCTATCCAGATCCCGCGCCACGGACATGCCGAGGCCGGCGGAGATGGATGTCGAGGAATGGGCTGCGCCAAACGGATCAAACACGCTTTCGCTGCGCTTGGTGAAGCCCGAAAGGCCGCCCGGCTGGCGCAGGGTACGGATGCGCTCGCGCCGCCCTGTCAGGATCTTGTGCGGGTAGCACTGATGTCCCACGTCCCAGATCAGCCTGTCATCCGGCGTGTTGAAGACATAGTGCAGCGCTACGGTCAGCTCGACGACGCCAAGGCCTGCGCCAAGGTGCCCGCCAGTCTGTGACACTGCATCAATTGTTTCCGTGCGCAGTTCTTCGGCCAGCTGGCGCAGGTCGCTCTCGGGCAGGGCGCGCAGGGCGTCCATGCCGGTGATCCCGTCAAGCAAAGGGGTATGCGGCTTAGAAGACACGCTTTGGGTCACTCCATGACACGGCAATGATGCGGCGCAAACAAGGTTCGAGCCTTACACCAACCATCTGGGCGGCGCAAACCGTTCGGCAAGGTGTCCGGGGTCCAAGGAGCGGGAATAGTGAAGCAATCAGCGACCTGCGCGGGAAGAAAACATATCAGAAGTCGCCCGTTGTCACCCGAAAGGGTGATGCAGCAAGGTTTGAAATGCCCTAAGGATGACGCGTGGTCGATGGGGCCACGTGCACAGTGATGACTTGGACCGTGTTTCGACACGGTCCTTTTTTTGTGTATATGGTTGACCTTGCGTCAGCTTTGGAACGATAAGCCAGTGTAAACCGGTTCAGCAGCTTCGGCAGTTCTACTGAGGGGTCAGCAGTATATGCTTGCCAGCCGGTACACTGTCTGCGCCAGTTCCAGCTGGGAGCGGGTCCCCGTTTTTTCGTAGATGCGGCGCAAATGGGTCTTGGCCGTATTGCGGGTGACCGAAAGCGTGTCCAGTGTCTCGGTCAGCGATCCGCTGGCGACCAGCAACTGAACCAGACGGGCCTCGCTCCGGGACAGCCCGTAAACCGACTGCAGAGCCGTATTGATCCCGGCAGGAATGCCGCGCGGCAGATGTATGCGGATCACAAGCTGGGCCGGCCCTTCCTGTCCATCCTGACGGCTGAGTTCCAGCTCAATGCGGCAAGGCGTTCCGCTTTCGGTGATGATAACGAGTTCTTGCGAACCGTTCATCTCTGTTTGCCGCCTGTCAGGCCGGATAGAGCCAAGGAGAAGGCCCGGAGCCATCTTTTCGACCATTGGCTCGAAAAGGTCTTCCAGTTCCCGGGACAGAATGTTGAGCCGCCCGTTGCGCACCTCAAGAATCTGGTTGAGACCGAGTTCTTCCAGAGCAGGTCCCCGGGATGCGATTATGCGGCGCATGGGGTCCATCAGCATCGACAAGTGGCTGCCCGAGTTTGACAGCAATGCCGCCTGCTCCGCCTCAAGACGGGCTTCCCTGATGCGAGAGGCACATTCGAGGGCAATGTTGAGCCGCTTTGACAGCAGGTCTACAAAGTGGAATTCTTGCACGTCGAAGGAGGGCTGCGAGGCTGAGCGGCAGGCAACAAGCAATGCCTTATGCCCGTCCTTTTCATAGACACGGGTCATCAGGGCCTTGGTGTATCGCAAGTCGTCCCTGGCAGGCGAGGGCTCCAGCTCCGGCTTCAACGCCGGGCAGATGATCTTGCGCTTGCAGTGATAGGTCAGAAGACCGGCATCATGCAGCATATAGGCGATGATGGACTTTCCGCTCTCTACCTGGCTGCGCGCCAGATGGATGAGCATCGGCTCTGCGGTGGAACGGTCACAGAAGCGGGCATCATGACGGCCATCCGGACCGAATGTCATGAGCAGCAGTTGCGCTTCGAGATGCTGCTCCAGGGCGGCACATACCTCAGCCCACCTGGCAGGTTCCAGCACCGCATCAAACACGGTATCGAGTGTATGATTGAAGGCAGCCGCCGCATCTTCAGGGCAGGCGCCGCCGAAAATCCTCTTGCCTCCGTTTGCATCCATGATCACCCGAACCTCAT
Organism: Pannonibacter anstelovis; assembly: GCF_036881715.1. Taxonomy (NCBI): domain Bacteria; kingdom Pseudomonadati; phylum Pseudomonadota; class Alphaproteobacteria; order Hyphomicrobiales; family Stappiaceae; genus Pannonibacter; species Pannonibacter anstelovis. The sequence continues at coordinate 273,333 of NZ_JBAKBF010000002.1, forward strand.
ATGGCAGGCCTTTCAGGCCTCAGGATCAAGCGGTACTGTCTTTGCGGCGCGGCCGTCAGCTCCAAGCTGGATCTTCTCGACCTTTTCCTCGGCAGCCTTCAGCAACTGATCGCACCGGGCACGCAGGCGGTCGCCGCGCTCATACATCTCGATGCTCTTTTCCAGTGGCACATTGCCCTGCTCCAGCGCCCTGACGATGCTTTCCAGCTGGCTCAGTGCCTCTTCAAAGGACAGGGCGGCAAGAGCCGCAGCTTCGTCGTGTGAAAGCGTTCCGTTCGCCATGGTGTCATCCTCGCCAGTTGGTCAAGTTGGCGACCCTTGCCGGAACGTTGCCGGGCGTCAAGTCTGACATGACTGTTTTGCCGAAGTTTCCTATCCAGTCATCAGCGTCATGACATGGGCGGCCGTGGAGCGGGCCAAGCCTTCAAGATCATACCCGCCTTCCAGCAGGGAAACCACACGTCCACCGGCATGCTGGTCGGCCACATCCATGAGAACGCGTGTGATCCAGCCGAAATCGGCCTCCACCAGGTTGAGCCCGCCGAGCGGATCACGTGCGTGGGCATCGAAGCCGGCGGAAATGATGATCAGTTCCGGCTTGAAGGCCTCAAGCCGAGGCAGGATGCCGGTTTCCACAGCTTCCCTGAAGATGGCGCCGTCATCGCCTGCGGACAAAGGCACGTTGACGATCGTGTCTGCTTCACCGCGTTCGCTGGCGGCACCCGAGCCGGGGTAAAGCGGCATCTGGTGGGTGGAGCAATACATGACGGACGGATCCGCCCAGAAGATGTCCTGCGTGCCATTGCCGTGGTGCACGTCGAAATCGACGATGGCGACACGGCCAATGCCATGGAATGCCTGTGCATGGCGGGCTGCGATGGCTGCATTGTTGAACAGGCAGAAGCCCATGGCCCGCTCATGTTCCGCGTGGTGGCCGGGCGGGCGCGATGCCACGAAGGCATTGCTGACCTTGCGGGTAACCACTTCATCGACGGCCTGACAGGCCGCGCCTGCACCGCGCAGGGCCGCTTCCCAGCTGCCGGGGGAAAGCGTCGTATCGGCATCAAGCCGTACCAGCCCTTCTTCAGGCGCGGACTTGTAGAGCTGGTCCACATAGGCCATGGGATGGGCGCGGGCGATGGCCTCCACAGTGCCCATGGCAGCCGTCTCCCGCTCCAGCGCCTGGAACCGCTCATGCTCCAGCACCCGGTCAATGGCCCGCAGGCGGTCCGGACGCTCGGGATGGCCAATGGGTGTCAGGTGATCAAGAAAGCAGGGATGGGAAATCAGCAGGGTGGACAAGGATCTGCGCTCCTCCGCAAGAACAGGGGTGCCAGTGAGCGGCATTTCATCCCGGCCTGTCAATCCGTGAGGTCACGCTTGCGCTGATTGCTGAGGAGAAGGGAGCTTGAGGGGGCAGACAAAAGAAAGGACTTGGCCACAAGGTCAAGTCCTTCTGAAGGTGCGAGCATCGCTGTGCTCGGGGGAGGTCCGCTGCATCTCCTGTCCTCAAGACTATTGGTAGCTGATTCTGTGCCGCCTTACGCAGGTGATTACAGTAAAAAATGCCAGACAGGCTGTGCATAAGCTAGCTCATCAACGATGCTCGGCCGGTCCGATATTGGTGAAATATTCAGGCAGGAAAAATGCTTACGCGGATCAGCCCGGGAAGTTCCAGAAGGATGATGGTCCAACCGGCCAGAAATGCGCTCACCTTGGGGCAGCTGCGCGGCGCAGCCTGTCGTTGATCGCTTCACCCAGTCCTTCGCCGGGAACCGCCTGCACGGCAATGACGGTGGCTCCGCTTGCATCCAGCTGGCGCAGGGCGGAGAAGAGATTGGCCGCCGCTTCCACCAAATCGCCGGTTGGTGAGAGGTTGAGGCTGGCCCTTGCCTGACCCGCGCCGGGCAGGCCGTCCGGGCCAAACAGCAGTGCAGCCTCACCTTCCTCAATGCCCTGTGCCTCAAGCCGTACCGCTGCCGCGGGGGCATAATGGGACGTCAGCATGCCAGGCGCTTGCGGTGCATGGTCATCGGCGGCGGCGCGGATCAGGCTGCAGCCCAGCACCGCTTCGATGGCCGTTGCCGGAATGCCGCCGGGCCGCAGCAGGGCGGGCGTTTCGCCGGTCAGGCTGACGATTGTGGATTCGATGCCGATGGGGCAGGGGCCTGCGTCGAGCACGTGGGCAACCTTGTCCCCCAGATCCGCAATCACCGCATCCGCATCTGTTGTTGAAATGCGTCCCGAGAGATTGGCGCTGGGCGCGGCCAGCGGGCGGCCAAGCTGGCTGGCCAGCCAGCGCATGACGGGCGCCGCAGGCACGCGCAGTGCGACGCTGTCGAGGCCAGCGGTCGTCAGGCTGGCGATGGGGGATGCTGGATTGCGCGGCACCACCATGGTCAGTGGCCCTGGCCAGAAGGCTGCAGCCAGCGCTTTCGCCCGCTCATCGAACAGGCCGTGACGCTCTGCCGCTTCCAGGCTCTCCACATGCGAGATCAGCGGATTGAAACTCGGCCGCCCCTTTGCCTCGTAGATTCGGGCACAGGCTTCGCCGTTCGTGGCGTCGGCAGCCAGGCCATAGACCGTCTCGGTCGGTACGGCCACCAGCTTGCCCCCGGCCAGCGCCTCCACCACCGGCTGAAGCAGGCCGGACATCATCCAGTCGGTGGACTTCAAATCGATGGGCCAGCGCTGCATTCTGGGGCTCCGGAAGCCGGGGCGGCTGCGCTGTGCAAACAGAAAACGGCGCGGCCTGCCTCTGGGTAACGTATTGACGTTTACGTAAACTGCGGTACGTTCGCAGGAGACACATGAGATGCGCGGCTTTTGCGGACTTCAGCGGTCCACGTCAAGCACCAAGCGCGTCCGGATCAGGGAGAAACAGGATGTATCGCGCGCCGCTCGCCGAAATTGCCTTCACGCTCAAGCATGTGGCCGGACTGCCGCAAGTCCGGGACGCCTATGGCGCGGAAGAGCTTGGCGAGGATCTGGTCGAGGCTATTCTGACAGAGGCCGGGCGTTTCGCCGCCGAGGAAATCGCCCCGCTCAACAAGATCGCCGACAGGCAGGGCACGCCCTTCGCCAATGGCACGGTGACGACGCCGGAAGGCTGGCGCGATTGCTATCATCACTGGATCGAGGGCGGCTGGAACGCGCTTGCTGCCGGTACGGACTTTGGCGGGCAGGGCCTGCCTGTGATGCTGAACATCGCCGCGCTGGAAATGTGGAATTCCGCCTCCATGGCTTTCGCCCTTGGGCCGACACTGACTATGGGCGCCGTCGAGGCGCTGGAGAAGCATGCGGCGCCGGAGCTTCAGGAGAAGTACCTCGCCAAGCTCGTTTCCGGCGAGTGGATGGGCACCATGAACCTGACGGAGCCGCAGGCGGGCTCCGATCTCAATGCGCTGAAGGCAAGGGCCGAGCGCAACGCCGATGGCAGCTACCGTATCTTCGGGCAGAAAATCTACATCACCTATGGCGAGCATGATCTGACGGACAACATCATCCATCTGGTGCTGGCCCGCCTGCCGGATGCGCCTGCAGGCACGCGCGGTATTTCGCTGTTTCTGGTGCCGAAGTTCTTCGTCAATGACGATGGTTCGCTGGGCGCGCGCAATGATGTGCGCTGCGCCGGCATCGAGCACAAGCTCGGCATCCATGGCTCGCCCACTTGCACTATGATTTATGGTGACGAGGGCGGCGCCACAGGCTGGCTGATCGGCGAGGAGAACCGGGGCCTTGCCTGCATGTTCACCATGATGAACAACGCCCGCCTTGCGGTGGGCGTGCAAGGGCTGGGCGTTTCCGAGCGGGCCTTCCAGCATGCGCTCGCCTATGCGCTGGACCGCCGTCAGGGCCGCGCCCCGGGCGACAAGGGCGAGGGCATGAGCCCGATTGCCCTGCATCCCGACATCAAGCGCACCCTGCTGGCCATGCAGGCCCGCACGCAGGTGGCCCGTGCCATCTGCTATTCCTGCGCCCATGCCATCGACATGGCGCATCTGGCCGCAACGCCGGAAGAGCGGGCGCATTGGGCAAGCCGCGCCGGGCTGCTGACGCCCATTGCCAAGGCGCTCTCCACCGACTTTGGCGTGGAATCGGCTTCGCTTGGCATTCAGGTGCACGGCGGCATGGGCTTCATCGAGGAAACCGGGGCTGCCCAGCACCTGCGCGATGCCCGCATTGCGCCGATCTATGAGGGCACCAACGGCATTCAGGCGATCGACCTCGTGCAGCGCAAGCTGCCGCTGGAGGGCGGGGCGCATGTGGACGGGTTTATTGCCGAACTGAAGGCGATTGCAGAGGCCGCCGCAGCTCATTCGGATGAGGATATCAAGGCAACTGCCGCCCATCTTCTGCCCGCTCTCGACGGACTGTCCTCCGCGACAGCCTGGCTGAAGCAGGCTCAGGCTGATGGCCGGGTGGCGGAAGCGCTGGCGGGTGCTACGCCCTATCTGCGGCTGGCTGGGCTGGTGCTTGGCGGCGCGCTTCTTCTCAAGGGCGCGATGGCTGGCGAGGGGCAGGACCCGGCAGCAGAGGCCCACCGCCGCCTGCTGGCGCGCCACTTTGCCGAAACGCTGCTGGGCGAGACAGCGGGGCTTGCCCGCGATGTGACAGGCGCGGCAGGCGCAATCCTTGCCTTCGATCCGGCGGCCCTTTCGGCCCGCATCGGCTGATGGTTGAGGTTCTGACGAGACGTGAAGCGGGGAGGGCGGCATGATCCGTCATGAAAGCAGGGATGGCGTGAACCTTGTCAGGTTCGACAGGCCGGACAAGAAGAACGCCATCACCGGCGAGATGTATCTGGCGCTCGTGGATGGGTTGATGGCTGGCGAGGCGGATTCGGCCATTGGCTGCCACCTCATCTGTGGTTCGCCCGGTGCCTTCACCGCTGGCAACGATATTGCCGACTTCATGCGTTTTGCGTCTCAAGGTGATCTGTCGGACACACCGGTGCTGAAGTTCCTGTCGGTTCTGGCACGGCTGGAAAAGCCTCTGGTGGCAGCGGTGGATGGTCTTGCCATCGGCGTCGGCACCACGTTGCTGTTCCACTGCGACATGGTCTATGCCACGCCCCGCACGGTGCTGCGCACACCGTTTGTCGATCTGGGGCTGGTGCCGGAAGCGGGCTCCAGCTTGCTGGCGCCGCGCATCATGGGCCACCAGCGCGCCTTTGCGCTTCTGTGCCTAGGCGATGCCTTCACGGCGGAAGCCGCCCGTGAGGCGGGCATCGTCAATCATGTGGTCAACGAGGCCGATCTTGAAACGGCTGCCTTTGACTGCGCCAGCCGTATTGCCGCGCGGCCACGGGAGGCCATGGCCCTCTCCCGCCGCCTGCTGCGCGGGGACCGGACGGAGGTTCTGGCGCGGATGGACGAGGAAGCCCTCATCTTCGGCCAGCGCCTCTCCTCCCCGGAAGCCGCCACCGCATTTGCGGCCTTCATGGGCAAGGCGAAGGGCTGAACCGGGACGGCTGGGTGATTGCTCCGACCAGTCAGAGACATGCTGCCTTGCTGCTTGCTCAGGTGTCGCCCCGGCCCTTTGAGCCTGCAACTCCCTTACAGGTCCCGGCACGGAGGCCGGGACGGCGGTGAGTGTTGAGAGGCTGCGGGCATCTGATCACCCGCAGCTGGCAGGTTCAAACAAACCAGCCCGCCGGACTGCTCCGGCGGGCTGCTTCATTTCTGTTGTTCAAATGGGCAATGGTCAGTCGAATTCGGGGCCGCGGGCCGGGTAGGGCGTGACTTCCCGCCAGGCCTTCATCAGCGTTTCCAGCTCTTCGTCGGCATGCGGCGGCAGCACGATCTCGAGGCGGACCAGAAGGTCGCCATGGCCGCCGTTTTTCGTCGGCAAGCCCTTGCCCTTGAGCCGCATGGTCTTGCCGCTGCTGGAACCGGGCGGGATGGTGAGATAGGCCGCGCCGTCGAGCAGCGGCGTGCGCACCTTGGCACCCAGAACCGCCTCATAAAGAGCCAGCGGCAGATCGAGATGCAGGTCGTTGCCCTTGACCGCGAACAGTTTGTGCGGCTTCAGCCGGATCTCGATCACCGCATCGCCTGCTGGCCCGCCATTGATGCCGGGCTGGCCCTGACCGCGCAGACGGATCTTGTCGCCTTCCATGGTGCCTGCCGGGATCTTCATGTCGATGGTCTTGCCATTGGGCAGGGTGACTCGGGTCTTTCCGTCCCGGCCGAGCTCCTCGACTGTTACGAGCGCAATCATTTCGACCGTCTGGCCGGAGCGGGGGGCGCCGCCGCGTGCTGCGCCCGGATCCCCGGCAAAGCCACGGGTGCCAGCCCCTGCACCGGGGCCCGCGCCTGCGCCGCCACGGCGTGCGCCGAAGCCGCCGAGAATGTCGTTCAGAATGTCATCAAAGGCACCGCCCGTGAAGCTGCTGCCGGCACCGCCGCGCGATGCACCTTCGCGGAAGCCGTCGAAGCCTTCGAAGCCATGGGCCTGAAAGCGCGGCTTGCCGTCGGCGCCAATCTCGCCACGGTCGAACTTCTGGCGCTTCTCCTTGTCGCCCACGATCTCATAGGCCTGGTTGATCTCGGAGAAGCGTGCCTGTGCATTCGGATCATTGGCGTTCTGATCCGGATGGTACTGCTTTGCAAGCTTGCGGAAGGCCCGTTTGATGTCCGCTTCGCTTGCCGTTTTGGTTACGCCAAGAACGGAGTAGGGGTCTTTCATTGTCAGTCCGCTATGTGGTGAAAGCGCCCGGAGCATCCGGACGCCTGCTAAGTCTAGTCACGTCTCATATGGGAAGCGACAGGAAATGATGCCAGTACAAGCTTGCACGTAGCTCATGCAGCGCCGGAACGGGAATATCTTCTTTCAAACTCCGAGTGCAGCAAGACTGATGACGGCTAGGTTCTGGCGCGCATCCCGGCAGGCGCTTCCCTCATAGGCCTTCACCCCCTGAAAGGTGTTGGCTGTTGTACGGAAGCTCATGCAGCCGGGCACCTGCGCACTTTCGCCGGACACCTTGGTGATGGTGCCGGAATTGCCGCTTTCTGGATTGAGCCAGGGAATCTCCACCTCGCCTCCATCCGAAGGCGCCGTTTCGGCAAGTGCCAGAGCGATGACTTGGCGGTCCGTCGGGTCGACGCCCGCACTTGCATCCGTCGGCATGCCATCAATGGAGTTGGTCAGATCCAGCGGCGCGATCGCGTCGTTGGTGGCAAGCGTGGATGACATCTGCGAGCAGCCAGCCGTCATCCAGCCCAGCGACAAAATTACGCCAAGCCGAACCAGCCGCTTGGAAAGCGGCCGGGGATATGAAAGGTTACGCATCACAAAAGCCCTTCTTTCCCCGGGTCGGACCTTCCCGTCCGGAGGCAAAGCGCCCATCAGAAGCAGTCGTGAAAGCCTATGACCCATACAGTAAACACTCCCCCGGAAGCGTTAACAAAAGGTGACTTCACGGAAGTAGCGGAGCCATTTCAGCTTTTTGCTGAATGGCTTGCGGATGCCACAGAGAAAGAGATCAATGATCCCAACGCCGTAGCGGTCGCCACGGTCGATGAGGATGGCTTGCCGAATGTGCGCATGGTGCTGCTCAAGGATTTCGATGAGCGCGGCTTCGTGTTCTACACGAATCTGGAAAGCGCCAAGGGGCGCGAGCTTCTCTCCGCTGGCAAGGCGGCCATGTGCTTCCACTGGAAGTCACTGCGCCGTCAGGTGCGGGTGCGCGGGCTCGTCACGCAGGTCAGCGCGGAAGAGGCGGACGAGTATTACAAGTCCCGCCCGCGCGGCAGCCGCATCGGCGCCTGGGCTTCGAAACAGTCCCGCCCGCTGGAAAGCCGTTTTGCGCTGGAAAAGGAAGTCGCCCGCTACACGGCCAAGTTCGGCATCGGCGACATTCCCCGCCCGGACCATTGGTCTGGCCTGCGCATCGTGCCGGTGGAAATCGAGTTCTGGCACGACCGCCCGTTCCGCCTGCACGACCGGGTGAAATTCACCCGGACATCGGAAGCCGAAGCATGGACGAAGGCCCGTCTCTATCCGTAAAGCGATGAAAGCGGCCCTGACCGGCATGAGCCCATGCGGCGCATGAGCAATTTCAAGGCCTGCGATGCGTCAGCATCGCAGGCCTTGTCGTCAGAGCAGCTTCTTCCAGCGGAAATAGAGGAAGGTCAGCATGATGGAGAGCACCATCAGTCCGATCGAATAGGGATAGCCCCATTCCCATTCCAGCTCGGGCATTCTGGTGAAGTTCATGCCGTAGATCGAAGCGATGAGCGTCGGCGGCAGGAACACGACAGCAAGAACCGAGAAGATCTTGATGATCTGGTTCTGCTCCAGGTTCACGAGGCCGACGGTGGCGTCCAGCAGGAAGCTCAGCTTGGCATCAAGTGCGTCGGCATGCTCCTTGATCGAATTGATGTCCCGGCCCAGCATCTTGCAGGCGGCCACCTGTTCATCCGTCAGGTTTACCCGTGAGGACCGGGCAGAGAGGAACAGGAACAGCCGGGTTAGGCTGGCGCAGACATCATGCATGCGCGCGACCTGCAGGCCGATGCGTCCCTGCGTGCGGATGGCCGAGCGGTAGGTCTCTGCTTTACGCGAGCTCAATCCCTCCTCGAACACATGCATCGACATGCGGTCGAAGGCATCGGAGGCCTCCTCCATCACATCGGCGCAGCGGTCGCAGATGATGTCCAGCAGCACGAACAGCACGCCCGGCCCGTTGCGCGGAATGGTCCCATCCTGCTGCACGCGCCGGGCACATGTCTGGATCGACTGCGGCTCGCCATAGCGTACGGTTACAAGGCGGCGGGCGCTGAGCACGAACGTCACGGATGCGGTGCGCGGGTCCGGCATACGGGCCGCAAGGGGCAGGATTGCCGTCATGACGATAGCACCCGGCTCCTCGTAAAGCCGTTCCGACGTTTCGATTGAAGAGATTTCTTCCCGGGTCGGGATCTCGGCCCCCATCAGCTTTTCCGCCAGCCGCTGTTCCTCGAAGGTAGGATTGAACAGGTCAATCCACACGGCAGAAGGAGGGATCTGCGTCCCTGCCGTCACTTCGAGGCGGGCCATTGCGGCGGCTGTTGGCGTGTATGCAATGATCATAAAGGAACTCCCGCCCTATGCGCCGCGATGACGATGCCACGCCGCATACGATTCCACCATGACAGAAAGACGACAGGCGCTGGATCATGTGATGCGGGAAGGGACGCTGAAAATGCAAGAGCCGGGCACCCTCCTCAGATGCCCGGCTCAGAAATCAGCGCTCATGCGCCTTACTTGGCGTTGGAGCCGGCCTTGGCGGCCTTGCTCTGCTTGAAGCACATGGCTGCAGCGGTCACGGCCTGAATGCCCAGCGGCTTGTAGAGATCCGCAAGGTTCGGGGCTTTGGCTGCTTTCGGGGTCTGCTTTGCGAGGGTCGACATTGTTTCTGATCCGTTGGGCATTGAATGGCGCGCTCAGTGATGCCCGATTGCGGCATCTATGTGGCTTTCGCGCGGGCTTTTTCTTGTCTTTCCCGGAAAAACACAGAGGAAAGACACTGAATGAAACGTAAACTTCGACCGTTTACGTCTCGTAAAAACCTAATCATTGGATGGGGCGGGTTGAAGGCGCGTGCGGGTCAAATAAAATGTCGTCTTGTTACAATCTGCTCACGCTTTGAAATTGTTCAAGCCCGGCTTGCCGTTCTGAAGGCGGCAAAGGCAACTGGACGGTTGCGCCTGGACAAAATCCAAGGAAACTGCCTGCTTCGTTCAGTCGGGTCTTGCATGGGCAGGCAAGTCATGTCTGTCTGCGCAAAAGGGCAGAATCAGCCCGCAACAGAAGATTGGTCCCGTCTCCGGCCTTTTGTGTCCGGCTCCGGGCATCGGAGACGCAAGGCATGAGCATACGGCCGCAAACCCCGGTCAAGGCAATCCTGTTCGACAAGGACGGCACGCTGATCGACTTCCAGCAGACATGGTCGCCCGCCTTTGCCCGGCTGCTTGACACGATGGCAGCGGGAAATGGCGTGGTGAAGAGCGAGCTGGCGCGGATCACAGCCTTCAATCTGGAAACCGGCCTGTTCGAGCCGCATTCACCCTTCGTGGCGGGGGCGAATGATGCCGTCATCGGCGAGTGGGCTCAGGTGATGGGTATTACCGATACCACGGCGCTTCTGCGCGAGATCGAGGCCCATCTGAAGGCCTTTGGCCTCGAGAGCCTTGCTCCGTTCCCGGCGCTGGAAGCGACGATCCGGACCCTGCATGAGGCCGGCTATATCCTGGGCATTGCCACGAATGATACGGAAAGCTCTGCCCGCGCCCAGATGCGCGCACTGGGTATCGAGCAGTGCTTTGCCCAGATCTACGGCTATGACAGCGGCTTTGGCGCCAAGCCGGCACCAGGCATGGTCATGGCCTTCCAGGAGCAGAACGGCCTGCACCCGCAGGAGGTTGCCATGGTGGGGGACAGTCTGCACGACATGCATGCAGGCCGTCAGGCCGGTGCCGTTGCCGTTGCTGTCGCGACAGGAACCATAGGCGCTGACATTCTGGCTCCGCATGCAGATCACGTTCTCACCGGTCTGGATGATCTCCTGGACTGGCTTGATGCGATGATGCCGGTGCACTGAACGCCCTCTCTTTCCGGGAATCGCGTTTCTGCTCTTGCTTTTGACGGCGGCAGACGGCACCCAGATAGGGATGCCGCGTACTGCGGCCATTCCGGCAACGGGCCCAGCCGGGCCGGGCAGGGGAGCAGGTGGTGAGAAAGCGGTATCCCGTTCCGCGTTCCGAACTTGGACGTGCGGCGCGCTTCATGGCGGCGCTGGGTGTGCCGACGCTGTTTGCCGCTGCCATCGCCTATAGAAGCGGGATCATTGCAGCCAACCAGCTTGAGCTCAGCCTGCTGCTTGGGGCCGCTCTTGGACTTTCCGGCCTTGGCCTCGCCATCGCGGCCATCATTCTCTGGTGGCAGCGTGGCGGAACTGGAGTGGGCGATGCCGTGCGCGCCCTGTTCTACGGCCTTGTCCTGCTCGTGCCGCTGACCCTGCTGGCTGCGGGCTGGAACATGTTTCCCCCGCTCAATGACATCAGCACGGACCCTTCCGATCCGCCTCCTGCTGTTGAAGCCCTGGCCGTGCGTGATGCGCTCGCGCCGCCGCGGTTCGATGCCGCCTTGCAGACGCAGGCCTATCCGGAGATCGTTTCGCGCCGCTTCAGGCTGGAGCCGGTCGATCTGCATGCCGCCGTGCGCAAGGTAATGGAAAAGAACGGCTGGGAAATCGTGACTGAGATGCCGCCAGACATGCGCGATTCTCCCAGTCTGGTGCAGGCGATCGCCCGGGTTCCGCTTATCGGCCTTCCGGCCGGTATGTCCGTGCGCGTGGAGCCTGACGTGACCGGATCAATCCTGGATGTGCGGGCCAGCTCGCGTTTCGCCGCGCATGATCTGGGTTTCAATGCCCAGCAGATCCGCAGTTTCTACCGGGATCTCGATGCAGCATTGACAGAGGCCTACGGTAACATAGGCCGTCTCAACGTCACTGAAGAAGAGGCCGAGGAGGCCCGTGCTCAGGCCGAGGAACTGCCGCTCCTGACGGACCGGCCGGCAGATGATGCGGGGCGGCCCGTGCCTTTGCCGGGCTTCAAGCCCTATCAGGCGCCGGAGCCTGCCGTTGCAGAGCCGGAGTTCGATGAGATTTACCAGGGCGAGGAGACGCAGGGTTAGGGGAAGCTCTCAGGACGCTGCCTTGTAGACCCCTTCGAGCCGTGGCTCTGCGCCGCATTGCACGGCGCCTGTCTCCACCAGCCGTTCCAGTTGCGCAAAGACAGAGAGAGCAGCTGCGCCCTTCAGGCTCGGGTCAAGACCTGCGTAAACCGCATCGACGATCTCAGGGACCGTCGACTGGCCATGACGCTGCAGCACACCGAGAATAGCCGCCTCCCGCTGCATCCTGTGCGCCTTCAACGCGGCCATATAGTCCTGCGCGGAGTGAAGCAGGCCGCCGTGGCCGGGCAGATAGAGGCTTTCGCTGCGCTCCATCATCCTGTCGAGTGAGGTGAGATAGGCCTGCATTGATCCATCCGGAGGAGCGACGATAGAGGTAGACCAGGCCATCACGTGATCGGCGGAGAACATCAGCCCGTCATCCGGCAGGGCGAAGGTGAGATGATTGGCTGTATGGCCAGGTGTTTCCACGGCCTCGAACAGCCGCCCGCCAGCCGTGAAGCGCTCTCCGTCAGCCAGCTGCCGGTCCGGCCGGTAGTCCATGTCGGCGCTGGCATCCAGCGGATTGACCTCATTGCCACGCAGAGCCCGGGCCGGCCGGTGGGGAGCGCAGCCAAGAACCTGGGCACCTGTGAGCGCGGCCAGCCGCGCGGCCGCAGGGGAGTGATCCTTGTGGGTGTGGCTGACGAGAATGGCTGTAACCGTCTGTCCATGTGTTGCCCGCAGGATGGCCTGCAGATGCGCTTCATCCTCCGGCCCTGGATCCAGTACAGCCACCTCGGTCTCGCCGATCAGATAGGTGTTGGTGCCATGGAAGGTGAAAGGGCCGGGATTGTTCACTGTCAGCCGCCGGACACCGGGAGCCACCTCCACCGCTTCACCGTGGCGCGGATCGAAGGAAAGATCGTGCTGCAGTTTCGTCATGACCGGTTTCTTTCGAGGGAGAGGCTGCCTGTTCCCGCGCATCTGTTCAGCGCAGAACGGGTCAAGTCAAGTGCTTGCCGGCACCGCCCCGCAACCGTTGCCCGTTTGGATTGACGCAGTGCATTGGCTCCACTGGCATGAATCGGTAATGTGAAGCCGTTAAAACGGCACATGTGGCCCGGTTTCCCGCAGACGGAAACTGATGCAGCACATGTCCAGCGACCTGCCAGACAAGGACAGACAAGGCCTCATGCCCGAACATGCTCTTTCCCTGGAAGCCGTTCTTCCCCTCAGGCGCGATGCGGCCTTTGCCCTGACTGTCGACAGGATTGCCTCCTGGTGGCCAAGGCATGATCCCTTCTTCGGTCAGTCCGCGCAGGATGTCATCATTGACCCGCATCTGGGTGGAGCCTGTTCCCGGGTGGGCGAAGATGGCCGGCGGGTCATCTGGGGCACTGTGCTGTCCATTGAAGCGCCTCTCTATCTGCGGCTTGCCTGGCAGATCGGTCCAGACGGAAAACCGGTCGCGGATCCTTCCACCGCAAGCCGGGTTGTCTGGTCTTTCCGCGATGCAGGAGAGACGACGCGCCTCGAAATCAGCCATGGGGACTTCATCCGCCATGGGGCTGCCGGAGGCGATTACCGCGCCTTCATGGCATCCGAGGCTGGATGGCCGCGTTTGCTGGCAGCCCTGACGAAGGCCGCGTCTTCACGCTACGCCACCTCCGGGTGATTTCTGCCCGGCCGGCTGCACCAGTCTGACCGTTGCATCAGCCTTGAGAGCTCATGGGACGGCTTCCGTTTTGCACGGCGGCAGAACATGTGAAATGCCGTCAAAATGACACGTGACATTCATCTGGGCGTTGGTTTGATACGCTAATCTGGTTTTTGTCGTGTGAGTGACATAGAGCCGGGTTATTTCACCGGCTCATCATATCCCGTGTGGGCAGCGGGGGCGGGAGCAGGCACAGGTTCGCGATGACCGAGACACAGATTGAAGACGAGAAGCTGCCTCCGCGTGAGCTGCAGGCAAGGCCCTCGCAGCGCCTGAAGGATGCGCGCTGGGTGCTGTTTACGGCCGGTGTTGTGCTGATTTTGCTCTGGGCCGTCTTCCGGGTCCCGCTTCTTGCCGTGCTTTGCGGTTTCTTCGCCGTGTTCCTGGCCGCAGCGCTTGGCCCTCGCCGCAGCGATGCCGTTCGCGCTCTGCAGCTTGAGAACAAGCGCGATCTGCGCCGGATGTGGCCCGGCACCGGCATCAAGGTGACGGCCGACGCGCTGCCCATGCCCTGTTTCATTGCGGACGGGCGCGGCATCACCCGCTACGTGAATACCCTGGCACGGGACCAATACCCGGCGGTCCGTCCGGGAGACCCGATCTCCTTCGGCCTGCGCACGCCATCCCTGCTGGAAGCCTTTGACCGCGCCCGCTCGCAAGGCACGGTAGAGCGGATCGAATGGACGGAAAAAGTGCCGACCGAATCCTGGTTCGAAGCCAGTATCGCGCCGATCTACCTGCCCTCGCTGAAGCCGGGGCAGCCTGAGCCCGCCATGCCCGATTTTCTGCTGGTGGCCCTGCGGGATCTGACCGAGCAGCGCCGGCTGGAGCGCATGCGCACCGACTTCGTCGCCAACGCAAGCCATGAGCTGCGCACGCCTCTGGCATCGCTCACGGGCTTCATCGAAACACTGCAGGGGCCGGCCAAGGACGATGCGCGGGCACGGGAGCGGTTCCTCGGCATCATGCTGGAACAGGCGAACCGGATGCGCCGCCTGATCGATGACATCCTGTCCCTGTCCCGGATTGAGCTGAAGGCCCATGTGAGGCCGGACAAGCTGGTGGATCTGCGCGAAGCTGTGCGCCATACGAATGACGCCCTGTCTCCGCTGGCCCGTGAACTTGGCATGGAAGTGCACGTGGAAGTGCCCGAGCAGGAGGCGGTCGTCCGCGGTGACCGCGATGAGCTGATCCAGGTGACCGAGAACCTCGTGGAAAATGCGTTGAAATACGGGAGCACTGGCAAGCGTGTGGATGTCTCGGTCCGCCCGCAGGCAAGCGGGCAGGGCTGGGTGCTGACCGTGCGGGACTATGGCGAGGGCATTTCGTCTGAACACCTGCCGCGGCTGACGGAACGCTTCTACCGCGTCGATGTTGCCTCCAGCCGCGCCATGAAGGGCACGGGGCTCGGGCTCGCCATTGTCAAGCACATCCTGACCCGGCACAGGGCCCGGCTGGATATCGAAAGCCAGCCGGGGCAGGGGGCCGCATTCTCGATCACCTTCCCCGCTGACGGGCAAACGGGAGTGGCAACTGCACGTTGACGCCTCTATATCTGCAGGACGTCACATAACTCTCACATCGTCTCATTAGGACATGTGCTATAGGCAGTCCTGCCGAGTGGCCATCACACGAACAAGGTCACGCCAGACAGAGCCGCACGCCGGAGATCTTCAGCATGACAAGAGTTGGTCTTGGAGTTGCACTGCTTCTGACGGTCTTCCTGGGCGCAGGCGAGCTGGCCTTGGCGCGTGACAAGGTACAGATTGTCGGGTCTTCTACTGTCTATCCCTTCGCTGCCGCGGTTGCTGAACAGGTTTCCCTGAAAAACGGCGGAAAGTTCCCGGTCATTGAGTCCACTGGCACCGGAGGCGGTATCAAGCTGTTCTGTGCCGGATCCGGGGATGCCACACCTGATGTGACAAATGCGTCCAGACCGATGAAGCCGGCCGAACTGGAGGAATGCCGCGCAAATGGCGTGACACCGGTTGAAATCCGCTTCGGCTTCGATGGCATCGTGCTAGCGGGTGCAGCCAGCGGCGCTGACATGAATCTTTCCCTGGATCAGGTCTTTCTGGGTCTGGCCCGCAAGGTTCCGGTTGAAGGCAAACTGCAGGATAACCCCTTTCAATCCTGGCGTCAGATCGGCAGCACGCTGCCGGACAAGCGTATTGAGATCCTCGGCCCGCCGCCGACTTCCGGCACCCGTGATACATTTGTCGAAATCGCCATGGAGCAAGGCTGCGCCGCACTTGCGGACGCAGGCAGCCTTGGCCTGAAGGGGGCCGCCTGTCATGAGTTGCGGCAGGACGGATCGTTTCTGGAGACGGGCGAGAACGATGACCTCGTCGTGACAATGCTCGAGCAGAACCCCAAGGCGCTCGGCATCTTCGGCTACTCGTTCCTCGAACGGAACCGTGGCGACCTGAAACCTGTCAGCATCTCAGGAGTAGAGCCGTCTGCAGGAAATATTGCGGCTGGAACCTATCCTCTGTCCCGGCCGCTCTATTTCTACGTCAAGAAGGAGCATCTGGGAAAGGTTCCGGGGCTTGAGGAATATCTCCTTGAGTTTGCATCTGAAAAAGCTCTGGGGCCCGACGGATATCTGGCGGCGATAGGTCTCATTCCGCTTCCGAAGCACCAGCGTCTTGAAAACGAGAAGCTCGCCGGGGAACTTGCGGCCGCTCAATGATGCTGCCTTTACGGCATTGCTCCGGCGCGTAATGCCGCATGCCGCCGCCGCGTGCGGCCCCAACCGGCTCTCCTGCGGCGCAGCCGGCTAATAAGATACCCCTGAACTGACGGGCGCTTCCCGCCCGGGAGCGTCATTGTGCCCGGATATGTCACAAAACCGCGTTCTTCCGGCAATTGCACGTAAATTATTCAGATTTTCCAATATCTTAAATTGTCACAAAAGTGATATCCAACTGACATAGAAGTCTCATCTGGGGCCGTTAGGTTCCGCTCGTCGCCAGGGCCTCAGGGGAGGCTGGGTGGCGCGCCCAAAAACCTTGACATTCAAAGGGAGTGGTCAAGTGAAGTTCAAAACCCTCGTAAGCATGGTTGCCCTCGCGGCTGCCGCCACCACCGTCGCCGGCGCCGCTCAGGCTCGTGACCAGATCCAGATCGCCGGTTCGTCGACGGTTCTGCCCTATGCTTCCATCGTTGCTGAAGCTTTCGGCGAAAACACCGACTTCCCGACCCCGGTTGTCGAGTCCGGTGGTTCGGGCGCTGGCCGTAAGAAGCTCTGCGAAGGCGTTGGTGAAAACACCATCGACATCGCCAACTCTTCCAGCCGCATCAGCCAGTCTGACATTGATACCTGCGCCGCCAACGGCGTGAAGGACATCATGGAAGTCCGCATCGGCTATGATGGCATCGTGTTCGCCTCTGACATCAAGGGCAACAAGTTCGAATTCACCCCGGCTGACTGGCATTCTGCTCTGGCTGCTGAAATCGTGAAGGACGGCAAGCTTGTCGCCAACACGAACAAGAAGTGGAGCGATATCCGCGCCGACCTGCCGGATCAGGAAATTCTCGCTTTCATTCCGGGCACCAAGCACGGCACCCGTGAAGTGTTCGACGAAAAGGTTCTGCATGCTGGCTGCAAGGCCAACGGCATCGAGGAAGCCCTGCTTGCTGCCAACGGCGGCGACAAGAAGGCTGCTGCCAAGTCTTGCATGGCTCTGCGTACTGATGGCGTTTCCGTCGATATCGATGGTGACTACACCGAGACGCTCGCACGCGTTGCCGCAAACCCGCAGGGCATTGGCGTGTTCGGCCTGTCGTTCTACCAGAACAACACCGACAAGCTCCAGGTTGCGACCATGGGTGGCGTGCTGCCGTCCGTCGAGACGATTGCCAAGGGTGAGTACCCGGTTTCCCGTCCGCTGTACTTCTACGTCAAGAAGGCGCACATCGGCGTGATCCCGGGCCTCAAGGAGTACGTTGAGTTCTTCGTCTCCGACGATATCGCAGGCCCGAATGGCCCGCTCGCTCAGTACGGCCTCGTTTCCGACCCGGAACTGGCTGCGACTCAGAAGGCCGTTGCTGACGAAGTCGTGATGGGTCCGCTCAAGTAAGCGCTTCGAGCCGATGGAAGATCAGGGTGGCGCACCAGCGCCACCCTTTGCTCTGTGGATTGGATAGCTCATGAGCCTCGGTGTCCTCCTTCTCATAATCGTCGCGCTTGCTCTCGCTGGTGCATTCGCGGGCAGAAGCCGCGCGATTGCTCTTACCGGTGGTGACAAGCGGAAGCTGCATTCGCTGCCCGGCCATTATGGTACAGTCGTGTTTCTCTTTACGGCGGTGCCCGCATTGGTGCTGATGGCGGCCTGGCTGTTCATCTCCCCCGTATTGATCGAGAACGCCGCATCAGGCAGCCTTCCGGAAGCTTCCTCTGAGAACTCGTCAGACTTGACCCTCGTCATGACTGACGTGCGCAAGATTGCCGGAGGCCTGCAGGTTCTGAGCGAGCGCGGGACGCTTTCAGAGGCAGACATTGCCCAGATGCGCGGGGATCTCAGCAGTATCCGTAGCCGCATGGCCGACGCTGGCGTCGCTCTTGGCTCTGATGTGCGCGCTGATGTCTTCGAGATTGCCAAAACCTACCGGTCCATGACCAACACGTCGCGCATGTTGATGACCATTGCAGTGATCGCAATGGCTGTCGCAGGGCTCGTCTTCTCGGTCCTCAGGATCAAGCCTGAGTTCCGCGCCCGGAACGTCTCCGAACAGTTCACTCGCTCCATGCTGCTTGCAGCATCTCTGGTCGCTGTTCTCACGACCTTCGGTATTGTTTCTTCTCTCGTGTTCGAGACCTATAATTTCTTCCAGATGTACCCGGCGCTTGATTTCTTCTTCGGTACAGTCTGGAACCCGCAGTTCCGTGGCGGGTCAGAGCTTGGCATTATTCCGCTGCTCTGGGGTACGTTCTATGTCTCGTTGGTAGCACTTCTTTTCGCGGTGCCAGTTGGCCTTTACGCTGCAATTTACATGTCGGAATATGCATCCAGGCCTGTACGCGGTGTTGCAAAGCCACTGCTCGAATTGCTTGCGGGAATTCCGACCATTGTTTACGGCCTCTTTGCCCTGATCACTGTCGGGCCTTTCCTGCGTGACTATTTCGCCCAGCCCATGGGCCTCGGCAATTCGTCTTCCTCCGTGCTGACAGCCGGTCTCGTTATGGGCATCATGCTGATCCCGTTCGTGTCTTCCTTGTCAGACGACATCATCAATGCCGTACCGCAGTCACTGCGTGACGGTGCTTATGGCCTCGGGGCTACAAGATCCGAGACGATCCGCCAGGTTGTGATGCCTGCGGCATTGCCCGGCATTGTTGGCGCCATCCTGCTGGCCGCGAGCCGCGCAATTGGCGAGACGATGATTGTGGTCATGGGAGCAGGCGCAGCTGCCAGACTTGGCCTCAATCCCTTCGAAGCGATGACAACGGTGACAGTGAAAATTGTTAGCCAGTTGACTGGCGATACAGAATTCGCGTCACCGGAAACTCTTGTCGCTTTTGCTCTGGGCATGACACTCTTTGTTTTCACACTTGGACTGAATGTCGTCGCTCTTTACATCGTGCGCAAATACCGGGAGCAATACGAATGACCAGCGTCGATACTGCTTCATTCAAGTCGATTTACAATCCGGACGCGCGAACGAGACGCAGAAACGCCGCTGAGCGCCGGTTCCGGATGTATGGGATGGCGGCCGTCATAATTGGCCTGTTGTCCCTCGTCATCCTGCTTTCTTCAGTTCTGGCCAGCGGTCTTGCTGCGTTCAGGCAGACATTCGTGACGATTGACGTGACGCTGGATGCTTCTGTTCTCGACAAGGCCGGCAACAGGGATCTTGAAGACCTGAAGAAGGTCAGCACGGTTGGCTACGGCAATCTGATCCAGAAGTCTCTGCTGGAGACACTCAAGCGTGATGGCATCGATACGGGTGGCATGTCCGCCAAGGACATCTTTGACCTCGTCTCGAAGGAGGCGCCCGCCACGCTGCGTAACATGGTGCTTGCAGACCCGCAGCTCGTCGGACAGACCATTTCGTTCAAGGCTTTTGCCAATGGCCGCGTCGACGGCTATTTCAAGGGCCGTGTGACGATGGAAAGCGCAAAGCTGGACAGCAACATTTCTCCTGAGCAGTTGCAGCTTGCAGACAAAATGCGTGCTTCTGGTTTGATGAGCGTAGGATTTAACTGGGACTTCTTCTTTGGCCCCGATGCATCAGATCTGCGGCCGGAAGCCGCTGGCCTTGGAATTGCACTCATCGGCTCAACCTACATGATGCTGATCGTGCTCGTGCTGGCCGTGCCGATTGGTGTTGCCGCCTCGATCTATCTCGAGGAGTTTGCACCGAAAAACTGGTTTACCGATCTGATCGAGGTGAACATCTCCAACCTCGCTGCGGTACCGTCCATCGTGTTTGGTATCCTTGGCCTGGCTGTGTTCATCAATTTCGTCGGGTTGCCGCAGTCTGCCTCACTGGTTGGCGGTCTGGTTCTGACGCTGATGACGATCCCCACGATCATCATCGCTACCCGTGCGGCGCTGCGTGCTGTTCCTCCGAGCATTCGCGATGCCGCGCTGGGCGTTGGTGCCTCCAAGATGCAGTCCATCTTCCACCACGTCCTGCCTCTTGCAGCTCCGGGCATTCTCACGGGCACCATTATCGGTCTGGCTCAGGCTCTTGGCGAAACCGCGCCGCTGCTGCTGATCGGCATGGTGTCATTCGTCCGGAGCTTCCCGGCAGCTCCGCCGGAAGGTTTCTTCGACCCGGCAGCCGCTCTGCCCGTGCAGGTTTACAACTGGACCCAGCGCGGTGATCCGGCTTTCGTCGAGCGGGCCTCTGGAGCCATCATCGTACTGCTGGTGTTCCTGATCGTAATGAACCTGGTTGCCATTGTCCTGCGCCGCCGCTTCGAGCGCCGCTGGTAAGAAAGGGATTACCGATGAATGTCAGCGCAAATGTGGAGAACGGCGTGACCCACGCAGAACCCAAGATCGTCGCCCAGAAGGTTCAGGTCTATTATGGCGACAAGCACGCCATCAAAGACGTGGACATCAAGATTCAGCCCCGTTCCGTGACCGCCTTCATCGGTCCGTCGGGCTGCGGAAAGTCCACCTTCCTGCGCACACTTAACCGCATGAACGACACCATCGACATCTGCCGCGTCGAGGGTGACATTCTGATCGACGGTGAGAACATCTACGACCCCAAGGTCGACCCGGTGCAGCTGCGCGCCAAGGTCGGCATGGTGTTCCAGAAGCCGAACCCGTTCCCCAAGTCGATCTACGAGAATGTGGCCTACGGCCCGCGCATTCACGGGCTGACGCGCAACAAGGCGGAGCTCGATGAAGTGGTTTCTGCCTCGCTGCAGAAGGCAGGTCTGTGGAACGAAGTGAAGGACCGTCTTGATGGTCCGGGTACGGGTCTTTCCGGTGGCCAGCAGCAGCGCCTCTGCATTGCCCGCGCCATCGCCGTCAGCCCGGAAGTGATCCTCATGGACGAGCCCTGCTCGGCCCTTGATCCGATCGCAACTGCCAAGGTCGAAGAGCTGATCGACGAGCTGCGTGCCAACTTCACCATCGTGATCGTGACGCACTCCATGCAGCAGGCTGCCCGTGTATCCCAGCGCACGGCTTTCTTCCATCTCGGCAATCTGGTCGAGGAAGGCGCGACGCAGGACATCTTCACCAACCCGCAGGACAAGCGCACGCAGGATTACATCACCGGCCGTTTTGGCTGATACTGGATCTTGCGCTCGAGAATTTGAGAGGAACACGACATGTCCGAGCATACCGTTAGCTCGTATGACGAGGAACTGCGCGCCCTGGCCGGCCGGGTCGCCGAAATGGGCGGTCTGGCGGAGAAGCTGGTGAATGATGCAGTCACCGCGCTGCTCACCCATGATCTGGCCAAGGCACAGGCCACGGTTCAGGCCGATGCCAAGCTGGACGAGATGCAGCAGGAGATCGAAGCGAAATTCATCCGCATCGTCGCTCTGCGCCAGCCGATGGGGCAGGATCTGCGCGAGATCATGGCCGCTGGCCGTATCGCCAACGATCTGGAGCGCGTTGGAGACCTTGCCAAGAACATCGCCAAGCGTGTCATTGCCATCGACGGTGTCTTCAATTCCAAGAAGGCGGCCTTCGGTGTTGAACACATGTCCGAACTGGCGCTGGGCCAGCTGAAGTCGGTGCTGGACGCCTACACGGGCCGTGATGCAGAAGCTGCCAAAGCCGTGCGCGAGCGCGACGATGAAGTGGATGCGATCTACACCTCGCTGTTCCGCGAACTGCTGACCTACATGATGGAAGATCCGCGCAAGATCACCCAGTGCGCGCACCTGCTGTTCTGTGCCAAGAACATCGAGCGCATTGGTGACCATGCCACCAACATCGCCGAAAATGTCTACTTCATGGTGACAGGGGACCAGCTGCTGGAAGCCCGCCGGAAGATTGACGAGATGGGTATTGCCGAAAACGAAGGCGCCTGATCTGCCTGCCTGCAAGTGACGTCCGGAGCATATTGCCATGCCCAAGGTTCTTATCGTTGAAGACGAAGAGCCACTTAGCCTTCTGCTGCGCTACAATCTGGAAGCGGAAGGCTACGACGTGGACTCCTGTGACCGGGGAGATGACGCCGAGATCCGGCTGCGGGAAACGCAGCCGGACCTTCTGCTGCTGGACTGGATGCTGCCGGGACTTTCCGGCATCGAGCTGTGCCGCCGTGTCCGCGCCCGGTCAGAAACCGAACGCCTGCCGATCATCATGCTGACGGCACGCGGTGAGGAGGCGGAGCGTATCCGCGGCCTTGCCACCGGCGCCGATGACTACGTGGTGAAACCCTTCTCGATCCCTGAGCTGATGGCCCGCGTGCGCGCCATCCTGCGCCGGGCCCGGCCGGAAGTGGTGTCCACCATGCTGAGGTCCGGTGACCTGGAGCTCGACAAGGAAACCCACCGCGTCCGCCGCAATGGCAAGGAAATCCACCTGGGGCCGACCGAGTTCCGCCTGCTGGAGTTCCTCATGACCTCTCCCGGCCGGGTCTTCTCCCGCGAGCAGCTGCTGGATGGCGTGTGGGGGCATGATGTCTATGTGGATGAGCGCACCGTCGACGTTCATGTCGGCCGCCTGCGCAAGGCCATCAACAAGGGCAAGGTGAAGGATCCGATCCGCACCGTTCGCGGTGCCGGCTATGCCTTCAACGACCAGTTCGCCGTGGCGAGCTGATCCGCTCTGCTGCAATTAGTCTGGAAAGGCCCGCCATCCATGCGGGCCTTTTGGCTTTTGGAAAAGCACGCCACTTTTGCGCCGGCGTTCTAAGCCGCTCAACAAATACCCCGGACTTCCAGGCAGCAAAAAAGCCTGCCGCAACGGGCAGGCTTGATTGGGTGAGGGAGCCGGTGGGGTGCTGGTTGGCCCCCTCGAAAATCAGCCGCGAAGGGCCTTCTTGTCCGGCGCGGCGCGGCGGCGGTCGTTGACCGGCTGGTAGGCAACACGGCAATGGTGCGTGCAGTAGGGCACGCCCGGCTCGGAATGGCGTCCGCAGAAATAGAAGTCCGGCGAGGACGGATCACCGATCGGCCACTTGCAGGTGCGCTCGGTGAGGGTGAGGATCGTCGCGCGCTCCGTGAAAGGTACCAGCTCGGCCAGCGGTGCGGCTTCAACTTCGATGGCCACATCTTCCTGCGGGGCCATTTTCAGCGCAGTGGCGCCGCGCAGCTGCGGCGTGGCAGCCGAAGGCGTGCGGATGGTAGAAGTTGCCTGCACCGTGGTCTGCTGCGGCACGGCAGTGGCCGTCACCGGCGCGGTTGCGCTGCGCGGGCGGCGCTGCTTGGCGACTGGTGCAGTAGTCTTCGCCCGGCCTGACAGGCCCAGGCGGTGCACCTTGCCGATGACAGCGTTGCGCGTGATACCGCCAAGCTCGGCAGCAATCTGGCTCGCGCTCAGACCGTCCGTCCAAAGCTTCTTCAAGAGATCTACGCGTTCGTCAGTCCAGCTCATCTGTCGCACCCCGTACGTTTGCGGCTGTAGAATTTTACGCATTAACCATGAATTAAGGCACGCGTGATCCGCGCCTTAGTGGCCATATCCAGTATGATTTGGTGAACTACAGCACGACATGTCGTATCCGACTGGTTGGACACTACAATGGGCGGCGAAGGCGAGGCAAGTTGGGGGCAAACATGAACCGGGGACGAAACGACTTTTCCCCAGATAACCGGGGTTGACTTTTACCATCTGCGGTAATGGCGGAAATGCGCCATTTGCATTGACACCCATAGGCAAGACCGTTGTATAAACGGTCCTTGTTCGGTGTGCCGCCTGTGAGGGCGGCACAGTTCGTTTTGAGAACCCGTTGATGGTAGACGCCCTGGCATGAACCCTATGCGGAAGGCGCGCTTAACTACCTGAAGGAGCAAGGGAAATGACTGCGTCGGCACTTTTCGGCACATACGCACGGGCGGACCTGGATTTCGTCCGCGGAGAAGGCGTCTGGCTGGAGACCGCTGACGGGCGACGCTTTCTCGACTGCGGGTCGGGAATCGCGGTGAATGCACTTGGTCATTCCCATCCCCATCTCGTCAATGCGCTGAAGGCGCAGGCCGAGAAGCTGTGGCACATTTCCAACCTCTACAAGGTTGCAGGGCAGGAAGAGCTTGGCCAGCGGCTGGTGGATGCGACCTTTGCGGACCGGGTGTTCTTTTCCAACTCCGGCGCTGAGGCAATGGAAGCCTGCATCAAGACGGCGCGGCGCTATCATTACGTCAATGGCCGCCCGGAGCGGATAGGCATCATCACCTTTGAAGGCGCTTTCCATGGCCGGACGATTGCCACCATCGCGGCGGGCGGTCAGGCTAAATATATGGAAGGCTTCGGCCCCAAGGCGCCGGGTTTTGACCAGGTCAAGACCGGCGATCTGGACGCGCTGAAGGCGGCCATCGGCCCCACCACCGCAGCGCTTTGCATCGAGCCTATTCAGGGTGAGGGCGGCGTGCGCGAGGTGGATGCAGAGTTCTTGCGCAAGCTGCGCGAGATCTGCGATGCCGAAGGCCTGCTGCTGATCTTCGACGAGATCCAGACCGGCGTTGGCCGTACGGGCAAGCTCTTTGCCCATGAATGGGCGGGGGTCACGCCGGACCTGATGGCTGTTGCCAAGGGTATCGGCGGTGGTTTCCCCATGGGTGCCTGCCTTGCTACGGAAGCCGCTGCCGCCGGCATGGTTCCCGGCACACATGGCACCACTTTCGGCGGCAACCCGCTGGCCATGGCTGTGGGCAATGCAGTGCTGGATGTCGTTCTGGAGCCCGGCTTCCTGGAAGAAGTGCAGCGCAAGGGCTTGCTGCTGAAACAGCGGCTGGCCGCCGTCATCGACGCTCATCCCAAGGTGTTTGAGGATGTCCGCGGGCGCGGCCTGATGCTTGGTATCAAATGTGCCTGTCCGAATACGGATGTGCTGGCGAAGGTGCGTGCCAATGGGCTGCTGGCGGTTCCTGCCGGCGACAACGTGCTGCGCATCCTGCCGCCGCTGACGATCACGGATGAGGAAATCGGCGAGGCTGTGGCCCGCATCGAGGCGGCCGCAGCGGCCGTGGAGGCCGGTCTGGCCAAGGAAGGGGATGGGGTGTGAACATGTCTGCGAATGGGCGTCATTTCCTCGATCTGACGCAGTTTGACGGTGAGGAACTGCGCGGAATTCTGGCCCTCGGGCGCAAGCTGAAGGCAGAGCGCAACGGTGTCCGCCGTGGTGAAGGCCCGCTGGC
Organism: Pannonibacter anstelovis; assembly: GCF_036881715.1. Classification (NCBI taxonomy): domain Bacteria; kingdom Pseudomonadati; phylum Pseudomonadota; class Alphaproteobacteria; order Hyphomicrobiales; family Stappiaceae; genus Pannonibacter; species Pannonibacter anstelovis. The sequence continues at coordinate 298,490 of NZ_JBAKBF010000002.1, forward strand.
CGGCAAGGTGCTGGCGATGATCTTCGAGCAGCCCTCCACCCGCACCCGTATTTCCTTTGATGTGGGCATGCGTGAACTTGGCGGTGAAACGCTGATGCTGACCGGTGCGGAAATGCAGCTGGGCCGGGGCGAGACCATCGCCGACACCGCCCGGGTGCTGTCCCGCTTCGTTGATGCCATCATGATCCGCATCCTCAATCACGATGACCTGACCGAGCTGGCGGAAAATGCCACCGTTCCGGTCATCAATGGCCTGACCAAACGTTCGCATCCGTGCCAGATCATGGCCGATCTGATGACCTTTGAAGAGCATCGCGGCTCCATCAAGGGCAAGTCGGTGGCCTGGACCGGCGACAGCAACAATGTGCTGGCCTCCTGGGTGCATGCTGCTCCGCGCATGGACTTCGAGCTGCGCATCGCGACGCCGCCGGAACTGGCCCCGCCGCCCGCGCTCATTGAAGCTGCACGCGCGGAAGGCGCCTCGATCATCGTCACCGATGATCCCTTCGCCGCCGTGAAGGGCACCGATTGCGTCATCACCGACTGCTGGGTTTCCATGGGGGATGATGACGAGGCGACCCGTCACAACCTGCTGAGCCCTTATCAGGTCAACAAGCGGCTGATGGCGGAAGCCCATGCGGATGCCCTGTTCATGCACTGCCTGCCGGCCCATCGCGGCGAGGAAGTGACGTCGGACGTGATGGACGGACCCAATTCTGTGGTCTTTGACGAGGCCGAAAACCGGCTGCATGCCCAGAAGGGCATTCTGGCCTGGTGCTTCAACGGCCTTTGAGGACGTAAAACGTGGCACTTGATCTTGCATCCTATGGCGTGACGCCTGCGGGCACCGATGCCGTCCGGCCCTTCTCCGTTGAAGGGCTTGATGTGCGCGGGCGCGCCGTCGCGCTTGGCCCAATCCTGAACCAAATCCTTGACCGGCACGCTTATCCAGCCCCGGTGGCCCGCCTGCTGGGCGAAGCCATCGCGCTGACGGCGCTGCTCGGCACTTCGCTGAAGTTCGAAGGCCGCTTCACGCTGCAGACCCAGACCGACGGTCCGGTGAACATGCTGGTGGTGGATTTCTCCTCACCCGATGCCATCCGCGCCTATGCCCGTTTCGAGCCGCAAGCCTTCGCGCCGGGCGGGGCAGGGGAACATGGCGATGCGGCCGCGCTTCTGGGCCGTGGCCATTTGGCGATGACCATCGACCAGGGCAAGCATATGCAGCGCTATCAGGGACTGGTGGAGCTGGACGGCATTTCGCTGGAAGAGGTGGCCCGCCGCTACTTCGCCCGTTCCGAACAGATCCCGACCGAAGTGCGCCTTGCCGTTGGCCGTCTCTTCACCCGCCGCGAGGGTGAGGCTCCCAGCCAGCAATGGACTGCCGGTGGCATTCTGGTGCAGTTTCTGCCCGAAGCGCCGGAGCGCATGCGTCAGGCCGATCTCCATCCCGGAGACATGCCGGAAGGGGCTGAAGAGCACAGCATTGATGAGGACGATGCCTGGACCGAGGCCCGCAGCCTCACCGGCACCGTGCGCGATGACGAGCTGACCGATCCGGACATCCCGGTCGAGGAGCTGCTGTTCCGCCTGTTCCATGAGCGCGGCGTGCGCCTCTATGACGCCCAGCCTATCGCTGACCGCTGCCGCTGCTCGCGCGAGAAGATCGAAGGCATCTTCCAGAGCTTCTCCGAAGAGGAGAAGGCGGAGATGGTTGTCGACGGCAAGGTGGTGGTGACCTGCGAGTTCTGCAGTGCCGTCTACGAGTTCAAGGCCGAAGCCGTCTGAAAGAGATGAAAGCTGCCCGCCCTGTTGAGGGCGGGCGATTGATCATGCTGCCTCCGGCCCGGCAATCACGGCGCCGTCCGTCCTGTTGCTCTCCAGGAGCTTCGCGATCAGGCCGGAACTGCGTGCCCTTTCCAGAAATGCATTGAGCGCCCCGGTCAGGCAGGGATCCCGGCCTGCGGGCACACCGAGGGCCTGCTTGATCACCATGAAACGCTCGGGTAGCAGACGCAATCCGGGCACGCGCCGCTGGTCTGCTTCCAGCTGCTGGCGGACGCCGGCTGCCACTTCCAGGTTCTCACGCATGAAAAAGTCCACCACCTCTTGTGATGTCGTGACTTTTTCCAGGGTGGCTGAGGTGATGGCGCGGCTGAGATAAAGGTCATAGGCGCTGCCTCGGCCCACGGCGATCCGGATGCCCGGACGGTCCACCTGCTCCAGCGCCGTGATGGGTGAGTTCTCCCGCACCAGATACCAGCCCTCGATCAGGAGCCACGGATTGGTGAAGGCAACCACCTCTGCCCGCATTGGATCGACGGCGAAGAAACCGATGTCAGCACGCTCTTCTGCGATCAGAGCCACGGAGGCTGCAGCATTCGTGACCGGCAGAAGTTCCAGCTCCAGCCCGCGTTCGGCGGCAAATGCCCGCGCAAGATCCACTGAAACGCCGGCGGGGTCCTGTCCGTCGCCCGGCCGTGTCAGGATGGCGTTCCCGTTGTTGATCGCCACCCGCAGCACCCCTGTTGGAGCGAAAAGAGCGTTCAGTCCGTCATGTGTCATTGGGCGTCCCCCAGGATGCAGCTGCTCTCGATAGCCTCAACAATACGCGCTGTGAAGGCTGCAGTTCCGAGCGGGCCTCCCATGTCGCCGGTTCTCCATTCCGGCACGGCGATGACGCGGGTGACTGCAGCTTCGATCATCCCAGCCGCCTCATCCAGCCGCGCGTCCTGCCACCGTTCCGCCAGCCATCGCAGAAGCATGGCCGCAGAATTGATCAGGGACGCGGGATTGGCCCGGTCCTGTCCGGCAATCGAGGGGGCGGAACCGTGCTGGGCCTGTGCCATTGCATGATCCGTCCCTGCGTTCAGCGAGGCTGCCAGACCGATGCTTCCTGCGATTTCGGTGGCCTGATCCGAAAGAATGTCGCCGAACATGTTCGTCGTCACGATCGTGTCAAAGGCGGAGGCGTCCCGCACCAGCAATGCCGCCATCGCGTCGACGAGCACTTCCTCCACCTGAACATCGGGATAGGCCTTGGCGGTCTCGCGTGTGCAGGACAGGAACAGCCCGTCGCTGATGCGCAGGACATTTGCCTTGTGCACCACGGTCAGTTTGCCGCCACGCTGGCGGGCCGTCCGGAAGCCGGCCTCGGCAATGCGCAGCGAGCCTTGACGCGTAACCTTGCGCATGGCGATGGCTACATCCTCGGTGGGCATGAACTCTCCGGTCCCGGCAAACATGGTGCGGTCGGCATAAAAGCCTTCGGTGTTTTCCCGAACGATGACCAGGTCCACTGGAACGCCGCAGCGGGCAGGGAAATCGGGATGTGACTTCGCGGGGCGGATGTTGGCGAACAAGTCCAGATGCTTGCGCAGATGCCCTGACGGATTGATGCCGCCTTCCGATGCCGGCGGATAGTCGTTGTGGGACACCGGCCCGAGGATCACACCATCGGCTGCCCGGGCTTGCTCCAGCAGGCCAGCGGGAAAGGTGGTGCCTTGTGCCGCGAGCGGGCGCAGCCCCACCTCGGCACGGCTCACCTGAAACCGCAGGCCAAGCCGCCGCTGCACCGCATCCAGCACATTCAGCGTAGCCTCCGTGATCTCGGGGCTGATGCCATCGCCATCGAGGACGAGCAGGGAAACAGGTGCGGATGGCTGGGCGGTCATGTGCAGCTCCAGTGTTGCGTCGATGTCGCATATATCCATTTTTACATTTAAAAATGCAATATCAAAACAGAGTGCCGCCGTGATAGGGTGCAAGCCTGTCTTCACATGCATAGCCAAAGCACTGCCATTGACCGCTTCGTCCACTTCGCGCAGCAGCATAAGTTCCCATCTGGCGGCCGATATCGCGGCCTTCATTGAGGCCGAGGCGCTGCCTGCGGGAGCGCATCTGCGCACAGGCGAGCTGGCGCGCCGTTTCGCGGTGTCCCGCTGGCCAGTCGAGCAGGCGCTGAAGCAGCTGGCTGAGGCAGGGCGCGTGAGGCACGAGCCCAATCGCGGCTTCTTCGTTCATGATGCAAGCTCAGCCGCGCAGCCTGTGGCGCAGGACCCGATCCATGCAGCCTATCTGAAACTGGCCTCCCTGCTGGCCAGCCGGGCCATAGGGCCGCGTGTGACGGAGCAGGAACTGCGCGACCGGTTTGCGCTGACGAAACGTCAGGCGGCGGATCTGATGGGCCGCATGATCCGCGAAGGCATTGCCGAAAAGCGGGCAGGCTATGGCTGGGATATCAATACCGAACTGACTGCGCCGGATGCTCTGGCCCATACGACACAGTTGCGGCTGATCCTTGAGCCGGGTGCCCTGCGGCTGCCGGGCTACCGTCTGCCCCCGGAGGACATTGCCCGGTTGCGCCGCGTGGAGCATGATCTGCTGGATGGTGGCATCGACCGTGCTCCGCCCGATACGCTCTACCTGCGCGGGGCGCAGTTCCACGAGACACTGATGACGGGCGCGGGAAACCCCTTCATGCTGCAGACCCTCGTGCGCGTGAACCGGCTGCGCCGGCTGCTGACCTATCAGGCGATGGAGGACCGGGAGCGCTATTACCGGCAGGCGCGGCAGCACTTGCGCATTCTGGACCTGCTCGAGACGGGTGATTGCGAAGGCGCGGCACGGGAGATGGAGAACCACCTCCGCCAGGTGCGTGACAGCCTGTCGGCGCTTGGCTTCATTCTGCCGCCGGACGGCCCGGAGCGTTCCTGAAAGACGGTGGGCCTGCTCTGGAAACAGACTGAAGCGGATCTATAATGGCTGGCATGAATCTGATTTTGCCTGCTGCCCCGCCGCTTCCCCCTGTTGTCCATCATCCGGCCTATTGCGCCGAGCTGCCGGAAGAGCACCGCTTTCCCATGAACAAGTTCCGCCGCGTGGCGGAGATGGCGCTGGCCGAAGGGCTGGTGCCGGGCGGCAAATTCATGAAGCCACGGGCTGCTCCCGCCGAGTGGGTGGCTTTGGCCCATGATCCGGCCTACGTGGAGCAGGTGTTCAGCACGGCGGTGCCGCCTGCCATTGCCCGGGAGATCGGCTTCCCGATGACGCAGAGCATTGCCCTGCGCGGGCGCTGCGCCACCGGCGGCTCGGTGCTGACCGGTTATCTGGCGCTGGAGCATGGCCTTGCCTGCAACACGGCAGGCGGCAGTCATCATGCCCGCAAGGCGCATGGCGCGGGCTTCTGCGTCTTCAACGATGTGGCTGTTGCCATCCGCGTGATGCAGGCCGATGGCGTCATCCGCCGCGCGCTGGTGGTGGATCTGGATGTGCATCAGGGCGATGGCACGGCGGATATCTTTGCAGGCGATCCGTCTGTCTTCACCTTCTCCATGCATGCGCAGAAGAACTATCCGGTGCGCAAGGTGCCGTCGGATTTGGATCTGGGGCTGGAGGACGGGCTGACGGACGCCCCTTATCTGGACCTATTGGTGGAGCATCTGCCGCAGGTGATAGACCGGGCCAAGCCCGACATCGTGTTCTACAATGCCGGGGTTGATCCCTTCGCAGGCGACAAGCTGGGACGGCTGGCGCTGAGCCATGAAGGGCTGCGGCTGAGGGACGAGCATGTCATCCGCACCGTGCGCGGTCTCGGTCTGCCGCTCGCCGGGGTGCTTGGGGGCGGCTATTCCACGGACATTGATGAACTGGCGGGCCGGCATCTCACCCTGTTGCGGGCGGCAGCCACGGTTGCCCGCGAAGCGCCGGTTCTGTCAGCTTGAGCGGCTCGCCATCAACCGCATGACCAGCCACACGGGCACGACCACGACGGCGCCAAGCACCAGATAGCGCCAGACCTGTTCGACGGCGGAAAAGCCCATGTTCCAGAGGTGCTGGACGAAGGAGATCAGCAGGTCGAAGAGACCCAGCGGGTCAAGGTTCAGCGCCGACAGGATGACGCCGACCACAAGCGACAGGAACACCAGGCGCAGCAGCACCCGCGCCGGACTGTCACCCAGAAACTTGTTGAGGCCACCGGACATGCCGAACTCCCTTGAAGCAGCGTCTGCGCCTCAACATAGGGATTCGCCAGCCATTCCGCATCCCCCATGTGAAATCAGTCCGCAGCTCGCCAGCCGAGCGAAGCCGGAGTTTCCCCATGCAGCCGCACAGCCTTGGGCGGCACGCCGTACCAGGTCTTCACCGCGCGGGAAAAGGCCGAGAGCTCCGAAAAGCCCAGAAGAAAGGCGATTTCCTTCAGCGGCAGCGACGTGTCGCGCAGATAGCGGGCGGCCATGTTGCGCCGGATCGTCTCCGTCAGTTTGCGGAACGAAGTCCCCTCCGCTTCCAGCAGCCGCTGCAACGAACGCTGTGACATGCCCAGTTCGCTGGCCACATGCTCGAGGCTGACGGCACCGGCCTTGAGGCTTTCGTTGATGGTGTCCGCAACGCGCACGAGCGGATCACTCTGCACCTTGAACTCTTCCATCTCCCGGATCGCGGCCTGTTCCACAATGCTGTAGAGGTTCTGTTCGCTGTTCGGCGTTGGGCGGTCGAGATATTTTGCGGGGATGAAGATCTTGTCAGCAGGCTGGCCGAAGCGCAGCCTGCCGCCGTAGCGCTTCTGAAAGGCCGAGCTGCATCTGGGCGCTGGCTGGCTGATGTCGATGCGTAGCTGCACCTGCGGGTCCTGTGTCGCATATTCGATCCGGCTGGCCGCCCAGGCTATCCGTTCAAAGGTGTGCTGCGTACGGGGCATGTTCCGGTCGGGCACAATCCACTCGAGGATGCCCCAATCCTCGTCCTCGCGGAAACTCAGGCCGTAGCTGTTGGAACGCAGCGGCAGGAAACGGACCCAGTTGCGTATGCCTGCGCGCAAGTTCGGAGCACACAGGCCCACATAGTCGAAGGTTGAGAACACGCCCGTGGGCATGCTGGAGGCTACATCCAGAATGATTGCGTCGTCACGGGTCTCAGCTGCTACAAACTCGCAGACAGACAGAGCGATACGATAGGGAACCGTCGCTCCTGTCTGATGGATTGTCTCCGGAGCAATCCCAAAACGCCGGGCGATACGGGGCCAGTCGAGGCCTTTTTCCTCGCATATGAGCTCCAGTGACTGCAGCGTGTCTGCACGGCACCAGTCCTCGATCATGCGGCGAGGCATCGATCTTTCCATTGGAGCTCCCCCGGCTTCAGCCTATGATTGCATAGGATGATACAACTCCCGTGCTGGCGCAACATGTCAATTTTCCGTCAGTTTCAATCAATAATCCCGGAATATTCCACGTCACCCGCGCTTCGGCGTTCATCCGCCGGTCCCACCCTGATCACCCATCATGCCTCAGCTGCTGCGCTTGGATAGAAGGGAGGATTGCCTAGTGGTTTCTACCCCCCGGGGCTCAAGGGGACGGCAGTGGGGTTAGGCGGTATCTGCTGCCCTATCTCTGAGCTCTCCTCCTGCAAATCAAAAGGATTCTCCCAGTCGGCGAACTGAGCTGCTCCGGCTGGCTCTTCTGTTCCGGTTGCCTCGGTGCGAGCCGGCTGCCGCGGCATTGCCACGTCATCCAGAAGGTCAGTCATTGCAGAGGCAGGGATCTGCACAGTCTGGGGCAGGGGCTCGAAATCCGCCCGGCGCCATTGGCCAAGCCCGGCACTGCGGGCGGCTGCTTCAGCTGCGGTATGGCTTTCGGGAGCATCCGCACTGGTCTGAGCCCAGCCCTGTTGCAGCATCCAGAGCCCGAGGTCCACTGCCCCCCTGCTGCAGGCTGCGGAAATCCGCCGGGGACCAAGTGGTGCCACCGACTGACAGTCAACCCGGTGGCTGCGCAAAAGCGCACGCAAGGCCGTCAAGGCCCGTGCGCCGCAGGGCCATGTCTGGCCGCTGGCAGTCTGGCACGTCTCTGCGGCAGACAGCCCGGTGACATAGGCGAGTTCGACCGTTAGCTTGCCGGATGTGAGCATTGCCTTCTCCAGCACGAGAGGCCGGACGAGGTGAAAATTGCGTGCAGGCAGAGCCGAAGCCTCGGTCTGACCGCTGGCTTGCGGCCGGGCACGCTCGATCCGTTGCAGCGGGGCTGTCACCTCAGGGATGGCGACACCAGGAGGAGAAACGTTACGCACGGCTGTCTGGGCGAAGACGGGCAATGCCGGCAGTGTCAGCATGCAAAACAAGGTAATACACTGCACTCGGAGCCACGGGAGCGGTTGTCTGATTTCGCTTCCGGTCATGCAGTTCGCTCTCTCGCCATGCTGATTTACTGGCTGGCCCAGACGATCCGCGCCATCCAGGCGATACTGTCGAGGTCCATTGCCGTGATCGTGCCCGAGCCGCCCAGCGTATGCAACTCCAGACGCCGCGCCGTGCGGATCACGAAGCTGCCGACCATCATTTCGCCGCTCAGTAGCCGGAGCACGACCCGGTCACCCCGGCGTATGGGGATGCCCGGCGCGATGACAATGATGTCCCCGTCCCTGTACAGCGGCAGGAAATCATCACCTCCCACACCCAGCGCATAAACCTGGCTGCCCAGATCATCTGGAAAGGAAATCTCGTCCCAGCCTGCGCCTGCCGGATGACCTGCTGCATCAAAGAGGCCAGCGTCATTTCCTGCTTCGCAAAGGCGGGCAAATGGCATCGTTATGCCATTTGCGGTTTTTGCGGGTGAGAGGATTGTATTGCCTTCCACAAGTTGTGCAAAGTCGGAAAGCTCTGCACCCGTTGCCTCAAGTATCTTGGCGAGAGACTCGGTTGAGGGCCAGCGTGGGCGGCCGTCACCGGCGATCCGCTTCGACGGGTTGAAGGTGGTTGGATCCAGCCCGGCACGGCGCGCGAGGGCTGAGGGCGAAAGACGCTTGCGTGTGGCCAGGGCGTCTATCGCTGCCCAGACGCGCTCGTGCGAGAGCATGGTTCTTTCCTCCACGTGCTGCCTCATCAGGAATAAATCCCTTTGAATGCCATTGATATTGGCAAATATTCCTGATGCAAATGAATAGGCGGTTGATCCTGTGGTGCGTGCTGGTTGTCCAATGCAAAATCCCGGACTAGGGTCCGCCTCAACCAACGCACAGGGGCCAGTTCCGGGCCTCCTTCAAAGCACATGGGCGGGCCGGCATGACGGTGATTTTCAAGATACTGACACGCAACCTTTGGGATGACGCCGTGAGCCGTGGCAGGTTCGATGGCGCGCCGGTCGACCTTGCCGATGGCTATATCCACTTTTCGACGGCGGAGCAGGTGCGTGAGACGGCTGCCAAACACTTCGCCGGGCAGGACGGCCTCTTGCTGGCAGCCTTTGACAGCGAGGCTTTCGGGCAGCCGGTCAAGTGGGAGCCCTCGCGCGGCGGCGCGCTGTTCCCGCATCTTTACGCCAGCTTCGATCCGGCCTGTGCCCTGTGGGTCAAGGCACTTCCACTTGGCCCGGACGGGCAGCATGTATTTCCTGACCTGACGAAGTGAACCCACGCCCATGTTCCAGTCCCTTGCCAATCGCCTGACTCTCCGGGCTCTCCATTGTGTCGACGCCGAAACGGCCCACGGCGTGACAATCCGCGCGCTCGCCAGCGGGGTTTATCCGCGCTTTTCCAACGCGAGCCTGCCCTCCCTGCGGCAGGAGGTGCTGGGTTTGAGCTTCCCGAACCCGCTCGGCATGGCTGCTGGCTTTGACAAGAACGGAGAAGTTCCGGATGCGATCCTCGGGATGGGGTTCGGCTTTGCCGAGGCCGGAACCGTGACACCGCGCCCGCAGGGGGGCAATCTGCGCCCGCGCCTGTTCCGCCTGCCGGCCGATCAGGGGGTGATCAACCGCTTCGGCTTCAACAACGAGGGGCATGCTGCGCTGCTGGCCCGGCTGGAAGCGCGCAAGGGCAGAGGCGGCATCGTCGGTGTCAACGTGGGCGCCAACAAGGATGCGGCGGACCGGGTGGCCGACTATGTGACCGGTATCCGCACCTTCGCGCATCTTGCCGCCTACTTCACCGTCAACATTTCCTCACCCAACACGCCGGGCCTGCGCGATCTGCAGGCCAAGGCGGCGCTGGATGAGCTGCTGTCTGCCGTCATGGCCGAGCGTGATGCGCAGAGCCTGCAGGTGGGACGCAAGGTGCCGGTGTTTTTGAAGATTGCGCCGGATGTCTCAGCCGAAGGGCTGGAGGACATTGCCGAAGCGGTGCTGACCCACAAGGTCGACGGGCTGATCGTCTCCAACACCACGCTGTCGCGCGCAGGACTTCAGGACATGCAGACAGCGCAGGAAGCGGGCGGGCTTTCCGGCCGTCCCCTGTTCCGGCGGGCAACGATCATTCTGGCCCGCACACGCAAGCTGGTGGGGCCAGATCTGCCGATCATCGGCGTTGGCGGCATCGACAGTCCGGAGACGGCTCTGGTCAAGATCACCGCCGGGGCAACGCTGTTGCAGGTCTATTCGTCGCTGGTCTACAAGGGGCCGGGGCTGGTTCCCGCCATCCTCAAGCATCTGGATGCGGAGTTGAAGCGGCATGGGCTGGCAAGCCTCGAGAAGCTGCGCTCAGTCAATGCGGATGCCTGGGCGAGCGAGAATCTCGACTGATTGACATAGGAAAGGCCGGAGCTGCGAAACTCCGGCCTCTCGGTTCGTGCTTCTGGAAGGAAAACCGTCAGCGGCCAGCTGTCTGCTGGCGAAGTGTCTCGACCTCCCGCCGCAGGGCGCGGATTTCTTCGAGGATGACGCCTGTTTCATCGTGGATTGCCTGCCGGTCGGCTTCGGCAATGGTCTCCGTTTCGGACTGCATGGCCGAAACGATGATACCGATGAACAGGTTGAGCACGGTGAAGGCCGTGCAGACAAGGAAGGGCAGGAAGAAGGCCCAGGCATAGGGGTGCACTTCCATCACCGGCCGCACGATGCCCATGGACCAGCTTTCCAGCGTCATGACCTGGAACAGGGTGTAGAGCGAGCGGCCAAGATCTCCGAACCATTCCGGGAAAGTCTCGCCATAAAGCTTCGTGGCCATGACGGCGAAGACATAGAAGACGAGGCTCATCAGCACCATGATGGAACCCATACCGGGCAGCGCGGTGACCAGCCCGCCGATGACACGCCGCAGCGAGGGAACCACTGAGATGAGGCGCAGCACGCGCAGGATGCGCAGCGCACGCAGCACCGAGAAGGGGCCGCTTGCGGGCACAAGGGCGATGGCCACGATCGCGAAGTCGAAGATGCTCCAGGGATCGCGGAAGAAGTACAGCCGGTGCACATAAAGGCGCAGAAGCAGTTCCACAACGAACAAGCCCAGGATGATCTTGTCGAGTGTGTGGAGCAGCGGGCCAATCGACGCCATGACCGTGGGGCTGGTCTCAAGGCCGAGCGTGATGGCGTTGACGACGATGATCGCAATGATGGCCGCTTCCCAGCGGCTTGAGGTGATGAGTGCCTTCAAAGTCTGGCGCATGCTGAGAAATATCCATTTGGAAACACGGCTTGATGCCGCCCGCGCAAACTGGCGGCTCCGCCCTTGATACGCAATAGGCCGCATGAGGCCGCAAACGAAAATCTTCCGGCTTTTGCCTGCTGCTGCCCGTGAAATTCCGGGAGTGGCGAAGTCATCCGGGACTGCTGCGCATCCGGCGCGGTTGAAAAGCCTTTCGGCCCCGCTTGACAGAACTGCCGCCGCAGGCGATCTAATGCGCCAAGGCCACGGCATCCGGGCACGCCTTGCCCCTTTTCGATGCCGTCATGCTCCAGCGGGTATGATGTAATGGTAGCCTGTCAGCTTCCCAAGCTGAACGCGCGGGTTCGATTCCCGCTACCCGCTCCAGATCCTTTCTTTATCTTTCGTCATGGTCGGGCTTGTCCCGACCATCTGCAAATCATTGATTTGTATAGATCCTCGGCACAGGGCCGAGGATGACGATGGAGGAGTGACTGGTTTCTCAGCAGTCCGGCGTCACTGGTGCTATTCTTGCGCCTGAGAACGGAGGCCAGATCATGAAACTGACAATCAATGTTGATGACGAGCTTCTTGAGGCGGCCCGAGACCTGACTGGCACAATGGAGACCACTGCCATCGTGCATCAGGCGCTGGAGACGCTGGTGCGGGTCGAGACGGGTAGGCGCCTGATAGCGCTGGGTGGCACAATGCCGGATGCTGAGGCTGTTTCCGATACCTATGAGCGCCGGACCGAGGAACGGATTGAAATGGCATTGGCCGATCGCCGTCCCTCCGTTTCAGGGAGCGATGCCGACCTTCAGATCGAAGCGGTTCTTGCTCTTAAGAAGTGAGTTCAATGGCAGGCCGCGTCGGAAGTCTATCATGAGAAATTGCGGCCCAGCTTCAGCGTTTGAGGTTCGGCAGCCCTCTACCCGCTCCTGTCCTCCCCCTTCTTGCCGAAGTCCGGTGTCTTGCGCTTGCGGGCGGTGCCGTGGGTGGTCTTGTGCCAGTGGTGGGGGCGGATGAAGAAGTCCCAGACGGCGCGGTAGAAGGCGAAGCTGGCGCAGAGCCAGTAGGCGGGAATGAGGGCGAGATCGCTGAAACGCGGGTCGAAGCCGCGGGCGCGCGCGGCGCTGCGCCCTGCAATGACGGCGGCGCCATAGCCGGAAATGGCGGCCAGCGCGCTGAGGCAGACGGTGATGTCGGACATGAGCCCATCGGGCACGGGCATGTTCCACAGGCCGATCAGGTAGCCCATCAGGATCATGCAGAATATGGGATGAAGGGCGAGCGTCAGCAGGCTGCCACCGATGAGGAAGGCGATCGGCACCGCCCGGCGCGGGCTCATGTCACGCCACAGCATGGATGGATCGCGCATGTGGACGAGCACTGTCTGCAGCCAGCCCTTGTACCAGCGCGCCCGCTGCGCGTACCACACCTTCCACGTCACCGGCGCCTCTTCATAGGTGGCACTGTCGAGGGCGCCACTGGAAAAGCCGAAGCGGGCAAGACGCAGGCCAAGGTCGGCGTCCTCCGTGACATTGTACGGATCCCAGCCGCCGGCGGTGACGAGGGCCGCGCGGCGGAAATGGTTTGAGGTGCCGCCCAGCGGAAAGGGCCACTCCTCGCCGGAAAACCACGGAATGACCTGATCGAACAGGCTCGCGTATTCCATCGCAAACTGGCGGGTGAAAAAGCTCTCCTCCGCATTGTCGATGACAAGGCTCGCCTGCAGGCAGGCGAGGCTCTCCGGACTTTCCCGGAACTTGCGTGCCGCCTTTTTCAGCTGGCCGGGCTCAGGCCGGTCTTCCGCATCATAAATGGTGACGAATTCGCCCATGGAAGATTCCAGCCCATAGGCCAGAGCCCTTGGCTTGGTGCGCGGATGGCCCGGCGGCACCACCACCACTTCCATGCCCGCGCGCAGCAGCCCCTTGAACGCCAGGCGGGTTTCCCGGTCATCCTGCTCCACCAGAAAACGGATGTCGAGCCGGTCTGCCGGATAATCGAGCCTGGCAAGGCCTTCCACCAGCGACGGCACGACGGCAGCCTCCTTGTAGAGCGGAACGAGCACCGTATAGAGCGGCCACTCTTCCGAAGGTGGCCGGGCATGGCGCTCTGGTGCCGTCTGCTGGGACTGAAAAAAGGCTTCTTCGGCGGCAATGCGGGCCCGATCCTGTGCCTGCCTTGCGCTCGAAAGCCGGGCGATTGCGGTGAGAATACAGGTAAGGCCTACAACAAGGCTCAGCAGCAGCATCTGCACATCAAAGGGCAGAAGCATACCGGCGAAAAAGCTGGCGGCCATGGCGCCCGCGCCGATTTGCTGGCGCGGCGTCACGCGGGTGCGGGCCGACATGTGGGGAAAACGGGCTTCCAGTTCGCCGGCCGGTGCATTCAGCACCGTCAGGGCGTGGCGCAGGGCCGAAGGCGTGGCGATGCGCACGGCCGCACTCCAGTCCGGATGGCGCAGAAAGAAGGCGCGCAGTTCGGAAACGTGCTCAGGCTCCGGCGCAACCACATAGACTGGCCCGTCCCGGCCTAGACCGATCATCATCGGCCCCGCCTCACCTGGCCCGCATTGCAGGACATGGCCATTGACCAGCTGCGGGCGGAAGCTGCCAACTGGCAGATAGGGGACGCCGCAGACTTCTGCCACAGCGCTGTAATAGGCCTCTTCCGTGAGGATGGAATTGCGCATCATGTAGTGCGCGGGATGAACACCGTGATAGGATGCCAGCTGACAGGCAGACCGCAGCGCAGAGGCAGAAAGACCCCGTGACACAAGGACATGCATCTCCTCTTGCAGCAATTGCTGCGGCGCGCTTCGTTCCGTTTTCGGGACTGGCCCGTCTTCTGAAGGGGCCGGACAAGCCGCGGTCTGCCACCCGGAAAGCGGAGTTTCACACTGCAGGAAAGCGTCGCCGGGCTCCGCTGCCAACCCTGGCAGCTTCACAGTGTCTGACGCAGTCTCCTCTGCCACCACAGACATCGCCCGCCCCTTCCGAGGCCGCCGGACACACACTCATCCGGCCGCTGCAAGGAGTACGTCAGAAGATATTCCCACAATCAACAGTTTTATACTTTTTATTCTCAATTGCGGTTGGTTTTATACCGGCCTCGGCACTCGCGCAGGAAACCGAAGCTCTCCAGGCAATCAGCGGAGCAGGCGAGACCATCGTCATTCCCAACTTCCGCGATCCGCGTGCGCTGGCCGAACGCCCCGCTCAGCCGCCGGAGAAGATTGAATTCCTGGCCTCGGATGATTTTCCTCCCTTTTCCTTCCGTGATCCTCAAGGCCGCCTGACCGGCTTCAACGTGGATCTGGCGCGTGCGGTCTGCGAGGAGCTTGGGGCGTCCTGCAGCCTGAGGGTGAAGGCCTTCGAGGCGCTGCCGGATGCGCTGATGGCGGGAGAGGGTGACGCAATTCTCTCCGGCCTTGCCAAGACGGAGTCCCTGCGGCGGGAGATGGCCTTTTCCGACACCTACATGCGCTTGCCCGCCCGGTTTGTGTTGGGGCAGGGCACGGACAGCTTTGATCCCAGCATGCCATCCGCAAAGCGCATCAGTGTGGAAGCTGGCAGCCGCCACGAAGCGTTCCTGAAGGCAGCCTTCCCGGACCTTGCCATCGAGCCGTTCCCCACAGCCGGTGAGGCAAGGGCCGCGCTGAAGGTGGGCAAGGCCGATGTGCATTTCGGCGACGGCATGGCGCTGTCCTTCTGGCTTGCTGGTAAGGAGGCGGACGGCTGCTGCCGGTTTGCGCCCGGCCCCTGGCTGGAACCGCGTTATTTTGGCGACGGGCTTTCCATTGCCTTGCGCCGTGACGACCAGGCGCTGCTGGATGCGCTGAATTATGCCCTGCGGCAGGTGCAGGATAAGGGCATCTATGGTGAGCTTTACCTGCGCTACTTCCCCGTAGGGTTCTACTGAGCCCCCGGTCCGCCAGCAAAGCCATTGCCAGACCGCCCGGTTCTGGATAAGCCGGGTCACTCTTTGCGCGCGGAGCCCATCCGCCGCCACAACAGGACAGTCTGATGACCGAATTTCTCTGGACCCGCCCGGAAGGCACGCCGGAAGCGACCTTGCTTCTGGCCCATGGCGCCGGTGCGCCGATGGACTCCGCCATCATGAACCGGCTGGCCGCAGCCCTTGCGGCTGAAGGCATTGCCGTGGTGCGGTTCGAGTTTCCCTACATGGCCGCCCGCCGTACGACGGCCAAGAAGGCTCCGCCGCCGAAGGCAGAGCTGCTGGTGGGCGCGTATCAGAAGGCCATGCAGGCGTTGATGAGCGAAGTGGAAGGCCCGTTCCTCATTGGCGGCAAGTCCATGGGCGGGCGTGTCGCTGCCATGCTCACGGCTGGCGCTTCGCTGCCGGGCCGCGTGAAGGGCGTTGTCTGTATCGGCTATCCGTTCCACCCGCAGGGCAAGTCCGATGTCTGGCGCCTTGAGCCGCTGGAACAGGCCCGCCGCCCCATCTTCATTGCGCAGGGCGAGCGTGACCCCTTCGGCAGTCAGGCCGAGCTGGAAGACGTGACCCTGCCGGGCACCTGCGAGATCCTGTTCCTCGAAGACGGCAACCACGACCTGGGGCCCCGCGGCCAATCGCCCGCGACTTGGGACAGCAACATCATGGCCACCGCCAAGGCCGTTGCGGAGTTCGCCCGCAAGGTTCTGGCCGCCTGAGATTGCAGGCCCGGTGCGGCTGCCGCGCGGGCTTGAGCAATTCCCGATGAGCCAGGCTCATCGGGAGTTCATATCAGCTGAGCGCGCGGAAGTGCTTGGAGAGCTTCAGCTCCTGGCCCTGATAGTTGGAGCCGATGCCTTCGCCGTAGAGCCGGTGCGGACGTTCGGCCATGTGCTCATAGACAAGCCGCCCAACCGTCTGGCCATGCTCCAGAATGAAGGGAACGTCGTGCGAGCGCACCTCCAGCACGGCGCGTGAGCCTGTGCCGCCAGCGGTGCTGTGGCCAAAGCCGGGGTCGAAGAAGCCGGCGTAATGCACGCGGAATTCACCTACCAGCGGATCGAAGGGCACCATCTCGGCAGCAAAATCCGGCGGCACATGCACCGCTTCCTGGCTGACGAGGATGTAGAACTCGTTCGGGTCAAGCACCAGTTCGGCCGCGCCGCGCCGGTAGATCGGGTCCCAGAAATCCAGCGGGTGATGCGCGTCCTTCAGGTCCACGTCGATGACGCCTGTGTGATGCTTGGCGCGGTAGCCGACAAGGCTGCCATCGCCGGAGCCTTCCAGATCGATGGACAGCTGCACGCCGCCGCCGATGCGTTCCATGCCGCCGGAGACAAGGCGCAGGCGCGCATGCACGTCTTCCAGCTCGCTGTCCGGGATCAGCGGTTCACCGGCGCGGAAGCGGATCTGCGACAGGCGCGAACCGCTGCGCACCAGAATGGGGAAGGTGAGCGGCGATATTTCCGCATAGAGCGGCCCGTTGTAACCGGCAGGCACCGTGTCAAAGGCGCGCCCGCCATCGGCTATGACGCGGGTGAAGACATCAAGCCGGCCGGTGGAGCTTTTCGGGTTGGCCGTGGCTGAGATAGCATCGGGCAGGGCGAGGCTTTCCTGCAGCGGCACGATGTAGACGCAGCCCGTTTCCAGCACAGCGCCACGTGTCAGGTCGATGCTGTGCAGCGCAAAGGCATCCAGCTTGTCCGCAACGCTGACGTTATTGCCCGGCAGGAAGCTGGCGCGCACCCGGTAGGCGAGCCCGCCAAGACGCAGGTCAAGGCTTGCCGGCTGGATCTGGCCGTCAACTGGCGCCAGCTCGCTGCGGATCGTTCCGGCGCGGAACATGTCCTCGATCATGTGGGCGGGCAGAATGCCGTCTGGGCGCATGACAAGCCTTTCGTGGAGCCCGGGGGGAGCCGGGGAGGGACGTTATCTTCCTCTGCGCTGTCATTAGCCGATGGCAGGGCCTTGGCCAACCCTTTCATGGCTGGTTCACCGCTGGCAAAGATTGACCGCAGGCCCTGAATGGCGTATTTGGCGGAACAGGATCCGTGGTGATTTGAGCCGGCCGGCTTGCAGCCACGTTAAACAAGTTGCTAAAGAGGCCGGGGAGAAACACCCGGCCTTTATGGCCGGTTTTTTGTTTCTGGAGCGAAGACCGATGAGCGCATCCGATACCCCGTCCTCCCGCCCCTTGCGTCCGGCCACCCGTCTGGTCCATGGCGGAACCATCCGCTCTCAGCACGGCGAAACGTCCGAAGCCATCTTCCTGACGCAAGGCTTTGTCTACGCCAATGCGGAAGCAGCGGAAGCGCGCTTCAACGGCGAGGATCCGGGCTATGTCTATTCGCGCTATTCCAACCCCACCGTTGCCATGTTCGAGCAGCGCATGTGCGAGCTGGAAGAAGCCGAAGCGGCCATCGGCACCGCCAGCGGCATGGCCGCCGTCAATCTGGCGCTGATGGCCTCGGTCAAGGCGGGTGACCATGTTGTGGCTGCCAAGGCGCTTTTCGGTTCCTGCCGTTACATTGTCGAGACCCTGCTGCCGCGCTTTGGCGTCACCAGCACGCTTGTAGATGGCACCGACCTTGACCAGTGGCGCGCTGCCGTGAAGCCGGGCACCAAGGCCGTGTTCCTGGAAAGCCCGACCAACCCGACGCTGGATGTGATCGATATCGCCGCCGTGGCGGAAATCGCTCATGCCGTTGGCGCCCGCGTCATCATCGACAACGTCTTTGCCACGCCAATCTTCCAGTCGCCGCTGAAGCTGGGTGCCGATGTTGTGGTCTATTCGGCCACCAAGCACATCGACGGTCAGGGCCGCTGCCTTGGCGGTGTCGTCCTCTCCGATGCCAAGTGGATCGAGGAAGAAGTACTGCCGCTGGTCAAGCACACCGGCCCAGCCATGAGCCCGTTCAATGCCTGGGTGCTGTTGAAGGGGCTGGAGACGCTGCCGCTGCGCGTCGCCCAGCAGTCTTCCAGCGCGGCCCGCATTGCGGACCGTCTGGCGGGCGACCCTGCCATTGCCCGCCTGATCTATCCGGGCCGTGACGACCATCCGCAGGCCGCTGTTGCCCGCAAGCAGATGCGCGGCGGCTCCACCATGCTGGCCTTCGAGCTGAAGGGCGGCAAGGCAGCAGCCTTCGCCTTCACCAACGCGCTGGAAGTGATCAAGCTGTCCAACAATCTGGGCGACGCCAAGAGTCTGATCACTCATCCCTCCACGACAACGCACAAGAGTGTTGCCGAAGAGGCGCGGCTGGAACTGGGCATCACCGAAGGCATGCTGCGCCTGTCCGTGGGCCTCGAAGATCCGCTGGACCTTCTCGAGGACATCGAGCGGGCGCTGGCGGCAGCCCGCTGAGCACGGAACGATATCAGCACGGGGTGGAGTGCTTGAAAGCGCTCCACCCCGTCAGTCATTTTCACGGCTGCACTTTTCGGGTGCGTTGCGGCGCTCTATATCTTGAAAATGATACGCGGAGCCGGCAACAGCCTGTTCCGCTTCACGAATTGTTGAGGAGCCGGAAGGCCATGTACCGGGCCGTTACCAACGGGATACAGGTCACAGTCGGACCGTTCTATCTGGCGGACCAGTCCTCGCCGGAAGGAGGGGAGCTATGTCTGGGGCTATACCGTCGAGATCGTCAATCTCGGGGATGTGCCGGTACAGCTGCGCCGCCGCCACTGGCTGATTACGGACGGCAACGGTCAGATGCAGGAAGTGGAAGGGCCTGGCGTGGTCGGGGAAGAGCCGGTGATCAAGCCCGGCGAAGCCTTTGAATATTCCTCCGGCTGCCCGCTGACGACGCCCTCCGGCATCATGGAAGGCGCCTATCTGATGGAGCTGCCGGACGGGCGCATGATGAATGTCTCCATCCCGCCCTTCTCGCTGGACACTCCAAACCGGCGCGGGTTTCTGAACTGAAACCCACTCCGCACAAGCCCGCTCCGCCGGAGGCCTCTCAGGCGAGGCGGTAGCGGGCGATCGCGCCGCGCTCGATGGCGGCGCAGGTCAGTTTGTCGAGGCGGAACCGGTCACGCAGGATCTGCAGGATGCGCATTTCCTCCTTCGAGACCGCAATGTCGGAAGCCGCGACCTCCACCGCCAGCGCATAGGCTGTGTCATAGAGCAGGTGCGGGAGGGTTTCGGCGATGATGGTCAGCACGTCATTCATGCCGTCCTCGGCCTGCAGCAGCTGGGTGCAGCGCTGGGCCGCAGGCAGCACGTTGGCCGGGTCGAAGCCATCAAAGACCGGCAGCATGCGGGTCACATCGCCGATGGTGGCAAGCTCATTATCGGTCATCAGCCCATCGGAGGCCGATGTGATGACCATGACATAGATCAGGGCTTCCTGGATGCTGAACGGCTTGCTCATTGTGGCTGCACGGTCCTGTTGAACAGTTTCAAGGCTCAATGGGTAATGCTTCGGCAGGCCGCCTTCAAGAAGGGCCGTAAATAATTGTGCCTCCGTGGCCGTCCCGCAGGCAGAGTTTGATTGACGCAAGCCCGCGCCTTTTCTAGTGTCCGCGCTCCGGCCGCCCGCAGGATCACGCGGGCAACGGAACCGGATTCCCGAAAACATCACGGACCATCTGAGATTATGAGTGAACGTTCCCTCCCTGCGCTTGACCTGTCGCCCGCTTTTGTCGAGGCGGCCCGGACCTCCAAGGCCTGGCCGTTCGAGGAAGCCCGCAAACTGGTGAAGCGCATCGAGAAACGTGATCCCTCGATCCCGGTCCTGTTCGAAACGGGTTACGGCCCCTCGGGCCTGCCCCACATCGGCACCTTCGGCGAGGTGGCGCGCACGACCATGGTGCGCACGGCCTTCCGCATCCTCACCGAAGACAAGATCCCGACCCGTCTGCTGTGCTTCTCCGACGATATGGACGGCATGCGCAAGATCCCGGAAAACGTGCCGGATCAGGAAGCGCTGAAGCCCTATCTGCAGATGCCGCTGACGGTGGTGCCGAACCCCTTCGGCGGGGACTACAAGAGCTTTGGCGACCACAACAACGCCATGCTGCGCCGCTTCCTCGACACCTTTGGCTTTGAATACGAATTCGCCAGCGCGACCGAGTATTACAAGTCCGGCAAGCTGGATGGCATTCTCTTGAAGGCCGTTGAGAAGTATCAGGAACTGATGGATGTGATGCTGCCGACGCTCGGCGAAGAGCGCCGTGCCACCTACAGCCCGTTCCTGCCGATCTCGCCCATTTCCGGCCGCGTGCTCTACGTGCCGATGAAAGACGTGAATGCCCGCGAAGGCACCATCACGTTCGAGGATGAGGACGGCACCGACGTGACACTGCCGGTCACCGGCGGCAAGGTGAAGCTGCAGTGGAAGCCGGACTTCGGCGCCCGCTGGGCTGCGCTCAACGTTGACTTCGAGATGTTCGGCAAGGACCACGGCCCCAACATGCCGGTCTATGACCGCATCTGTCAGGTGCTGGGCGGCACTCCGCCGGAGCATTTCGTCTACGAGCTGTTCCTGGCTGATGACGGTTCGAAGATCTCCAAGTCCAAGGGCAACGGTCTGACCATCGACGAATGGCTGACCTACGCCTCGCCGGAGAGCCTTGCGCTCTACATGTTCCAGAAGCCGAAGACCGCGAAGAAGCTTTATTTCGACGTGATCCCGCGTGCCGTGGATGAGTATCTCGCCTTTGCGGGCAAGTTCGCGGAGATGACGCCGGAACAGAAGCTGATGAACCCGGCCTGGCACATCCATTCCGGCAACGTGCCGGAAATCAGCTCGCCGGTGCCTTTCGCCATGCTGCTGAACCTCGTCTCGGCTTCCAACGCCGAGAACAAGGACGTGCTGTGGGCCTTCATCACCCGCTATGCGCCGGGCGTGACAAAGGACACCCATCCGAAGCTGGACGAACTCGTCACCTATGCAATCCGCTACTTCGATGACTTCGTTAAGCCGTCCAAGCAGTTCCGCGCTCCGGACGATGTGGAGCGGACAGCTCTCGAAGCCCTCGATGCCGCGCTGGCTGCCCTGCCGGCCGGTGCCGATGGCAACACCATTCAGGACGCTGTGCTGGATGTGGCGCGCAAGATCGAGCGGTATCAGGATCACACGAAGAAGAGCCCGGACGGTGGCCCCGGTGTGTCGGTGGCCTGGTTCCAGGTGCTCTACAAGGTGCTGCTGGGCCTCGAGCAGGGCCCGCGCTTCGGCTCCTTCGTGGCGCTCTACGGCATCGCCGAAACCCGCGCGCTTATCGCCAAGGCCCTCAGCGGTGAACTGGCTGCCTGAGCCTTTGAAGTTTTGACGTTTTGAGCCGCCGCAGCCTGCAAGGGCTGCGGCGGTTTTGTTTTTGGGGCAGGGCGCACCGCTTCTCGTGATGACGGGTAACGGCATGGATGCCATGGCTCGACCATGGCATCCATGCCGTGATCTCTCCAGAGGGGCAGCCTCGCGACATGCCCGTTCCATCACCGCTTCGCATCGATGAGCGGCTAAAAAAGCAAAACGCCCGGCACGTGGCCGGGCGTCGAGGTTAACTAACAGAACCTGTCAGGCTGCATCCGCCGTGATGGCAGCTTCGGCCTTGGGCGGGAACTTGCTGTAGAAGGTTTCGTTGGTCTTGGCCATTTCGCGCAGCAGGCGGTTAGGCTTGAAGCGCGGGCCCCACTTCTTGGTGAACTTCTTGCAAAGCTCCACGAAGGCGTGCGTACCCATCATGTCGATGTAGCTCAGCGTGCCGCCGGTGTAAGGGGCAAAGCCGAAGCCGAGGATCGAGCCGACGTCGGCCTCGCGCACGTCCGTCAGGCACTTTTCCTCGAAGATGCGGGCGGTTTCCAGCGCCTGCATCACCAGAAGCCGCTGCTTCAGCTCCTCGATGTTGAAGTGATCGGCTGCCTTGGGCTTGCCCACGACTTCCGGAATGCCCGGCCACAGGCTCTTTTCCTTGCCTGCGTAGTCGTAGAAGCCCTTGCCGTTCTTGCGGCCGAAACGCTCGCGCTTGACCACCATCTCTTCAAGGATGTTGTCGAGCGGGCCTTCCACATAGTTGACGCCAAGGTCCTTGCGGGTGGCCGAGACGATCTTCCAGGCCAGATCCAGTGCCACTTCATCGCCCAGCGACAGCGGGCCGACCGGCATGCCTGCCATCTTGCCCGCATTCTCGATCATGGCCGCCGGAACGCCATCGGCCAGCATCATCAGGCCTTCGCGGATGTAGGTCATAACCACACGCGATGTGTAGAAGCCGCGGCTGTCGTTGACGACGATCGGCGTCTTCTTGATGGCCTTGATGTAGTCCAGCGCCATGGCCAGTGCCTTGTCCGAGGTCTTCTTGCCGAGGATCACTTCCACCAGCATCATCTTGTCGACGGGCGAGAAGAAATGGATTCCGATGAAGTTCTTCGGGCGGGACGAGGCTTCCGCCAGCGAGGTGATCGGCAGCGTGGAGGTGTTGGAGGCATAGATGGCGCGGGTCTTCATCGCCGCTTCTGCCTTTTCCGTCACCACGCGCTTGACTTCCCGATCCTCGAACACGGCCTCGATCACCAGATCGCAGTCGGCGAGAAGGTCATAGTTGTCCGTCGGGGTGATGCGGGCGAGCAGCTTCTCCTTTTCGTCGGCCGTGGCATGGCCGCGTGAGACGGCCTTGCTCATCAGCTCGTCCGAATGGGCCTTGCCCTTGTCTGCGGCGGCCTGATCCCGGTCGATCAGCACCACGTCGATCCCGGCCTTGGCCGTGACATAGGCGATGCCCGCGCCCATGAAGCCTGCGCCAAGCACGCCGATCTTCTTGATCTTGTTGGGCTTCACGTCCTGCGGACGGCGGGCGCCCTTGTTCAGCTCCTGCATGGAGACGAAGAGCGAGCGGATCATGTTCGCTGCTTCCGGGCTCTGCAGCACATTGGCGAAATAGCGGCTTTCCACCTGCAGGGCGAGATCCATCGGCAGCTGCAGCCCCTCGAAGACAGACTTCAGCAGGGCGCGGGCGCCGGGATAGTTGTCGTGGGTCTCACGCCGGTAGATGGCGTTGGCGGCGGGCCAGAACTGGAAACCGGCGGGGGAATAGACCGGGCCGTTCGGCAGCTTGAAGCCTTTCTCGTCCCACGGCTTCACCGGCTTGACGCCTGCCTGCAGCATCTTGCGGGCGGTCTCCACAAGCTTCTTCGGCGCTGCCGTCTCGTCCACCAGCTTCATCTGCTTGGCCTTGGCGGCGCGCAGGGTCTGGCCCTGCAGCAGGAACTGAAGACCGGCCTGCGCGTCGGTCATGCGCATGACGCGCTGGGTGCCGCCAGCGCCGGGGAAGAGGCCGACCTTCACTTCCGGCAGGCCCATCTTGAAGCTGTCGTCTTCGGCGGCCACGCGGGCGTGGCAGGCAAGGGCCAGCTCGGTGCCGCCGCCCATGCAGGTGCCGTTGATGGCAGCAACGAAGGGTTTGCCGCAGGTCTCCAGCTTCCGGTAGATCAGCGACAGGCGGCGCGAGCCCTCGAACAGCGCCTTTGCGGCAGCTTCCTGGTCCTTCGCGCGCTCCGAATGGAAGCCCTTGAGCAGGCCTTCCAGCATGGTCAGGTCCGCACCACCCGAGAAGGCGGCCTTGCCGGATGTGATGATGGCCCCCTTGATGGTTTCCGTGGCCGCTACATGGGCAACGATGGCCTCCAGATCGTCCATCACGGACATGTCGATGACGTTCATCGACTTGTCTTTCATGTCCCAGGTGATCAGGGCGATGCCGTCAGCGCCGGTTTCAAGAGTGAAGTTCTTGTAGGTCATGGCTTGTCTCCTCCGGTCTCTTGTCACACGCGCTCGATGATCGTCGCCGTGCCCATGCCGGCGCCGATGCAGAGGGTGACAAGGGCAGTGTTCAGGTCGCGGCGTTCCAGTTCATCGAGAACCGTGCCGAGGATCATGGCGCCGGTGGCGCCCAGCGGGTGGCCGAGCGCGATGGCTCCGCCATTGACGTTGACGACCGAAGGATCAAGGTCGAAGGCCTGCCGGTAGCGCAGCACCACGGAGGCGAAGGCCTCGTTGATCTCGAACAGGTCGATGTCCTTCAGCTTCATGCCGGAATTGGCGAGCAGCTTTTCCGTCACATCCACCGGGCCGGTCAGCATCAGCGCGGGCTCCGAGCCGATGTTGGCGAAGGCGCGGATGCGGGCGCGGGGCTTGAGGCCAGCCGACTTGCCAGCCTTGCGCGAGCCGATCAGCACGGCGGCGGCGCCGTCAACGATGCCGGAGGAATTGCCCGCATGGTGCACATGGCGCACCTTTTCCAGCTCCGGATGGGCGGCAATGGCCACCGCATCAAAGCCGCCCATTGCGCCCATCATCTCGAAGGAGGCGTTGAGCGAGGCCAGCGACTGCATGTCCGTGCCGGGGCGCATGTGCTCGTCACGGCCAAGGATGGTGATGCCGTTGACATCCTTCACCGGCACAACCGACTTGTTGAAATAGCCCTTGTCCCAGGCGTTTGCCGCCCGCTTCTGGCTTTCCACCGCATAGGCGTCGCAGTCGTCGCGGGTGAAGCCGTATTTGGTGGCGATGAGATCCGCCGAGACGCCCTGCGGCATGAAATAGGAGGGCAGGGCCACCTGCGGATCGACTGGCCAGGCACCGCCTGAGGCGCCGATGCCGATGCGGCTCATGCTTTCCACGCCGCCTGCCACGACCAGCTGGTGCTGGCCGGACATGACCTGCGCGGCGGCCATGTTCACCGCATCAAGGCCAGAAGCGCAGAAGCGGTTGATCTGCATGCCCGGGACCGAGTTGTTATAACCAGCCGCAAACACCGCCGCACGGGCGATGTCGCCGCCAGCCTCGCCAATGGGATCGACGCAGCCCAGCACCAGATCGTCCACCTGACGGGTGTCCAGCTTGTTGCGGTCGCGCAGTGCCTCCAGCGCGGTGGCGGCAAGGCGGACAGCGGTTACCTCGTGCAGACTGCCGTCCTTCTTGCCGCGCCCGCGCGGGGTGCGCACATGGTCGAATACATAGGCCTCGGGCATGGTTTCCTCCTGATGTGTTTCTTGTCAGGCCTTGGCGGGCAGCGGGTGCCCCGGCATGAGTTCATAAGGGTGCACCCAGCCGGGCAGGGCGCGGATTGCATCCAGCCAGCGGGCGATGTTGGGGTAGGGGGCAAAGTCGATGCCGATCTCTTCGGGCCAGAAGAGGTAGCCGCACAGGGACAGATCCGCCGTCGTCGGACGGTCCGCCGCCACGAAACGGCGCCCTTCCAGATGCTTGTCGAGAATGGCATAGGCGGACTTGGCCCGCGCCTCGAAGAAGGCCGTCACCGGCGTCTCGCCGGTCTTGGCGAACTGGCGCAGGAAACGGAGCGTTGCGGTGTAGCTGGTGAGCTTGTGGTTGTCGAACAGCACCCAGCGCAGGATTTCACGGGCCTCGTCTTCCGTGTGGGCGCCGAACTCGCCCAGTTCTTCGGCGAGATAATCAAGAATGACGCCAGACTGGCTGAGCTTCAGGCCCTTGTGTTCCAGCACTGGAATCTCGCCCATTTCGTTCACTTCAGCGCGGAACTCCGGCGTGCGGGTGGCGCCGTTGAAGAAGTCGCAGAAACGGGCCTCCCACTCCGCTCCGGCAAGCTGGAGCATGAGGGCAACCTTGTAGGCGTTGCCGGACTGGGCGAAACAATGCAGGACATACTCGGCCATGAAACCTCCAGCCCGCAGCGGCGGGCTTTTCTCTTGCGGGGCTGCCCCGGGCATGATGTCCGGGGCTATGGCGTATCAGAGACTTAGAATGCGTCCGCCGCAAGGGCCATCATGGTGCCGGAGCCGCTGGTGATGCGGGCGAGATGCGCACCCGTTTCCGGCATGGTCCGTTCCATGAAGTAGCGCCCGAAGGTCAGCTTGGCCTCGAAACGCTCGGTCTCCTCGCCGCTGGCGATCTTTGCCTGCGCTGCCTTGGCCATCTGCGCCCACATGTAGCCAAGGGCGACCAGCCCGAAGAGGTGCATGTAGTCAGTGGAGCCTGCGCCCGCGTTGTCCGGGTTGCTCATGGCGTTCTGCATGAACCACATCGTCGCGGCCTGCAGATGATCGAGCCCCTGCTTCAGCGGCTTGGTGTAGGGCGCCAGCGCCTCGTCTTCCTTGTGGGCCTTCAGGAAGGCGCCAACCTCCTCGAAGAAGGCCATGACGGCACGCCCGCCATTGGCCGGAAGCTTGCGGCCGACGAGGTCCAGCGCCTGAATGCCGTT
Organism: Pannonibacter anstelovis; assembly: GCF_036881715.1. Taxonomy (NCBI): domain Bacteria; kingdom Pseudomonadati; phylum Pseudomonadota; class Alphaproteobacteria; order Hyphomicrobiales; family Stappiaceae; genus Pannonibacter; species Pannonibacter anstelovis. The sequence continues at coordinate 324,983 of NZ_JBAKBF010000002.1, forward strand.
GGCGCCCTCGTAGATCATGGCGATACGGGCATCGCGGACGAACTGCTCCATGCCCCATTCGGCGATATAGCCGTGGCCGCCAAACATCTGCTGGGCGTTGACCGCATTGGCAAAGCCGGTATCTGTGAGCACGCCCTTCAGAACCGGAGTCATGAGCCCCATCATGTCGTCGGCCTTGATGCGCTCGGCCTCGTCTTCGGAGCGGTGCGACACGTCGCCCTTCAGGGCAGTCCACAGCACCAGAGCACGGGCCGCCTCGTTGAAGGAGCGGATCGACATGAGCACGCGGCGCACGTCCGGATGCACGATGATCGGATCAGCCGCCTTGTCTGCAGCCTTCGGCCCGGTCAGGGCGCGGCCCTGAATGCGGTCCTTGGCATAGATGACGGCGTTCTGATAGGCGACTTCGGACTGGGCCAGACCCTGTACCGCGACGCCGAGGCGGGCCTCGTTCATCATGGTGAACATGGCGCGCAGGCCCTTGTGCTCCTCGCCGACCAGCCAGCCGCGGGCGCCGTCATAGTTCATGACGCAGGTGGCATTGCCGTGGATGCCCATCTTGTGCTCGATGGAGCCACAGGACACGCCGTTGCGCTCGCCCGGCGTGCCGTCGGCGGCGGGAACGAATTTCGGCACGACGAAGAGCGAGATGCCCTTCACGCCCTCCGGCGCGCCCTCGATGCGGGCTAGGACCAGGTGGATGATGTTCTCCGCCATGTCGTGCTCACCGGCGGAAATGAAGATCTTGGTGCCGGAGATGGCATAGCTGCCGTCGCCCTGCGGCACTGCCTTGGTGCGGATGAGGCCCAGATCCGTGCCGCAATGGGGCTCGGTCAGGTTCATCGTGCCGGTCCAGGTGCCCGCCACCATCTTCGGCAGATAGATTTCCTTCTGCGCATCCGTGCCATGCAGGGTGAGGGCGGCGATGGCGCCAGCCGTCAGGCCCGGATACATGGCAAAGGCCATGTTGGCGGAAGACATGTATTCGGCCATGATCATGGCCAGCGTGTGCGGCAGGCCCTGACCGCCGAAGTCCGGGCTGACCGACAGCCCGCCCCAGCCGCCTTCACAATAGGCGTCATAAGCAGCCTTGAAGCCCTTGGGTGCGCTCACCCGGCCATCTTCATGGCGGGTGCAGCCTTCCCGGTCACCGGTCTGGTTCAGGGGCTGGACGATTTCCTCGCAGAACTTGGCGCCTTCGCGCAGGATGGCTTCCACCAGATCCGGCGTCGCATCAGCGAAGCCTGGCAGATTGCTGTAGCGTTCGTAGCCGAACACATCGTTGAGCAGGAAGAGGGTGTCCTCGACGGGAGCACGGTAAGCCGGCATCAATTCCTCCCAGAACGTAACCGTTGGCAGTTGACGTTTCCGTAAACGTCACCTCTCCCGATATATACGTCTCAATTTTCGGGCGGGCAAGCCATGTCCTTGGGGAAGGTACGCCTGTTTTTGCGTGAAATGAATGAAAACCGTGTCACGAAAAGCGAAAAACCGGAGCGAGGGCCCCGGTTTTGATGGTCTTGCACGCTGTTTTGCTGCCGCCAGGAGAAAATGGCGGCCGGACCGGGATCACTCCCCGCCTTCGTTTTCCTTGTGCTTCAACATTCCGGAGACGATTGCGACGGTGCGCGACAGTTCTTCAATCGCCTGATCAATGTCCTTGCGCTGGGTTTCCAGCACGGCGATCTGCTCGTTGAAGCGGGAGAGTGCGACGCGCAGCTGGGTCACCTGGCCGTCGCGCAGGTCATAGAGATCCAGCATGTCGCGGATCTCGGACAGGGAGAAGCCAACCCGCTTGCCCATGACGACGAGCTTCAGGCGGGCGCGGTCACGGCGGGTGTAAACGCGGTTGAGGCCATCACGCTTGGGGTTCAGCAGGCCCCGGTCCTCATAGAAACGCAAGGTGCGCAGTGTTACGCCGAATTCCTTGGCAAGGTCGCCGATTGTGAACTGGGTCTTCTTGGTGCTGTCGTCGGCTGCGGCTACGACATCGGCAATCTCGTTGCCGTCCTGAATGGAAAGTGCTTCGCTCATTGCCTTGTCCTGTCCGTCCGCTCGTGGCCGAACCTGCTGTACTGAGGAAATTCTGACGTGCATGCGGGCGGCTGCCCTTGGCATCACAGCCCTTGAGGGGGATGGGCGTGAGGCCGCTTGCTTGTCACTGCCTTACCTTACGTTTACGGAACGGTCCAGTGACCTTACGCAATTTTTTGAGACACAGCCCCGCCGGAGCGCGTTTCCAGTGGCCTGCTGTTGCAACATGCAGTGCCAGTTAACGCGGTGTTTACCCTAACACGACAAAGATTCATCAATTGCTTCGTTGCCAAGTCAGTATCGCGTTCCGGGCTTCTGCAGCATCTCTTGTGTTCAATGGTCAGCACGACCGCAAGGCCAGGTCCAGTCAATGTCCTCTTGGAAAACCCGCAAGCCTGAAAGCGGCAGCGTACGTCATGACGCGGGATATGCCCGGCGTAGCCATGACGGCTGGGATGGTCCGGGATATGACGAAGAGGATGACGGCTTTGATGCGGGCTATGGCCTGCGGGCAGAGCGTCCGCAGGAGCGTGTCGAGCGGCTGACGCGCACCTCCACTGCTGCCGGCAGCATTGGCCGGACAAGCCATGCCTCCGACACTGCGCAGGAACTGGAAGAGGTGGCAAGCGAGCTGGACCGTCTGATGAACAGCCGTCAGCGAGCCCGCCGCAAGCCCGAAGAAAGCCGCCGCCGCCCGGCCCATGACGCCGCAGAGCAGGGCGAACGGTCCGCGCGCGCGCGCCGTGAGGCTGCCCCCGCCCGCCCGGCTGCGTCCGGCCGGATCGACGCCGTTCTCGAGGCGCTGGAGCGTCTGGACCGCCGTGTGGAAACCCTGTCCGCGCCCGTCCGGCCCCATGAAGCGGCGGACGATGAGGCAGACTTCGGCAGCAGCGTTTACGGATCTCAATTCGAGGATGAGGACTACGAAGATGAGGCGCGCGCCCGTGCTTCTGTACGGCCTCAGCCCCGCAGTCCCCAGCCCCAGCGTGCCGCGATGCCGAAGAAGGGCCGTGGCGTGCCCGGTTATGACTTCGATGAACTGGCAGCCGGTGCGGAACTGGATGACGAAGACGATCTTGCAGCCCGCGCCCCGCGCCGTGCCCCGGCACAGCCGCGCCGCCGTGGCAGCCCGCTGGAGCGGCTGATCGAGGAAGACTTCGAGGCACAGGACACCCGTTCCCGCCCCGCCCCGCGCCGTACTGCGGCCGGGCAGGCCGCCCGTGAGGGAGAGGAGCAGTCCCGTCACCTCTATCAGGATCTGGCCCGCCGCATTGACGCCCTGCGCCACCCGCAGGAAGAGGCGCTGGATGTGGTGCGGCAGGAAATCGGTTCCCTGCGCGAAGCCATTGGCAACATGCCTGCCGCCCGCCGCGATGACAGCGACCGGCTTGAGATGCGCCGTCTGGCGGAAATGGTCGAGGGCCTGCGCGCCGGAGGTGGCAACGACCGTCTGGCGAAGGAACTGCGCGGCGAGATTTCCAGCCTGAAGACGCTGATCGGTCAGACCAATGTGGATGGCACGCTGAAGTCGCTGGAAATGGGTTACGCCCATGTGGTGCAGCGGCTGGACGAGCTCACCCGTTCTGCCGTTGATCCGCGTGTCGTGCGCAATCTCAGCGCCCGTCTGGTGGAAATCGAGGACGGCCTTGCCTCGCTGCCGCGCGCCGAGCATCTGATGGTACTGGAAGGCCGGGTGGGCGATATCTCCGACCGGGTGGAAAGCCTGCTGCGCTCCCATGCCCGCCCGGATATCGAGCCGCTGCGGCAGGAACTACGCGACATGCGCCGTCTGGTCGAGCAGGTCGATTTCACCGGGCTCATCGGTTCGGTGGATGACCGCATCCGCTTTGTCGCCAGCCGCCTGGACGAGCTGGAAATTCTGGCGCGCGAGCAGCGCGGCCTTGATGACCGCCTGTCTGCGATGGAAGACCGCATGCCGGATGCCGAAGCTCTTGACCGCCTCAACGGGCGGCTGGAGGAGATCTTCGGCATGCTGTCGCGCGAGGACGGCCGCGCGGGGCGCGATGATGCCCGCTTCGGCCAGGTGGACAACCGTCTCGACGAAATCATGGACAGGCTTTCCGGCATCGAACAAGGCGGCACGGCGCAGCCTGCCTATGACCGCGCCTTTGCCGAGCTGGAGAACCGGCTCGACGGCATTCACAGCCAGATTGCCCGCATTGAGGAACGTGCCAGCCAGCCCGTGAACCTGCCGTCCTTCGGCGAGGGCAGTGCCTTTGAAGCGCAGATGCTGGCCCAGCTTGAGCGGCAGATTTCGGATTTGTCTGGCCGACTGTCCGCACCGCGTGACAGCGTGACGGCTGAGGACATGGCCGCGCTGCGCAGCGAGATCGCCGGTATCCGCCGTTCGGTCGAGCAGCCTGCGCCCTCCGTGGCGGCGCTTGAAGCGCGCATCAGCGAACTGGCGGACGCAGTCTCCCGCGGCGGTGACAGCTTCGATGACCGCCGCCTTGACCAGATCACTGGCAAGATCAGTGCGCTGGCGGATCAGCTGCAGGCAACGGAAGGGCGCCTGTCCAGCGTTGCTGGTATCGAGAAGGTGCTGTCGCGCATCGAGAACAACCTGCGGGCCACCCGCGAGGAAGTGATCGAGGTGGCTGAAAAGGCCGCCCGCCGCGCCGTGATGGAAAAGGCTCCGGCCACCGACGAATATGATGGCGCCATCGGGGCGCTGCGTGATGATCTGCGCCGTCTTATGGACGCCGCGCAGGGGTCAGAGACGCGGACACGCAACACCTTTGATGGCGTTCAGTCCATTTTGACCGGCATCACCGACCGGCTTGACTCGCTGGAGCGGAACACGCTGGGCCGTGGCCCGGCCTCCCGCCAGGGTGGGGAAGGCAGCAGTACCCGCAGTTCTCCGCTGCCCGGGCTGCCGTTGAGTGCCTCCGCTGCCGGTGAAAGCGAGCGTCCGCGCGACCGCACCCGTGACCGCAAGGCCGATTTCATTGCCGCTGCCCGCCGTGCGGCCCATGCAGCATCCGCCGAAGTTCAGCAGCAGGCCAAGCTTGAGCAGGATGAAGATGGCGACGCTGCCAGCGATAGCCGCGCCAGCTGGTTCCGCCGTGCCCTGCGCAGGGATACGGTCAAGGCGGCAGCCAAGAATGCCGCGCAGGATGAAGTCCGCAAGCCGGAAAAAGCGTCTGTGGAGAGCTCCGGCCGCGCCAAGATCGAGCCTATCGTGGGCAAGCCGCAGACGGCTTCGGCGCGTGAGGGCAAGGTTGCCGGTGACCTCGATCTGGCTGGCCTTGCCGCCGGTATCCGCGACGAAAAAACCGCAGGCAGCGGCAGCAGCAGCCTGTTTGGCACCGGCCGCAAGCGTGCGATCCTGCTGGCAGCGGCAGCGGTCGTTCTGGCAATCGGCACGTTGCAGGTCTTCCGTCTGTCGACCGGGGACGGCGATACGGCATCGGCGCCCGATGCTCAGGACGAAGGCAAGCAGCTGGCTGAAGCTTCGGGCGGAACCGGCACGCAGCCCGTTCTGGAGCTGACCGAGGAGGACATTGCCGATGCTCTCGATGCGGCCACGGCAGAGCCCGGTTCAACGGCCGGGCAGACGCAGGTGGCAGAAGCGCCCGCGCGCAATGTGACACCGCCAGCCGGTGAGGCCATGCCTCTGGACCAGAAGCCTGCCGCCCAGGTTCCGCCAGCGGTCTCCGCACAGCCTTCTGGTCAGACACCGGAAATGGCGCCTGATCTTGCCTTTGCGCCGCCTGCAATCAGCGGCAAGTTCGGCGATACACCTTTTGTCACCGGGCCGCAGCAGCAGCCACCCGCCAGCCTTGCTGCGGCTGATCCGCAGTCCGGTGCTGATGCCGGTGCCCTGCCTCCGGATACGGCTGGTCCGATGGCCCTGCGCAGCGCTGCTGCCGCGGGCAATGCAGCAGCGGAATTCCAGATCGGTGTCCATTACACCGAAGGCAAGGGTGTAACGCCGGATCTGGCGGAAGCTGCCCGCTGGTATGAAAGAGCGGCGGCCAAGGGGCTCGCTCCGGCGCAGTACCGACTGGCCAGCCTTTATGAAAAAGGCCGTGGCGTGCCGCGCGATCTTGGCAAGGCCCGTGAGCTCTATCTCAAGGCGGCCGAGGCTGGAAACGCCAAGGCCATGCACAACCTCGCTGTCATTTATGCTGAGGGCGCGGAAGGCCAGCCGGACATGAGCGCAGCTGCCAAGTGGTTCAAGTCCGCTGCCGAGCACGGTGTTGCAGACAGCCTCTACAATCTGGGCATCCTCTATGCCCGGGGTATTGGCGTGCAGAAGGATCTGGTGGAGAGCTACAAGTGGTTCGCCATTGCCGCACGCGGCGGAGATGCGGAAGCTGCCCGCAAGCGTGACGATGTGGCCAACATGCTCGACGCCAGCGGCCTTGCTGCTGCCCGTCTGGCGGTTGAGACATTCAAGCTGAAGGACCTCAATCCGGCAGCAAACACCGTTCTTCTGGACCCGGCATGGGATGAGGCAGCCGTAGCCATGCCCGTCAACGCATCCGCGGGCGGGGAAGTGAACGAGATTCTTCAGGTGCAGGCCCTGCTGCAGAAGCTCGGTTTTGATCCCGGCGCGGCTGATGGTTCGATGGGCCCCAAGACGCGTCTGGCGATCGAAGCTTTTCAGCGCAGCGCCAACCTTCCGGTAACCGGAACAGTGGATGCTGGTCTGATCAGGGCCTTGCTCGGACGTTCGGTCTGAACTTGAGCAGGCTGCTGAAATTCCAAGGTTGACAGGGCTGCAAAAGCAGCCCTTTTAACACGTGTCTTTCCGTTCAGGCGCCGCGCTTCGTGCGGCTGCCGCAAGCCGGTATTGAGCCCGTGCAACTGTATCTGCCCATCGCCGAGATTTCGGTGAACATGTTCATGATCTTCGGCATGGGTGGAGCCGTGGGCTTTTTGTCCGGGCTCTTCGGCATTGGCGGCGGCTTTCTGCTGACGCCGCTTCTCATTTTCTCCGGCATCCCCCCCGCCGTCGCGGTGGCAACGGTCACCACGCAGACGGTAGCGTCCTCGGCATCCGGTGTGCTGACCTACTGGCGGCGCGGGGCAATCGACATAAAGATGGCGATGATCCTGCTGAGCGCCGGCATTGTGGGCTCAGCGCTGGGCGCCTGGCTTTTCGATATCCTTCAGTCGCTCGGGCAGCTGGATGTGGTGATCGCCCTCTCATACGTCACCTTTCTGGGCACTGTTGGCGGGCTGATGCTGGTCGAATCCCTTCGTGCCATCCGGCAGCGCAGGGCGGGCACTGTGCGCACGGCCCGCAGGCCGGGGCAGCACAACTGGATCCACGGATTGCCGCTCAAGGTGCGTTTCCGCAAGTCCAAGCTCTATCTCAGCGTCATTCCGGTGATCGCGCTGGGAGCGGGCATCGGTTTCCTCGGCACTGTGCTCGGCATCGGCGGCGGCTTCATGATGGTGCCGGCAATGATCTATCTGCTGCGCATGCCGACCAGCATCGTCATCGGCACCTCGCTGATGCAGATCCTTTTCACGATGGCATCGGCCACCCTGTTCCATGCCATGAGCACCCAGACGATCGACATCGTGCTGGCGTTGACGCTGATGATCGGTGGCGTCATCGGGGCGCAGTTTGGTGCACGCATGGGGCAGAAACTGCGGGGTGACCAGTTGCGCCTTCTGCTGGCGCTGCTGGTGCTGGCGGTTGGCGTCCGTTTTGCTGTGGATCTTGTCATTACACCTGCCGAGTACTACTCGGTCGCCGTGCGCAAGGGGGAGGGCCTGTGATGCACTCGCTTCCCCGTCATCTTGCGGCTGTATTTCTGCTTGCGGCTGCCTTGCTGCCTTCTGGCGCGCGCGCCGAGGGGCTGGTGACGGCTCTGTCGGCGGATACGATCAGCATTGCCTCGAATTTCACCGGCGCAAAGATCGTTGTCTTTGGCCAGGTGGAATTGCCATCCGGCGTCTCCGCGCCTGATGCAGGCTATGACCTTGCGGTTGTGCTGAAGGGCCCGCCTGAAAACGTCACGACCCGCCGCAAGGGCCGGTTCCTTGGTGTGCTGTGGGTGAACCGTGACTCAGAGACGTTTTATGGTGTGCCATCATTCTACGTGATGTCCTCGACTGAGCCAGCAAGCGATCTGGGGCCGCGGCCGATGCTGGAGGAAAACAGCATAGGGGCCAGCTACGTCAATCTGCCCTTGCGGGCGGATTCCGAGATGCCGCTGGCGGAGAGGGCGCATTTCCGCCAGGCATTCCTGCGGCTGCGCAAGGAGCATGGGACATATGTGGATCAACCGGGCAAGGTGGAGTTCCTGACGCCCACCATGTTCCGCACGACAATCTGGCTTCCTGCAACGACACCCGTCGGCGTTTATACGGTGGACACGTTTCTGCTGAAGGACGGGGAACTGCTGGCGCAGGACCAGAAGGGCCTGACCGTGGCGAAGACTGGTTTTGAACAGATGACATTCGACATGGCGCATCAGCAGCCTGCGCTCTACGGGCTGGTGGCGATTGCGCTGGCAGTCTTCACCGGCTGGCTGGCCGGTGTCGTCTTCCGCAGGGATTGAGCGGGCGGCAGCTGAAATCAGTCTGCGATCAGCTTGGCGGCGGTGAAGGGGTAGAGCCGGTCTGCGCCAAGCAGGAAAGCCGAAAAACGGCGAGGCGGGAAAACGGCCGCAAAGGCCGGGTCCATCACGTTCAGTCCGCCCGTCAGCGCACCAAAGGCCGGAAGCACCAGCCGTGTGCCGTCTGTGGCAAAGCAGGGGCGGCGGATTGAGCGGCCATATCGGCGCACTTTGGCCGCCGGATGCAGATGGCCGCAAACTTCACCTTTTGCAGTGCCTGCATCTTCCGAGGGCTCGTGGCGGAAGGTGAGGCCGCCCAGCGTCAGCTCATCGACACACTCCCCGCAGAGCCGGACGGGCGCCACAGGATCATGATTGCCGGTGACCCAGATCCATTCACGGTTGAGCTGCAGCGTCGCGAGAAAGGCACGGTACGATGGCGGGAGCCGGTCAGACCCCTCCGCATCATGGAAACTGTCTCCCAGCGCAATGATCCGCGCCGGATCAAAGGCCTCGATCACCAGCGCCAGACGTTCCAGTGTGGCTGCGGTATCATAGGGGGGCAAAAGAACGCCGCGGCGGGCAAGGGACGAGGCCTTTTCCAGATGCAGATCTGCGACAATGAGTGTCGCTTCCTCAGCCCACCAGGCAATTCCGCTATCGTGCAGGCCAAGCTGGGTTCCGGCAACGGCAATATCATGACACACGGGCGTTACGCGCCGCATCTGTCCCGGCTGTCTGAGCGCCGTCATGCCATGGCCTCCCCGATCAAATCATCCGCAGCTTCTGCAAGGATGCTTTCCTGAGCCTCGCCATAGATGGGTTCCCTGCCGATTTCCAGCAGAACTGGAACGGCGAGGGGCGAAACTCTTGCGAGTTGAGTATGCGTGATTCGACCTTTGATCCTTAAAAGAAGTTCACCAAGCCGGGAGATATCCAAAAGTCCTTCTGCTGCATCATTCCATGTTGCACGCAGAAGGATGTGATCCGGCTCGTGCTGGCGCAGCACGTCGTAAATGAGATCCGACGAAACCGTCACCTGACGGCCGGATTTCTCCAGTCCCGGATGGCGCCGCTCGATCAGACCGGAAATGACGGCGCAGTAGCGGAAGGTGCGCTTCAGAAGGCTGGAGTCCGCCAGCCAGGCATCCAGATCATCGCCCAGAAGATCCTCTTCGAACAGGGCATCAAGGGACAGGCGGCCCGTGCGGATGAGAAGCTCCAGATCCCCCAGGCTCCAGATCGCCAGCGCATAGTCATTGGCGACAAAGCCCAGTGGCTTGGCTCCCAGCCGCTCCAGCCGGCGTGTCAGCAGCATGCCGAGCGTCTGATGGGCGAGGCGGCCCTCGAAGGGATAGCAGACGAGGTAATGTTTGCCCGCGCGCGGGAAAGTCTCCACCAGCAGGCCGCTGCGGCTGGGCAGCAGGGACTTGGCCCGCTGCAGCTCCAGCCATTCGCGCACCTGATCCGGCAAGGCCGGCCAGTGGTCCGGCTCGGACAAAAGCCGCCGCACGCCATCGGCCAGGTAGGTGGAGAGCGGAAACTTGCCGCCCTGATAGGAGGGCACCATCGGCTTTTCGGCCTTGGCGCGCGAGACATAGGCCTCGCTTTCGATGATGCTCTCAAAGCGCAGGATTTCACCAGCGAACAGGAAGGTGTCGCCGGGAGCGAGCTGCTCCACGAACCATTCCTCGATTTCGCCCAGCACGCGCCCGCCCCGGCCAAGCGGTGTGCGGCGGCCCTGCTCCTTGCCGCGCACCAGCCGCACCTTCAGCATGGGGGCTTCAACGATGGTGCCGACATTCAGCCGGTATTGCTGGGCAATGCGCGGATGGGTAATGCGCCACAGTCCGTCCGGCCCCTGTTTCAGCTTGGCATAGCGGTCATAGCTTTTCAGCGCATAGCCGCCGGTGGCCACGAAATCGAGAACGCGGGCGAAGGTTTCCCGGTCGAGATGGCGGTAGGTCTGTGTCTCGCGGATTTCGGCGTAAAGCGCATCGGCATCAAAGGGCCCGGCGCAGCCCATGCCGAGAATATGCTGGGCCAGCACATCCAATGCGCCGCGCCGCAGGGGAGGGGTGTCCTGCCCCCCGCTGGTGGAAGCTTCCAGCGCAGCCCGGCATTCCAGCACCTCGAAGCGGTTGGCGGGCACAAGCACCGCACGCGAGGGCTCGTCCATGCGGTGATTGGCACGGCCAATGCGCTGGGCAAGGCGGCTTGCCCCCTTCGGCGCACCCACATTGATGACGAGATCGATGTCGCCCCAGTCGATGCCCATGTCGAGGGAGGATGTGGCAACCACGGCGCGGAGCTGACCCGAGGCCATCGCCGCTTCCACCTTGCGCCGCTGGCCTACATCCAATGACCCATGGTGCAAGGCGATGGGCAGGGTGTCTTCGTTGATCTTCCAAAGGTCCTGAAACAGGCTTTCAGCCTGCGAGCGGGTGTTGACGAACAGCAGCGTCACCCGGTGCGCCTTGAGAAGCCGGTAGATGTCATCCAGCGCGTAGCGCGCCGAGTGCCCGGCCCAGGGCACACGCTCCGCAGTATCGAGAATGGTGATATCCGGCGCTGCGCCGCCAGTGACGGTGACCAGCTCGCTCAGGCAGCGGCGCTCCGGATCCGTTTGCGCCACCAGATAGGCACGCAGGTCATCGGGCTCCGCCACCGTGGCCGACAGGCCAACGAGGCGCACATCCGGGGCAATGCGGCGCAGGCGGGCAAGCCCAAGCGCCAGAAGATCGCCGCGCTTGGAGGTGACCAGCGCATGCAATTCGTCAAGAATGATGGTCTTCAGACCCTTGAACATGCCGGAAGCTGCAGGATCGGAAAGCAGCAGGGCGATCTGTTCCGGCGTTGTCAGCAGGATATCGGGCGGCGCCTGCTTCTGCCGCTGGCGCTTGTGGGTGGGGGTGTCGCCGGTGCGCGTCTCTATCCGCACGGGCAGGTCCATTTCCGCCACCGGCGTTTCCAGATTGCGGGCGATATCGACGGCGAGTGCCTTCAGCGGGGAAATGTAGAGCGTATGCACGCCCTGCCGCATCGCCTGAACTGTGCCCGGCTTCGGCCGTCCCCGTTCCGTCAGCTCGACAAGGCTCGGCAGGAACCCGGCCAGCGTCTTGCCTGCACCGGTCGGGGCAATGAGCAGCGCGGACTGCCCGCGCCCCAGCACGTCCAGCAGGGCCAGCTGATGCTCGCGCGGGCTCCAGCCGCGCGCAGCAAACCAGGCGCGGAACCGTTCGGGCAGAAGCTGATCCTGAGGGGAGGCGGTCATGTGCAAGGGCTGGCCGTGGCCTGAGGCTGTGAGAGAAAAGGCCTGAGGCCATGGCTTCTGATTATAGGTCAGCCGGTTGCCGCTCCAAGCTCTTTCGGGACAGGAATAATCCGCATGCTCACCGCCTCTGGCAAATGGCCGCGAAGGCCCTATGCTTCTGCCCCATGTCCATTGCCGCATCCAGTATTCTGCATCTGACGCCGGAAGGGCTCTTCTGCCCTGAGGCGAACGCCCATGTCGATCCGGTGCGCCCGGTGGCGCGGGCCATCATCACCCATGCCCATGCGGACCATGCAAGGGCTGGGCACGGGGCAGTGCTGGCGACACAGGAAACGCTCGACATCATGGCCCTGCGTTATGGCGAGGGCTTCTGCGGTCAGCGTCAGATGCTTTCCTATGGACAGCGGTTGGACCTTGGCGGTGTAACGCTGATGCTCCGGCCCGCCGGGCACGTTCTTGGATCGGCGCAGGTGGTGCTGGAGGCGGGGGGAGCAAGGGCAGTCATATCCGGCGATTACAAGCGGCAGGCAGATCCCACATGTGCGCCTTTTGAGCTTGTCCCCTGTGATGTCTTCGTGACCGAGGCAACCTTCGGTCTGCCAGTCTTCCGCCATCCGGATGCGGGCGCGGAAATGGCCAAGCTGCTGGCTTCGCAGGCTTTGTTTCCTGAGCGGGCGCATCTCGTTGGAGCCTATGCACTGGGCAAGGCGCAGCGCGTCATCGCGGAACTGCGCCGCGCCGGATATGACCGGACCATCTACCTGCACGGTGCGCTGGAAAAGATCACGGCCTACTATCAAAGCCGGGGCATAGCGCTTGGGCTTGTCGAGCCGGTGGGCAGGCGCGGCAAGGAACTGGCCGGAGAGATTGTGCTGTGCCCGCCGGGAGAACTTGCCGGGCGCTGGGCGCGGCGCTTCGGCGATCCTGTGACGGCGGTTGCCTCCGGCTGGATGCGCGTGCGCGCCAGAGCCCGCCAGCGCGGGGCCGAACTGCCGCTGGTCATTTCCGACCACGTGGACTGGCCCGATCTCACCCGCACGGTGCTGGAAACCGGGGCCGCGGAAACCTGGGTCACGCATGGCGCCGAGGAGGCGCTGGTGCACTGGTGTGAAACCGTTGGACGCAAGGCCCGGCCTCTCCATATGATCGGCTACGGGGAAGATGAAACCGAAACCGATTCTGCCCCGGCTGACACTGACACTTAAGCTTGAGGCGCGCTGCAGACCTGCCGCGCCCTTCCAGGAAGACGGCCATGGCGGACAAGAACGAGATCGAAGACACCGCAGAACCTGCCGAGCAGGAACTGGAAGCAGCCATTGCGGAGCTTTTCGAGGATTATCTCGCGGGCTTCAACGATGCCGATGCAGAGGCGCTCATCGACTGCTTCTCTCTGCCCGCAACCATCTGGCAGATGGAAAAGGGCTATGTCTTTGACGACGAGGAAGAGCTTGCGGAGAACATCGACGCCCTGCTGGATGCGCTCGACAAGGAGAATATCTCCTATTCCGAGTTCGACGTGGTTTCTGCCCACATCTCTGGCCCAACGGCACTCGTGACCCTCGACTGGCGTCAGGAAAGCGCCGATGGCGAAAGTGTGTTCGAATTCACCTGCCACTATCACCTCGTCTCCGATGGCGAGGTCTGGCGCATTGCCATGATCGTCAACGAGCAGTAACCGGCAGCCGGTTTTTTACGCCTGGACCGGACACAAAAGGCCCGCATCCTGAACAGACGCGGGCCTTTTAGGTTCCGGAAGGCTGAATTCAGCCGTCGTGCTTCTTCGACTTCTTCTTCACGCCGTCGCCCTTGCGGTGGGCGGCCTTCTTCGGACCGCCGTCCTTGAAGGCCGGCTTGCCCTTGCGCGGGGCGAAGCCTTCGCCAGCCGGCGCGCCACCGAAACCGCCGCCGTCAGGGCCGCGCTTGCCGCGCTTCGGGCCACGGTCGAGCGGGGCTTCGTCCATCGGGGCAAAGGCCGGATGTGTCGGGCGCGGCTCGTCGTCCTCGAAACGCCTGCGGCGCGGAGCCGGGCCGCCACGGCCAGCGGGGGCACCGCCACCGAAGCCGCGGCCGGTGTTGCGCTCTCGGGCACGCTCATAACGGCTCGGGCCGTCCTCGTCATTGCCACGGAAGGACGGGGCAAAGCCGCCGCGCACGTCGGCAGGCTCGATCACCACACCGCGCTCGCCGGAGCCATCGCGGCGGATCACATCGGCATATTTCTCCGCATGGCCACCCATGATCTCGAAGAGGGTTTCGGTGTTGCCGATCTTGATGGCACCCACTTCCTTCTTCGTCACATGGCCGGCGCGGCAGATCATCGGCAGCAGCCAGCGCGGGTCGGCGCGGTGCTTGTGGCCGAGGGACAGGCGGAACCAGACGCCATCTTCAAACTTGTTGCGGACTTCGAAGCTCTTGCCGCCGCCGAAGTCATCACGCGGGCCACGGTCGCCCCTGTCTCCACGCTCACGCGGGCCGCGGGCTTCAAAGCTGTCTTCCGTCAGCTCTTCCGGGGGCGGCAGGCGCAGCTGGTACAGGCGCACGAAGGCCGCTGCGATGCGCTCGGCATCATGCACGGCCAGAAGCTCGCGGGCCGTCTCCAGATCTTCCTCTTCAGCCGGTTCGTTCAGAACCGGATCGGCAAGAAGACGGGCCTTGTCCTGGGCGCGGATGGCATTGGCGGAGGGCGCTTCACGCCATTCGGCCTTCACACCGGCCAGTTGCAGCAGGCGTTCTGCGGCACGGCGGCGCGGGAAGGGCACCACGAGCACGCTCGACCCCTTGCGGCCGGCGCGGCCGGTACGGCCAGAGCGGTGCAGAAGGGCGGCCTTGCCGGTCGGCAGGTCTGCGTGAATGACGAGATCAAGGTTCGGCAGGTCGATACCGCGTGCGGCCACATCCGTAGCCACGCAGACGCGGGCACGGCCATCGCGCATGGCCTGCAGCGCATGGCTGCGCTCGGCCTGACTCAGTTCGCCCGACAGGGCCACGACCGAGAAGCCCCGGTTGGCAAGGCGCGAGGTCAGACGGTTCACCGCCTCGCGGGTGGCGCAGAACACGATCGCCTTCTGGGCCTCATGGAAGCGCAGGATGTTGATGATGGCGTTCTCGCGCTCGTTCGGCACGACCGGCATGGCGATGTAGTCGATGTCGACATGCTGCTCGCGGCCACTGATCGTGGTCAGGCGCACGGCATTGCGCTGGAAGCGCTGGGCAAGATCGGCAATCGGTTTCGGCACGGTGGCCGAGAACATCAGCGTGCGGCGGTCTTCCGGCGCGGCGTCCAGAATGAACTCCAGATCCTCGCGGAAGCCGAGGTCGAGCATCTCGTCCGCTTCGTCGAGCACGACGGCACGGATGCCGGAAAGGTCGAGGGCGCCGCGCTCGATGTGGTCGCGCAGGCGGCCCGGCGTGCCGACGACGATATGGGCGCCGCGTTCGAGAGCCCGGCGCTCGGCGCGCGGGTCCATGCCGCCAACGCAGGACGCGGTCTGGGCGCCGGCCTGCTCATAAAGCCAGGTCAGCTCAGCCTTGACCTGCAGTGCCAGCTCGCGGGTCGGTGCGATGGCAAGCGCTACCGGCGCACCGGCTTGGCCGAGGTGTTCATCATCTCCAAGCAGCGTCGGAGCAAGGGCGAGGCCGAAGGCAACAGTCTTGCCGGAGCCGGTCTGGGCGGAAACCAGAAGGTCGGCGTCTGCGGGGGCGTCGGCCAGGATGGTTTCCTGAACCGGAGTAAGGCTGGAATAGCCCCGTTTTGCCAAAGCGGCGGCCAGCGCCGGTGCAACGGCGTGCGTCTCGATCATGTGTGTCTTTCGTGAAAAGGGGGCGGAGCAGCCTTCATATGTCCAGCATGCCCGTCATGTTGGAACCCCCTATACGGCAAAAGTGGCCTGCCGTCCACTGGCTGCGGCAAACCTCTGGCACAAGGGTTGTGCGGCTGGGTCTGCAGTCCTGCGTGTAAAATAAGCCCAAATACCTAGTTATTCCTAAAAGAACACCAAGAAGCATACGATTAGTAGCCCGTTAACTTGCACTGCCTACCCCTCTTTTTCATGTTTTCTGGTTCGAAATTATGGACGGGGAATTTCGATGCGAAATATACGCATGCAGATCGCCATGATGGCGGTCGTTCCGTTGCTGGCCGTTGTTCTCTATGCAGGGAACTATCTCTGGGGTGAATTTATTTATCTGCGAAAGATGCAGCAGATGAAGCCTCTCGTCGAGGTGTCCGGTCTCATCGAAGCCGTGGTGGACGAGCTGCAGAAGGAACGCGGGCAGACGGCGGTGCTGATCGCATCCGGTTATGACCAGGCAGCAGCGGCGGCTGTCGGCAAGCAGAGAAGCGCGACGGATGCGGATCTGCAGGCGCTGCAGGTCTTCCTGACGAACTTTGCCGGTTCGAGGGGGGATGCTTCTGCCGGGCTCGGCTCCTTGGCAGATCTGCCGCGCAGCGTTGCCAGCCACCGTTCCGCAGTCGATGCCCGCTCGGTCAATGGCGCGGACAATCTCAAGGCTTACACGGGGCTGATCTCCGGCCTGATGGGTACGGTCACCGCGATTGCCCTTGATACTGGCGAACCGCGTCTGGCGGCGGAACTGCTGCCGTTTACGTCACTTATTCAGGCCAAAGAGGCTGGCGGGCTTGAACGTGCCATCGGTGCGCGCCTGTTCGCGGCTGCCGGCAAGGGCGAGGTGACCGACTATGCGGTGTTCCTGTCCTTTGGGGACCGGCTTGCTGCAGGCGAAGCCTATCTGCAGAGCTTCCACATGCTGGCAACACCTGAGCAGGCTGCTGCATTTGACAGGATGATGGCCGGAAGTGCCATCCAGCAGGTCAAGGACTGGCGGAAGGTGCTTCTTACACTACCGCAGACAGACAATGGCCAGGGTGTGACGGGACAGCAGTGGTTTGATGCGGCGACGGCCCGGCTTGACATTATTCGTGCCAAGACGCTCGACCTGCTCCAGGCAGCCGGTGAAACCGTGGCTGCCATGGAAGGCGAAGCCTACTCCCGTGCATTGGTCGCCGGGCTCATGTCCGCTGCAGCCATTGCCGTAACGGTGATCATCAGCCTTCTCAATCTGCGTGTGATTGTCGCCAACCTGCGCCAGATCCGTGCAGCGCTTGGCCGGGTGGCCAAAGACGAGACGGATTTCGTCATGCCGCTGCTTGAGCGGGGCGACGAGATCGGAGATCTGGCCCGAGCTGGCACCGTGTTCCAGGACAATGCGCGCCGCCGTCAGGCGCTGGAAAAGGAAATGGAGCAGGAACGTTTGCTCGAAGGCGGACGCCAGTCGCAGGTCGAGGCCATCATCGACCGTTTCCGCAACATGATCGATGCCAGCATGCGGGCCGTTGCCGAGAAGACGGAAGCCATGGCTGGAAGCGCTCAGCGGGTGACTGAAGTGTCCGGTGAGGCCTTTGCTGCCGCCGATCAGGCAAGAACGGCCTCTGCCACGTCCTCGCGCAGCGTCCAGACGGTGGCCGCTGCCGCCGAAGAGCTGTCCAGCGCAATTGCCGAGATCCTCAACCAGTCCGACCGGTCCTCTGCTGCCATCACTGCCGCAACCGAAGTGGCGCACGAAACGGATGTACATGTGTCGAGCCTGGCTGAGGCGACGGACAAGATCGGCGTTGTTGTCGAAATGATCCGCGCCATCGCCGAGCAGACCAATCTTCTGGCCCTCAATGCCACCATTGAAGCAGCGCGCGCCGGAGAAGCTGGCAGGGGCTTTGCTGTTGTGGCCGCCGAGGTAAAGGAGCTGTCCAACCAGACGGCCCGGGCGACGGAGGAAATCGCCGCCCAGATCACCTCGGTTCAGGGCATGACCAGCAAGGCTGTGACCTCGATCCAGCGCATCACCGGCTCAATCGAATCCGTGATGGAAATGACGACAGCCATCAAGAATGCGGTCGGCGAACAGAGCGCGGCAACGCGGGAGATCACCCAGAGCATCACCATCGCTGCCGATGGCTCCGATCAGGTGGCGGCCAGCGTCGCCAACGTGACGCGGACCGCACAGGACACCCGCACCGAGGCGGAGATGGTCGATAGCTTGTCCCGCGACGTGAAGTCCGTCTCCCAGAACCTGTCCAAGGCGGTCGATGCCTTCCTTGCGGATATGGTTCAGGATGTGGAAGCCCGCCGTGCAGCCCTGCGCCGCCAGATGGCTAGCTGATACGTGCAGAACAGACATGCTGATGAAGGACGCCGGTGGCTGCCCCGCCGGCGTCTTTCCTTTATGTGCCTCAGGCTCTGGCGTTCCCGGCCAGGCTTGAAACAGAAGGCGCGGCATGATCATTGGCGGTGCTTCATGGAGCTGTTATTTATGACACGAGTTCCTTGAAGCGCGGGGGCTTGCAGAAGGCAAATATCGCAATTTTTCTCATGTTGTTTCATTTGGCTTATTTATTTTACCTGTATTTAACAATGGGAAGGATAGCAGGAGGAAAATTTGCATCGTTGAGGATTTCATGCTGAATCGCTTGAAAATTGGTCTGAAAATCTGGCTGCCTATTGGTTGTTTCGCTATCTTTGTTGTGTTCCTGGGTATCTACAACCAGATGAAGCTTGCAGATACGCTCGAGCGAGAGCGCATTGCGAAAGTGCGGGCATTGGTTGAGGTTGGCCGGTCTATCGCAGAGGAGAACCATGCCCGTGAAAAGGCTGGTGAGCTGACGAGGGACGAGGCACAGACATTGACGCGTGATGCGATCCGCTCGATGATCTTCGAAGGTGGCGCACGCGTCTTCGCGTTCGACAACACTGGCGTTCGTGTTGTGAGCAATTCGAAGGACAAGGAGGGCGGAGAGCCTTCGACCTCCGAGATTACCCGCACGTTTATTGCCAACGCGCAGAAAGGTGGCGGTGTCCAGTATTATTCCGGCGACCGCACATTGAACGGCGTCACCACGAAGTTCGTGCCGAAGGCCGGATGGTCTGAAGCCTTCGCGCCCTGGGGCTGGGTGATTGCGTCTGCTGTCTATCTGGATGACGTGCAGGCCGAGTTCTGGTCCAGCACGTTCGAGCTGATCGGCGTTCTGATTGCTGGCGGTCTGGCCGTGACAGGCATCGCCGTGATCTCCATCCGCAACGTCGTGCGGCCCTTGCGCGCTCTGACAGAGGGCATGAAGCAGCTTGCAGCGGGCAACACACAGGTGACCATCGAGGGCGCTGGCCGTGGAGACGAGCTGGGAGACATGGCGGCCGCCATGGAAACTTTCGTCCGCAACGAGCGTGAGCGCCGCGAACTTGAGCTTGATGTTGTGAGACGCCAGAAGCAGGATGCCGAGCGGGCGGGCAATATTCAGCAGCTGTGCAACGGCTTCAGCAGCAAGATCGGCGCTCTGCTTGACGTAATTGGCCGCTCCGTCGAAAGCCTGAAGCAGACATCTGGAGCACTCAGTGGCTCTGCGCTCAAGACCTCTGAACAAAGTGAAACCGTCGCTGTTGCCTCGCGTCAGGCATCGGCAAACACGGAGACTGTTGCTGCGGCTTCCGAGGAGCTGGCTGCCTCCGTTGCAGAAATTGCCCGTCAGGTGGCCTCTGCCAATGAGATTGCCGCGCATGCTGCCGATCAGGCGGAGCAGACCAATGAGCGCATTCAGGGCCTCTCTGCGGCAGCAGGCAAGATCGGCGAAGTGGTCTCGCTGATCCAGGCCATCGCCGAGCAGACAAACCTCCTGGCGCTCAATGCAACCATCGAGGCAGCCCGTGCCGGAGAGGCTGGCCGGGGCTTTGCCGTGGTTGCGGCGGAGGTCAAGGACCTTGCCACCCAGACCTCGCGCGCGACCGAGGAGATCTCGGCTCAGATCGCCAGCATCCAGGGCGAGACAACGCAGGCCGTTGGCGCCATTGCAGCCATTACCACCACTGTTGGCCGCATCAACGAGATCAGTTCGAGCATCGCCGCTTCGGTGGAGCAGCAGGGGGCGGCGACCAACGACATCGCCTCCAACATCCAGCAGGCTGCCAGCGGCACCCAGCAGGTTTCGTCGACCATCTCCGAGGTCTCTGTTGCTGCCACCCAGACCAGCCACATGGCCGGGTCGGTGAGTGATGCTGCCAGCCAGCTGGAACAGGAAGCGCAGAGCCTGCGTGATGAAGTCTCGGGCTTCCTCGCAGGGATCAACCGGAACTCTGCTGCCGCCTGAGCGTCAGCCGGCCGGGCTTGAAAACCTCAAGACCGTTCCCTCCCAGCCATTGGCCAGGGGAGGGGGCGGTTTTTGTGTTTTGACTGCCCATCCATGGACTTGGGGCCCTGGCGCGTTATCATCCCGGCATGCGCGCCTTTTCCCGCCTTCTGGACCGTCTTGCCTTTGAAAGCTCCCGCAATGCCAAGGAGGCGCTGCTGGTGGATTATTTCCGCCGCACGCCGGATCCCGATCGCGGCTATGCCCTAGCGGCGCTGACGGGGACGCTGGAGTTCCGCCATGCCAAGCCTGCGGTGCTGCGGGCGCTGGCGGGGGAGCGGACGGACCCGGTGCTTTTCGCGCTGTCCTATGATTTCGTCGGCGATCTATCCGAAGCGGTGGCGCTGATGTGGCCCGCTCCCGCCCAGGCCGGGGAGGCTGATGGTGACGGACCGGGACTTTCCGCCGTGGTGCAGCGGCTCTCGGGCGCTGGCCGAGGCGAGGTGCCGCAGCTGATTGCCGGATGGCTGGACCTTCTGGATGAAACGAGCCGCTGGGCGCTTTTGAAGCTTGTCACCGGCGGCTTGCGGGTGGGTGTGTCCGCCCGGCTCGCCAAGACTGCACTGGCGCGGCTTGGAACAGTCAGCGTGGACGAGATCGAGGAGGTCTGGAACGCGCAGAAGCCGCCTTATACGGCGCTGCTGGCCTGGGTGGAGGGGCAGGGCGGCAAGCCGGAAGCCTCGGACCCGGCACCTTTCCGGCCGCCAATGCTGGCACACCCGCTGGACGAGGCGCGGGACATGGAGGCGCTGGACCCGGCGGAGTTTCTGGCCGAATGGAAATGGGACGGCATCCGCGTTCAGGCCGCAGCCGGGCGCGATGCGGCGGGCAAGCATGTTGCACGGCTGTACTCCCGTTCGGGCGACGACATTTCCGCTGCCTTTCCCGATGTTCTGGAAAACCTGACCTTCGAGGGCTGTATCGATGGCGAATTGCTGATCCTGCGTGATGGCGCTGTGCAGCCCTTTTCCGAATTGCAGAAGCGGCTGAACCGCAAGACGGCGGCTCCAAAGCTGATGCAGCAGCTGCCCGCTGCCATAAGGGCCTATGATCTTCTGACGGAAAACGGTGAAGATCTGAGGACCTTGCCCTTCGCAGAGCGCCGTGCCCGGCTGGAGGCATTTCTCGCCCGGGAGGCACCGCCGCGCATTGACCTGTCGCCGCTGGTGCCCTTTGCGGGTTGGGAGGAGCTGGCCCGCTGGCGGGAAGAGCCTTCCGCGCATCTGCCGGAAGCGGAGGCTGGCGCCGTGGAAGGGCTGATGCTGAAGCGGCGGCAGTCACCCTATCTGGCTGGGCGCCCGCGCGGGGAATGGTTCAAGTGGAAACGCGATCCCTTCACGGTGGATGCGGTGCTGATGTATGCACAGCGCGGCCACGGCAAGCGCTCGTCCTACTACTCGGATTACACCTTCGGCGTCTGGCGGGGTGAGGAGCTTGTGCCGGTGGGCAAGGCCTATTCCGGCTTTACCGACGAGGAGCTGCTGGAAATCGACCGCTTCGTCCGCAACAACACGATGAACCGCTTCGGTCCGGTGCGCGAGGTGGCTCATACGCGGGACCTTGGGCTGGTGCTGGAAGTGGCGTTCGAGGGGCTGAACCGCTCCGGACGGCACAAATCCGGCCTTGCCATGCGCTTTCCCCGCATCGCCCGCCTGCGCTGGGACAAGCTGCCGCATGAGGCCGACCGGATCGAGACTCTGGAGGCCCTGTTGCCAGCGCCTGTCAGCGTGACTTGAGTCTCCGGCCCGAAACCGGCAAGGTTCGACCTGACCGGAAAAGCCGGTTCGACGGGAGACCTGCCAGTGATCGATTATTTTTACACCCACGTTTCGCCCTGGGCCTATCTCGGCCATCAGGCCTTTGTGGACCTTGCGGCTGCGCATGGGCAGGAGGTCAGGTTCCGGCCGGTCAATCTGGCAGGAGTGTTCGAAATGTCGGGCGGCCTGCCGCTGGCAAAGCGCCATCCTGTGCGCCAGGCTTACCGCTTCGTGGAGTTGCAGCGCTGGCGGGAAAAACGCGGCGTGCCGCTGACGCTGAAGCCAGCCTTCTTTCCCGCCAATCCCGTTCTGGCCGATTGCTGCGCCATAGCGGTTGCGGAAGCGGGCGGTCCGGCAGCCGCCTGTTCGGCGCGGTTCTTCCGGGCGATCTGGGTGGACGACCTGAACATTGCCGACGAGGCGGTTCTGGCCGGGCTGATGCGGGAAATGGACCTTGATGCGGATGCTGTGCTGGAGGCAGCAGGCAGCGCGGCCATTCAGGAAGCCTATCAGGAGAACCAGCGTCTTGCCATCGATCTGGGCGTCATCGGGTCGCCCTGCTACGTGCTGAAAGGTGAGCCGTTCTGGGGGCAGGACAGGCTGGAGCTTCTCGAAGATGCGCTTGCCAGCGGGCGTGAGGCCTTCCAGCCGGTTTGAGGCAGGACAAGCTTCCTGGGCAGAACTGTTGCTGCGGCGTGCTTTTGACACACTCGCCCGCTAACATGCAGTGATGTGGGCGAGTCCCTTGCGCGCAGCGAATGGAGGCATGAGCGATGGCTGATCGGGAACTGGCATCATCTGCAGGGCTGCGCGCAGTAACGCTTGCTGCGGGTCTCCTGGTCCTGTCTGGCTTCCTGCATGGGCAAGACGCCAGGGCAGAGATCAAAAGCGCAACCCCGCAGGGCAGCCTCGCAGCGGGGCAGGTGGCAGGTCAGGGGGCTCCGTCCAAAATTGCGCCATCGGGCAGACCTGCTGCGAAGGTGAAAGCCCAAGGCCAGTCTCAGAAGCAGGGCCAGCCCCGGTCCAAAGTCAAGACGCATGCCAGCACTGGCGCCGCTAGCAAAGGCACACCTGTTCCTGCGGGCAAGAAAGCGAACAAGGCCGCAGGCAGGTCCTATGCGGATTCACCTGCGAAAGTGCCGGTCAGCCGGCCCGCAACGACGCCTGTCCAGGTGGCGGATCAGCAGGCAAAACCGGTGCAGGATACCGCTCCCTCCGAGACTCCGGCCGCTGATCCGAAGCGTTATGCGCTCGTGAAGGTGGACGGCAGTTATCTGCGGCTGGACAGGGTGGCTGGTACGATCGCCTTCTGCAAACCGGCCAACGGGGTGTGGCGCTGCATGCCCTCTCCGGATGCGGAAGAGGCCTATCTGAATGAAATAGACCGGCTGCGGCAGGAAAATGCAGCTTTGCGGGAAGAGGTCTCGGCTCTCAGGGCCGGTGCAGACAACGGCGATTCAGACAGCGTTCGACCGGGCCACCCATCGGCAGAAGCCCCCCGCAGCAATACCCGCCCTGGACCGGAGCTGTCACAAAAGGACGAAGAGCAGCTCGACGAAATGCTCTCGTTTACCGAGCAGGCCATGCGCCGGTTCTTCGGTTTGATGCGGGATCTGCAAAGAGAAACCGGGCAGTAGGCGGCTTTTGATGTGCATGCCGCAGCGGCACAAACGGATCTGGCGGTGAAGATCCTCTCCGCTGGTCAGTCTGCCCGCAAGCGTGACAGGGCTTCCTGGGTTCCCGATGGCAGGCCAGCTGGCTGGCCGCTTTCCTGGCAAACGGGGCCAAAAGCGGTATCGGTGATGGCGCAAAGGCGGCTGGCGCGGCTTTCAAACACGAAAAAACGCGCGCCCAGCATGTTTGCCTGTGTGCCAGTCAGACTGACGGCGATCACAAAGCTTTCGCCGGCCTTGAGCGGGCTGATCCAGGTCAGCTTCATCTCAAAAAGCTGACGCCCGCGGCCTGTCTCCTGTTGCCAGTCGAGGTTCAGCGGAGTCTGTTGCCAGACATGAGGCAGCGCTTCCCCGATGCATTGCGCAATAAAGCCATCGTCCGCTTTGTTGTCTGCCCCAAGATGCCTTGGGAGCACGGTTCCCCGGTAAACCACCGATCCCGCACCTTCAACAATGCTTTCGAGCGTTGCCTTGTTGGCCAGAGGAGAGGCGGGCAAGGCGCGGGGCGCTGCCTCTTCCGGCATGGCCTGAACCACATCCTTGAATTTGCTGCGGAAAGTACGGGCGGTACCGGCTGGCGGGGTGTACCCGTCGATAGCCGTGGCCAGAACATCTCCTGTCACGGCGTTCTTCATCTGGTGGACAATGGTCAGAATATGCGGGCCGTCAAAACAGACGAGAGAAGACACCACAAGCAGAGTGCCGCAGGGGGCCGGCGCATGGAACCGGACATGCCGCACGCGGCGTGCGCCGACCAGAGATTCACTGAGCGCGCAGATGAGACGGAACTGCCTGTCCGCCTCATCAAGCCGCTGGACGCAACCATGTTCGCTCAAAACACCCCGTTCCGTGCAGTCGCTGTGATTCACATAGGAGAACAGGGTTTCTTTTGTCAGCATCGTTTGGTTGACCTGATGATCTCTGCCGCCGGGAAAATATGTAACTTACTTTCAGGTAATAGTAGATCTATTCATAATTACGCTAAGGAAATTATCAATAAGAGATTTGCTCTGGTCCGATATTTCGAGGGGAAAGCTCTGGAAAACATGGCATCCGCCGGGGAAGACGTCCAGCGTGGCGGAGTTCCCGGACGATATCCATCGGGTTGCCTGAAACAACGTATCATCCAGAAGTGGATCCCGCGTTCCGGCAACGAAATATGCAGGCGGCATGCCAGTCAGGTCCGCCGTGAGCGGTGAAATATCCGGGGACCGGGGGTCTTCTCCGTTTTGCAGATACATACGGACAAACATTTCGATATCGCGCGTGTTCAGAACCAGCTTTTCCGCGCCCCAGGACCTGGCGCTGGGCGTCAAGCTCAGATCGAAACAGCCGGCAATGAAGACGGCGGCGCTGAAGGGTGTCAGGCCGTGCCAGTCCCGCAAGCGCAGCAGGGTGACGGCAGCCAGATTGGCGCCTGCGCTGTCTCCGCCAATGGAGAACCGTCTCAGCCCGAATTCCTGCGCTGCCTGCCCGATGAGCCAGAGCGCTGCGGCTTCGCAGTCATCCGGCGCTGCAGGATAGGGGTGCTCGGGGGCGAGCCGGTAGTCAACTGAGGCAACCAGAAGGCCCGTCCGGTCCGCCATTTCGGCCAGACGCAGATCCTGCATGTCCGCGCCGCCGAACGTCCAGCCGCCACCATGAATATGCAGGAAGGCACCCTCTGGCTGGCCGGTCTGGGGCAGGAAAAGCCGGAGACGAAGGTTGCCCTCAGTCCCGCCGCGAGCTGCCCCTCCGATCCAGATATCGCGCGCGCGCTCGATGCGTACGGGCGCCGGAAAGGGGCCTATGCCTTGCTCCCGCCGCGCGCGGACCACATGCGGGGGGAAGCTCCACTGATCTGGTTCGGCTGCCAGCCGGTTGGCCAGATCCTCATTGAAGGCACGGGTTTCTTCGCTCACCGCTTCGGGCAAAAAAAGGGAATGGTGAAGGCTAAGCATAAAGGGCGCTCCGGTTCCTGTAACCGGAAGAAAGCTAAAGCGTCAGATCGTGCCTGCCAATCTGCTTCAGGCGGGGATTGCCCGGGAGAAGCTGCCCGCAGAAGCTGCTGCGCATTGCTGTCTCTCCCGCATTACTTGCAGGAGATTTCGGGCAAGGCTTGATCTGGTGCAAGGTGATGTGCACTGTGAAGGGGGAGGCTACCGGTCTGGAGCGTCATGCAGCTGCGGTCTGAGATGGTCTGGCTGACGCTTGAGCGTTTTGCGGACCACATGTGCAAGCACTGGAGCGCGCACGGCCGGTAACGAAACGTGGCCGGAGAGGCTTGGAGCGGCTCTGCTGCGGTCAGGCAAAGCCGGTTGGAACATCGGGGGAAAGCATTGGCGGACAGCAACGGCTACCATTTCATCATTGCGGATGATCATCCTTTGTTTCGTGGCGCACTGCGCCAGGCGCTGGATCTGCTCTATCCTGGATCGGTGATTGACGAAGCGGGAACGCTTGAGGATGTTGCAGCCCGCCTGGAGGATTCCGGTGGCGTGGATCTGGTGCTTCTGGATCTGTCCATGCCCGGCATGCGTGGCTTCTCGGGCCTTATGTTCCTGCGCGCCCAGCACCCTTCGGTGCCGGTGGTGATTGTCTCTGCAAATGAAGAGCCTCAGGCTATTCGCCGGGCGATTGGCTTTGGGGCATCGGGGTTCATTCCCAAGTCCCATGGTATCGAAGTCATCCGCAATGCGATCGAGCAGGTGATGGCCGGTTCGCTCTGGACCCCGCCGGAAATCGATCTCACCATAGCCGACAAGGATTCTGATGCGGCACGGCGGCTGGCCAGTTTGACGCCGCAGCAGGTGCGCGTCCTGATGATGCTGTCGGAAGGTCTCCTGAACAAGCAGATTGCCTATGAGCTGTCCGTATCCGAGGCAACGGTCAAGGCGCATGTGTCTGCCATCTTGCAGAAACTGGGCGTTGAAAGCCGGACGCAAGCAGTGATTGCTGCTTCCAAGATCGAGGCAGGAAGCTGGCAGATACCTGAGGCAGGCTAGAGCCTGAGGGCCGGCCGCACGGCGTTTCAGCTAAGTCACTTCTGAGAACAGCTTGCCGCAGATCCACGTCGGACGCGTTCTTCAGCTCGCCATGCTTTTTGAGAAATGCAAGGCAGATGAAGAAAGCAGCGATGTATTTTATCAGGCTGATTAAATTGATCGAACCGTTTCCTGCCGAACTTGATTGGAAATGCGTGCTCCCTTTAATTCAGATCGTGATTTTTACCCCCTCTTTACGGAGCCGTGAGACATTATGCTCCCAGCGACAGATGTGCATTTTGCGCAAATATTGACCGGATAGTGGATGAGCCAGGCGAAGGCCGAGAAGCAGGTCGCATTCGAAGCAGCAGAGTCTGGTGACGCCGGACGGGCTGCTGCCGGGGAAGAAGTGTGCGTGAACGGGGAACTCAGCATTGCTGAGTTCCTGAGAAGTCCACTTCATCACCTGATCGACGCCGTGCGGTTCATCTTCCGGGGACTGCTGGACAAGGACGAATTGAGCGGCCGGATACGCGCGCAGCAGATCACGTCGATTGTCCGCTTCATGCCGTATATCACGGCGTGGAACGTCTTCAGTGCTCTCATCATCGTCAATCTGAACTTCGGTGTGGCGCCTCTCTATCTGCTGTTCGCCTGGTCGGCTGCCATGATGTTTGTCATCGGCCGCGGCATCGCCGTCTGGCAGAAGAGCCGGAAGCAGACATTTACGACAGCGTCCGCCAGGGGCATTATTTCCGCAACCATTCAGGCGGGCATACTTGGCATCCTGTGGTGCCTGGCGTTGTTCATGACCTTCTACTACGGCTCTCAGGACACGCTCATCCTCGCCGCCTGTCTTATCGCAGGACTGATCTGTGCTGGCGGCTTTGTGCTGGCGACCGTGCCTTTGGCAGGACTTGCCTGGGTCGTGACAATCTGGTGCGGAGCGATATTCCAGATCATGCAGATCGGCAAGGGGCCGATGGTCGAGCTCTCCAGCTTGCTCTCGGCCTATTCCTTGATGGTCGTGATCTGTATTCTGGCGGTGTCCCGCGTGTTCGTGGCACGTGTGATAACGGAGCAGGAACTTGAACACCGGGGACAGGTGATCGGCCTGCTGCTCAATGAGTTCGAGGAAAGCGCCAGCGACTGGCTTTGGGAAACTGACAGCGCGGGCAACCTGAAACGCAGCTCTGCCCGGTTCTGTGAGGTCTGCGGACGCGCGCCGGAAGAGCTGCAGGGATACGGCCTGATCGACGCCCTGCAGTCAAGCGCCGAGCCGGGTGATGGCTGGGACGCAGTGCGTGAGGTGATGAACGCCCGTCAGTCCTTCCGAGACATGCCCGTGCTGACCATTGTCAATGGGGAGCGCCGCTGGTGGTCTCTCACCGGCAGGCCCTATTTCGACCGTGCCTGCAAGTTCACCGGCTATCGTGGCGTAGGGTCTGACATCACGGATGCCCGCCGCGCTCATGATCTGGTCAAGTATCTCGCCGAGCATGATGCGCTTACCGGGGTTGGCAACCGCAACTGGCTGCTGGGCCGGGCTGGCGAGAGCCTGGAGAACGCGCTGGCCGACGGCAGCAATGTCAGCCTGCTGATGGTGGATCTCGATAACTTCAAGGCCATCAATGACATGCGCGGCCATCCCGTGGGCGACGAGATCCTCAACATGGTCGCGCAGCGTTTCAGCGAAATCTGTGCCGGAAGAGCGGATCTTGCCCGCATAGGCGGCGACGAGTTCGCCATTCTGCATGCGGGGCAAAGCCGGCAGAATACAGAGGCGCTGGCGAACGAACTGATCAACAGCTTGAAGGCACCGCTGCTGACCGATAGCGGCAGCTACACCGTGGGTGCAACGATTGGCATTGCCTGTGCGCCGCGTCAGGCAGACACCATCGACGACCTGATGCGTTGCGCGGATATCGCGCTCTACAAGGCCAAGCGCAGCGGGCGGGGGCAGGCTCTGTACTTCGAGGCAGAGATGGACCGGGAACAGCGTGAGCGGCGCGAGATGGAGGCGGCGCTCCGCAGGGCTGTCGAAAAGGGCGGCCTCACGCTGGCGTTCCAGCCGATCGTCTCGGCGCAGACCGGACACATCCAGTCCTGCGAGGCGCTGCTGCGCTGGAATGATCCGTTCATCGGTCCTGTTTCACCCGCAGTTTTCGTCCCCATCGCCGAAGAGGCAGGGCTTATTGTTCCGATCGGGGAATGGGTGCTGCGGGAGGCCTGCAAACGGGCCGCCGCGAGCCAGCATGAGATATCCGTTGCAGTCAATCTTTCCCCGCTGCAGTTCGCGGCAGCGGGCCTTGTTGACGCTGTGAAATGGGCACTGGAGGAATCGGGGCTTCCTGCACAGCGGCTGATCCTCGAAATCACCGAATCCGTGCTGATCCAGGACGCCGGCTCAACGGCTGAGATCCTCAGTCAGCTGAAGGCGCTGGGTGTTCGCATCGCCCTGGACGACTTCGGAACAGGATACTCGTCGCTGAGCTATCTGCGTCATTATCATTTCGACAAGATCAAGATCGACAAGTCTTTCGTCAGCGAACTGGGCGATGGCGGGGAAAGCATGGCCATCATTTCGGCGGTCATAATTCTGGCCCGCAGTCTGAAGATGGAAGTCACGGCAGAAGGCGTCGAAACGGAAGACCAGGCCAATCAGCTGCGCCTCATGGGCTGCAGCAGCCTGCAGGGCTATTATTTCGGCCGGCCGATGGACCATTACCCGGAAGCCTTGGTGCCGCGCACTGACTATGGCACGAACCGCTCCGGTTCAAGACGAGTTGTCACTCAGTAACCAGCATTTCTGCCCGGACCCGTGCCAGCTGTGCCCGGAGCGCCGCCGGGCGGACGGGTTTGTTCAGCATCCCGATGTCCCGCTCCGCCGCTTCCGCCCGCACGGCGCGGCTGCGGTCCGCCGTGATTAGAAGTGCGGGAATGCTGCGGCCAAACTTCCAGCGCAGCCGCACGGCACATTCGATGCCGTTGCCCTGATCCAGATGATAGTCGACCAGCATGATGTCGGGTGTACGGCCAAGCTGCGTCACATGCTGGGCTGCCTCCATGTCGTTGCTGGCGGTCAGCACCTCGCAGCCCCAGCTTTCCAGGAGGCGCCGCATGCCGTCCAGAATGTTCGGCTCGTTGTCGATGGTCAGCACCAGCATGCCGTCCAGCTGGCTGGTGGTCACGGCAACCGGCTCGCCAGCGCTGGGCAGCACGGGAACTGGGGCTGCTGAGGGAACCTCCACGGCAAAGCATGAACCTTTGCCCATTTTCGAGCGCAAGGTGACCGGGTGATCCAGCACCCGGCTGATCCGTTCCACGATGCAGAGCCCAAGCCCAAGCCCCTTGGCGGTGCGGATGCCGTCGTCGAGCCTGTGGAACTCCATGAAGATGGCCTTCTGCTTGGACGCCGGAATGCCGATACCTGTATCGTGAACCTCAATGACCACACGCGAGCCATGGCGGCGGCAGCCGACAAGGACGCGGCCTGTCAGGGTATATTTGAGGGCATTTGACACGAGGTTCTGCAGCAGACGGCGCAGCAGGCGGCGGTCTGAGCGCACGGTGAGGGATGTAGGTACGAAGTTCAGCCTGAGGTTCCGTTCACGCGCAACCGGCTCGAACTCCAGCAGCAATGCGCGGAAGATCTCGTCAAGCCGGAAGGTGCTGTACTCTGGCTTGAGTGCCCCTGTGTCGAGACGGGAAATATCCAGAATGGCGCCAATGATGTCTTCGACGGATTCGAGCGAGGCTTCGACGTTGCGCACCAGATCCCCGGCTTCCCCCTCGCGGAACCTGTCGACCAGCACGGAGGCGTAGAGGCGGGCGGCGTTCAGCGGCTGCAGGATGTCATGACCGGCGGCGGCCAGAAACCGGGTCTTGCCGATGTTGGCTTCTTCGGCGGCGCGGGTCGCCTGCACCAGCTGCTGGTTGACACGGGTCAGTTCCTCGGTGCGCTCGCGCACCCGGCGCTCCAGCGTTTCGTGGGATCTGGACAAGGCTTCCTCTGCCAGTACGCGCTCGGTGATGTCGGTGAAGGTGGTCACGATGCCGCCATCCGGCATGGGGCTGATGCGGACCTCCAGGATGGTGCCAGTGATCGACAGGCGCTCCTGAAAGGTCTCCTGACGAATGACAAGCTTGTCGATCCTGTCGGCGACGATGGCATCGGCCGAACTGCCTCTCAGCTCGCCCCGCTCCGCATTGAAGCGGACGATGGTGTCGAGCGGTGTGCCCACCTGACCATATTCAGGGGGAAGGCCAAGCAGGTCGCGGAACTGCCGGTTCCAGCAGATCAGCCGCAGATCCCGGTCGAACACGGCGATGCCCTGACGCACCTGGTCGAGTGCTGTCTGCAGCAGGTCGCGGTTGTACTGGATGGCTTCGGAAGCATCATCCAGCAGCTTCATGGCGCCCTTGATGGTCGCATCGCGCCGTTTGAGCAACAGCGAAAGGACCAGCCTTGCAGAGGCTGCGCCAATGGCAGAGGCCAGGAGCTGTTCCGAATAGCGCAGAACCTGCGCGTCGGCCGGCGCGTTGAGATCCAGTGTCAGCCCCCGCTCGCGCCCGTAGCGCGCGAAGGAGCGCTCGGAGCGTTCCACCCCCAGATAGCGGGCGACCGTCGCCTTCAGATCGCCAACCGTTACGTGGGTCCGCCAGAGACGGAAGGAGGGCGTCGAGGCCAGCTCCTGAGGCACGAAAAGATTGGCCTGAAGCCGCTCGGACGGTTCTGGCGCCCGGGTCAGTGAGAAGAGAATGAAACAGGTGAGATTGGCCAGTAGGCTGAAGGCAACCCCGTGCAGGAATGGGTCGGCGGGGCTGTAGAACAGGGATTGAGGCCGCAGCCATTCGATGCCGAACGGCCCGTCGAAGAGGATCGCTTCGGAAAATAGCCCCGACTGGACAAAGGTCGGCAGCAGAAGTGTGTAGAGCCAGAGGCCAAAGCCGGCGGCCATTCCGGCAATGGCACCGCGTGCCGTCGCCTTGCGCCAGAAAAGCCCGCCAAGGAAGGCTGGCGCGAACTGGGCAATCGCGGCGAAGGACAGAAGGCCGATCGAGGAGAGGGCGGCCGTGTCACCGGCTGCCTTGTAATAGGCATAGGCCAGCAGCAGGATGACGAAGATTGAAGCGCGGCGCACACGCAGCAGCATGCGGCTGAGGTCCTTGCCTCGTGCCGAGGCAATGTCGTCGCTGCCGCGCTGGCGCAGGATCAGCGGTACCACGATGTCATTGGAAATCATGATCGCCAGCGCCACCGTAGCGACAATGATCATGGCCGTCGCCGCCGAAAGTCCGCCTATGAAGGCGAAGAGGGCCAGCACTCCCTGACCAGAGGCGATGGGAAGCGCGAGGACGTAGGAATCCGGATTGATGCCTGGGTCAAGCGTCAGCATTCCAGCTGCGGCGATTGGCACCACGAAGATGTTGATGGCGATGAGATAGAGCGGGAACATCCAGGTGGCGAGGCGCAGCTCCGCCTCGGAGTTGTTCTCGGTGACGACGACATGAAATTGCCGCGGCAGCAGCAGGGAAGCGATCAGCGACAGGAATGTGATGGCGATCCATTCCGCCGGCTGGAACGGCTGGGAAAAGACAGTGGCCACCTTGGGATTTGTGGCAATTGCCGCAACAAGATCCAGCGGTCCGTCATACAAGGCATAGGTTACCCAGAAGCCAACCGCCAGGAACGCGAAGAGCTTGACCACTGCTTCCAGCGCAATCGCCAGCATCAGCCCTTCCTGATGCTCGGTCGCATCAATGTGCCGGGTGCCGAACAGCCATGCGAAGACGGCCATGCCGATGGCAATCAGCAGGGTGATGTCGCCGAAGGACGTGAGCAGCGATACCCCGTCCGGCGGGCCAAAGGGGCCGATCATGGTGGTGACCGACAGGGACAGCGCCTTCAGTTGCAGGGCGATATAGGGAATGATGCCGATGACGGCGATAACCGTTGCCGTTGCTCCAACCGTCTGGCTCTTTCCGTAGCGGGCGGCCATGAAGTCGGCGATCGAGGTGATCCGCTCCGTCTTGGAGACCCTTATGATCCGCCGCAGCAGCGGAAAGCCGAAGGCAAAGAGCAGGATCGGGCCTGTGTAAATGGCCAGGAACTCCAGCCCGTCACGGGTCGCTCCGCCAACCGAGCCATAGAAGGTCCACGACGTGCAGTAAACCGAGAGGGACAGTGCATAGATGAAGGGCCTGCTCTTCGCCGCCAGTGGCAGACGCGAGCGCCGGTCACCGAAACTGGCGATGGCAAAGAGCAGCAGGATATAGCCCAGTGCACTTAAGGTGACGATCCAGCCGTCCAGCATCGCAATCCTGTCCGCCCTTGCCCGGTTGCACCGGAGCGCTTGTTGCATGTGGCCGGATGCGCCGGTTTTTTCCTGTGCGTCTCCGTCCTCCCGAGTGGATCGGACCATAGGTGCGCCGCCTTGTCCATTCGTCTTGCGGCGGGGGAGCGTTGTCCGGAATCTTCCCTTGCGGATGGAATGTGTTAACACTGTCGGGCAGGCCGGGCGGACGGCCCGCACCATGGGCACCAGATCAAGGGGGCGGAAATGCTCAAGGAATTCAAGGAATTTGCCGTCAAGGGCAACATGCTGGACATGGCCGTCGGTATTGTCATCGGTGCAGCCTTCAGCGCCATCGTCTCCTCCATGGTGGACGATATCATCATGCCGCCGATCGGCCTTATCCTCGGCAATGTCGACTTTTCCGAGCTGTTTCTCGTGCTGAAGCAGGGGGCGCCCGAGGGCCCCTATGCGACGGTGGACGCGGCCAAGGCAGCTGGAGCCGTGACGTGGAATCTCGGTCTCTTCATCAATGCTGTTGTGAAGTTCGTCATTGTGGCCT
Organism: Pannonibacter anstelovis; assembly: GCF_036881715.1. Lineage (NCBI taxonomy): Bacteria > Pseudomonadati > Pseudomonadota > Alphaproteobacteria > Hyphomicrobiales > Stappiaceae > Pannonibacter > Pannonibacter anstelovis. The sequence goes on from NZ_JBAKBF010000002.1 coordinate 358,272, forward strand.
TTGCACTCTTCATCGTGGTGAAGGGCATCAACCGGCTGCGGCGCGAGGAAAAGGCCAAGCCTGCCGAACCGGCCAAGCCGCCGCGTCAGGAACTGCTGCTGGAAGAGATCCGCGATCTTCTCAAGAAGTGAGATCCGCCTTGATGCGCCTGTCCCGCCGGTTCTGACACCTGGCGGCAATCATCGCTTTGGGTGAAGTCAGCTTCACGCAGATTCATGAGCTTTTGCCGGAGAGGATTTGTAAGGTCGATGACCAGACACATCCTTCCGGCGGAGCCTGACGTGACCTTGCACACATCCAACGATCCCATTCTTGATGCCCTCCGGGTGCCTGCCCGCAATGCGCCGGAAAGCGGCATCGTCGAAGTCGTCAATGCGGCGCGCGAGCTGCCGGATGTGATCCCGCTCTGGGTGGGAGAGGGCGATCTGCCGACACCTGCCTTCATCTGCGAGGCGGCGGATGCGGCGATGAAGGCGGGCGAGACCTTCTATACCTATCAGCGCGGCCTGCCGGAGCTGCGCAAGGCGCTGGCGGATTATCATGGCCGCGTCTTCGGGCGCCCCTTTGATCCGCAGCGCTTCTTCGTGACCGGCTCAGGTATGCAGGCGATCCAGATCGCTGTGCAGATGATCGCCGGGCAGGGAGACGAGGTGCTGGTTCCGGTGCCTGCATGGCCGAACATCGCCGCCTCGGTCGGGCTGATGGGCGGGGTGCCGGTCTCCGTGCCCCTCGATTTCACGCAAGGTGGCTGGTCGCTGGATGTGGCGCGTCTGGAAGCTGCCATTACGCCGCGCACCCGGGCCATCTTCATCAACACACCGGCAAACCCGACCGGCTGGGTGGCGAGCCGTGAGGATCTGAAACAGATTCTCGATATTTCGCGCCGTTACGGTATCTGGATTATTGCCGACGAAGTTTATGGCCGTTTCTACTACGGGGCCGGCAATCATGCGCCTTCTTTCCACGAAATTGCGGAGGAGGAGGACCGGGTGATCCAGGTGAACACCTTCTCCAAGAACTGGGCCATGACTGGCTGGCGCATCGGCTGGATATCGGCCCCCAAGGCACTGGGCCAGGTCATCGAGAATATGGTGCAATATTCGACTTCCGGCGTGGCTGCCTTCATGCAGCGCGGGGCGATTGCGGCGCTGTCTCCAAAAGGGGATGCTTTCCTTGAAGAGCAGAAAGCGCGGGCGCTTGCGGGCCGCAAGATCGTTTGCGAGGCGCTGGCGGCCATGGATGGCGTGCACTTCACTGTGCCGGACGGCTCGTTCTACATGTTCTTCGGCATCGAGGGACACACGGATGCGCGGCAGCTGGCCATGGATCTGGCGCTCCAGGCGCGGGTGGGGCTGGCGCCTGCTTCGGCCTTTGGTGTCACCGGGCAGGGCTTCCTGCGGCTGTGCTTTGCCCGCCGGGCAGACCATGTGGAAGAGGGGATGAGGCGCCTTGCCGCTTGGCTAAAGCGTTGACGCAGCTTCTCAGAATGCGTTACGGATTTCCACGTAAGGACTTGTGACCCAGCGTTGTGCATTGCTGCGCTTGGGACGTTTGGGCGGCAGGGCATGGACGAGGGACAGGGACATTGTGGTCAGGGTGCGGCTTGGACCGTATCCGACGCACGTCTGGCCAGTGTTCTGGATACGGCTGTCGACGGCATCATCGTCATCAATGACCGCATGCGTATCCTTGCCTTCAACAAGGCCTGCGAACGTCTTTTCGGGTACACGGCGGCTGAAGCACTGGGGCAGAACGTTACGTTGATCATGCCGGGCTCCTATGCCCGCGAGCATGATCAATATGTCGAGCGCTATCTGGAAACCGGCGAACGGAAGATCATTGGCATTGGCCGTGAAGTCGCTGCGCGCCACAAGGATGGCACGGAGTTTCCGGTAGAGCTGTCGGTCGGCGAGGCAAAGACGCCAGATGGCCGCCAGTTCATTGGCATCCTGCGCGACCTGCGGCACCGCAAGTCGGTGGAGCAGAGCCTTGCGAGGGCGCAGGCGCAGCTGGTTCACATGACGCGTATCAGTGCCATCGATGAAATGGGCGCGGCGATCGCTCACGAGCTGAACCAGCCGCTGACAGCAATCCTCTTGTATCTTCAGGCCGTTGTCCGCAAGGCGCGTAATGCCGATACGGTCGATGCCCAGTCCCTCGGCGTGATCGAGAAGGCCATGCGCGAGGCCGAGCGTGCGGGCGAAATCATCCAGCGCATGCGCCAGCTGGTCGAGAAGCGTGATCCGGAGCGGGTGCCCACGGATCTGGTCAGTTTCAGCCGGTCCTGCGTGGAGCTGGTGGAGCTTGGATCCGGCGACAGCGGCGTGAAGTTCGAGATGCGAATCCAGCCGCGTCTGCCGGAACTTCCTATCGATCCAGTACAGATCCGGCAGGTGCTGGTGAACCTGCTGCGCAATGCCCGCGAGGCCGTCCAGGGCTCGCCGGAAAAGACCGTGCGCCTGGAAGTCGAGCGGAGCGGCGAATATATCGAGTTCCGTGTCCGCGACAGCGGGCCTGGGGTTCCGTCCGAGGTCGTGCCGGAACTCTTCCGCGCCTTCTCGGGCCACAAACGGAAAGGGCTGGGGCTTGGCCTCGCCATTTCCCGAACCATAGCCCAGAATCACGCCGGTGATCTGAGCCTTGAAAAAGCTGCCGATGGAGAGGGGGCAACTTTCGTTCTCCGCCTCCCGATTAATTGTAATATTGATCCAAATCGTCGCGCTGACTGAAAGTCGTGATAAGCCCGTGGGCTCTACGCAAGAAAGAGGACTTTAGGGATGACCGAAGCCATCTACATCGTTGATGATGATCCCGCCGTGCGCGATGCATTGTCTGTCGTATTCGAGATGGAGGGCTTTTCAGTCGAAACCTTCGAGGACGGGGACAGTTTCGTCACTGCTGCCAAAGAGCGTGTTCCGGCCTGTGTCATTCTTGACGTGCACATGCCGGGACGCTCCGGCATTGACGTGCTGAAGGCCTTGAGCGCAGACAGCTATGAAGCGCCGATTTTCATCATTTCCGGCCAGGGCGATATCCCGATGGCTGTTGAGGCCATCCGCAACGGCGCCTTTGATTTCATTGAAAAGCCGTTTGATGCCGACACGGTTGTTGCCCGCGTGCGCGAAGGCATTGAGGCACAGCGGAACAAGGGAGCCGCAGCCAATGGCGAGACCGGCAGCTTCCCCGGCGCAGAGCTGTTGACCCGGCGCGAGCGCGAGGTGCTGGGGCGGATTACCGCCGGGGCTTCCAACAAGGAAGCCGGCCGGGAGCTGGGCATCAGTCCCCGCACGGTCGAGGTGCACCGCGCCCGCATCATGGAAAAACTGGGCGCGAAAAACGCGGCAGATCTCGTCCGCATCGTGCTTGCACATTGACTTCAAAGTGCATCAGCCCGCTCATGGTTTTCGGGCTGATGCAGCCGATGGCAAAAATTTGATTCAGATCCCCCGTACTAGTGCGTAGATCATCTTGGGCAAAAGGGCCGTATAAAGAGAGGAGTGCCTGATGCACACGCTCTATCGCGGACCATTTACGTGACAGTTCACATTGTCGAAGATGATTTCGGGGTATCGGACGCGCTGTCCATTCTTGTTGAAGGAATGGGCCACGATGCGGTCGTATACCCCGACGCCGAATCCTTCTTTGAAGGAAAACCGCCAGTATCCGGCGACCTGGTGATCGTCGACCTTGGCCTGCCCGGGGTCAGTGGCGCGCAAGTGGTGCGCTGGCTCAGTGAATTCCGCGATCCTCCCAAGGTCATCGTGATTTCCGGGCAGCCGGGGAACCGCCTGCGGGAGATGCTGAGCGGCCTTAATCCTTTTGCCTTCCTGCGCAAGCCGCTTTCGGAAGAAGAACTTGCACCTTATCTCTAGGGCTCTCGCATCTTTACCCTGAAGCCTCGAGAGGGGTTGAATTTTACCTCAGTTAAAAAGTCAAAATAGGCATGTCTCTCGTCTGAGAGGTTGTCATCCTACTTGCTCTGTACGTAGTTTTCCGCCTGGCCACAGTCTCGCAGTATGGCGCTGGTCAATTTTACGCATGCGGCATTCCGTCCTGAGTATAAGGCCTTACGCACTCGCCCGGATTACGTCCTGCAAATCTTCACGATAGCTTGTCACCATCAGCAGCAATACAGGCAGCCCGCCGGACGGGGCAGGTTGCCGGAAACGTGCCGCATGGGGAAACCCGTGCCGTGTTTCTTTGCGGGTTGAAAGCCACAGGAGGGAAACATGGCTTATCTGGAACGCAATCTCACAAGATCACCTATGGCCGGCACTCTCGCATCCCGCGTTCCTGCGCCTGAAGTCACCTCTCACTTCGCCAGCTTCGGCGCAAAGAGCGTGAGCTACAAGCCGCATGATGTGATCTATTATCAGGGTGATCCTGCCGACCGCATTTTCGAGGTTGGCCGCGGCACGGTGATGCTGTTCAAGCTGCTGCCCGATGGCCGCCGTCAGGTTGTCGAGGTGCTGCGTGCCGGAGATATCTTCGGGATGCCCTCAGGTGAAGAGCAGGATTGCACTGCTGAAACCCTGACCGATGCCTGCGTCCACACGCTGGACCTGCACCAGATCGAAGTTTCTTCCGACATTCAGCGCCAGCTGACCAAATGCCTGATCGCGCAGATGCAGCATCTGCATGAGCACGCTGTTCTGCTCGGCCGCAAGTCGGCAACCGAACGTGTTGCCAGCTTCCTGATGCATCTGGTTCCGGATCGCGGCGGCAACAACTGCATGGGACCTGTGGAAGATGGCCTGCCGGATAGCCGCCAGGTCAAGCTGCACATGACCCGTCAGGAAATCGCCGATTACCTCGGCTTGACCATCGAGACGGTCAGCCGTGTGATCTCGGACATGAAGCGCCGCGGCCTCATCACGCTGGAGCGCAATGACGAGATCCGCCTCAACCGGGTTTGCGCTGTCTGCCAGCTCACCGGCAAGCACTGATCAGACAAGCACAAGACCCCATCGATCACTGTATGCCCTGCAGCCAGTCCGCGAGGACTGGCTGTTGGCGTTTCCAACAGGCCCAAGGCAACTTATACCAAGGTCCCGGAATGCTGACGTTTCACGCCTTGAAATTGCCAAGTGCGGCAAAGGTTTGATCAACTCTTGCAGACCCAGTCCCAAACCGGGCCGGGCTTCCATTTCAAGTCTTGTCCTCTCCCGCCATCACACAGCCATCGAGTGGCGCGGTACTATGGTGCTGGGGGCGGCCTTGCCGAAATAGGCGTCGAAGGCAGCTGCCGCGATGCGCACATACGGGCGGCCTTCCGGTGTGATTTTCACCCAGGCATCCTTGCAGGTCAGCAGGCCATCCGCAACGAGTTCCTCCAGCTTTGCGAGGCTGTCGCTGAAGTGGCTGAGAGGCAGGCCATGCCGTTCTGCGATCCGGGCGACGTCCACGGTGTAGGACGTCATCAGCTGTTCGATGATGTCAGCCCGCGCACGGTCATCATCGGACAGGGTGAAGCCCTTGTTGACCGGCAGCTGGCCGTTCTCGATCATCCTCTGCCAGGTGCCCGTATCGCTGACATTCTGCACAAAACCGGCGGGCAGGCGGCCAATCGAAGAGACGCCGAGGCCGATGAGCGCTTCGCCCTGATCGGTGGTATAGCCTTGGAAATTGCGCTTCAGACGGCCTTCCGCGAGTGCAATCGCCATGCTGTCGTCCGGACGGGCGAAATGATCAAGGCCGATGGCCACGTAGCCCGCATCCATCAGCGCCTCACGCGCCGCATCGGCCATGGCAAGGCGCTCCGCCGGCGCGGGCAGGGTGCTCTCGTCAATGAGCCGCTGATGCTTTTTCATCCAGGGTACATGGGCGTAGCCGAAGAGGGCGATGCGTGAAGGCTGCAGCGCAACAGAGCGGGCCACGGTGTCGAGAATCGTGTCACGCGTCTGCAGCGGCAGGCCATACATCAGGTCGAAGTTCAGCGCATCCAGTCCGGCATCCCGCAAATGATCGACTGCGGCTTGCAGAACCTCATAGGACTGCACCCGGCCAATCGCCTTCTGCACATCCGGATTGAGGTCCTGCACACCGAGGCTCGCGCGGTTGATGCCCATGACGGCCAGCGTCAGCGCAAGGCGGCGGGTGACATAGCGCGGGTCCAGTTCGATCGCATGTTCGAGATCAGGTGTCAGCTCAAACAGCACCCGGATCAGGCCGGAGAGTTCCAGCAGGCTTGCTTCTGGCAAAAGGCTCGGCGTGCCGCCGCCCCAATGGATATGGCGCACGCGCCGTTGTGCACCCAGATGCCCGGCGACCAGCTCGATCTCGGCTTCCAGCGATCTGGCATATTGCTCCAGAGGCGCATCCTTGCGGGTCGCCTTGGTGTGGCAGCCGCAGTAGTGGCACAGCTCCCGGCAATAGGGCACATGCAGATAGAGGGACAGATCCGTCTCTTCGGGCAGGGCTGCCAGCCAGCTGCCGTAAAGGCTGGACGTCACCTCCGCACTGAAGTGCGGTGCGGTCGGGTAGCTTGTGTAGCGCGGCACGTTACGGGCCGCATATCGGGCAAGATGGTCGCTCATGGGCACAATCTGGCAGATGTCTGGAGTGGGAACCTTGATCTTCCTCAACGTTCCCGGAGGTGTGTTGCGGCTTCAAGCCATGCGTCATGCGCGCAGGTGCAAAGGCTCAGACCGGCTGCAAATGCACTGGTTGGCCTGCCGGGGGCCGTTATAGTGATGCGGCATTCTTGCCTCCTTCCTGATTTCCGGACCCGCGGCCTGCCAGATGACATCCAGCCAGATTGATGCCGAACCGACCGTTTCCCGCTGGAAAGCCTTCGGGCAATTCAGCCTGACGATTGCCATCGGCGGGGCTGGTGCAGCCGGGTTCAACTGGCTTGGCCTGCCTGCGGCCTGGCTGTCGGGAGCAATGATCGTTGTCGCCGCCGCTACCTTTGCCGGGCTGAGGGCAAAGTTCCCAACCGGCATTCAGCCTCCGCTCTATACGCTGCTGGGCATGACCATGGGCAGCGGCGTGACGCCGGACGTGGTGCACCGCATCGGCGACTGGCCGGTCTCGCTCGCAGGCCTTGCCGTGGTCGTGGCGCTGGTGATGTTTGTGACCTATGCCTTCCTCCGCCAGCTATGCGGCTGGACAAAGGAAGAAGCCTATTTTGCTGCCATCCCGGGTGCCCTGACTTTCGTAATGGCGGTCGCCTCCGAGCGCAGGACCGATGTGACCCGCTTTTCGACGGCCCAGATCATCCGGCTGTTCTTCCTCGTTGCGGCCTTGCCGCTTTTCATCGGGCAGGCTGGCGGGGCAGATATGGGGAGCGGCCCTGCGGCCCTTCCCGTGCCGTTTCAGGATACGGCGTTAGGTCTTGTCATCTGTATTGCTGCCAGTTTTGCTGCAGTGCGGCTGCGCATTCCGGGCGGCTGGCTGACTGGGGCGTTCTTTGCCAGCGCGCTTGCGAGTGGCACGGGCTTTCTCGATACACACGTGCCGGACTGGGCGCTGATTCCCTGCTTTGTCATTCTGGGCGCCTCCATTGGCATCCGTTTCTGTGAAATCTCCCCGGCGATGCTGCTGCGCCTTCTGGCGGCTTCCGTCGGAGCCTTTGCAGCCGGCCTCACGGTGTCTGTGGTGGGGGCGCTCGCCGTTGCATGGACGCTGGGCATCCCGGCCGGCCAGGTGCTGCTGGCCTACGCGCCGGGCGGGCTGGAGGTGATGATGCTGCTGGCCTATCTGCTGGACATGGACCCTGCCTTTGTCGCAGCCCATCAGCTTGCCCGCTACATCGCGCTGATCCTGATTCTCCCGCCTGTGACGCTGGCTGTCCTTGGCCGCAACCCGCGGGGCGGCTGACGCAGGGCTTATCCCGTCAAACCAGTATTTGCAGCGTCCGGCCGGGCAGGATGGCCGCCTGAGCCCGGAGTGGATGCTCTGCGGCGCTCTCACGGCCTTCGTGCCTGATGCCTTTTTGCCAACAAACCGAAGCCTTTCTGCCACGTTGATCTGAATCAACGCGTCTGGACCCATCCCATGCGCAAGGTCAGCCTTGGACTGCTGGCCCTTCCCTCGCCAGCGGCATTCAAGACTGGGGCGGAAGAATGGCACAATCAAAGGCCAAACTCATATCGCTCGAAGAAGGGGGCTTTGCCCTGTTCCTCGTGCTGCTCGCCTTCGCCTGCCTGATCGTGGCAGGGAAGACTTACGACCAGGTGATGGCGTTCCATACGGCAATCGGCGCTTTGTTCGCCGCCGTGGGCGCCTTCATCATCTTCAAGAACTATTTCGATGACGGCGGAATCGAGATCCCGCAGGAAATCGGCGGCAAGCCGAACTACAACATGGGGCCGGTCAAGTTCGGCACCGTGGCTGCCATGTTCTGGGGCATTGCCGGTTTCACCGTCGGCCTGATCATCGCACTTCAGCTCGCCTTTCCGGCGCTGAACTTCGATCTGCCCTGGACCAACTTCGGGCGCCTGCGTCCGCTGCACACTTCGGCGGTGATCTTTGCCTTTGGCGGCAACGTGCTGCTGGCAACGTCCATGTATGTGGTCCAGCGCACGTCCCGTGCCCGCATGCCCGGCAAGATCCTGCCCTGGTTCGTTATTCTGGGCTATAACGCCTTCATCGTCATTGCCGGCACGGGCTACCTGCTGGGCGCGACGCAGGGCAAGGAATATGCCGAGCCGGAATGGTATGCCGACTTGTGGCTGACCATCGTCTGGGTGGCTTACCTTTTCCTGTTCCTGGGCACTTTGTGGAAGCGCAAGGAGCCGCATATCTATGTGGCGAACTGGTTCTACCTCGCCTTCATCGTCACCATCGCGATGCTGCATCTCGTCAACAACGCCACCATTCCGGTGTCGGTGTTCGGGACCAAGTCCTACATCGTCTGGTCTGGCGTGCAGGATGCCATGGTGCAGTGGTGGTACGGCCATAACGCGGTGGGCTTCTTCCTGACCGCCGGCTTCCTCGCCATCATGTACTACTTCGTGCCCAAGCGCGCCGAGCGGCCGGTCTATTCCTACCGCCTGTCGATCGTGCACTTCTGGGCGCTGATTTTCATCTACATCTGGGCTGGCCCCCACCACCTGCACTACACGGCTCTGCCGCAGTGGGCTTCGACGCTGGGTGCCACCTTCTCCGTGATCCTGTGGATGCCCTCCTGGGGCGGCATGATCAACGGCCTGATGACCCTGTCGGGTGCCTGGGACAAGCTGCGGACCGATCCGGTGCTGCGCATGATGGTCGTGTCGGTTGCCTTCTACGGCATGTCGACCTTCGAAGGCCCGCTCATGAGCATCCGTGCCGTGAACTCGCTGTCGCATTACACCGACTGGACCATTGGCCACGTGCATTCCGGTGCGCTCGGCTGGGTGGGCTACATCTCCTTCGGTGCGCTCTACTGCCTGGTTCCCTGGCTGTGGAAGAAGAAGGGCCTCTATTCGCTGAAGCTGGTGGACTGGCACTTCTGGCTCTCCACCATGGGCATCGTCCTGTACATCTGCGCCATGTGGGTGTCGGGCATCATGCAGGGCCTGATGTGGCGCGCCTACGACAAGATGGGCTTCCTTGAATACTCATTCATCGAAACCGTCGACGCCATGTTCCCCTACTACGTCATCCGTGCTCTTGGCGGCGCACTCTTCGTGCTCGGCGCCCTGATCATGGCCTTCAACCTCTGGATGACCGTCCGTCACGGTGAGGCCGAAGTGGCCGAAACCGGCACGGCTGGCAACCTGGCTCCGGCCGAATAAGGGGGAGAGCAATCAATGTCTGCCTGGGCAAAACACCAAATCTTCGAGAAGAACTCCATTCTTCTTCTTGTAGGTATCCTCCTAATGGTCTCCATCGGCGGTCTCGTCGAGATCGTTCCGCTCTTCTATCTGAAGAGCACGATCGAAAAGGTGGAGGGGATGCGTCCCTACTCCCCGCTCGAACTGGCCGGCCGCAACATCTACATCCGTGAAGGGTGCTATCTCTGCCACTCGCAGATGGTCCGCCCGATGCGTGATGAGCTGGAGCGTTACGGCAAGTACTCGCTGGCGGCGGAGTCCATGTATGATCACCCGTTCCAGTGGGGCTCCAAGCGCACTGGCCCGGATCTGGCGCGCGTTGGCGGAAAATACTCCGACGACTGGCACCGCGATCATCTGATCAATCCGCGCTCTGTCGTGCCGGAATCGATCATGCCGGGCTATCCGTTCCTCATGACGGCCAAGCTCGATGCACGCGGCATTGCCGATCACCTCAAGGCGAACTCGATCGTCGGCGTGCCTTACACGGACGAGATGATCGAAAAGGCGGCCGCTGATCTTGCCATCCAGGCCAATCCGGATGCGGACGGTGTGGATGAATTCATGAGCCGGTATCCCAAGGCTGTCGTCCGCGACTTCGACGGCAACCCGAAGGATCTGACGGAAATGGATGCTCTCGTCGCTTATCTGCAGATGCTTGGCACGCTCGTGGATTTCTCGATCTACGACGACAAGGCGAACCTGCGCTGAGGAGGCTCATATGAACGAGACCTACATGACCCTGGCCAGCTTCGCCCAGACGGGTGGCACGATCTACTTCGTGCTGATGTTTGCAGGTGTGCTCGCCTATGCCCTCTGGCCCCGCAATGCAGAACGCTTTGACGAGGCCTCCAAGATCCCGTTCCGGGAGGACTGACAGATGAGCGACATTCACAAGAAGGAGATCGATGCTGTCTCCGGCGTTGAAACGACAGGCCACGAGTGGGACGGGCTCAAGGAGCTCAACAATCCACTGCCGAAATGGTGGCTCTATGTCTTCTACGCCTCCATCGTCTGGGCGATTGGCTACTGGGTGGTCTATCCCTCCTGGCCGCTGATCAGCGGTTATACGGCTGGTGTCCTCGGCAACAGCCAGCGTGCAGATGCGCTGGCGGCTGTCGAAGCTGGCCAGGCTGCCCGTGCGCAGCTGGGCGCGGGCCTCAATGACGCGAGCCTGGAAGAGATCGCCAGCAAGCCGGAACTGCTCGACTTCGCCATGGCGAATGGCCGGGCGGCTTTCGGCGACAATTGCGCAGCCTGCCACGGCTCTGGCGGTACGGGGGCCATCGGTTACCCGAACCTTCAGGACGACGGCTGGATCTGGGGCGGCACGCTGGAAGACATCCACACGACGCTGAAGTATGGGATCAGGTCTGGCCATGACGAGGCCAGATTCGCAGAAATGCCTGCCTTTGGCCGGGACGAGCTGCTCGACAAGACCCAGATTGATCAGGTTGCCAACTTCGTCGCATCGCGCGCCGGACTGGAGCCCGAAGCCGGTGTGGATCTGGCCGCTGGCGAGACCGTCTACCAGGAGAACTGTGCTTCCTGCCATGGCGAGGATCTTGCCGGCATGCGGGAAATGGGCGCTCCAAGCCTGATGGCCGCGAACTATGTGTTCGGAAAGTCGGTCAAGGCAATCAAGGCGCAGGTCAATGCCCCGCGTCATGGCGTGATGCCTGCCTGGGAAGGCCGCCTCGACCCGGCGACCATCAAGTCGCTGGCCGTCTACGTGCACTCCTTCGGCGGTGGTGAGTAATCTCACCACCCGGCCGGAACTGGTCTGATGGGCCAGTGCGGAGAGGAATGAAAACTGCAGGAAAACCAAAGGCCGGGCGCGCAAGCGTCCGGCCTTTGACATATTGCCGCATTTGATCAGGCTCAAGGCCCGAAGCGTCTGCGCCGTCTAGTGTGCCTTGAAGGTCAGCATGAACCCGGGTCTGCGCCCTCGCGCTGTGCCCGGACTCTCCCGGGTGCCGTCGGGGCCGGAAACCGGGGTGAAAGGACGGAAAGATGCGTGTCGAGCCAAATGCCGGCGGTGCTGGCGGAGAGCCAGAAGAGTGGTTTGCGTCCGCCAGGAAAATCTACCCGATGGCGGTCAAGGGAACCTTCCGCAAGATCAAGTGGACGCTGCTGTTTATCACGCTGGGCATCTACTATTTCCTTCCCTTCATCCGCTGGGACCGGGGGCCAAATGCACCCAATCAGGCCGTCCTCATCGATTTGGAGGGGCGGCGTGGTTATTTCTTCTTCATCGAAATCTGGCCGCAAGAGGTCTACTACATCACCGGCCTGCTGATTATCGCGGCGCTGGCGCTATTTCTGATGAATGCTGTCGCAGGGCGCGTCTGGTGCGGCTATCTCTGTCCGCAGACGGTGTGGACCGATCTGTTCCTCTGGGTCGAGCGCAAGATCGAGGGGGACCGGCGCGAGCGCATTGCCCTCGACAAGGCGCCGATGAACCTGTCGAAGTTCGGCAAGCGGGCCGCCAAACACGTCTCCTGGCTGATGATCGCCTGGTGGACCGGCGGTGCCTGGGTGCTCTATTTCTCCGATGCGCCGACGCTGGTTTATGAGCTGGCCACCTTCCAGGCACCTTTGAGCGCCTATGTCTGGATCGGCATCCTGACCACGACCACCTATCTGCTGGCTGGTTTCATGCGTGAGCAGGTCTGCATCTACATGTGCCCCTGGCCACGTATTCAGGCGGCGCTGACGGATGAGAAGGCGCTGAACGTCACCTACCGCTGGGACCGGGGTGAGCCGCGCGGACCGCTGAAACGGAACAAGGAACTGGCCGCGCAAGGTCTGCCTGCGGGCGACTGCGTTGACTGCGCCCAGTGCTTCCACGTGTGCCCGACGGGCGTCGACATCCGCAACGGTTTGCAACTGGATTGCATTCAGTGCGGGCTGTGCATTGATGCCTGCGATGCGGTGATGACCCGCGTCGGCAAGCCCACGGGCCTTATCGGCTATGACACGGACGAGAACATCCAGCGGCGGCTCGAGGGCAAGGACCCGATTTACGATATCGTGCGTCCGCGCACCATCATCTATGCCGCGGTCATCGCCATCACCGGCGCCATCATGCTCTACGCGCTGCTCGCCCGCGACTTTGCGGGGATCAGCGTGCTGCATGACCGCAATCCGATCTTCGTCCAGCAGAATGACGGCTCGGTGCGTAACGGCTTCACCGTACGACTGCTGAACAAGCAGACCCACGAACGCACCTTCATGCTCAACGTCGAGGGCATGCCCGGCGGCACAAGGATCGAGGCGATCGGCATCGACCACTATGTGGATGGCCGTCCCTTCATCGTTGTCGGGCCGGACCAGAGCCGCGAGATCCGTGTGCTGGTCTATTCCCCGGCCGGCGCAAAGCTTGCGTCCTCGACACCCGTCGTCTTCCGCCTGACGGACACGGTGATGGGCGAGGTTGTCTACACCAGCGATTATTTCAAGGCCCCATAGGAGGACCAGATGACACAGACACTTGCGAGGACGGGCAAGGGTGATGGAACGGCAGGGGCGGCACGCCGCCCCATGACCGGATGGACGGTTCTGATCTGGCTTTGCTGCTTCTTTGGTGCGGTTTTCGCAGCCAACGGGGTCTTTCTGTGGGTGGCCATCGGCAGCTTTCCCGGGACGGTCGTCGACAGCTCCTACAAGGCCGGACAGGCGTTCAACGGCGAGGTGGCAGCTGCCCGTGAACAGGCATCCCGTGGCTGGCAGGTCGGGGTTCATCTCGAGCGCAGCATCGAAGGCCGTGCCCAGATCGCCATCACCGCCGAAAAGGCCGACGGCTCACCGGTTTCCGGTGTGTCCTTCGAGGCGAAGCTGATGCACCCCGTGGCAACGGGCCTGGATCAGACCGTTGACCTGATTGAAGGTGAAAGCGGGCACTACGCTGCCTTGACGCCGGAGCCGGTGGCCGCAGGCAACTGGCACCTGATCATTGAGGCACACGGGGCCGAAGGCCGTGTGTTCCGGTCGGAGAACAAGCTGTTTCTCAAGGACTGACTCTGACATGAGCAGTGCCCGGTTCAAGGGGCGGACCGGGCACTGCATCTCTCTGGCGAGTAGGACGGATCATGACTGTGCATATGCGTGACTGGGACGCATTCGTCACATCTGGAGAAGAGGGCAGGGCCCATATGGACCTGGCCGTCGAGGGCATCACTTGCGCTGCCTGCATGGGCGACATTGAGCGGGGGCTGATGCGCCTGCCAGGTGTCGCCAGAGCGCGCGTCAACCTCACCTCCCACCGGCTGGCCGTGGACTGGGATGCAGCGGCCACGGGGGCAGACAAGATTGTCGCCACGCTGGCACGCATGGGCTACAAGGCCCACCCGTTCGATCCGGCATCGGCGCGCAACCGTCAGGACCAGACGGGGCGGGAGCTGATGCGGGCCATTGCCGTCTCCGGCTTTGCCGCGATGAACATCATGCTGCTCTCCGTTTCGGTCTGGTCGGGCAACGTCACGGATATTACCGACGAAACCCGCGACCTGTTTCACTGGATTTCGGCACTGATCGCCCTTCCGGCGGTTGCCTATGCGGGCCGCCCGTTCTTCAGAAGTGCCTTCAATGCCATCCGTGGCCGCCGCCTCAACATGGATGTGCCGATCTCCATCGGCGTGTGCCTTGCGGTCGGGCTGTCGCTGGTCCAGACCGCGCAAAGCCAGCATCACGCCTATTTCGAATCCGCCACCATGCTTTTGTTCTTCCTGCTGGTCGGCCGCTATCTCGATCACAACATGCGCGGACGCACCCAGTCGCTGGCGGAGAATATTGCGGCCTTGAAGGGCGAGGTCGCAGCGCGGATCCATCCGGATGGCAGCGTGCGCGAGGTGCCTCTGTCGCGGGTTCAGCCGGGTGATCTCGTGCTGGTCACCGCCGGTGAGCGCATCCCCGTCGACGGGGTCATTGAGGACGGCGTTTCCGAGGTGGATCAGAGCCTTGTGACCGGTGAAACGGCGCTGGAGCCTGTGCGGCCCGGTGACCGGGTCTATGCAGGCACCAGCAATGCCGATGGCGTTCTGCATGTGCGTGTTTCGGCTGCTTCCGGTTCGACTGTGCTGGACGAGGTGAACCGGCTGCTGGAAGCTGCCGGACAGGCCAAGTCCTCCTATGTCGTGCTGGCCGACCGAGCCGCTTCCATGTATTCGCCGGTGGTGCATGCTGCTGCTGCCCTGACCTTCACCGGCTGGGCGCTGTACGGTATTGGCTGGCAGCCGGCGCTGATCATCGCTATTTCGGTGCTGATCATTACCTGCCCCTGTGCACTCGGCCTTGCCATTCCGGCGGTGCAGGTCGTGGCTTCCGGGCAGCTGTTCAAGGCGGGCGTGCTCATCCGCTCTGGCGATGCCATCGAGCGGCTGGCTGCAGCCGACACCATCGTCTTCGACAAGACCGGCACGCTGACCCTGTCCGAACCGGAACTCGTGGAGGAGCCCGATCTGTCGGACAGGGATCTGCTGCTCGCCGGGCGTCTGGCCCTGTCCAGCCGCCATCCTCTGGCGCGTGGCCTTGCCCAGGCGACGGCCGCCAGCGAGCCACTGGCCGGTGTAGCAGAAACGAGCGGAGCAGGTGTTTCCTGCGATCTGGGGGGGCGTGAAATCCGGCTTGGCAGCCCGGTCTTCTGCGGTGCGTCTGACGCAGACGTAGCGGCACTTATGCAGCGCCATCCCGATGCTTCGCTGCTCGCCTATCGTGCGGGCGAGGGGCAGGTGCGGCTGTTCGCCCTGCGGCAGAAACTCCGGCCTGATGCACCGCTCGTAGCGGCCAGCCTCAGGGCCATGGGCTACCAGCTGGAGATCCTGTCCGGTGACCGGGCAGGCGCCGTGGAGCAGGCCGCCCATGCCCTTGGCATCGGCGAATGGCGCGCAGGGATGACGCCTGCGGGCAAGATTGCCCGGCTGGAGGAATTGAAACAGGCAGGCCGTACCGTTCTGATGGTCGGTGACGGGCTGAATGACGCGCCTGCTCTGGCTGCGGCGCATGTGTCGCTGTCGCCGGTAACCGCAGTACACATCAGCCAGGCTGCTGCCGATGCCGTGTTCCTGGGCGATCCGCTGCGCCCCGTGGCCGAAGCACTTGCCATCTCCCGCAAGGCCAAGGCAGCCATGATCGAGAATCTGTGGATCTCGGTCATCTACAATCTGATCGCGGTTCCAATTGCGGTTGCAGGCTTTGTCACGCCGCTGCTTGCGGCAGCCGCCATGTCGGGCTCGTCGCTCATCGTCACAGCCAATGCTCTGCGCCTGCGCCTCGTCAATGCGGGCATGGCACAAGACGCGGTGCCCGGCCCGGCTGGAGCCAGCACAGCCGCTGGCCGCAAGCCGGCCATTTCTCTCAAGCCTCGGGGGGCAGAATGACCGTCCTGCTGTTTCTTATCCCGGTTGCCCTGTTCCTCGGTGGATTGGGGCTCGTTGGCTTCCTGTGGTCGCTGAAAAGCGGCCAGTATGATGATCTGGAAGGCGCCAGCTGGCGTATTCTGGACGACGATGATCTTGAAGATGATGATGGAAAGAAGGCCTGACCGGCTGCGCGAATGCGATCAGGCATGCTTCCGTCAGCCGACGAGCGCGGAGATCACCATGCTGGCTGAAACGATCAGCAGTGCCAGACCGGAAAAGAGAAGAATGTTCTCGTGAGCAGGGCCAGAACTGGCGCTGGAAGACGGGGCCTGTGCACGGGGATCTTCCCGGCGTACTTCCCTTTTCTTCTCGATGCGTTCGATCTGCATGGCTGGCTCCGGAGTGTCAGGATGAAAGGCTATGGCTAAAACCCGCCTTGCCCGACTGTGACGATTTTATAGCACGGCTCCCTGAAAGGCGCGTTAAGCCATCGCTCCGGATCGAGTTAATGCTTCGCAACTTTACCAAGGTTTAAACCCGGTGATTTGAATCTTATGTCAAATCCGCGGCATCTCCGGTTAAATGCCCTTGGCCAAAAGAAAATCCGCCGTTGCCAGAACGGTCTTGCAACGGGCTGAATTCATTGAAAAAATAGGTGGACAGGCTGAAAACAGCCACATAAGGCCACGGAACTGCCCGCGTGATCAGTCAAATCCTTTGTGTCTGTTAACAGTCGCGCTGACCTGCTTCCGCGCAGATGCCTCTGGCGCGGCTGCGGTCTGACAGAGGACAGCCGGGCACTGGCAGAGTTGACTAACTCTCTTTTCATCCTTTGCCCGTAATCTGAGCTGGACGAACGGAGGTGGCTGGTGAGCCTTGACCTTGCCTCGCTGACATTTCTTCTGGTGGAAGACAGCGCCTACATGCGAACGATCCTGCGCACCATGCTGCAGGGCTTTGGTGCACGGCGGATTGTCGAGGCCGAAGATGGTGCGTCTGGCCTTGAGGCCATGGACCGCGCCAATCCTGACATTCTCATCCTTGACTGGGTGATGCCGATCCTCGACGGCGCCGATATGGTGCGTATGATCCGCACCCAGAACAACCCCTTTGCCTACATTCCCATCATCATGGTGACTGGGCACACGGAGCGCAGCCGCATCATCGAAGCGCGCCGTCTTGGCGTGCATGAGCTGCTGTCCAAGCCGATCTCTGCTAAGGCGCTTTATCAGCGGGTGTCCAGCGTCATCATGCAGCCGCGTGATTTTGTGAAGACCCCAAGCTATTTCGGCCCTGCGCCGCGCGAAATCCGCAACCGCCAGAAAATCTGGCAGGGCGGGCTGCCGCAGCCGGGGAATGCCAGTGCTCCTGCGCAGCAATCTGAGGAATCTCAGGCCATCGGCTGAGGCCGGTTCTGCGTCTAAAAATGCGTGACGGCAGAGAAAACGAGCACTTCCGGCGGCTCAGTCTTCATCGAAAGTGCTTCAGCTGCCACGCTATGCCCAAGTCCAATGGCGCGCCTGGCGTCCCTGGTAGGATCAGGCTGCAATCGAACCCGCGCCGGCACTCGCGGCAGCATCATTGATCTGCCGCAGTTTCATTGAGCTGGCAAATTCGGAAAGCTGATCCAGGTCAACGAGGTAGTTGTCGAGCAGGAAGCGGACGAGCAGTTCGGTGGGCAAATGTGTATAGCCTTCGACCGCTGCAAAGAAGTCGTCCAATGTCTCAAGGCGTTTGCGCAAGCGAACCATGCCGGTCTCCCCGATTTCCACGATCACAGCTTCGGCATTTATGGTTAATGCACAATGAATGACTGAGTCTGGATCATCTGAAAAGAGATCTTTGCAAGGCTTTGGGGTGCGCCGCCGCGCTTACATGACGGAAGGTGCGGCTGCTCCCAGCAGCATCGAGGCCGCTGCTCCTGCACTGAGCGGCAGGCGCAGTGCGGGATACCAGAGCGGAAACTTGCCCTCCCTCGATGCGGTCAGATCAAGCGCGAACATGGCTGCAAAGCAGGCTGCCAGCAGCAGAAGCCCCGAAGTCTGCGGCAGAAGCAAGCCTGCCCAGCCAGCCAGAGAAGGGGCTACTGCGATGGCAAGGCGGGTGAGAAGCTCCCTGTCTTCAAAAGGACCGTCCTGTCCGGTGGATGCGGCCATGGCCACACCCCAGTGAATGCCCCCCAGGAAGGAGAGGATGACAGCGCCGTAAGCTGCCAGTGCGAAGGCGGCTTGCGGGCGCAGCTCAGGCGGCCCGGCAAAGGTTATCAGGCTGGCGGCCGCAAATGGGATAAGCCCGGCAACTCCGAGAGCAAGCGTCGGGCGTGGCACAGTGAGGGGATTGAAGGTGAGGTGCCGTGTCATCTGTCTTGCTCCTGCGGATGAGGGCGGAACACGCGCCTTGCCAGGGATTGAAGGGAAGGGCGGATGATGAGCGTCAGACGGTAGCCGAACTCCAGGACGGCGCGTGGAACCGGCCGGTCGAGCAGGCGGGCCGCACCGGCAAAGCGCGGCAGGCTGTGCCAAAGGCTGAGAAAGGCTGCCGCTCCCGAGCGCAGCTTTCCATCGGCGCCGCGCACGTGGAACCGGGCAAGCGCAGCGCTGCGCGTTAGACCGTCCGGCAGGGCTTCAGGAGCCTCTGTTGACACATCCACCCAGCAAATCCCGTTCGCGCCATCCTGCCGTCTGTAGACGGCGATCTCGCGCGAGCAGAGCGGACAGGCGCCGTCATAATAAACGGTAACGGGCGGCATTTCCGGCTGTGGCGCTGCCGGGGGCGTGGCGGTCGTGCTCACCATACGATCTCCTTGCCTTCCGCATCATGGAAACTGCCGGTCTGCGCAGCGCCGAGATCATCGATGGTCTGCAGCAGCAGGCGGGCGGCCTCCTGCGGAGGTCTGACAGTGAGGCCGGATCTGGCGAAGGGCTCTGACAGACGGCTCTCCACGGTGCCCGGATGCAGGGCGATGCAGAGGCTTTCAGGTCGCTTGCGGGCCAGCTCGATGCTGGCGGAGCGGACGAGCTGGTTGAGCGCAGCCTTTGCAGCACGGTAGCTGTACCAGCCGCCCAGATTGTTGTCGCCGATGCTGCCGACCCGGGCCGAAAGAGTGGCAAACACTGCCTTTCCCTCACCAGCCAGCAGGGGCAGGAAGTGTTTCATCAGCAGAGCCGGGCCGATGGTGTTGATGGCAAACACCCGAGCCATGGCGGCCGGATCAATCTGCCGCCAGCTTTTTTCGGGCTGCAGAGCGCCCTCATGGAGCATGCCGGTCGCATCGAAAACGAGCCGCAAGGGCGCGGTTTTTGACGCTTCGCCAATGGCCAAGGCCGCGGCGGCGATGCTTGACTCATCTGTGAGGTCAAAGGGAAGGCCGCTGGTGCCGGACCGGGATAGCCCGATCACTCTGGCGAAGCGGCCGCTCGCCTCGATCTGGCGCGCGATCTCGGCACCTACCGCTCCTGTGCTGCCTGCGACAACGGCGAGGCCACCAGGCGGGAATGAGCTCAGGTCTTGCGCAGCTGGTCCAGTCAACTTGGATGCTCCAGTTAATTAGGTCTCTCTGTTACGCCGCAAATGCGCTGCTGGTTCAGATATGTGCCGCAATGCCAGCGCTTTGTTTCTTCACGGATATGACGAGCATTTTTACCAAGCCGGATAAGCTGCAGGTCTGGATGTCTTCAATCTTGTCATCAACTTGTGACACTGAGCCATTAACCGGTCAGCAGAGGCGTTAGACCTCATGAACAGTTTCGAGAGAGAGCTAGCCATGTCCGACATCAACAAGAGCGATCTGTCCTGGGACGAATGGGATGAACTGCAGAACCCGCCCCCGGCCGTGACGGATTTCGACCGCGTGGTCGAAAGCGCCCTGTCCCGCCGCGGCTTCCTCGGTGGTGTTCTGGCTTTCGGCTCTGCTGCCGCTGCCATGGGCACCGTTGGCAACCTGATGTCCTCCACCGCCGCGCTGGCGCAGGACGCTTCCTCGCGCTTCCAGTTCAAGCCGGTTCCGATCGCCACTGACAGCACCGTACATGTGCCGGAAGGCTATTCCTGGAAGCCGCTGGCCAAGTGGGGTGAGCCGCTGTTCTCCGGCGTGCCGGATCTGGATCATAGCAAGGGCGTCAGCGTCGAACATTCGGACAAGGTTTTCGGTGAAAACACCGACGGCATGGAACTGTTCGTCATCGGCGGCCGTCAGGTCATTGCCGTGAACCACGAGTACGTGAACCCGAAGATCAACCTGCCGCACGCTCCGGAAGGAAAGCCGCAGAGCGCCGACGACGTGAAGATTCTGCAGAACATGCAGGGTGTCACCGTCATGGAAGTGGCAGAAGGCGAAAACGGCTGGCAGATCGTGCTGGACAGCCCCCTCAACCGCCGCATTCATCACAACACCCCGATGAAGCTCTCAGGTCCGGCTGCCGGTTCCGACCTGGTGAAGACCGCCGCCGATCCGTCGGGCACGGAAAGCCTCGGCACCTTCAACAACTGCGGTGCAGGCCGCACGCCGTGGGGCACCTATCTGACCTGCGAGGAAAACTTCAACGGCTACTTCGGTTCGACCGACGCCGAATTCAAGATGCCGGACGACTACAAGCGTTATGGCATCTCGGCTGAAACCCGCTATGCCTACGAGAAGTTCGACGAGCGCTTTGACGTCTCGAAGAACCCGAACGAGCCGCGCCGCGCCGGTTATGTGGTTGAGATCGATCCGTCGGACGCTTCCTCCACCCCGGTCAAGCGTACTGCCCTCGGCCGCATCAAGCACGAAAACGCTGCCTGCGTGGTCGCGCGTGATGGCCGCGTGGTCGTCTACATGGGCGACGATGAGCGTGGCGAGTTCCTCTACAAGTATGTCTCCAACGGCATCTACGTTCCGGGTGGCGACACCTCGAAGCTGCTGGACGAAGGCACGCTCTACGTTGCCAAGTTCGCAGAAGACGGCACCGGCGAGTGGCTTGCCCTGACGCCGGAAACCACCGGCATGAAGATGGACGAGATCTGCGTCTTCACCCGCATGGCCGCTTCCAAGGTTGGTGCCACCACCATGGACCGTCCGGAGTGGGTTGCCACCAACCCGGTCGCCATCGAAGCCTATTGCGCGCTGACCAACAACAGCCGCCGTGGCGTGATGAAGGATGGCAAGCTGCGTACCAACGCTGGCGGTGATCCGCTGGAGCTGAACGCTGTGAACCCGCGTGAGGCGAACGAGTATGGCCAGATCGTGCGCTGGTACCCGGCGAACGAGGACCATGCAGACGCCGCTTTCAAGTGGGACCTGTTCTGCATGGCCGGCAACCCGGCAGTCCACAAGGATGCCTATGCCGGCTCCTCGAACATCAACGAAGGCAACATGTTCAACTCGCCGGACGGCATGATGTTCGACTCGACCGGCCTGCTCTGGATCCAGACCGACGGTGAGGACAGCAACGAAGGCGACTTCGCCGGTCAGGGCAACAACCAGATGCTTGCGGGCGATCCGGTCACGGGCCGCATCGAGCGCTTCCTCACCGCCCCGCTGGGCGCAGAGGTGACTGGCCAGACCTGGTCTGCCGACAAGCGCACCCACTTCGTCGGCATCCAGCACCCGGCCGCTCCCTTCCCGGATGGCGAAGGCAAGCTGCCGCGTTCGACCATCGTTGCCATCAAGCGCGAAGACAACAAGATCATCGGCTGATCTGCCGTGATCTTCTGAAACACGAAGGGCGCGCCCACCCGGCGCGCCCTTTGGTTTTTTTTGGAAGCTTCCGGCATCGTTCCCCGCGCCAAGCCTCCCCGTCTTCGTCTTGCCATGGCTTGACCATGGCTCCACTCCTTGCCCGTGCTGAACGGTCAGCCTCTCTGAAGGCTCGCGCGCGCTCTCCGCTTTGGCGCGGGGACAGGCAGGGGCATGGAGGCCATGATCAAGTCACGGCATGATGGAATGTGGGTTAAGTGATTGCAAAATATGACTGTTGTTCAGTCCCTGAATACAGTCAGCGCCAGATGGTAGAGCAGCAGGATGGTCTTGCCGTCGCAGATGCGTCCGTCGCGGACCATGGCCATGGCTTCGTCAAAGGCGAGGTCCAGCACCTCAATGTCCTCGCCTTCCTCTTCAAGGCCGCCGCCGTCGCTCACCCTGTCATCGGGTGAATAGGGAGCGATGAAGAAGGTGAGGTGCTCGGTGACGGAGCCGGGGCTCATGAAGGGGGCAAACAGGCGCTCCACCTTGCCCAGCCGGTAGCCGGTTTCTTCTTCCACCTCGGCGCGGATGCGGGTTTCGGGGTCGAGCTTGTCCAGCAGCCCGGCGGGCGCCTCGATCATCTCCTCCTGATGGCCACAGACATAGGCGGGCAGACGGAACTGGCGTGTCAGCAGCACGTGGCGGCGGGCCGGGTCATAGGCCAGAAGCACCGCACCGTGCCCCCGGTCATAGACCTCGCGCGTCTGTTCCTGCCAGCGGCCGTCTGACCGGCGCAGTTCAAAACGGTAGCGGGTCAGCTTGCCCCAGTTCTCGGAAAGCAGGGTTGTTTCGCGGATTCGGACCCTGTCCTGCAGTGTGCGAATGGGCGTATCGGTCTCTGACATGACAAAGGCCTTCTTGTTGCAATGCAGCAAGAAGGCCTTTGTGCGGTGCCGCTGTCAAGATCAGGCAGAGCCAATCAGCGGGCGATGGCCTGAGCAAGCGCCTTGAAGGACGCCTTGGGGGTGCGTTTCAGTGTTTCAAAGTCGGTGTGCACGATGCCGAAGCGTTTTTCGTAGCCCACGGCCCATTCGTAATTGTCCATCAGAGACCAGAGGAAATAGCCTTTCACCGGCACGCCTGCTTCTGCCGCACGCCGGGTGGCGGCCAGATGCTGGTCAAGGAAATCGATGCGCCCGTCATCCTGCACCTCGCCGTTGATCAGGTGATCATCATTGGCAAGGCCGTTTTCTGTGACGTAAAGCGGCAGGCCTTTCGTGTATTCCGCATGGGTGCGCTTGAGGAAGAATTCGAGGCCCTCGGGATAGATCTCCCAGCCCATCTGGGTTTTCGGCAGCGGGCCTTCCACCTCCTTGTGCGAGGGCCAGGCGCTGTCCGGGTCCGGGGCGATGAGCTTGCGGGTGTAGTAGTTCAGCCCGCACCAGTCGACCGGCGTGCCGATGACGTCAAAGTCATTCTCCCAGCCCTTCGGCATATGGGGGCCAAGGCCCTCCAGCACATTGGCCGGATATTCCTTCTTGAAGATGCCGCCGAGGAACCAGCGATTGTAGTAGCCGTCGTAAAGCTCTGCGGCCTTGCGGGCTTCCTCGCTGTCATCGGCCGGCTGGGCATATTCGAAATTGCACACAGCGCCGAGGTTCTTGACGCCCAGTGCGCGCATGGCCTGAATGGAGCGGCCATGGGCCAGCAGCACATGATGCATGGCGCGGGCGGTGGCGCGGATGTCGCGCAAGCCCGGAGCATGGATGCCAAGGAAGTGGGACAGCCAGGTGACGCACCAGGGTTCGTTGACGGGTGCCACCGACCAGACGCGATCACCCAGGCGCTTCATCATGATGTTGGTGTAATCGGCGAACCAGTCCGCAATGTCCCGGTTGCGCCAGCCGCCCAGATCGAGAAGCGCCGAGGGCAGTTCCCAGTGATAGAGGGTGAGGGCAGGCTTGATACCGCGCTCCAGCAGGCCATCCACCAGCCTGTCATAGAAATCGAGCCCTTCCGCATTCACCGCCCCACGCCCTTCCGGCATCACGCGGGCCCAGGAGGTGGAGAAGCGGTAGACGTCGAAATTACCCTGTTTCAGCAGGTCCAGGTCCTCGTCCATGCGCAGGATGTGCTCACAGGCGCGGGCGCCGTTCTCGGCGCGGATGACATTGCCCGGCGTTGCGGCAAAGTCGTCCCACTGGCTGCGGCCCGCTCCACCGAGGGCGCTGCCCTCGATCTGGTAGCTCGAGGTGGAGGCGCCGAAGAGGAAGTCTCCGGGGAAATCGGCACGGGTGAAGTTCATGGAAATCAGGTCCTGACTGGGGCCGGTCCCGTGGACTGGCCGATGATGAGATCGCATTCAAGAAGGCGCGTCTGCGGCTCGCTGGCAGGCTCGGTAATCTGCGCCAGCAGCATGTCCGCCGCCAGACGCCCGGCTTCGCGCACGGAGGAGCGGGTGGCGGTGAAGAGCGGAACTTCGGCGCCGTTCTTCAGGTATCCAAGCTCGTCATCATGGATGATGACGGACACATCCTTGCCAAGCCGCAATCCTTGTTCTTCCACGGCACGGCGCACGCCGATGCCGGAGATCATGGAAGACGCAAGGAAGGCGGTCGGCGGCTCGGGCAAGGCGAGCATCGCGGAAGCGGCGGCATAGCCCTGGCCTTCGGTCATCTCGGCGCTGAACATCAGTTCCGGCGCAGGCTTAAGCCCGCGTGCTTCCAGCGCCTCCAGATAGCCCGAGCGGCGGCGGGCGGCGAAGTCCATGAACTCCAGGCCGTTGATCAATCCGATGCGGCGGTGGCCGAGATCCAGCAGGAAGTCCGTGGCGCGGCGGAAGGCGCGGCGGTTGTTGATATCGAGCCAGGCATAGGGAACCGCCGTGCCGCTGGAGCGGCCGTGCACCACGAAGGGCAGGCCGATGTCCTGCAGCAAGGGAATGCGCGGATCGGCCATCTTGGGGCCATGGACGATGATGCCATCCACGGTGCCGCGCGCCTTCAGCTCCCGGTAGACGCTGGCTTCCTGGTCATCCGGCACGATGGACAGAACCATCTCGTAGCCGGCGCGCGAATAGCTTTCGCCAGCGCCTGCAATGAAGTCCGCAAAGACGGGGTTCACCATCTCATGCCGTGTGGCGATGGGGATGACGTGGCCGATGGCCATGGCGCGGCCCGTGGCAAGACGCTGGGCACGGGCATTGGGCTGATAGTTATGCTGCTTTGCGGCTGCCAGAACCCGCTCGCGCGTGGCCTCATTGACCTCCGGATACCCGTTGAGGGCGCGGCTGACCGTTGTGGGCGAAAGCCCCAGCTTTTGGGCGAATTGCTTCAGATTCATAGGGGCACATCGCAGGAAAGTCTTGAGTTTGAATAGCCAAACCGCTTTGATTTTGTCGTGACTTTAGCTGCGTGCTGTGCGTGCGTCAAAGATCTTTGCTTCGCTGAATTGCTGCGGCGCGGCAGGAAAACTCAGGTTGTATGCGGTGTTGTGAAAACATCCCCGTTGACTCACATGCGCCGATCAGCGACTGTGGCGCATTCAAAGCGGTTTGAATGACGCTTGGTCCTGTGTCTGGAATGCAGGAATCTGGCGCGGTACTGGGAGGTAGCGATGAAGACAGTTTTGCTTGCTGGCGCAGCCGGGCTTGCCCTGATGTGCGCCGGTGCTCAGGCGCAGGGGCTGAAGTTCGAGCCGGGCAAGGACAGCCGTTTCAACTGGGAAAGCTACGAGGCTGTGAAGACCGATGCCCTGAAGGGGCAGGAGATCACGGTGCTTGGGCCCTGGCTTGGGCCGGACAAGGAGCTGGTGGAGAGCATCTTCGATTATTTCGAGGCTGCCACGGGCGTGAAGGTCAATTATTCCGGGTCCGACAGTTTCGAGCAGCAGATCGTCATCGACACTGAAGCGGGATCACCGCCGAACATTGCAATCTTTCCGCAGCCGGGCCTTGCCCGTGATTTGGCCTCCAAGGGATACCTGACACCGCTTGGGGACGAAACGGCCGCATGGGTGCGTGACAATTACGCAGCCGGTCAGTCCTGGGTGGATCTGGCCACCTTCAAGGGCAAGGACGGCAAGGACGCGCTCTATGGCCTCTTTTATAAGGTCGATGTGAAGTCGCTGGTCTGGTACGTGCCCGAGAACTTCGAGGACGCGGGCTATGAAGTGCCCACGACAATGGAAGAGCTGAAGGCGCTGACGGACAAGATCGTCGCGGATGGCGGGACGCCCTGGTGCATCGGCCTCGGCTCTGGCGCTGCCACTGGCTGGCCGGCCACCGACTGGGTGGAAGACATGATGCTGCGCACCCAGACGCCGGAAGATTACGATGCCTGGACGCGCAATGATCTGAAGTTCGACGATCCGAAGGTGGCTGGGGCCATCGAGGAGTTCGGCTATTTTGCCCGCAATGACAAGTATGTGGCGGGCGGTGCCGCCGGTGTGGCCACCATCGACTTCCGTGACAGCCCGAAGGGCCTCTTCGCCTCTCCGCCGCAGTGCTACATGCACCGCCAGGCTTCCTTCATCCCCTCCTTCTTCCCGGAAGGCACGGTGATCGGTGAGGATGTGGACTTCTTCTACTTCCCGGCCTACGCGGACAAGAATCTAGGCCAGCCGGTGCTTGGCGCGGGCACACTGTTCTCCATCACCAAGGACAGCCCGGCCGCCGAGGCGCTGATCGGCTTCCTGCAGACGCCGATCGCCCACGAAGTGTGGATGGCGCAGAAGGGCTTCCTGACCCCGCACAAGGGCGTCAATGCCGAGGTCTATGGCGATCCGACGCTCAAGAAGATGGGGGCCATCCTGCTCAACGCCACCACCTTCCGCTTTGATGGCTCCGATCTGATGCCGGGCGCCATTGGTGCCGGTGCCTTCTGGACGGGCATGGTGGACTATGTGGCCGGCGGCAAGGATGCAGCCGCAGTCGGTGCGGACATCCAGAAAGCCTGGGACGCGATCAAGAAGTGATGGCTTTTGCCGCCAGCCGCGATAAGGCTGGCGGCTCTTCTCAACGACAAAAAGCCGGTTGAACCGGATGCCGGGACCCTGCGGGGCATGTGCTGCCGGCGGGCCGAGGCGGGCGGGAGGGGCAATGCTCCAGCAGATCATGATGGCGGGTGCGACGATTGTTGCCGGCGTGTTCGGCTGCGTCGCCTATTTCTATGGCTCCAACCTGATCCTGGATGCGGTCTTGCCGCCACGCGGGGCCAATGCGGGGCGCAACATCAACCGGGCGGCCATGATCAGGCCCTGGCTGTTTCTGGCGCCCGCCGTGCTGCTGCTGGGTGTTTATCTGCTCTACCCGGTGTTCGTTTCGGTCTGGCTGTCTCTGCACGACAGTTCAGGCACGCGTTTTGTTGGCCTTGGCAACTACATCTGGCTGATCGAGGACGCGAAATTCCGCGAGTCCATCCGCAACAACATGCTCTGGCTGCTGTTCGTGCCTGCCGCCTCCACCGCATTCGGCCTGCTGGCGGCGGCTCTGACGGACCGGATCCGCTGGGGCAATCTTGCCAAGTCGCTGATTTTCATGCCGATGGCGATCTCCTTCATCGGCGCCTCGGTGATCTGGAAGTTCATCTACGATTACCGGCCCGAAGGGCAGGAGCAGATCGGCCTCCTCAATGCGGTGGTGGTGTTCTTCGGCGGAGAGCCGCAGACCTGGCTGACCATTGACCTCTGGAACAACCTTTTCCTGATGATCGTGCTGGTCTGGATCCAGACCGGCTTTGCCATGGTCATTCTTTCCGCTGCCCTGCGCGGCATTCCGGAGGAGACGATCGAGGCAGCCATCCTCGACGGAGCCTCGCCGCTGCAGGTGTTCTTCCGCATCAAGGTGCCGCAGATCTGGGGCACCATCGCCGTGGTGTGGACGACGATCACCATCGTGGTGCTGAAGGTCTTCGATATCGTGCTGGCCATGACCAACGGCCAGTCAGGCACGCAGGTGCTTGCAAACCTCATGTTCGACTGGATGTTCCGTGGCAATGATGCAGGCCGCGCCTCCACTGTGGCGCTGGTGATCATGCTGCTGGTAACACCGATCATGATCTGGAACATCCGCAATGCCCGCAAGGAGATGCAGTGATGGATCATATTGCGGGCAAGCGCTCCGGTCTCGTCTGGGCCGTCAATCTCTCCGTCATCGCGCTGGTGCTGCTGTGGACGGTGCCCACCATCGGGCTTCTCGTCTCCTCCTTCCGGCAGGCGGATCAGATCGCTGCCACCGGCTGGTGGAAGGCGCTGTTCCCCTCCGTTCAGAATTCAATTGTCCGGGCTGGGGATGCAGAAACGCAGCGGGAGGAGGCCGGCCGCTTCATCATCAGCGGCAATGTCTTTGACACGGGCAGCGGCACCGTAACCGCCTTCGGTACCTCCTCGCGGGACCCTATGGCCTATGAACCGGGAACGACGGCAGATCTTGATGATGGCCAGACGCTGACGGTGGAAGCCGATGGCGCCTACCGGCTGGAAAGCCCGGCGAAGTTCGAGGGCCGCAGCCCGCGCATCTTCGTGACGGCGGAAACGCCGCCCAGCTTCACCATGGCCAATTACGAGACTGTGCTCTTTGCCGAAGGTCTGGGCCGCGCGTTCCTCAACACCCTGACAGTGACCGTTCCGGCCACGGTAATCCCGATCCTGATTGCCGCCTTTGCCGCCTATGCGCTGGCGTGGATGGAGTTTCCGGGCCGTGCGCTGCTGATTGCCGCCATTGTCGGCCTCCTGGTGGTGCCGCTGCAGCTGGCGCTGATCCCCTTGCTGCGGCTGCATAATTCGCTGGGTATCGGCAAGGAGTATCTGGGCATCTGGCTGGCGCATACGGGCTTTGGCCTGCCCATGGCGATCTATCTTTTGCGCAATTACATGGTGGGCCTGCCGCGTGAAATCATCGAGAGCGCGCGCGTGGACGGGGCGAGCGATTTCCAGATCTTCCTCAAGCTGATCCTGCCGCTCAGCTTCCCGGCACTGGCCTCCTTCGCCATCTTCCAGTTCCTGTGGACCTGGAACGATCTGCTTGTGGCCACCGTCTTCCTTGGCAACAACCAGCAGCAGCTCGTCATGACCGGCGTGCTGCGTGAGCTTCTGGGCTCGAAGGGCGGGGAGTGGGAAATCCTCGCCGCCTCCGCCTTCGTGTCCATCTTCGTTCCGCTGCTGGTGTTCTTCGCGCTGCAGAGGTTCCTCGTGCGCGGACTGCTGGCCGGCTCCGTCAAATAACCTTCCTCCCTCCAAGTCTCAGACGTATCAACGACAGGATTTCGTGAATGACCACCCTCATCAAGGACAAGGACTGGTGGCGCGGCGCGGTGATCTATCAGATCTACCCGCGCAGCTATCAGGACTCCAATGGCGACGGCATCGGTGATCTGGCGGGTATCGTCAGCCGCATTCCGCATATCGCCAGCCTTGGCGCGGATGCCATCTGGGTCAGCCCGTTCTTCACCTCGCCGATGAAGGACTTCGGCTATGATGTGTCCGACTACTGCGATGTGGACCCGATGTTCGGCTCGCTGGCCGATTTTGACCGGGTGATTGAAACCGCCCATGCCCATGGCATCAAGGTGCTGATTGATCTTGTGCTGTCCCACACCTCGGACAAGCACATCTGGTTCGAGGAAAGCCGCCAGAGCCGCAATAACCCGCGTTCGGACTGGTATGTCTGGGCTGACCCCAGGCCGGATGGCACGCCGCCCAACAACTGGCTGTCCATCTTCGGCGGCCCGGCGTGGCACTGGGATGCGAGGCGCGAGCAGTATTACCTGCATAATTTCCTGGTTTCTCAGCCGGATCTGAACTTCCATAATCCCGACGTGCAGGATGCGCTGCTGGATGTCGCGCGTTTCTGGCTGAAGCGCGGAGTTGATGGCTTCCGTCTCGACACCATCAACTTCTACTTCTGCGACAAGGAACTGCGCGACAACCCGGCGCTGCCGGTGGAAGAGCGCAACGATCTGACGGCGCCGAAGGTGAACCCCTACAATCACCAGCGCCACGTCTACGACAAGAACCAGCCGGAAAATCTGGAGTTCCTGCGCCGCTTCCGCGTGGTGCTGGACGAGTATAACGCGGCCACTGTCGGAGAGATCGGTGACAGCCAGCGCGGGCTGGAGCTTCTGGGGGAATATACCCGGGGCGATGATCTGATGCAGATGTCCTATGCCTTCGAATTTCTGGCAAACCGCCCGATGACCGCGCCCTATGTGGCAAGTGTCTTTGAGGAGTTTGACCGGGTGGCGTCGGAAGGCTGGGCTTGCTGGGCCTTCTCCAATCATGATGTGGTGCGCCACATCACGCGCTGGCATCTGACGCCTGCCGCTGCCCGCACCTATGCAACGCTGCTCATGTGCCTGCGCGGGTCTGTCTGCATCTACCAGGGCGAGGAGCTGGGCCTGCCGGAAGCAGAACTTGCCTTCGAAGACTTGCAGGACCCCTATGGCGTCGAGTTCTGGCCGAAGTTCAAGGGACGCGATGGCTGCCGCACACCGATGGTCTGGAACATCCAGCAGCAGAGCGGTGGCTTCTCCGAGGCCCGGCCCTGGCTGCCTGTGCCCAGCGAGCACTATGCTCTGGCCGTAGACGCGCAGGAAAACGATCCGGCAGCTCTCCTGCACCACTACCGCCGCGCCATTGCCTTCCGTCATGCCAATCCGGCGGTGATGAAGGGCAGCCAGTCGCCGATGACGGTGACGGGGGATGTACTCAGTTTCTCCCGGCAGCTGAATGGCGAGACCATATTCTGCGCCTTCAATCTCTCGGATACGCCAGCCGATATCCGCATCCCCTCGCATGAGTGGGAAACGATCGGGCATGAGATCGGCAGTGTTTCGGAGCATGACGGCATCATCGCGCTTGGGCCGTGGGGCGTCAGCCTCATGCGCAGGCGCTGAAGGCAAGGGGAGGGCCGGCAGATGGCAGATCTGAAGCTTACGGACGTGGCCAAGGCCTATGGCGGCGTCAAGGTTCTCAGCAATATCAATCTGGACATCAGGAAGGGTGAACTGATCGTCTTCGTCGGCCCCTCCGGCTGCGGCAAGTCAACCCTGCTGCGCATGATCGCCGGGCTTGAGAAGATCTCCGGCGGCACGCTGGAGATCGGCGGCGAGCTGAT
Organism: Pannonibacter anstelovis; assembly: GCF_036881715.1. Lineage (NCBI taxonomy): Bacteria > Pseudomonadati > Pseudomonadota > Alphaproteobacteria > Hyphomicrobiales > Stappiaceae > Pannonibacter > Pannonibacter anstelovis. Next base: position 389,163 of record NZ_JBAKBF010000002.1, read on the forward strand.
GAACGACGTGCCGCCTGCCCAGCGCGGCATTGCCATGGTATTCCAGAGCTACGCGCTCTACCCGCATATGACCGTGCGCGACAACATGGCCTTTGCCCTGAAGATCGCGGGAAAGAGCAAGGCAGAGATTGACACGGCTGTCGCCCGTGCAGCTGATATCCTTCAGCTGACGCCCTATCTCGACCGCCTGCCCAAGGCGCTGTCCGGCGGCCAGCGCCAGCGTGTCGCCATCGGCCGGGCGATCGTGCGCGATCCCAAGGTCTATCTGTTCGATGAGCCGCTTTCCAACCTCGATGCGGCGCTGCGGGTGGCCACCCGCATCGAAATTGCTCAGCTCAAGGAGCAAATGCCTGACAGCACCATGATCTATGTGACCCATGATCAGGTGGAAGCCATGACACTTGCCAGCCGTATCGTTGTGCTGGCAGGCGGCGGTATCAGTCAGGTCGGCACACCGATGGAACTCTATCAAAAGCCGCAGAACGAATTCGTGGCCCAGTTCATCGGCAGCCCGGCCATGAACCTGCTGCCGGGCGAGATCATTGGCACCGGCGGGATGACCCGCGTGCGGCTGGACAGCGGTCTGGAGGCTGTGGCTGCCATCCCGACCCGTGACGGCGATATGGGCCTCAAGGTCAATCTCGGCGTCCGGCCCGAGGATCTGCGCGAAACGGAGGGTGATCCGCTGTTCACCGGCACGGTGGACATCACCGAGGCACTGGGCGAGGTGACGCTGCTCTATTTTGAGAAGGATGAGGCGGGGCGCCAGATGGTTGCCAAGCTGCCGGGTATCCGCTCGGGCCTCAGGCATTCCGCTGTGCTGCTGACCGCAGCACCGGAGGCGCTGCATCTGTTCCACGACGGCGTGTCGCTGCTGTACCGCTGAGTCTGCCTGGTTCAAGCAGCCTTGCCGATGGCCTCGATCAGGGCCTCGACCTGCGGGCCGAACAGGGCTTGTGTGTCGATGGTGTAGCGTCCGCCTGACGGGGTGCGCAGCTGCAGGGCGGGCACGCCCTGCGCCCGCATCGCCTGCATCAGGCCCATGCCTTCGCTGATCCACTCCTGCATGGCAGCTTCCAGCGCCTCGTCTGCGGCTGCCAGCCGGTCAGACGCGGCCTGCAATCCCGCGTCACTCAGGATCTCTGCAAGGACGGCCGGACTGGTGATGTTCTTGCCATCGACATATCGCGCTGCCTGCAGCGCCTTCAGGGCCTTGTGCAACTCATCCGGTTCAGTCAGGTGGACGGCGGTGAGCGCGAGATTTGCAGGGCCGCTGTCGATCCTCTGCGTGCCGCCGAACAGCACGTTCTGCCGGTAGGCATCGCTGAAAGGCTGGCCGGTCATGGCCGTGATCCGCTCGTCGGCCTTGACGATGTAGGAGGCGAAACCCGGGTCCATCGGCCGTGCACCGGTACCGGCAAACAGGCCCACCGGCTGCAGCGTCACCGTGATACCGGGCTCCGCCGCGAGCCGTGCAAGCCCCGGCCCCGCGCCATAGCACCAGCCGCAAAGCGGATCGAAAAGATAGATGATCTCGGGGTTCATGGCATGGCCTCTGCTGATGAGTTGCACCTTATGGCATGCCCTTCTGCCCGGAAAAAGAACGCCTGCGTGGATGACGTGTCCACGCAGGCGAGACAATCGGTGCAGGGAACGCCTCAGGCGGCTGCGAATGTCAGGCTGACCTTGATGGCCTGCGAGCGGTCACCGGCAATGCGGAAGGCTTCTTCCGCATCTTCCAGCGCAAAGCGGTGGCTGATGATGGGCTTCACGTCGATCTCGCCGCTGTCGATCAGGCGGGCGGCCAGCGCATACTCCTCATGGAAGCGGTGCGTGCCCACGAACTCGATCTCCTTGCCGACGATCAGATTGACCGGGATGGGCAGATCGCCGGTAACACCGACCTGCACGATACGGCCGCGCGGGCGGATGCATTCGATGGCCGTGCGCAGGGCCGGGGCCGCGGCGGAACACTCGAACACCACGTTGAAGTGGCCCTTGTCCGCCTTGAAGGGCTCCAGCGCTTCGGGCTGGGTTATGACATTGATGGTCTGCGTTGCTCCCATCTGTGTTGCCACTGCCAGCGTTGCATCCTGCAGATCAGTGACCGTGATGCTGGCGGCTCCCGCCCGTCTGGCTGCCGCCAGACAGAGCAGCCCGATGGGGCCAGCGCCGGTTATGAGCACATGGCGGCCTTCGAGCGGCCCGGCCTGATTGGCTGCGTGCAGGCAAACAGCCAGCGGCTCGGCGCAGGCCGCCTCCGCATGGTCCACATGCGCGCCCACCGGCTCGCACTGGATGGCATCGGTGACCACGAGATCACGGAAGCCGCCCTGTTCATGGGGAAAGCGCAAGGCCGAACCCATGAAGCGCATGGCCAGGCAGTGAGCGAAAAGCCCTTCCGAGCAATATTTGCAGGTGCGGCACGGGCGGCTGGGATTGACGGCGACCTTCTGGCCTACGTTGAGCGAAGTGACGCCCTCGCCAAGGGCAGAGATGGTTCCGGCGATCTCGTGGCCGAGGATGATCGGCTCGCGCACGCGGATGGGGCCGAAGCCGCCATCCTGAAAGTAGTGCAGGTCCGAACCGCAGATCCCGCCCGCACCGATGGCGACGAGCACTTCGCCGGGGCCGGGCTGCGGAACTTCCGCCGTTTCAATGCGCAGGTCATGCTGGCCGTAAAGGCGGCACACGCGGGTTTCCATGACGGTTCAATCCAGAAGATAGGTGGGCAGCCAGGTCGAAAGTCCGGGGATATAGGACACGAGCAGCAGCACGATGATGTTGGTGATGAGGAAGGGCGTGATGGCCCGGATGACCGGCGAGAGCGGCAGCTTGGCGATGTTGGCGCAGATGAACAGGCATACGCCCACGGGAGGCGTGGTGAGACCGATCATCAGGTTCAGCACCGCAAAGGTGGCGAAATGCAGCGGGTCAATGCCGACACCCTGAGCAAGGGCAAGGAGCGGCACGAAGAGGATGATCAGCGCCGCGATCGTTTCCATGAACATGCCGACAATCAGCAGCACGATGTTGATCAGCAGGATCACGACGAACTTGTTGTCTGTAAAAGAGAGCACGCTCTCGGCAATCATCTGCGGAATGCGCTCGGAAACGAGAATCCAGCCGAAGACATTGGCAAAGCCGACGAGCGCGAGGATGGCGGCCGAGGAAATGGCGCTGTCGATGACGATCTTTGGAACTTCGCGGATGGGCAGCTCCCGGTAGAAGAACGCGCCGACGACGAAGGCGTAGATACTGGCGACAACGGCAGTTTCGGTGGGCGTCGCTAGGCCCGTCAGCAGACCGCCGACGATGAGGCCTGTCATGGCCAGAGCCCAGAAGGCGCCCAGGAAGGCAAGGAAGAGTTCCCGCACGCCCTGCCAGGGCTGGCGCGGAAAGTTCTTGCGCACGGCGATGATGTAGGTGGTGACCATCATCGCCAGCCCCATCATGATCCCGGGAATGGCGCCGGCCATGAACATCTTGCCAACGGAAATGCCGGAGAGGGCGCCGACGATGATCATCGGCACGCTGGGCGGAATGATCGGCCCGACGGTGGAGGATGCGGCTGTGACGGCTGCGGAAAAATCGGCTGGGTAACCCGCCTTTTTCATGCCGGGGATCATCATGCCGCCGATGGAGGCAGCGTCTGCCACGGCGGTTCCGGAAATGCCGCCGAAGAGCATGGACCCGGCGACATTGGCCTGTCCCAACCCGCCACGCATCCAGCCCACCAGCGCATTGGCAAAGCGCACGATGCGTCCGGTGATGCCGCCCCGGTTCATCAGGTTGCCGGCCAGGATGAACCCGGGAATGCACAGGAGAACGAAGACGTCGATGCCGGCAAACATCTTTTGCGGCATGACGACAAGAGGAATGCCCTTGAACCAGAGGTAGGTCATGGAGGCAAGGCCCAGCGTTACCGCAACGGGGGCGCCGATGATCAGGCCGAGGGCGAAGACGCCAAAGAGAATGGCAAGGCTCACGGGGTTTCTTCTCCGGCTGCCTGCGGCAGGCCGTCACTTTCGCCGGTGGCGATGGACAGGGAGCGCGCGAGGGAAAAAATGCAGAGCGAGACGAGGGCAACCAGCATACTGGCGTGAATGAAGTCCATCCGCCAGGTCAGGGCGGGAGATGTCTGCAGGGCGCCGATGGAGGTGAAGCGCCAGGCCGGGCCGATCAGGATCAGGCACAGCATCGCCGTTAGCAGGGCCGACAGCGCCCGCAGCAGCTTCGGCCAAGGGGCGGGCAGGCTCTCGCAGACCAGATCCACGTTGACGAGATCGCCACTACGGTAAGCAAGCCCGAGGCCAATGGCGGCAACATAGAGCAGGGCGAAGCGTGTGAGCTCCTCCGTCCAGACGGGGGATGAGTGAAAGAGCGTGCGCCCCAGCACCTGAACGAGCACGGCGCCCATCAGGATGAAAAAAGCCGCTCCCGTTGCGAAGCGGCTGGCCGCCGCGACTAGTGCAAGTGCCTGTCTGAAAATCATGATTGTCTCCCGAAGGAGGCCTGCAGCGGCCCTCGGCCAAGGTGCCCGGGGCCGCTGCCGCCTTGTCACTTCATGAGGTCTTCAACGATCGGGCGGATTTCCGGCTTCACATTGGCCAGAACCGCCGGACGTGCCTTTTCGGCAAAGGCTTTGGTGTCCACCTCCACGAAGGTCATGCCTGCAGCCTGCAGTTCCTTCACGAGGTTCTCTTCGTCGGCCAGGAACAGCTCGCGCTCATAGGCCTGAGCACGCTTGGCGGCTTCCATCACTGCGGCCTGATCTTCGGCGCTGAGCTGCGACCAGGTCATTTCGGAGATCGTGAGATAGATCCAGGAGCGAACATGCTCGGTCTTGTTCACAAACTTCTGCACTTCGGCAAAGTTCGCTGACTTGATCAGTGCCAGCGGGTTCTCCTGAGCGTCAATCACGCCGGATTGCAGCGAAGTGAAAACCTCGGAGAAGGCCATAGGGGTCGGCTGCGCGCCAAGGGTTTTCCAGGTGTCCACGAAGAGCGGCACGTTGGGCACACGCAGGCGCAGGCCGTTCAGGTCATCGGGAGACTTGATCTCGCGGTTTGAAGTCAGGTTGCGGGGACCGCGGGCGAAATAGGCAATCGGGCGGATCTGGGCGCGTGCCACGATCTCTGCCTTGATGTCTTCGCCAATCTTGCCAGACGCAACCTCGTCCATGTGCTCCAGCGACTTGTAGGCATATGGCACGGCCAGAAGGGCGGCCATGGGCGCCCAGTTCTGCAGGCTTTCGCCGGTGATCGTCATGTCGGCTGTGCCAAGCTGCATGCCGTTGATCAGATCGACTTCCTTGCCGAGGGATTCGTTCGGATAGACCTCAACCTCGATGCGGCCGTTGGTGAGCGCCTTCAGTTCCTCACCGAATTTCACGGAGGCCTTGTGCCAGGTGTTCTGCTCGTTGGCGAGATGGCCAAGCTTGAGTACGCGCTCTGCGGCAAGGGAAGGGTTGCCAAGGGCAGTCAGGCTGGCAAGCCCGATGGCAGCAGCAAGAGCCTGCCTTGTAAAACGACGCATGTTTTTCCTCCACTTCATGTGATTATGGGGTGACTTGCACCTCTTCCATGTCGAACAGTTCCGGCCGGGCAGCCGCGATGTTCGGCAGGTCCTTCAGGATCTCCCGCAGATGGGCGCGCATAGCCTCTTCCGCGCCTTTCGGATTGCGGGTTTCGATCGCATCGACGATGGCCTCGTGCTGGGCGATGAGGCGAGAGATCGGAAAGTCGGCAAAGCTCAGGTAGCGGACCCGGTCCATCTGGGCCTTTACGCTTTCCACCACGTCCCAGGCGTAGGTCTTGCCGATGGCGCGGGCCATGGTGTGGTGAAAGGTTTCATCCAGCGCCATGAACACATCCTGCGCATCGGGAGCGACCTCGCGCTGCCGGGCGATCTGGGCGCGCAGATCCGCGATGAAGGCTGGTTCTGGCTGGCTGGCGAGCAGATGAACCACATTCGCCTCGATGGCCTCCCGCACGAAGCGGATGTCCATCACGCGCTTGATGGAGATCTTGCGCACCAATGTGCCACGCTGCGGGCGGACCTCAACAAGCCCTTCTTCCGCCAGCTTGATGAAGGCTTCGCGTACCGGCTGGCGGCTGGAGCCAAAGCTGCGGGCCATCTCTGCCTCGGACAGAAGAGTGCCCGGTGCCAGTTCACCGCGAATGATGCGCTGGCGCAGGTCACGATGCACCTGCTGGCCGACGGGAACGCCCGGTTCGGATGCGGCAAGTGGCCTGAGCGGCAGAATCTGACCCGTCATGTTTCCGTCCATTTTCCACACTCTCCTCTTGCCCGCATCATTTTCCATACTACCATACAAGTCAATGTCAAACTACCATACTAGTCGGCAGGGGCGTGGGCGTGCTATGCCTTCCCCCTGAAAGAGGCGGCAAACCGGGGTAGCCGGAAGGCCCGAATGACCGGCCGGGCGGGAAACGGCAGGCCGGAAAAAGGAGTGGAACGCGTGCGGCAAACCTGGCGCTGGTTTGGTCCCAAGGACCTTGTGAGCATTGATGACATGTTGCAGGCAGGGGTGGAGGGCGTGGTCTCCGCGCTTCATCACGTGCCGAGCGGCGCGGTGTGGTCGCCTGAGGAAATTGCCCGGCGTCAGCGGGAAATCGCGACGCGCGCCGATGGCAGCCCGTCGGGGATCGCCTGGGAGGTGGTGGAAAGCCTGCCAGTCTCCGAGGACATCAAGAAGCAGAAGGGCAACTGGCGCGAGCACATCGAGAATTACAAGGCCAGCCTGCGCAATCTCGGCGCAGCAGGCATCGAGGTGCTTTGCTACAATTTCATGCCGGTGCTGGACTGGACACGCACGGATCTGGCCTGGAGGGTGGACCATGGCGGCACCTGCATGCGCTTCGACCATGCAGATTTCGCCGCCTTCGACATCCACATCCTGCAGCGCAAGGGTGCGGCAGAGGACTTCCCGGCTGAGATCGCCGAAGAAGCGGCCCGCCGTCATGCGGGCATGAGCGAGGAGCAGAAGAAGGCGCTGGCCATCAATGTGGCCTTTGGCCTGCCGGGTGCTGCGGAGCACATGTCGCTGGACGATGTGCGCGCGCATCTGGCCGAATATGGCGCGGTCAATGCCGATCAGCTGCGCCGCCATTTCATTGCCTTCCTGGAGGAGGTGATCCCGGTGGCGGAGCAGGAAGGCATCCGCATGTGCTGCCATCCGGATGATCCGCCCTATCCGCTGCTCGGCCTGCCGCGCATCATGTCGACGGAAGCTGATTACGAGGCGATTCTCTCCGCAGTGGACAATCCCTCCAACGGCATCACCCTGTGCTCCGGCTCGCTGGGCGCGCGCTCCGACAATGATCTGCCGGGCATGATGCGCCGGCATGGCAGCAAGGTGCATTTCCTGCATCTGCGCAACGTGAAACGCGAGACGGATGCGCTCTTCGGCTCCTTCCATGAGGCTGAGCATCTGAAGGGGGACACTGACATGGTGGCGCTGCTGGCCGAGGTGGTGAAGGAAGAAGCACGCCGCAAAGCGGAAAGGCGCAGTGATGTGTCGATCCCCTTCCGCCCGGATCACGGGCAGGACATTCTCGATGACCTGAACCGCAAGGCACAGCCCGGCTATCCGGCCATCGGGCGTCTCAAGGGACTGGCGGAGCTGCGCGGTATCGTCACCGCACTGGAACACGCAGAGCACGGACTTCTTGCCCGCGCCTGAAGCAGGTGGGACGCATTATCCTTGAACATGCGCTGCCGCGGGGCTACCTGCGGCAGCGCATCGTGTTTTGGGAAGCTCTGCAGGGCAGGGGGCAAAAGGGACGGCAGCGGATGAGTGGACTTGGCAGTCTTGCCGGACTGTTTCTGGCTGCCTTTCTGGCGGCAACACTGCTGCCTGCCCAGTCCGAAGGCGTGCTGGCGGCGCTGGTGATCGCCGGAGGGTGGCCGCTGTGGCTGCTGGTGGGCGCCGCCACGGCGGGCAATGTGCTGGGCTCGGTGGTCAACTGGCTGCTGGGGCGCGGGATTGCCAGCTTCCGGCACAAGCGCTGGTTCCCGGTCTCTGACAAGGCGCTGGCGCGGGCGGAGGGCTGGTATCACCGCTATGGCCGCTGGAGCCTGCTCTTCGCCTGGCTGCCCGTCATTGGGGATCCGCTGACGGTGATCGCCGGCACATTGCGCGAGCCGCTCTGGCTGTTCCTGCTGCTGGTCACCATCGGCAAGGCCGGGCGTTATGTCCTCGTGGCGCTGGCAGCGTTGGGGCTCAACTGAGGGGCAGAGGGCAGAGTACCTGCATCCGCATGGGCCTGCCCCGGCCGGTAGCTGCCGACGAAATACAGCGGGCGTTGTTTCGTTTCGTTGAAGATGCGGCCCACATATTCGCCAAGAATGCCGAGCGAGATCAGCTGCACACCGCTGAGGAACAACATTCCGACCATGAGCGAAGCATAGCCCGGCACGTCGATGCCATGCAGCAGCACGTCTGTCACAAGGAACATGCCGTAAATGATCGCAATGAAAGAGACCAGGACACCTGCGATGGACGCAAGCCGCAGGGGTACAGTGCTGAAGGCCGTCAAGCCATTGAGGGCAAGGCCGATAAGGCGGCTGAGGCTCCAGCCACTCGCTCCAGCCAGACGTTCAGCCGGTTCGTAAGGAATCTGCTTCTGGCGGAAGCCGACCCAGAAATACAGACCCTTCATGAAGCGTGCCCGCTCGGGCATGGATTTCAGCGCATCCAGCGCCGCCCGGTCCAGCAGGCAGAAATCGCCTGCGCCGCGCGGCAGCTTGATGTCGGAAAGCTGGGCCAGCAGCTTGTAGAAGGATTTGACGCAAAGGCGCTTGATCACACCTTCGAATGGGCGGGCGGCCTGCGTGGCGTGGATGATCTGAAAGCCCTCGTCCCAGGCCGCGGCAAGCTCGATGATCTTTTCCGGAGGATGCTGCAGATCGGCATCCATCAGGATCGCCGCATTTCCGCGCGCATGGTCGATGCCGGCGGTGATGGCGATTTCCTTGCCGAAATTGCGCGATAGGGCAAGGATGCCGATGCGCGGGTCGGCAGCGGCAAGACCTGCAGCCACCTCCAGCGTCCGGTCGCGGCTGCCGTCATCCACCAGGAGGATCTCAAAGCTGCGGCCAAGCCCTTCCAGCACCGGAACAAGACGGGCCATCAAGGGCGTCAGATTTGCAGCTTCATTGAAGCATGGTATCACGACTGAAAGTTCTGGAGCCTTGCCGTTCATCTCTCTCGCATCCCCGTCCAGGGACGGCAGCCCTCGCAGCAGCTGAATAGCGCCGTATTCTTTTCACAGTGTTTCTGTTGGCTGGTTACCTAAAGCAAGAGGAAAGGTTTTTCAAAGGGTGGCGTCTGATAAAAAACAGGTGATTCTGAGCGCTGATGACTATGGGCTGACGCCGGGCATTAGCGAGGGCATCCGCCAGCTGTTGCGCCAGCGGCGTTTGACGGCGACAGCAGCCATGACGGTGAGCCCCTTCTGGGCGGAAGAGGGGCGCCAGCTTCTGGCCGGGGCAGAGCAGATCGATGCAGATACCGGTCTGCATCTGACGCTCACCGATCACATCCCTCTGACGCAGATGCCGAAGCTGGCAGAGAGCGGGCATCTGCCGTCGAACGGGCGGCTGATCATCATGTCCCTGCGCGGCCAGCTGAAGGAAGAGGCCGTCCGGCGGGAACTGGCCGGAGAAATCGCCGCCCAGATTGATGCTTTCGCGGCTGTCATGGGCCGGGTGCCGGATTTCATCGACGGGCACCACCACTGCCACCAGCTGCCGGTCATACGCGACCTTGTGCTTGAGGCGTTTGCGGCACGCATTGCGCCTCAGGGTGGCTATCTGCGCCTGTGTCAGGAGCCGCTGCCGGCCATCGTGAAACGGGGCAGGGCGGTGCCAAGGGCAGCCGTCATCAGCGCGCTGGGTCAGGGCTTTGCCCGCAAGGTGAAGGCGGCGGGGTTCAAGGCCAATGACAGTTTCCGCGGCGTGCGGGATTTCACGGTGCGGGAGAAGACGGGCGATCTGTTCGGCCGGTTTCTGAGCGGCGAGGGGGAACGGCCGCTGATCATGTGCCATCCCGGGCTCGTTGACGGGCATCTCATCGGGCTCGATCCGCTGACGGATCTGCGGGAGGTGGAGCTGGAGTATCTCGCCAGCGATGCCTTCGCCGCGCTTTTGGAAGAAAAGAACATCCAGCTCGTCCGGTTCAGCGGCTTTTCCCTCCGCTGAACCGGAGGGTATGATGATCAGCCGGTGATGGTCAGGCTGATGTCCAGCCGGTCATCCCAGCGGGCTGTCCAAAGACCGGGAGCAGGGGCGTTCTGCACACCGCTCATGGAACCGGTGATGATCCAGTCACCTGCCTTCATGCCACCGAAGCGGTCACCGCCTGCATTGACATAGGCCATCAGCGAGCCTGCCGGATCGATGTCATTGGGTGCGAAGGGCTCCGGGGTGCCGTCCCGCATCAGTACAAGGCGCTTTACCGGGGAGATGATATCGCCGGTGAAGGGAACGGGCGTGCCGAGGACAAGTCCGTCATTGGACAGGCAGTCGGCGATCTTCTCTTCCACTTCCACATCCTTCGCCAGCCACCGCGAGGCGCACAGTTCGAAGGCCAGGGCGTAGTGGGATACAGCCGCAAGGACTTCCTCACGTGTATAGGGTTCGCCGTCGCGGAAGGGCAGATCCTGGCCAAGCTGCAGGGCGATCTCTGTCTCGAGAGCGTTGACGCGGCCAACGCTGGCGGGGCTCGTGAAGATGCGGCTGCCGTGGATCGGAGCCGTCATTGCGCCCTTCGGGCCGGTTTCGGAGGTTTTCCAGTGGCGGACCGGTGCGTCGCCCAGCAGCGCATGGACGCGGCGCTGGATCTCGTAGCCTTCCAGCATGGATTGCGGGCGGGCTTCTTCCGGCAGGCGCTCCAGCGCGCCGCCCTGACGGCGGCATTCGGCAAGCATGGCACTGGCCTGGGTCAGGCGGGCTTCAAGGGCGGCATCAAGTGTCATTGTTCCAGGTGTCTCCAGTTCGGGGCCGTGAGGTTAATCAGGTTCATGCGGGCTTGAGAAGGTCAATTCTGACATGGTGCATCGCCCGATACCTTGGCCATAGTTCCGGAAGGCAGGCCTTTCGCGCCCTCCGAAGCTGTGACAGCATCCCCCCCGGGAGATTCTTCAAGATGAAAGAACTGACACTCCGGCAGGTCGAGGTCATCCGCGCCGTCATGATGGCCGGGACGATTGCGGGCGCTGCCAAACTGCTGAACGTGTCGGCGCCTGGCGTCAGCCGCCTGATCAAGTACACTGAGGATTCGCTCGGCGTGCGCCTGTTCGAACGCAAGGCGGGGCTGTTTGTACCGGTGCCGGAGGCGCAGAAAGTCTTCGACATGGTGCATCAGGTCTACCGCCAGATGGAGAACCTGAACCAGGCGGTGTCCTCGCTGCACAAGGGTGAGGAATTCACCCTGTCGATTGCCTGCGCCCCCTCGATTGCCCAGTTCATTGCAGCGCGCGCCATCCGCAATGTGCGTCAGCGTTTTCCCGATCTCTTCATCGACCTCAACATTCTCAAGATCGAGGAGACCCTCGATTACCTGCTGCTGGAGCGCGGCGAGTTCGTGATCATGAGCTCTGCCATGGACAACCCGGCGGTGGATTGTCAGAAGCTGGTGGAAGGCCGTCTGGTCGCCGTGGTGCCGGAGGGGCACCGGCTGGCGGAGAAGCCGGTCATTTCCGTGCATGACCTGATGGAAGAGCCGATCATCGGCATCGACGAGAGCGATCCGTACGGACGCATCCTGTCCCACCCCTACCGGGATGCCGGGCTGGAGCCGCGTTTTTCCATGCGCGGGCGCTTTGCCCAGACCATCGTCAGCCTCGTCCGGCATGGGCTGGGCGTTTCGGTGATCGATGAGTTCTCGGTAGCGGAAGTCTACATGCCCGGCCTCGTGCGGCGGCCCCTGAAGGAGCCCGCGTCCATCAATGCCTGGGTGCTGACAAAGCAGGGCAGACAGCTCTCCAGTTTTGCCGAATTCACCGTTGAGCGTTTCCGGCAAGAACTGCAAAGAGCACGCGCCCGGGAGGCATGGGATCCGGCGCCCGAAACACCGGAGGCTGGATGAGGCCTCGAATTAACATCATGTTATTGTGACGGCAAAATCGGTATTTGCTGTTATCTCTGACTTCTGGCAATCAATGTTCCGGGCGGCTCAGAAGGAGAATGGGCCGGAACCGTTCAAATGGGAGGATCTTCATGAAGAAGACGCTTATCGGCGCAGCTCTTGCGCTTGGGCTTGCTGTTGTTCCGGCTCTTGCCGAATATCCGGACAAGGAAATTCAGGGCATCATCCAGTGGGGCGCGGGCGGTTCTACTGACACGGTGATGCGCGCTGTCACCCCGCATGCCGAAAAGGCACTTGGCGGCAAGATCGTCATGCAGAATGTCACCGGCGGCGTTGGCGCGCTCGCGCTGAACATGGTCGAGTCCGGTGATGCCGACGGCTACACCATTCTGTTTGGCGCGGAAAACCCGCTGCTCTACAAGGTGATGAAGCTGGGCGAGAAGGATTATTCCGACTTCACCCCGATCAACGTTCTGGCACGTGGCATTCCGATCCTGGTGGCCCGTCCGGACGCGCCGTTCAACACCTATCCGGAGATGATCGCCTACATCAACGCCAATCCGAAGGCGGTGAAGTTTGGCTCCACCGGTCCGGGCGGTCTGCCGTCTGTCGTGACCGCGATGATCAACCAGAAGACTCCGATCGACGTGACCTTCGTTCCCTATGACGGTGACGGCCCGGCCCTGACCGCCCTGCAGGGCGGCGCCATCGACGTGATGCCGGCGGTGCTGGGCGCTGCGGTCGAGAACATCAAGGCCGGCACGATGAAGCCGATTGCCCTGTTCGACGTCGAGCCGACCCCGGCTCTGCCGGACGTGCCGACCATCGTGTCCACCAATCCGGAATTTGCCGAAATGCTGCCCTGGGGCCCGTTCTTCGGCATCTTCGTGAAGAAGGGAACGCCGGATGACGTGGTGGCCAAGTTGGTGGCCGCCTATCAGGAAGGCGCCAAGAATGAGGACTTCCTCAAGCTGATGGATGGCCGCGGCTTCAAGATGATGTCGCTGTCCGGCGCCGAGGCGGAAGACTTCCTCAAGAAGTGGCAGGCCACGACCAGCTGGCTCGTCTGGGAAGCTGGCCTTGCCAAGGCTTCGCCTGAGGAATTCGGCATTCCCAAGCCCTGATCCTCGCCATAAACCAGAAACCGCCGCCTGATCTTCCGGAGCCTGGCCGCCATATGGCGAAGGGGTAATCACCCCACCCTGCGCCCCGGGAAACGCCTCTGAAGCAGCCTGCGTCATGCATTATTTCATGTGACGCAGGCTGCCGAAGAGGGGCGGCGTTTTGCATGGGCAGATGGTAAAACCCTGCCTGTCCGATACGGCTGCTGGAGGTCACATGGAAAACCCGCAACCCCGCCGCTCCTTTGAACTGGTGTTCAGCTTCTTCATGTTCGGTGCCAGTCTGTTCCTGTTCTACACCGCATACGGGATTTCCGGCTTTGAAGCCCTGTCCGCACCAGGCGGCGTGCCGATGATGACGACCGGGCTGATGACCGTGACCTCCGGCATGGTGCTGGTCCAGACCCTGCGCAAGCCGGCGGAAGGCAACCAGTGGGCCCTGCGGGAGATCCTGCCGCTGCCGGTGGTGCTGATGACCGTGCTGATCACGGCCTATGCCTTCCTGCTGAAGCCGCTGGGTTTCATCCCCACGTCCTTCCTGTTTCTTGTTATCGGCATTCGCATCCTGACCAGGCGCAACTGGGGCTGGACGGTGATGGTCTCGGCCTTCAGCATTCTTCTGATCTGGGTGATCTTCCGGCTGATCTTCTCGGTTCTGATGCCTGCCGGCATCGTGCCGGAGGCGGAAATCCTCGCCTTCTTCCGCAAGCTTCTGGCGTGAGGCAGAGACCCTGATGGATATTCTCAACGCTCTTCTCGTGCCGCTGCTGGACATCAAGCTGCTGTCGCTGATCGCAGTGGGCACCATGGCTGGCATCTATATCGGCGCCATTCCCGGACTGTCGGTGACGATGGCCGTCTCCATTCTCATCTCTTTCACATTCTCCTGGGATGTGCTGCCCGCCCTGTCGCTGATGATCGGCATCTTCATGGGCGGGGTTTATGGCGGCTCGCGCACGGCCATTCTCCTGAACATCCCCGGTGCGCCGTCGGCCATCGCTACGGCGCTGGACGGCTACCCCATGGCCAAGCGGGGCGAAGCGGGTGAGGCCATTGGCATCACCACCGTCATGTCCTTCTTCGGCGGCCTGATGGGCATTCTGGTTCTGGCCCTTGCTGCACCTGCCGTGTCCGATTTCGCCATCCGCTTCCAGCCGCGTGACTTCATGCTGCTGGCCATTCTCGGTCTGCTGCTGGTTGGCTCTCTGTCGGGTGAAAGCCTGGTCAAGGGTGTGTTTGCCGGTGCCTTCGGCCTGATGATCGGCTCTGTCGGGCTTGATCCGCTGACCATGGACCAGCGCTTCACCTTCGGCTCCCCGTCGCTGATGGGCGGCATCTCCTTCATTGCCGTGATGATCGGCATGTTCGGCGTGTCCGAAGCCCTGATGCAGCTGCACACGCTCAATTCCGAAGCGGTGAAGCAGAAGATCAGCCGCATCGTTCCGCGCTTCAGCACCATTCGCAAGCATCTGCCGCTGTCGCTGCAGACCTCGGCCATAGGTGTTGTCGTCGGTGCGCTGCCCGGCACGGGCGGGGATATTGCCGCGCTGATGGCCTATGATCATGCCAAGCGCGTGACCAAGAACCCGGAAGTGCCCTTCGGCAAGGGCGCCATCGAGGGGCTTGTCGCGCCCGAGACCGCGAATAACGCGGCTGTCGGAGGTGCCTTCATTCCGATGATGACGCTTGGCATCCCCGGTGACGCGGTGACCGCGATCATGATCGGTGCGCTGTTCATCCACGGCCTCAATCCGGGTCCGCTGCTGATGGTGCAGCAGCCGGACATGTTCTGGTTCATCGTCAGCGCGTTGATGATTGCCAACTGCTTCATGCTGCTCTTCGGCCTCACCGGCATCCGCCTCTTCGTCAAGGTGGTGGAACTGCCGCGCGGGCTGCTGATCCCGCTGATCCTGCTCCTGTCCATCGTCGGTGCCTATGCGGTGAACAACCGGCTGGGGGATGTCTACTGGATGCTGGGCTTCGGTGTGCTGGGCTATTTCATGCGCCTTTACGGCTATTCCCTCGGCCCCGTCATTCTCGGCGTCATCCTGTCGCGCCTGCTGGATGACAATTGGCGCCGGGCCATCATCTCGGAGCAGGAAAGCCTGCCCATGCTGTTCAAGGGCATTCTCACCAGCCCGCTTTCGGCCACGCTTCTGGCCGGTGTGGTGTTGATCCTTCTGTCCAAGACGCCGCTCTGGCGCCGCATTTTCCGCAAGCGAGCCTGACACGCCATGTCCGCATTCTCTCCCGCTGCCGTGCCGCAGACCGGCACCATCCGCCTCGGCCTCATCGGCGACAACATAGCCGCCTCATCCTCTCCCCGCCTGCATGTGCTGGCGGGGCTGCAGAACGGGCGCACGGTGACCTATGACCGGCTGGTGCCCCGGGAGATGGGCATGGAGTTTGACGCCCTGTTTGCCCATGTGGCGGAAGATGGCTACCGGGGCGTCAACGTCACCTATCCCTACAAGGAGCGGGCGGCGGCCAAGGTTCAGGTCGATGATCCGCTGGTGCGGGCCATCGGGGCTGTCAATACGGTGATCTTCGAGGACGGCAAGGCACGGGGCTTCAATACCGACTATTCCGGCTTCATCGCTGCCTACCGTGCGGTGCGCGGCGATGTTGCGCCGGGTCCCGTTCTGATGATCGGGGCAGGGGGCGTCGGCAAGGCGGTGGCCTTCGGCCTCATCGCCCTGGGTCTTGCCGAAATCCGCATTGCTGACCGGGATGTGGCCAAGGCCGATGCGCTTGCCGAAGCGCTGAAGGCGGTGCGGCCGGAACTCGTCACCCGTACCGGACCGGAGGCAGCAGAACTTGCCGCTGGCGCCAGCGGCCTCATCAACTGCACGCCCGTCGGTATGGTCGGCTACGGCGGCACGCCGCTGGAGCGGATGCACATGGCAGGCGCTGCCTGGGTGTTTGATGCTGTCTATACGCCCGTCGATACGCCTTTCCTCAAGGATGCGGAAGCCGAAGGCCTGACCATCATCTCGGGCTACGAGCTTTTCTTCGGGCAGGGCGTTGATGCCTGGGCCATCTTCACAGGACTGCCGCTCGATCATGGCCGCCTGCGCCAGGATCTCCTCAAGCCGGAGTGAACCGATGCTGAATTCGATCGCCACCGTTTCCATCTCGGGCAATCTGCCGGTCAAGCTGGAGGCCATCGCCAAGGCAGGCTTTCAGGGGATCGAGATCTTTGAGCAGGATTTCATCGCCTCGGACCTTAGCCCCGCCGATGTGGGCCGCATGGTGCGCGATCACGGGCTGACCATCACCCTGTTCCAGCCTTTCCGGGATTTCGAGGGCCTGCCGGAACCATACCGCGCCCGCGCCTTTGCCCGTGCGGCGCGCAAGTTCGACCTTATGAACCAGCTGGGCACGGACCTGATGCTGGTCTGCTCCTCCGTTCATCCGGCGGCCATGGGCGGCATCGACCGGATGGCGCAGGATTTCTATGAGCTGGGCGAGCTTGCCGCCCGTTTCGGTGTGCGTGCGGGTTTCGAGGCACTGGCCTGGGGGCGTCATATCAATGACCACCGCGACGCCTGGGAAGTGGTGCGCCGTGCGGACCATCCGCGCATCGGCCTGATCCTCGACAGTTTCCACACGCTCGGGCGTGGCATTTCGCCCGATTCCATCCGCGCCATTCCCGGCGACCGCATCTTCTTCGTGCAGCTGGCCGATGCCCCGGCCATTCCCATGGACCTGCTCTACTGGTCGCGCCACTTCCGCAACATGCCGGGCGAGGGGGATCTGGATGTGACCGGCTTCATGCGGGCGGTGCTCTCCACCGGCTATTCAGGGCCGCTGTCGCTTGAGATCTTCAACGACCAGTTCCGCGCCGGCCTGCCGCGCCTTGTCGCGCTGGATGGCCACCGCAGCCTCATCGACCTGCAGGACCGTGTGCGCCGGGCCGAACCGGCGCTGACCGTGGACCTGCCGCACTTCCCCGCCCCAGCGCCGGTGCAGGGTGTGGAGTTCCTCGAAATCGCAACGTCGGAAGCCGAACAACCGGCCATCGCCGCCTTCCTGGCCGCCGCAGGTTTTGCTCCCGTTGCGCGGCACGTCTCCAAGCCGGTGACGCGCTGGAGCCAGGGGGCGGTGAACATCCTCGTCAACACGGCCGTCACCGGCTTTGCCCATACGGCCTATGTCACTCACGGCACCACAGTGTCCGAAGTCGCGCTGAAGGTGCCCGATGCCGCCGCTGCCGCAGAACGGGCGCAGGCGCTGCTGATCCCGGCCCATCAGAGCCATATCTCTGAAGGGGAGCTGGCCATCCCCGCCGTGCGCGGCCATGGCGGCAGCCTGCTGCGCTTTGTCGATGGCGGGGAGATGCTGGGCCGCCTGTGGGATGTGGACTTCCGCCCGCTGCCTGACGCCGGCAAGGCTGGTGCTGGCAAGGCGGATGCCGCCGCAGGCGCCGGGCTGACGCGCATCGACCACATCGCCCAGACCATGGCGCATGACGAAATGCTCAGCTGGTCGCTGTTCTACCACGCCCTGTTCGACGCCCGCCGCTCCCCCATGGTGGATGTGGCCGATCCGGACGGACTGGTGAAGTCGCAGGCGGTGGAAACCGGCGCGCTGCGCATCACGCTCAACGGCTCGGAAGCCCGCCACACGCTGGCAGGGCGCTTTGTGAAGGAAAGCTTCGGCTCCTCCGTCCAGCATATCGCCTTTGCGACAGATGACATCTTCGCCACTGCCGCATCGCTCAGTGCCCGCGGCTTCCCCATCCTGCAGATCGGCGCCAACTATTACGCCGACGTCGAAGCCCGCTTCGGTCTCGATCCGGCACTGGTCGCCCGCATGAAGGCGGCTAACGTGCTCTATGACGAGGATGCAGGCGGCAGCTTCTTCCAGCTTTATTCGCAGACCCGTCCGGAAGGGCTGTTCTTCGAATTCGTCCAGCGCGGCGGCAACTACGCCGGCTACGGCGCCCCCAACGCCCCCTTCCGCATCTCCGCCCAGAAACGCGCCTTGAGGCCCGCAGGGATGCCGCAGGCGGAGTGAGAGTTATGGGTGCTGGATCTCCTGCGCAATCTCCGCCGCTGTCTTCGACGTTATGCGGGCTGCACGCATGTCGTCGAGGCCAACGGAAATTTCCCGGCTGAGAAGGGCGAGGCGCTCCTGTTCGGCGGCCTTTTCATGCTGGAGCAAGCGCAGGGCATCGCGGATGACTTCGCTGGAGGTGGCATATTCGCCTTGTGCGACTTCGTCTTCCACGAAGCGCAGCATATCAGCTGGCAAGCTCACGTTCATCGTTGCCATGCGGCTTTTCTCCGGTTTCGCGGCTACTATAGCGCGACCAGCAAGTTTTGCCAAAGCTCTGCGATTTAAAGGTGAAAAATGGTGCTGCAAGAGAGGATTGAACTCTCGACCTCTCCCTTACCAAGGGAGTGCTCTACCACTGAGCTACTGCAGCATCTCCGGGCGGACCCGATGGCCTTTTGTCCGGTGATCCGGAAGGCCGTTCGTGACCGGCGCACTGTGGCGCCGCGAACGGGTCGGCTTGTGCCATAGAAGGCAGAACATGGCAAGCGCTTATCGTGCTGATTTTTCCGCATGCCTGTGGACAGTTTGCCGGGAAGGGAAGGGGGATGCCTTCCGGTGACGGAAAGCATAAGCTATTCCTTGGAAAATTCGAAACAGCAGGGATGGCGATGACCAGGCAGAACAAGCCGGAAGGGCCTAAGCCCGGCTCCCGCGAGGCGCGCCTTGCCGAGGCGCTGCGGCAGAATCTGAAGCGGCGCAAGGCGGCAGACCGCCAGCGCCGTGAGACGGCAACTGTGCCGCTTGAGGCTGAGGATGGTGCGGATGCGCCTGCCGGGCAGGGCGGGGATGTGGACGCGGTGCCGCAGGTGTGACGGCATGAGCTGAGTGTGTGCGGGAGTGGCGGGAAGCTGCAGGCCCCGCATGCTGCCGCAAAGCGGCTGCAATGCAGGTACAATGCAGGCAGGGCGGTGTGCGACGCTGCCTTGCCTCAGCCTTTATCCCGGTGTAGAGCCGGGCCAGTTTTCTATTTGCCGGCAGGCCTGAGACCTGCCCAATCAGGTGGTTCAATGGACAGCATCAAGATCATCGGCGGCGCGCAGCTCAATGGCGTCATCCCGATTTCCGGCGCCAAGAACGCGGCCCTGCCGCTGATGATTGCCTCGCTCCTGACAGACGAGACGCTGACGCTCGAAAATGTGCCACGCCTGCGCGATGTGGCGCAGCTGACGCATATCCTGTCGAACCACGGCGTGGACTATTCGGTCGATGGCAAGCGCACCGGCGTAGACGAGCTGCGCGGCCAGACGCTGCATCTGACGGCCCGCGCCATTGTGGACACGACTGCGCCTTACGAGCTTGTGTCGAAGATGCGCGCAAGCTTCTGGGTCGTTGGCCCGCTGGTGGCGCGCATGGGCGTTGCCCGTGTGTCGCTGCCGGGCGGCTGCGCCATCGGCACCCGGCCGGTGGATTTCTTCATCGATGGCCTGAAGCAGCTGGGCGCCGAGATAGAGATTGAAGCGGGCTATGTGGTGGTCAATGCGCGCAAGGGGCTGACCGGCGCGCATATCACCTTCCCGCGCGTCTCTGTGGGTGCCACCCACACGCTGATGATGGCGGCGACGCTGGCCAAGGGCGAGACCATTCTGGAGAACGCCGCGCGCGAGCCGGAAGTGGAAGACCTTGCCAACTGCCTGAAGGGCATGGGCGCCAAGATCGAAGGCGCGGGCACGTCCACCATCCGCATCGAGGGCGTGCCGCGCCTCAAGGGTCACCGCCATGCGGTGATCGCTGACCGCATCGAGACCGGCACCTATGCCATGGCCGTTGCCATGACCGGCGGCGATGTGGTGCTGCAGGGCGCGAGGGCTGAGCTTCTGGACGAGGCGCTGAACGTGCTGCGCCAGACCGGGGCTGACATCACGCAGATGGAAGACGGCCTGCGCATCTACCGCAATGGCAACGGCATTGCACCGGTTGATGTCACCACCGAGCCGTTCCCTGGCTTCCCGACGGACCTTCAGGCCCAGTTCATGGCGCTGATGACCCGGGCGGGCGGCCAGAGCCGCATAACTGAAACCATCTTCGAAAACCGCTTCATGCATGTGCAGGAGCTGGCCCGCCTGGGTGCCCGCATCCGCATTGACGGCAAGACGGCCATCGTGGACGGCGTGGACAGCCTGCGCGGCGCCCCGGTGATGGCAACGGACCTGCGCGCTTCCGTGTCGCTGGTGATTGCCGGTCTCGTGGCCGAAGGCGAGACAAATGTGAGCCGCGTCTATCACCTTGACCGTGGCTTCGAGCGGCTGGAAGAAAAGCTTGGCCGCTGCGGCGCCATGATCGAGCGTATCTCGGCGTAATTGCTGCGTGCGGCAGGCGTGGTGCACGGCCTGCCGCATTGTCAAACGGCCCCGGACACGCTAGGCAACGAATTGGAATGGCGGGAACTCTCCCGCCCTTTGCAACAAGCCTTCCGGAGACAGAGCCGCCCATGGACCTGCTGAAACTTGCCGCCCTCGATGAGGAAGATCTGGCCGTGGTTTCCGCTCATGTGCAGGACGCGGTGCTGAGCGTTGGTGACATCCGCTACCTGCCGAAGGAGCGCAAGGTGATTGTCGCCATGAACCGCTTCGTCTGGGACAAGGCGGAAGACCGGCGCGCGCGCGCGCATGAAAGGCGCCGTTCGGCGCTGGCTTTTGCCCGGGTGACGGCAATGCGCGCTGCCCATATCCGGCAGGAGGCGAAGGGCGCAATCCTGTCGCTGCTGGCCATCCGCTTCGAACAGGGGGCGGAAGCCCCTTCCGGCACGGTGCGGCTGGAATTTGCCGGCGGCGGCACGCTGGCACTGGATGTGGAATGCATCGAGGCGCAGCTGACCGATCTTGGCGCCGCCTGGGCCACGCCCAATAAACCGCACCATCAACTCGACTGAGACTTTCCGGCTGGCAGTCACAGATTTGCCAGCGACAAGCGGCGCGGAACCTTGCAAGGTGAGCCGGCGCCGCGAAAAGGCCTTGCAAGGAGACAGACGTGGCAATCCGGCTTTCCACCGCAGATGCAGATTTCGAGACCCGCTTCAAGGACCTGCTGTCCGGCAAGCGCGAGGTGTCCGAGGATGTGGATCAGGTCGTCCGCACCATTCTGGACGATGTGCGCACACGCGGCGATGCAGCCGTGGTGGAGTATACGAACCGCTTCGACCGGGTGAGCGTCTCTTCCATCGCAGAGCTCAGGGTGACGGCTGAAGAGATCGAGGCCGCAACTGCGGCGGTCGAGCCGGCAACGCTTGACGCGCTGAAGCTGGCACGTGACCGTATTCACTCGCACCACGCCCGCCAGATGCCGAAGGATGACCGCTATACGGATGCGCTCGGCGTCGAGCTTGGCTCGCGCTGGACGGCGGTGGAGGCAGTCGGCCTCTATGTGCCCGGCGGCCTTGCCAGCTATCCCAGCTCCGTTCTCATGAATGCGGTGCCCGCGCTTGTCGCCGGGGTGGAGCGCATCGCCATGGTGGTGCCCGCGCCGGACGGTGTGCTGAATCCTCTGGTGCTGGCGGCAGCCAAGGTGGCCGGGATCACGGAAATCTACCGCATTGGCGGTGCGCAGGCTGTGGCCGCTCTTGCCTATGGTACGGAAAGCATCGCGCCGGTGAGCAAGATCGTCGGCCCCGGCAATGCCTTTGTGGCCGCAGCCAAGCGCCGGGTTTTCGGCACGGTGGGCATCGACATGATCGCAGGCCCTTCCGAAGTGCTGGTGGTGGCCGATGCGGACAACAATCCCGACTGGCTGGCAGCAGACCTGCTGGCGCAGGCCGAGCATGATCCGGTGGCCCAGTCGATCCTGATCACTGATGACGCAGCACTGGCCGCTGCCGTGGAAGCGGCAGTGGAGCGCCAGTTGAAGACGCTGCCGCGTGCGGAAGTCGCCTCGGCCAGCTGGCGCGATTTCGGTGCCGTCGTCATGGTGAAGGATCTGGACGAAGCCATTCCGCTGATCAACCGGCTGGCGCCGGAGCATCTGGAGCTGGCGGTGGAAGATCCTGAGGCGCTGCTGGGCCGCGTGCGCAATGCGGGCGCCGTATTCCTGGGCCGCCACACGCCGGAAGCCATTGGCGATTATGTGGGCGGTTCCAACCATGTTCTGCCGACCGCCCGTTCGGCGCGTTTCTCGTCCGGCCTGTCTGTGCTTGACTTTGTCAAGCGGACGTCGATCCTTAAGTGTGATGCGCAGAGCCTTCGGGCTCTCGGGCCTGCGGCAATCGCCCTGGGCGAGGCAGAAGGCCTCAGCGCGCATGCAAGGTCCGTTTCCATCCGGCTCAACCTCGGAGCCGCATAGGCAGGCGGCTGGGAGGAGGGCAGCATATTGAGGGCTCTGACGGGGAAGGTGCGAGCCGTATGACCTTGATGGAAAGCAGTGCGTCCTCCGGCGCTGGAGAGGGTTCGGGCGAAGACGTCTCCGGCCGCCTTATCGATGTCATTCTCGATGAGGCGTCCATTGCCCGTGCAGGCCCGGATGTCGAACACGACCGGGCCGTCGCCATCTATGATCTGATCGAGGAAAACAGCTTCTGCCCTTGTGGAGTGAGTGGCGGCCGTTTTGTGCTGCGCCTGTCTGTCGTGGAAAAGAAGCTGGTGTTCCAGATCAGCAGCGAGGCAGGGGAGGAGCTCACCACTCACGTCCTGTCGCTGACGCCGCTGCGCCGGGTGGTGAAGGACTACGATCTCATTTGCGAGAGCTATTATCAGGCAATCCGCCATGCGACACCCAGCCAGATCGAGGCGATCGACATGGGCCGGCGCGGTGTGCACAATGAGGGGGCAATGGTTCTGAAAGAGCGTCTGGAGGGTAAGGTGGATATTGATCAGCCCACCGCCCGCCGCCTCTTCACCCTTGTCTATGCCTTGCACTGGAAAGGCTGAGTATCATGACCGGGCCGGGCTCCCGTCCGACTGCGGTCCTGTTTGCCTGCAGCATGAACGCTGTGCGTTCTCCCATGGCTGCAACGATTGCCCGCAGCCTGTTTCCGGGGCAGGTCTATGTGCGTTCGGCAGGCGCGCGCAAGGGTGAGCGCGATCCTTTTGTGGATGCGGTGATGGCCGAAATCGGCATGGATGCCAGCACCCATCAGCCCAAGACGCTGGAGGATCTGGATGAGTCCGGCTTCGATCTTGTGATCACCCTGTCCCCTGAGGCCCACCACAAGGTTCTTGATCTCACCCGTGCCGATGCGGTGGACGTGGAATACTGGCCGACCATGGATCCAACCATCGTTTCCGGCAGCCGAGACCAGATTCTGGATGCTTACCGGGCGGTGCGTGATCAGTTGATGATGAAAATCAAGAAACGGCTGGGCTGGACGCCGCCACCCAGCGGGTGATACAGAGAAGCGAATGAGTTGGGAAACTGCTGCGAAGCGGCCCTTTTCCGCCCTCACGCCTGAACCGGCAAGTCCGCATGACGGCCCGCCCGATGGAAAATCACCGGCGCGGAGATTGCCCTGTTCACTTTTTTGCTTTGATCCTATAGGTTCCGCGCACCTCAGGATCGGTTTAACCGGGATACCATATGGCTAAGGAAGAAGTTCTGGAGTTTCCGGGCGTCGTCACGGAACTGCTGCCCAACGCGACGTTCCGCGTGCGTCTTGAAAATGACCATGAAATCATCGCTCACACTGCAGGGCGCATGCGCAAGAACCGCATCCGTGTTCTGGCAGGCGACCGGGTTCTCGTCGAGATGACCCCGTATGACCTGACCAAGGGCCGCATCACCTACCGCTTCAAGTAAGCCGCAGTCCGGCCGGGAGCGTGACACCCATGAGCGATACTGCAAACGTTCCCTTCGTTCTGGCCTCCGCCTCGCCGCGCCGTCTGGCTCTGCTGCAGCAGGCTGGAATCGAACCGCAGCATCTCATTCCGGCAGATCTGGACGAAACGCCTCTGCGCGGCGAAACACCGCGTGCGCTCGCCGTGCGCCTGGCGAAGGCCAAGGCCCGCCACGTGCGCGAGCAGCTGGTGGAAGATGCCGTTCTGTCTAAAGCCGTCATACTTGCGGCTGACACAGTGGTTTGCGCCGGGCGGCGTATACTGCCAAAGGCAGAGACGGTGGAACAGGCAGAGGCCTGCCTAGGTCTTCTCTCCGGCCGTGGCCACCGGGTGCTGACCGGCCTTGCGGTGATTTCGCCATCTGGTTCCGTGCGGACGAAGATCGTGGAGACCCGCGTGCGCTTCAAGAAGCTGTCGCGCCGGGAGGGTGATGATTACCTGGCCTCGGGCGAATGGCGCGGCAAGGCGGGTGGCTACGCCATTCAGGGCCTTGCGGGCACCTTTGTGGTCAAGCTGACCGGCTCCTATCCCAATGTGGTGGGGCTGCCGCTCTATGAAACAGTCAACATGCTGGCCTCGGCAGGGCTTGACGTCCGCGCCCTGTGGCGCGACCCGCTGAAGCTGCCTGCATGAGGATGCTCCAATGACCGCAGCATCCGGCGATGCAGGGGAACAAGGCCGCCGCATGCGGCCATGCCCCATCTGCTCCAAACTCTCCACCCAGGCCGACTATCCCTTCTGCAGCGACCGCTGCGCCAAGATAGATCTGCATCGCTGGATGGTGGAAGGCTACAGCATCCCGGCCGTTGAGACCGATGACGATGAGACTGAAGACGGTGAGACCCGCTGATTTCTGCCGTCGCGGTCTGCTTCGTGAAACCCTGGCTCAGCTTGCTGAAAAAATCAGCTTGTCCTGAAAAATTTTCCGCTGTCATAATCAGGCCTGCCTGTCACAAACGCTGTCACACTTCAGCGTAGGGCGGGAGGCTGGCCTGTCATGTTGCACGCTGCTGCGAAAAAACTGTCGCAGAGCTGTGCTAGTGCGGCTGTGTAGAAAAGCGGAGGCCTGAACCGGCCTCCATCAGGCGAGGCGAACATGAAAAAGATGCTTCTTGGCGCAACCGCGCTTTTTGCCATTGCGGCAATGGGCGGCGTGGCGCTGGCCGATTATTCGGTGACCATCCTTCACACCAACGACCTGCATAGCCGTATCGAGCAAATCAACAAGTTTGATTCGACCTGCAGCGCCGACGAAGATGCCAAGGGCGCGTGCTTTGGCGGTGTGGCTCGCATCAAGACCAAGGTCGGCGAGCGCCGCGAGGCGCTGACCGGCGCCGGCAAGAACGTGATCGTGCTGGATGCCGGTGACCAGTTCCAAGGCTCCCTCTTCTACACCACATACAAGGGCAAGGCGGCCGCCGAGTTCATGAACATGATCGGCTATGATGTGATGGCCGTCGGCAACCATGAGTTCGATGACGGCCCTCAGGGCCTCGCCGACTTCCTTACCGAAGTCAAGTTCCCGGTCATTTCCGGTAACACCGATGTTTCCAACGAGCCGCTGCTGAAGGACAAGGTTCCTGGATCCGTGGTCCTGGAAGTGGGCGGACAGAAGATCGGCATCGTTTCCGTGCTGGCCGAGGACACCAAGGAAACGGCTTCCCCTGGTCCTGGTGTCACGTTCGTGAAGGCCGAGGATTACCTCAAGGGTGCTGTCAGTGAACTGGAGGCACAGGGCGTCAACAAGATCATCGCTCTGACCCACGTAGGCTATGAGCGCGACAAGGCGATCGCCGGCGCCGTGTCAGGCATTGACGCCATTGTCGGCGGTCATTCTCATACGCTGCTGGCCAACAATAACGACAAGGCGTCCGGTCCTTACCCGACCGTTGTGGCCAACCCGGATGGCAAGGACGTGCCGGTTGTCACGGCCTATGCCTACAGCAAGTATCTGGGTGAGATCGAGCTGACCTTCAACGATAATGGTGATCTGATCTCTGCAAAGGGCGACCCGATCCTGCTGGATGCGTCTGTCACCCCGGACGAGACCGTCGCTGCCCGCGTTGCTGAACTGGCGAAGCCGCTCGAAGAGCTGAAGGCAAAGGTCATCGGTTCCAGCACCGCAGCGATTGATGGCTCGCGCGACACCTGCCGTGTGTCCGAATGCCAGATGGGTAATCTCGTCGCCGAAGCCATGCTTGACCGCGTGAAGGAGCAGGGCGTCGAGATCGTCATCCAGAACGGCGGCGGCCTGCGTGCCTCCATCGATCCGGGCGAGATCACCATGGGCGAGGTTCTGACGGTTCTGCCGTTCCAGAACTCCCTGGCGACCTTCCAGCTCAAGGGCTCCGACGTGGTGGCTGCGCTTGAGAATGGAGTGTCCAAGGTGGAAGAAGGCGCTGGCCGTTTCCCGCAGGTCGCAGGGCTCCGTTACGAGTGGTCCAAGTCCAAGCCGGCTGGCGAGCGTATCCTCAAGGTTGAGGTGAAGAGCGGCGACAGCTGGGCTCCGATCGAGCCCGGGAAGGTGTATGGCGTTGCCACCAACAACTACATGCGCGGCGGCGGTGATGGCTATGCGGTCTTCGCCAAGGCTGGCATGAATGCCTATGACTTCGGTCCGGGCCTTGAAGAAGTGCTGGCGGAATACATTGCGAAGAACGGTGGTGCCTATACCCCGTTCACGGACGGCCGCATCACGGAAGTGCAGTGAAGGCCGGAATCTCCGGGCATATCCCGCAGTTCTTGACGTTGGGGCACTGCCCCGCGTGATGGCTGGGGCCGGTTCCGGTGATTCACCCTGAAAAAGCCACAGGCTCAAGAATGGCGCGAGATTTTGCTTCTCGCGCCATTTCTCTTTTTGTGCCAGTCGCTTGGGAACAGGTTCGTCAGGTGTAGCCGTCGATCAACACACGGCGAGATAAGGGGACCGGGCTGGATTGCAGGTTTGCTCCGGCCGGACTCTCATGTATCTCTGCAGGCGCAGGGTGATCTTAAAATCTGGTAAAGCGTAGGATGCCGGGAAACGTGACAAGTATCGGGGCAAATTCGCCGCGGGTGCGGGCAGGCCGCGCGGTTACCCGCAGCAGCAGGGTACACAGGTTTTGCGCCACTGTTGCGCTTGGACTGGTGTTTGGCGCGGCGTTTTTCGACGGCGCAGCTCAGGCGCAGCAGTTTCCAGCGGCAAACCTGAAAGCGCGCCAGCAGCAGCTTCTTCAGGCTACGCTGGCAGAGCCGCAGAATCTGGATATTGCCTTTGAATACGCGATGGTCTCGGCACAGACCGGCGACCACGAGGCTGCTATCGGCACGCTGGAGCGCATGCTCGTCTATGCGCCGGGCCTTCCGCGTGTGCAGCTGGAGCTGGGCGTGCTCTACATGCGCCTCGGCGCCAAGGACATGGCGCGCAACTACTTTGAAAGCGCGATCTCCGGCCCCAATGTGCCGCCGGAAGTGACGCAGCGCGTGAATTACTTCCTTGCAGCGATTGAGGAGCAGGAAGCTCCGGCCAAGGTCAGTGGCCTGATCACCGCCGGAGTGCGCGGACAGAGCAATGCAAACGCAGCGCCTGAGAACCGCATCGTCAACCTCAACGGGACCGCCTTCACACTTGATGATGCGGGAACGGGCAAGGCGGACGTGAATGCGTTCCTGTCCGCAAACGTGCGCTTTTCCTACGATCTTGCCAGTCAGGGTGACCGGCTTGAGGCCGACCTGATTTTCTATGGGGCACGCTACGGTGACATCAGCCGTCTTGATACGGAGATGGCAGAGATCACCTTCGGACCGTCGTTCAACCTCGCGCGCTTCGGCCTGGATGACGCAAGGCTCGGGATCTACGGCATCGCCAATGGCATCCGCCTGGATGGGGCGAATTACAGCGGCGGTTTCGGGGCTGGCGCGCGGGTTGCCGTGAACCTGAGTGAGCGTGCAGGCGTTCAGTCCCGCATTGAGGTGCGCCACAACTGGTTCAACGATACGGCGAAGCAACCCAACCTCTCCGACAGGGCAGGCTATGCAGTGCGGTTGGCGTCCAGCTATCAGTACCGGCTGACGGAAACCTTCACGGCCAGGATAACGCTGCTTGGCGATGTGGTGACGGCGAACAAGGCCTACAAATCCAATAAAACTGGAGGCTTTGCCGTTGGCGGCACGTACCGCTTTGCCTCGCCTTTCAAGCTGTCAGCCTTGCCCTGGTCCGTGGATGTGGAGGGAGGCTATCTGCACCGTGGTTACAATGAGCCGGACAGCCTGATCAATCGCAACAAGGCCCAGCGGGACAACGAGGGCTGGCTGCGCACGTCGCTTTTGATGCCGTTGGGTGAAGGCAAGATGGCTCTCGGGCTTACGGGCGAGCTGCGCCGCCAGCAATCCAATTATGACCTGAATGATTACACCAATGCATCGGGCATGTTGTCAGTCATGCGCCGGTTTTGAGGTTTGAAGCCATGATGAGCCACCTCCGCGCTGCACGCTCTCTTGCTGTTGCTGCCAGTTTTCTGCCTGCTCTGCTCGCCACCACCGCGATGGCCGCGACAGAGGTAGGCGTTGCCACGGCCGTCAATCCGCAAGCGCAGGGAACAGCGCCAGGTGCAGGTTTGCGCACCATCATGCTCGGCAACAACATCTATCACAAGGAACGCATCAAGACCGGTGGTTCCGGGCTGGTGCAGGTGCTGTTTGTCGATGGGTCCACGTTCACGGTCGGTGCAAATTCGGATCTGGTGATCGACGAATTCGTCTTTGACCCGGAAGCTGGCACGGGCAAGCTGGTGGCCAGCATGGGCAAGGGTGTGGCCAGGTTTGTCGGCGGCAAGCTTTCCAAGAACAAGGGAGGCGTCAATGTTCGTACGCCAGTTGGCACCATCGGCATCCGGGGTGGTATTGCCAATCTGGAGGTGCGTGAGGATGGCGGTACTTTCTCCCTCGTCTTTGGCAAGGAACTGACTTTCACCGGACCTAATGGCACGGCACAGCGGATCTATGAACCCGGCTACACCATGGTCGTGGGAGGAGGCGGAAGCAGCCAGCCTGAGATACGCCCGACCAGCCAGGCGGATCTTGGTTCCCTGCAACAGTCCCTGACCAGCCGTCCTGGCCAGAATGGCGGCGCGCCGCGCCCCCCCACCAACGAGGCCGTGACCCAAAGCGGTCTGACCTCCGTCAATTCGAACCTTGCGGTCGTCAACACCTTGCCGCCACCGAAGCCGGAGGTGGTCGTGGCGACGGCGTTGGCTGACGTTGAGAGCGAGATCGAGAAAACTCCGGACCCCCAGCCGGAACCAGAGCCCGAGCCTCAGCCTCAGCCTCAGCCGGAGCCCCAGCCGGAGCCCGAGCCTGAGCCCGAGCCTGAGCCTCAACCTGAGCCTCAGCCTCAGACAGTAACCCTGCGTGCCCTGAGCGGGGGCAGTGATCTTGAGTTGCCGGGGCTGGCTGGCATTCTTTCCAATCCTGGCCGCCAGGGTATTCTTGGCCGGACCACGGATTCCATCGACGAAGAGTTTACGGTTACGCTTCCAGCGGCGGGCAGATCTTCGGGCGCCTATTCCTCCGCGGATGGCGATGCTTTTCTGACCAGTGAGATCGACGGACAAACGATCACCGTTGGCGTCCCGTCAGCTTCCGGCCTGTCCTATTTCCAGTCTGTGCTGACGGATGAAGGCGTTCACATGGGGCAGTTCAGCCAGACCGGTGTCCCCTCCTGGCTGATGGTCGATTCCGCGGAAGATGGCGACATCGAAGCGAACGGGCGCGGTATTTTCTACCGGGGCAGCGGCGGTTTTATTGCGCTGCTTTACCAGAATGCCCAGATCGCGGGGGATGCGCCGGTCTTTGAGAGCGACCTCTCCGATGCCATCCTTGCATTTGGCGGAACGCCTGGTTCCTTTGACGTGATGAACCAGTCCCGCCTGCGCACGTACACACTGACGGCGGACCTGCAGCAGCTCTTGTCGTTGGGAACGGAGAGTGCGGATGGAAGCGTCATTCCTGCCAATAGCGGGGCCCTTTTCCTGAACCCGCGCGTGGCGGCAGATCTGGGTACCACATTCCTCGATGGCGTTGCCAACTCCGGCCTTCTGGTTTTGGAGGGGGGAGCAGATCTGGACGATGAGCCGCCGCTTGCGCTGGCCGCTTCCTTTTCCATCCAGGGACAGTCCTCGACCCAGCAGTCAGCCATTTCCCTTTTCCTTGGTTCCATCAAGGATGACGGTTCGGGTGAGCTTGCCCTGTCGGGCGTGCGGCGTGGTGGATACAAATCCGTCAGTCATGACGCAACCGGCAGTTTCTCCGGCAAGATCGGATCTCTGGCAGGGGCTGATGGGACCTATGCCTTCGGCAGCAATGCGGAGAACTTTGTCCTTAGCAGCAACGTCAGTCCTGCACAGAACGGCGACAGCTACGTGGTGCAGCCACCGTCCAGCCAGCTGAGTGACCATTACAGCGCGACGACTCATATAGCCGAACTATCGTCTACAGTGCCGGGCTCCACCCTGTTGGGAAGCACGCGCAACCTGTCGGGCTTCGCCGCGGGCATGGTGCAGACGAACAATGCCGGAACCCTTGTGGTGACGCCTTATGCCTCGACAGGCAGCTTCGGCAATTCGGTCAAGTTTGACGTGGACAGCCGGTCCGTATCGGCATCCTTTGAGCTCAAGCATGCAAACTACACGGGCGGCGGTAGCGTGCCCCGCATGAACGTGTCCTTTGGTAACAGCGCTTCAGCCCCCGAAAGCGAACGTGCTTCGGTCTTCATCGACAATGACCGCTATGCGGCGGTTGAGACCAATGACAGTCTGGGCAACAGTGTGCGCGGTGACAGCGGCATCAGCAAGGACGCCGACGCCAAGAGCTACTTCATTTCCAATACGCTGGTGGATGGGGCCGACAGCGCCATCTTCGCCGGCGTGACGACCAAGTGCACCTGTGCCTTCCTGGAATGGGGATACTGGGGCACGCATCTTTCAATCGACAATCCGTCACCCACTCCGGACGAACAGATGCAGGTCCATCTGGGCACATGGGCCGCCGGGCGCATTCTTGGCCCGAATGACCTGCCGAGCGGTGGCAGCGCCAGCTATGTTGGCCATGCAGTCGGCAGTGTGGTGAACGGTGGGAGCCAATACCTGGCCGCCGGCAACTTCAGCATGAACGTGGACTTTGGCACCCGCACCGGCACCGCGACCATAAGCAACTTTGATGGACGTACCTTCGGAGCCAACATCTCCGAGCCTAACCCTTTTGCGGATCAGAACCTCTTCAGCGGCAATGTTTCCGATGGCGGCACGATGAGCGGTAACTTCAATGCCTCTTTGGTGCAGGGTCCGAACAGCAATTTTGACGGCGCCATCGGCAGCTTCTCGGCCATTGATGGCTCATGGAGTGCAACCGGTGTTGCCGTGGGTGAGCGGCTGCCCTGAGGCATTTGGGGCGGCTGTTCCCGCAAGGCGCCGGAACAGCCGCTGATACGTCCCACAGCGCTTGTCCACAGGCAGAGTTTCGTTCTGAAGTGTTTGAAACCATAAAGGAAAGCTGACTTTCGGAAATGCCTGAAAAATAATCCTGCAAGCCTGCGAAAAGTTTTGCCGGGGCGCTGGACAAGGCCTGAGTGATCTCCTATAAGACCCCCACTTCCGGCGGTCACGCCAAATGAAGTCAGGCCCAGATAGCTCAGTTGGTAGAGCAGCGGATTGAAAATCCGCGTGTCGCTGGTTCGATTCCGGCTCTGGGCACCACTTCTCTCTCCCTTACGAAAATCAGAAATAGCTGCTGCATCGTGCATTGTCTCGAGCTGCGAGCGATAAGCTTTGCCGCGTTCCGGCAGGCTCCGGGTGCAGGCATCTGTCTCGGACACCCCACACGCGCCGTCCCGGCCTTTGTGCCGGGACCCGTTATGGACGTGATGCGGGTGAAGTTGGGAGGCCGTTGGACGGCAGGGCTTGGGGCGTGCTATGGCCTTGTTTCAGCGGCCTTGCATCCCTTACAGGTCCCGGCACAAAGGCCGGGACGGCGCGGAGAGAGGCGTGGCGTCTGCGTCCAAAGTGCGCCCTGATGACACTCTCACTTTCTTCAGCGGCTCAGCATTCCAAGGCGCTCTGCATCTGGCCGCTCATGTGTGGACGAGCCTGCCTCTCTACCCCTTCTGCTCCGTCTCCTTCGCCAAGGCCAGCGCTTCAGCCAGTATTGCCGGGTCGCCGATGTGGTTCATCAGGATCAGGATCAGGCGGGCGTTGAAGGCGTGGCTTTCGTCTTCCGTCAGGGCTTCGTGGGCGGCGAGAAGGCTGGCGTAGGCGTCGTCCGGGTTGGGCAGGTTCGGGGCGGTGATCAGCATGGTTCATCTATCCCGGCTGCTGCCAAGGGCGTGCAGCCTGTCAGGGGTTGATTGTTCACGTCACGCAAGGCCTCTCGTGCAAGGCACATCACGCAAGGCAGAGCGCGCGGGCGAGGGCTGTGGACACTTCGCTTGCGTCAAAGCGCTCCCAGCGGGCAGCGGTGTGCTGGTCTGGCCTCACCAGGTAAACGGCGGAGGCAGCCTGCCCGAGATAGCGCTCGCGCAGCGGCTCATTGCCTTCCGGCGAGAGCTGCAGGCAGGGCAGGATGAGGCCGTGGGCAGTGAAGCTTTCGGGCGCATCCGTGCCGATGGCCAGCAGATGGAAGCCGCCGCCAAGCCGCGCCAGAAGCCAGTCTTCCGCGCCCGCTTCCCCGCCAAGAGGCGCATCCAGCAGCGGTGCACCGGGGCGGGTGCGGGGCGGCATCAGCGGATGATCTGGCCCGTTGAGCGTCAGCCCGTCATAGACGCAAGGCACTGAAAGGCGCCCCGAATTGACGATGCTGCGGGCAAAGGGGGCCTTGGCGGCCAGATCCAGCACCGCGTTGCGGAACATGCGCGACACGCCGCTTTTCGGGGTGATGAAGTCGGTCGAGCGCGTTGAGTTGAGAATGTTCTCATCCGCCCCGTGGATGCGCTCTGCGCAGTAGCTGTCGATCAGGGCTTCAGGCGCAATGCCCTTCACCACCAGCGCCAGCTTCCAGGCCAGATTATCCGCATCCTGAATGCCGGAATTGGCCCCGCGTGCGCCGAAGGGGGACACCTGATGGGCGGAATCGCCGGCAAAGAGCACGCGGCCCTTGCGGAAGGTCTCCATGCGGCGGCACTGGAAGGTGTAGATCGAAGTCCAGACCAGTTCGTAATCCGCGCCTTCGCCCAGCATGGCATCCACACGGGCGCGCACGCGTTCTGGCTCCAGTTCGCGCTTGCGGTCAATGTTCCAGCCAAGCTGGAAGTCGATGCGCCACACGCCGTCCGGCTGCTTGTGCAGCAGGGCGCTGTCGCCGGACTTGAAATGCGGCTCGAACCAGAACCAGCGCTCGGTCGGGAAATCCGCCGTCATGCGCACATCGGCGATGAGGAAGTTGTCCTCGAACACACGGCCCTCGAAGCCCAGCCCCAGCATGGAACGCAGCGGCGAGCGGGCGCCGTCGCAGGCGATCACCCAATCTGCTTCAAGTTGATAGGGGCCGTCCGGAGTGGCGATGTCGAGGCGGGCACCTCTGCCGTTCTGCTCCAGCGCCTCCACCTTGTTGCGGCCGCGAATTTCGATGGGGGCACCTTCCGCGATGGCCGCCAGGATGCGGTCATGCAGGAATTTCTCGAAGTAGGGCTGCTGCAGGTTGATGAAGGCGGGAAACTCGTGTCCGCCTTCCGGCAGCAGGTTGAACTCGTAGAGCAGCCGGTCATCGCGGAAGACTTTACCCTTGTTCCACTGCACGCCCTTGTCCAGCATGGGCCTCGCCGCGCCAAGCCGGGCGCAGATTTCCAGCGTGCGCTTGGCAAAGCAGATGGCGCGGCTGCCTTCGCCAACGCCTTCCTGATCATCCAGCACCAGAACCGGCACGCCCTTGAGCCCAAGGTCGAGCGCGGTGGCGAGCCCCACCGGCCCGCCACCGACGACAACCACCGTATGGCGGACGGGGGCCGGCTGGTCCTGATCGGCCGAGCGTGCATAGGGGTAAAGCGCGAAGGCAAGGGCGCGTTCGCCAGCCTTGCTGGCGGGCGCAGGTGCAATTGCGGCGGGTCTGTCCACGAGGTCTCCTCCCTCTTGTCCCGTTTTCGGTGCGAGGCGTCGCAGGGCTGGTTCAGCCCTGCAATGCGGCCCACATCTCGAGGTCTCGTGCGGCGGTCCAGATACGCGGGTGGCTGATGCCGCGGGCCTCGTCATAGGCGCGGGCAACGTTGAAGGGCAGGCAGTGCTCGTAGATGGCGTAGTCCTTGAACTTCGGATCACATTCGGCGCGCACCGCGTCCCAGGCTTCCTTCAGGGTGCCGTTGCGGGCGGCAACACGTGCCACCGGGCGGAAGGTGCTATCCACGAAGTCGCGGGTGCGGTCCAGGGCTGCGTTGACGGCATCACGGCCCAGAACGGCATCGCCGCGTCCCGGCGCAATGGCATCAAGGTCAAAGGCGCGGATGGCCTCCAGCGTCGGGCCCCATTCACGGAAATGGCCGTCGCCGCAATAGCAGGCGGCATGGGCCTCAACGATATCGCCGGTGAACATCACGTTCTGGTCCGGCACGTGGATCACGATGTCGCCTGCGGTGTGGGCGCGGCCAAGGTGCATCAGGTCTACCCGGCGCTTGCCGAGGAAGACGGTCATCCGGTCGCTGAAGGTGGTGGTGGGCCATGTGAGGCCGGGGATGCTTTCATGGCCCTGGAACAGGCGGGGGAAGCGCTGGAATTCGCTGTCCCAGTCCTCCTGGCCGCGCTCGGCCACCATGGCGCGGGCGGTTTCGCCCATGATCACCTGCTGCGCCTTGAAGGCGGAGGCGCCCAGCACGCGCACGGCGTGATAGTGGGTGAGCACCACATGGGTGATCGGCTTGTCGGTGACACTGCGCACGCAGTCGATCACCTTCTGGGCAAGGCGCGGGGTGGCCTGCGCCTCGACGATCATCACGCTGTCATCGCCGATGATGACGCCGGAGTTGGGATCGCCCTCGGCCGTGAAGGCGTAAAGGCCTTCGCCGACTTCGGTAAAGCTGATGGTCTTTTCGGTGAGGTCGCCCTGCGAGGCAAATTTCTTGCTCATGGATATTGTCCGTCCGTCCGTAAATCTGTTTCAGGCGCTCGGTTCAACGGTCTGCTCGATGGCGCCGAAGATGGAATGGCCCGTGGCATCCAGCATCTCGATGCGCACCGTGTCGCCAAAGCGCAGGAAGGGAGTCTTGGCGGCGCCGCTGTTGATGGTTTCGATCATGCGGATCTCGGCAATGCAGGAATAGCCTGCGCCACCCTCGCTCACCGGCTTGCCGGGGCCGCCGTCCAGTTTGTTGGAGACTGTGCCGGAGCCGATGATGGAACCGGCGGCCAGCGGCCGGGTCTTCGCGGCGTGGGCAATCAGCTGCGGGAAATCGAAGGTCATGTCGATGCCGGCATTGGCGCGGCCGAAGGGCTTGCCGTTGAGGTCCACCTTCAGCGGCAGATGCAGCCGTCCGCCATCCCAGGCATCGCCCAGTTCGTCCGGCGTCACGGCAACGGGCGAGAAGGCAGAGGAGGGCTTGGACTGGAAGAAGCCGAAGCCCTTGGCCAGTTCCGCCGGAATGAGCCCGCGCAGCGACACGTCATTGACCAGCATGATGAGGCAGATGGCCGCCCGTGCTTCGTCAACGCTTGCCCCCATCGGCACGTCATCAACGATGACGGCCACTTCGCCCTCCATGTCGATGCCATAGGCTTCATCAGCCATGCGGATGGGATCGCGCGGCGGCAGGAAGCTGTCGGAACCGCCCTGATACATCAGCGGATCGGTCCAGAAGGTTTCCGGCATCTCCGCGCCGCGCGCCTTGCGCACCAGTTCAACGTGATTGACGTAGGCCGAGCCATCGGCCCACTGATAGGCGCGCGGCAGCGGCGAATGGGCGTCATGCTCGTGAAAGCGCATCGAGGGCACGGCATCGTGCTCCAGGCTTTCGGCCAGCACGGCCAGCTTGGGCGCAAGTGCTGCCCAGTTGTCCAGCGCTGCCTGCAGGGTGGGGGCTATGTGGGTGGCTTCGGTGCAGCGGGTCAGGCTCTTGTTGACCAGCACAAGCCGTCCGTCACGACTGCCGTCCTTCAGCGTGGCAAGTTTCATGGTGTTTTCCCGAAAACTGGTGTGAGAGGGCGGCAGGCTCCCCCGGCCCGCCGCTGCCCCGTGTGATGTTTGGCACTGAGTGGCTGCTGCCGCTCACTTCACGCCGGGCGTGCCGTCGAACTTCTTTTCGAGGCTGTCCCAGCAGTCGATGTAATCATCCTGCAAGGGCGCAGAGGTCGCTGCCCATTCGGTCAGGTGCTGGGGAAAGCGGGTTTCGAACATGAAGCTCATGGTTTCGTCCAGTTTTTCCGGTTTCAGTTCCGCGTTGGACGCGCCCTCGAAGGCGTTGCGGTCCGGCCCATGCGGCAGCATGCAATTGTGCAGGCTCATGCCGCCGGGCACGAAGCCCTTCGGCTTGGCATCATAGATGCCGTAAATGTTGCCCATCAGTTCGGACATGATGTTCTTGTGGTACCAGGGCGGGCGGAACGAGTGCTCGGCCACCATCCAGCGCTCGCGGAACAGCACGAAGTCGATATTGGCGGTGCCTTCGACGCCCGAAGGGGCGGTCAGCACGGTGAAGATCGACGGGTCCGGATGGTCGAAGAGAATGGCTCCGACCGGCGAGTAGGTGCGAAGGTCATATTTGCAGGGAGCGTAATTGCCGTGCCAGGCGACGACATCCAGCGGCGAATGGCCGATTTTCGTCTCGTGGAACTGGCCGCACCACTTGATGATGACTGTGGACGGCACCTCCCTGTCCTCGAAGGCGGCGACCGGCGTCTTGAAGTCGCGCGGGTTGGCGAGGCAGTTCGCGCCGATGGGGCCACGGTTCGGCAGGTCGAACTTCTGGCCGTAATTCTCGCAGACAAAGCCCCGGCAAGGGCCCTCCAGCACTTCCACCCGGTAGACAAGCCCGCGTGGCAGGATGGCGATTTCCTTCGGTTCCAGATCAATGATGCCCAGCTCCGTGCAGAAGCGCAGGCGGCCTTCCTGGGGCACCACCAGAAGCTCGCTGTCGGCGGAGAAGAAGTACTCGTCCACCATGGAACGGGTGACCAGATAGATGTGACTGGCCATGCCGGTCTGGGTGTTGACGTCGCCAGCTGTCGTCGCCGTGCGCATGCCGGTGACCCAGGTCAGCGGCTCATCCGCATGGGGCACCGGGTCCCAGCGGTATTGGCCCAGGCTGATCACGTCATCAACGATGTTGGGCGCACTCTTCCAGAAGGGCACATCGATCTTCGTGAAGCGGGTGGTGTGCTTCACCGACGGGCGGATGCGGTAGCACCAGGTGCGCTCGTTCTGGCCACGGGGCGCGGTGAAGGCGGTGCCGGAAAGCTGCTCGGCATAAAGGCCGTAATTGCACTTCTGCGGCGAATTCTGTCCCTGTGGCAGCGCGCCGGGCAGGGCCTCCGTTTCGAAGTCATTGCCGAAGCCGGGCATGTAGCCCTCGACCGTGCCGTTGACCGTGGCGGCGCGAACCATGCCTGTGGGCAGGGCGTGCGTTGTCATGATGTCCTCCTCTTGCCGGCTCCCCCGGCCGTTGCCTGTGATAATAGTTGCAAGTGCAACCAAGTCAAGAGAGGATGACAGGGAAGGGCGCCCGTGGCAGTTTGCGCGCCCAAAGCGGCCCATCAAGCGGCATTACGGGGCGGGAGACGGGGTGAAGATGACAGGTCCGGCGGATGGTTTCGATCTTGAGGCGTTTCTGCCTTATCTGCTCAATCAGGCAGCAGAGGCGACCAGCCGGTCCTTTCAGGCGGTCTACCGGGACGACTTCGGCCTGACACGCACCCAGTGGCGGGTGATGGCCAATCTCGGCAAGTTCGGCTCCATGACGGCGCGGGACATCTGCGCCATTTCCCACATCGAGAAAACCAAGGTCAGCCGCGCCGTCGCGGGGCTGGAAGCGGATGGCTACCTGCGGCGGCAGAAGGCACCGCAGGACCGGCGGGCGGAGATTCTGTCGCTTACACCCAAAGGCCGGGATGTCTTCCTGCGGCTTGGTGAGCGGGCGATGGCCTATGACCGGGAGCTCAGGGCGGGGCTGGGGCCGGATGTCTCTGCTGCACTGGAAGAGTTTCTCCGCCAGCTGATCCGGGAGGGGCGGGATATGCCGCCGGATGAGGATGCGGATTCGGGTGCTTGAGAGCGGCTAATCCGCAGATTTGACAGGGCAAAAGACTCTGCTAACCGCCCGGATTTCATCTGGTCAGACCACGGATGGTGAAATTTTGGGCGGCATGCGGAGCGTCAGGGATCAGATGGGCGCAGTGCATTGATGCCTTGATGCCTGGCAAAATCCCTCCATCGTCATCCCGGCCAAGCGCAGCGCGAGCCGGGACCGGTGAGCTGGAGCCTTAGATAATTCAAAAGGTTATGGTCGACAGGCCGTGGCTCTCCGGTCCCGGATCTTCGCTTCGGTGCGTCCGGGATGACGATGGAGAGGGGAAGTGAAGGGCGCGGAGCAGACTGTAATGTGCTTGTCCGCATGATCCGGTGTGATCAGATTAAGTATCTGAATAGAAAAAGAAAAATCCACCTTGCCTGCTTCTGTTGCGCTTCCGTGCTGAAACGGCAAGCAGCGTAAAAACCTGCTTGCCTGCTGTGCATCCCCGGGTCACTCTGCTGTCACAAACTGGGAAAACCAGAGGGGAACAGCATGCGTCGTCTGATGGGTTTTGCGATGGGTCTGGCGCTGTCGGCGTCTTCGGCTCTCGCAGCAACGGATGTGAAATTTACGCTCGACTGGAAGTTCGAGGGCCCGGCGGCTCCGTTCTTCATTGCGCTGGACAAGGGCTACTTCGCTGAAGAAGGGCTCAATGTCACCATCGACACGGGCGCAGGCTCGCGCGAGTCGATCCCGCGTGTGGCAACGGGCGCCTATGAATTCGGCTTCGGCGATATCAACGCCCTGATCAAGCTGCTGGACGAGCAGCCAGACCTGAAGGCCAAGGCCGTGCTGATGGCCTATGAGCGTCCGCCCTTTGCCATCATTGGCCGCAAGAGCCTTGGCATCACCGAAGACCCGAAGTCGCTGGAAGGCAAGAAGCTGGGGGCGCCCCCGCCGGATGCCGCCTTCGGGCAGTGGCCAGCTTTTGCGGAAGTGGCTGGCCTCGACACCTCCAAGATCACCATCGAGAATGTCGGCTTTCCGGTGCGCGAGCCCATGCTGGCGCAGGGGCAGGTGGATGCCATCTTCGGCTTCTCCTTCTCTTCCGTGCTGAACCTGAAGGCGCAAGGCATTGCTGACAACGAGATCGTCACCATCCTGATGGCCGAGAACGGCCTCGACCTTTACGGCAACGTGGTGATGGTGAACACGGACTTCGCCGCTGCCAACCCGGACGCGGTGAAGGGCTTCGTCAAGGCGCTGACCAAGGGCTATCTCGACGCCATTGCAGATCCGGAAGCCGCCATCCCCTACGTGATGAAGCGCAATGAGGTGCTGGATGCAGCCGTGGAGACCGAGCGTCTCAAGATGGCTGTCGAGCAAGCTATTGCCACCCCGGCAGTCAAGGCGAATGGCTTTGGCGGTGTGGATATGGCCAAGCTGACCAAGAGCATGGACTATCTCAAGACATCCATGGGTGTCAGCGCCAATCCGCCTGCGGCTGAAAAGGTGTTCGATCCGTCCTATCTGCCGCCTGTCGAAGAGCGGATGGTCAAGTAACCCAGACTTTGCACCCTCCCGGCTGGCCTGCCGCCCGCCGGGAGGGTGTTTGCATCGTGCGGAATGATCTTTTGGGGGCGCGGGTGGCCGGTTTTGTAGAATTGCGGGATATCCGCCTCACCTATGGCGGTGGAGATACGGGCACGCTGGCGCTGGACGGGCTGACCATGTCCGTGAAGAAGGGCGAGTTTGCTGCGGTTGTCGGGCCTTCCGGCTGCGGCAAGTCCACGCTGATGAAGCTTGCCACTGGCCTGATGCGCCCAAATGCGGGCACCGTGGAAGTGGCGGGCAGGGAAGTCAGCGGCCCGGTGAATGTCGCCGGTATGGCCTTCCAGAATCCGTCCATGCTGCCCTGGCGCACTACCCTCGACAATGTGATGCTGCCGCTGGAGATCGTGCAGCCGCACCGCGCCCGCCTGCGCAAGGAAAAGGCCGCCTATGTGGCCAAGGCCGAGGCGCTGCTGTCGCTCGTTGGTCTCAAGGGGTTTGGCGCAAAGTTTCCCTGGCAGCTTTCGGGCGGCATGCAGCAGCGGGCCAACCTGTGCCGCGCGCTGGTGCATGACCCTGCGCTGCTGATGCTGGATGAGCCCTTCGGTGCGCTCGATGCCTTCACCCGTGAAGAGCTGTGGCAGGTGATGCGCGACCTGCATGCGGAAAAGGGCTTCACCACCATTCTCGTCACCCATGACCTGCGCGAAGCCGTCTATCTGGCCGACCGGATCTTCGTCATGAGCGCAAGGCCGGGCCGGGTGATTGTGGAGCGCGAGGTGACCTTCCCGCGCCCGCGGCCCATCGATCTGACCTATGAGGCCGGATTCAACGACATCGTGCATGAGTTGCGCGGCTATATTGCAGAGGCGAGGGCGGCAGCATGAGTGAGCGCTGGATCAAGGCGGCCCCGTGGCTGTGGACCATCGGGCTCTTTCTCATCTGGCAGGCGGCCTGCAGCATCCTGAAGCTGCCGGTCTATATCCTGCCGTCACCAATGGATATTTACGCCGCCACGGTGAAGTTCTGGCCCGCCATCTGGAAGAACTCGCTGCAGACGCTTTTCACCACCGTGCTCGGCTTCGCGCTGGCGGTGGGGGGCGGCCTGCTGCTCGGTCTTGCCATTGGCTGGAGCAGGGCAATCTATGCGGGGCTTTACCCGCTGATGATCGGCTTCAACTCAGTGCCGAAAGTGGCGGTGGTGCCCATTCTGGTGATCTGGTTCGGCATCGGCACGGTTCCGGCGGTGCTGACTGCCTTCCTCATCGCCTTCTTCCCCATTGTGGTGAATGTGGCCACCGGCCTTGCCACCATCGAGCCGGAGATGGAAGACGTGCTCAGGGCGCTGGGCGCGCGCAAGATGGACATCATGCTCAAGGTCGGCATTCCGCGCTCGATGCCCTACTTCTTCGGCTCCCTGAAGGTGGCCATCACGCTGGCCTTTGTCGGCTCGGTCATCTCCGAGACGGTGGCTGCCAACTCTGGCCTTGGCCACATGATGCTGGCGGCGCAGTCGCAGTTCAACGTGCCACTGGTCTGGGCAGGATTGGTCGCGCTCGCCGTGCTCGGCATCGTCATGTATGCGATCATGGCATGGCTGGAAATGCGCATGACCGGATGGGCGCACCGGTCCGGTTCGGCGCGAGCCTGACACCTCTCTTGCAAACTTAAAAAGCCGTTTCGTACATGACGTTGCGGCATGCTTTCGGCCGGTTAATTCCGGCCGTTTAGCGTTGCGCGCGGGTGCGGCCAAACGTGACCTGGCTGCGCATTATCGCTTGACGCCTCAAGGCTTTACTGTGACGTTTCGGTGCTGTCATATTAGGCGTGGCCGGAGTTTCATGAAACTGTCACAAAAGAGAATCCGAACTGACATGCTGATGCTCTAAGGCGCATGTCTGAAGCCTTCGCCGCAATGAGCGAAGGGCGGCGGCAGGGCCGGAGTGCGCAGCAGGGCTGCCTCCCCATGGCCTTTGAGGGATCCGGGCGCTGTGCCTGAGGTCTGCTGACGCGGCAAACGGGTTCCCTGGCCAAAGGCCAAGAGGGCGACTGGTTGACACCGGCGGGGCAATGTCTCAGCCGGAACAGTGAGGAGAAGCGAATGAGCATGAAAAAGACACTTGCTGCAGCGGTGAGCCTTGCGGCTCTCATGCAGGCCACTGCCGTAAATGCGCAGTCGATGGAAGAGATCATCGAAGGCGCCAAGAAGGAAGGCATGCTGACCACGATCGCTCTCCCGCATGACTGGTGCGGCTATGGCGATATCATCGCTTCCTTCAAGGCCAAGTACCCCTTCCTGACCGTCAACGAGCTGAACCCGGATGCCGGTTCTGCCGACGAGCTGGAAGCCGTGCGTGCGAACAAGGGCAACACTGGCCCGCAGGCTCCGGACGTTCTGGACGTTGGCCTCTCCTTCGGCCCGCAGGCCAAGGCTGAAGGCCTGATCCAGCCTTACAAGGTTTCCGTCTGGGATCAGATCCCGGCTGATGTGAAGGACGCCGAAGGCTACTACTACGGCGCTTATTATGGCGTGATGTCCTTCATCGTGAACAAGGACCTCGTCGCCAACACCCCGGCCGAATGGGAAGACCTGCTGAAGCCGGAATACGCCGGTCAGGTGGCTCTCGCCGGTGACCCGCGCGCGTCCAACCAGGCGATCCTCGGCGTTCTCTCCGCAGGCATGGCGCAGGGCGCTGCTGCCGGCACGGCTTCCGGTGAGGCTGGCCTTGAGTTCTTCAAGAAGCTGAATGACGCCGGCAACTTCGTTCCGGTCATTGGCAAGGCAGGCACTCTGGCCCAGGGCACCACGCCGATCATGGTGATGTGGGACTATAACGCCCTGACCGCCCGTGACACCCTGAAGGGCAACCCGCCGGTGGAAGTTGTCGTGCCGACCAAGGGCACGCTGGCTGGCGTCTACGTTCAGGCCATCAGTGCCTACGCGCCCCATCCGAACGCAGCCAAGCTGTGGATGGAGCACATCTTCTCCGACGAAGGCCAGAACGGCTACGTGAAGGGCTATTGCCACACCGCCCGCTTCAACCAGATGGTTGCCGAGAAGAAGATCCCGCAGGATCTGCTGGACGCCCTGCCGCCGGCTGGCCCCTATGAAAAGGCCTATTTCCCGACCATCGAAGAGCAGAACGCCAACAAGGAAGCTGTTGTTGGCGGCTGGGACAAGGTCGTTGGCGCCAACGTTCAGTAAGAACGTCTGACGCATGAGACCGTCCGGTCCCGGCTCAGTTGCCGGGACCGGACCACTGCTTTCCGGGTCAGCTGCCTGCGAGTGGCTGGCATGCGTTTCACAAGGCGACCTCGGGGGCTCAGCCTTATGACGAAACCGACAAGGACAAGTGCGTTCCGATTGAACCTCAATTGGCTCGGCCTTGCTCCCTTCACGCTCTTTGCGTTCCTGTTCCTGATCCTGCCTGCCCTGCAGATTGTGCTGGGTGCGTTCCAGACGCCGGATGGCAGCTTCACCCTTGAAAACATCCGTGGCCTGAATACGGACTCCATCAAGTCCTCCTACTGGGTGTCTATCCAGCTCAGCCTCGTAACCTCGCTTCTGGGGTGCCTGATCGGCTTTGCAATGGCTTCGGCCGTGATCCTCGGCGGGCTGCCTTCGCGGGTGCGTTCGGCGCTGATGACCTTCTCCGGCGTTGCGTCCAACTTTGCCGGCGTGCCTCTGGCCTTTGCCTTTCTGGCGACCCTGGGGCCTGTTGGTCTGGTCACCATGTGGCTCAGGACCGAATTCGGCATCAACCTGCGCGGGCTCGGCTTCAATCTCCTGTCCTTCTGGGGGCTGGTGGTCGTCTATCTGTTCTTCCAGATCCCGCTGATGATCCTGATGATCGCCCCGGCGCTGGATGGGCTGAAGCGGGAGTGGAAGGAAGCGGCCTCGATCCTGGGTGCGACCACGGCGCAGTACTGGCGCATGGTGGCCATTCCGATCCTGTTTCCGTCCTTCCTCGGCACGTTCGCGCTG
Organism: Pannonibacter anstelovis; assembly: GCF_036881715.1. Lineage (NCBI taxonomy): Bacteria > Pseudomonadati > Pseudomonadota > Alphaproteobacteria > Hyphomicrobiales > Stappiaceae > Pannonibacter > Pannonibacter anstelovis. Next base: position 432,931 of record NZ_JBAKBF010000002.1, read on the forward strand.
CTTTTCGCCAATTCCTTCGGCGCCATTGCAACGGCTTTCGCGCTGGCCGGGCCGCAGTTCAACATCGTGCCGATCAAGCTGTTTGCGCAGATCCGCGGCGACGTTCTGGGCAATCCGCATCTGGGCTATGCGCTGGCCTTCGGCATGATCGTCATAACCGGCGTTGCCAACGGGCTCTACATCTGGCTGCGGGTGCGCAGTGAAAGGTGGCTCAAGTGAACCGTCTTCTCGCCTGGGGCACGCTCCTTCTCGGCTGCATCTTCTTCGCCCTGCCGCTGATCGGCATGACGGAATTCAGCCTGCGGATGCGGCGCGATGCCTATTCCTTCGATGCCTATGTGGCTGTCCTTGCCGATCCGCGCTTTCAGGAGACCTTCATCTATTCGGTCTCCATGGCGCTGGCGACGATCATTGCCGGTGTTCTGCTGGTGGTGCCGACAGCCTTCTGGGTTCGCCTGAAGCTGCCGGCCGCCCGTCCGTGGGTGGAATTCATCACCCTGCTGCCGCTGGTTATCCCGGCCATCATCGTGGTCTTCGGCTATATCCGGCTCTACAACACCTCGTCCATGCTGCCGCTGACAGGCAGCATCTGGGGCACCAACATCCTGCTCATGTGCGGCTATGTGATGCTGGCGCTGCCCTACATGTACCGTGCGGTGGATACGGGGCTCAGAACCATCGACGTGGCGACGCTGACGGAAGCGGCCATGAGCCTTGGCGCCGGATGGACGACGATCCTGTTCCGGGTGATCCTGCCCAACGTGCTGATTTCGGTGCTGTCGGGAGCCTTCCTGACCTTCGCCATCGTCATCGGCGAGTTCACCATGGCAGCGCTTCTGAACCGTCCGGCCTTCGGACCCTTCATGGCAAGCCTCGGCGTCAACCGTGCCTATGAGCCGGCAGCGCTGGCGGTGATCGCCTTTGCCATCACATGGGGCTGCATGGCGCTGATCCAGCTGGCCGCCCGCTTCTCCAAACATCTACAGGCTCGACGCTGATGGCTTTTCTCGAACTCAAGAACCTCCAGAAGTCCTTCGGGCTCAACACCGTCGTGAAGGACTTCTCCCTGTCCGTCGGCGCCGGTGAATTCATCTCGCTGCTGGGGCCGTCAGGCTGTGGCAAGACGACGGTGCTGCGCATGGTCGCCGGTTTCGAAACGCCCACCACGGGTGTCATAGAAATCGGCGGACAGAACGTCACCTACGCCAAGCCGAACGCCCGCAACATCGGCATGGTGTTCCAGGCCTATGCCCTGTTTCCCAACATGACGGTGGCACAGAACGTTGCCTTCGGCCTGAAGATCAAGGGGGTGCCGCGGTCCGAGGCCGACGCCCGTGTAGCCGAGATGCTGAAGCTGATCGGCCTGCCGGATCTGGGCGGGCGCTATCCGTTCCAGCTCTCGGGCGGGCAGCAGCAGCGTGTGGCTTTGGCCCGTGCACTTGCCCCACGGCCCAACGTGCTGCTGCTGGACGAGCCGCTCTCGGCGCTCGATGCCAAGATCCGCGTCAGCCTGCGCAACGAGATCCGCGAGATCCAGAAGGAACTGGGCATCACGACGATCTTCGTGACCCATGATCAGGAAGAGGCGCTGTCCATGTCGGACCGAATCGTCGTCATGTACGGCGGTGTGGCCGAGCAGGTGGGCAATCCCTTCGAGATCTACAGCCGCCCCAGAACGCAGTTCGTCGCCAATTTCGTCGGCACGCTCAATACGTTTGAAGCGAAGGCGGTGGACGGTGAGAAGGGCGTCATCAGCCTTGCCGGGCGTCAGATCGCTCTGACGGAAGGCGGCCTTGCTGCGCGCAAGGATGAGGCGCTTTCCGTTGCACTGCGGCCCGAGGCGCTGCATCTGGGCCGTGGCAGCGACGATGACATTCTTTTGCCTGCAGAGGTCGAGGATGTGCATTTCATGGGAGCCATCATCCGCCTGAAGCTGAATGTGGCGGGCACGAAAGTGTCGCTCGACACCTTCAACCGCAGCGATGCCCCGCCCCCGTCTGCAGGCTCCACCGTAGAAATCGGCTTCGCCCCGCGTGACCTGATCGTGCTGCAGGGTTGACGGAAATTGTCCTGGGGCCGCCTGATGGCTGCCCCAGGTGCTCTTGACGTACTGGTGATCATGCGCGGGCAAAGGCCAGCAGATCCGGGTTGATCACCTCGGGATGGGTCGCGAAGGGGGCATGCGAGAGGCCCGGATAGGTCTTCAGCGTGCCGTTCTTCAGAAGCTTGATGGCCTTGTGCGCGGAGTTCGAGATCGGGACGATCTGGTCATCCTCGCCATGCATCAACAGGACCGGGATGGTGAGGGCCTTCAGATCCTCAGTGAAATCGGTCTCCGAAAAGGCCTTGATGCAATCGTAGTGGGCCTTGGCGCCGCCCATCATACCCTGTCTCCACCAGTTCTGGATCTGGCCCTGGCTGACCTTGGCACCCTCCCGGTTGAAGCCGAAGAACGGTCCACTCGGGATGTCGAGGAAGAACTGTGCGCGGTTGGCGATGAGGGCTGCGCGGAAGCCGTCGAAGACTTCGAGCGGAATGCCGTCTGGATTGGCCTCAGACTTCACCATCACCGGGGGAACTGCCCCGATCAGAACGGCCTTGGCGATGCGGCCCTTTTCGGCCCGGGCGGCGTAGCGCGCCACTTCACCGCCACCGGTCGAGTGGCCAATGTGGATGGCATTCTTCAGGTCCAGCGCACGGGCGAGTTCGACAACGTCATTGGCGTAGGTGTCCATGTCGTTGCCGGTGTCCGTCTGGTCTGAGCGGCCATGGCCACGCCGGTCGTGGGCAATGACGCGGTAGCCCTGCTCCAGGAAATACAGCATCTGATTGTCCCAGTCGTCGCCGGACAGCGGCCAGCCGTGATGGAAGACAACCGGCTGGGCGTCCTTCGAGCCCCAGTCCTTGTAGAAGATATTGGTTCCGTCCTGCGTCTTGATCGTAGCCATGGTCAATGCTCCTTGTGCCTGGGCGCCAGCCGCCCGGTTCAGTATCAGAAGGGCAGCGGCTGCTGCCCCGGTGGAAAGAAGAGTTCGCCGTGTGAGGTCGAAGGTCATTGCGATCCCTTTCTGTTTGGCATGGACAAGCTACGCCGTAGCCCGTAGGAAAGGACGTGGCGGAAAAGACAATAAACGGGGTAAAAAAGACAATGACGCAGGCGGCAGAACCCGTGGCCGAGATCGGCCTTCTGATCTATCCGGACTGCCAGCTTGCGGCGGTCTATGGCCTTACGGACCTGTTCCGTATTGCGGGCGAGTGGACCGGTGAACCACCGCGCGGCATCCGTGTCTCGCACTGGCAGGCAGGTGGTGAGGGGGTAGAGCCAGTGTGGGACAGTCATCCCGGCGAACCGCACCGGCTGAGCCATGTCATCGCCCCGCCAAGCCTGATCATGCCGGACCGCATGGCGCAAATGCCAACGGCCGCGCGCTGGATGAAGGAGCAGCACCGGTCAGGGACCACGCTCTGCTCAGTCTGTGCCGGTGCATTCGTGCTGGCTGAGACCGGGCTGATTGACGGGCGCCGTGCCACAACGCATTGGGCCTTCGCTCAGCAACTGGCGCAGCGGTTTCCCAAGGTGCATCTGGCCGACGAGAGCATTGTGGTCGACGAAGGGGATATCATGACGGCTGGGGGCATCCTTGCATGGGCCGATCTGGGGCTGACGCTTGTGGGCCGGCTGCTGGGGCCGGCGACGATGCTGGCCACAGCCAGGTTTCTGCTGATCGAGCCGCCGCGTCAGAGCCAGCGCCCGTTTGCGCAGTTCATTCCGCGGCTGGATCATGGCGACGATGCGATACGGCAATGCCAGCACCGGATCCATGCGGAGGCAGCCAGCCTGCAGGGCGTTACCGGTCTTGCCGCCACCGCCGGCATGACCGCAAGGACCTTTCTGCGCCGCTTCAGCGCCGCCACAGGGCTCACGCCCGTCGAATATCTGCAGCAGGTCCGCATCGCCAAGGCGCGGGAGGCGCTGGAGCGCACATTGACCCCGGTCGACCGGATTGCGTGGGACGTCGGCTATTCTGACCCGGCAGCCTTTCGCAAGCTGTTCCAGAAGCTGACAGGCCTGCCGCCTGCCGCCTATCGCCAGCAGTTCGGCATTGCCTCATAGGGCCCCAGGACAGGAGTCAGAGCGAGGTTTCAGCCCTTTGAAATCATCCAGTTGAGGATGAGGCGCCAGTCGGTCATGCGGATCGGGGTGCCGTGGGTGCCGGTCTCGAACAGGGTGAAACGGACCGGGTAGCCGGGGGCCCTGGCGCGGAACTGCTCGAAGAACTGCACCTGTTCTTCCCAGTTGTAGACCTTGTCCCAGCTGCCGTGGCCCATGTAGATGGGCACGCGCAGAGCCGGGTCCTTCAGGGTGCGGCTGGCGAAAATGCCCTCGTCCTTGGGAGAGCCGAAGAACAGCAGACCCGAGAGCTTGCGTGCGGTGGCCGGGGATTTGGCGAAGTTCCAGCACAGGATGCCGCCCATGGAGCCGCAGGCCACGAAGATCTTTGCACCCGGCGAGTTGGCGGCATAGGCATTGATGATGGCCTCCACGTCCTTGGTGCCTTCAGCACCGAAATCAGTGAAGTCGGGGGTGATATAGACACCGCCGTTGCGCGACATCAGGTTCTTGATGCGGTTGAAGTTGCCGCCGAAGGTGACGTCATTCATGCCCTGAAAGCGGTTGCCGCCCTGGCCGTGAACATAGATCACCACGTAGGCTGCGCCACCATCGGTCTTGCCAGCAGCCATGTATTTCACAGTCCGGCCATTGGCCTTCAGTTCCATGTCTTCCTGGCTGCTGCGCGGATGATAGGAGACATAGTTACCCCAGACTTCGCGCTCAGGCTCCTTGTCCCGCTGGTGAATGTCGCGGGCCTTGTCATAGGCGACCACTTCAAAATCACCATCATGATAGCTGTTGAGCAGACCGGGATAAGCGAAAAGGTCGTCCTTGTAGGGCGCCAGAGACCGGGCTGCGGCCGGGGAGACCGTAAGGCTCGCGGCCACAAGAAGGGCACTCAGTCCGGCCAGGAAGCGGGAAGGTCTTGCGGTCATTAGGACATCCGGTTGAAAGCATCATGGCCTCCCTGCACCTGTCAGCTCAACTGGCATACGGGGCAGGAGTTACAGCTCTTCGTGCCAAGAGATAACGGCAGGGGAGGGGTCTGACAAACAATTAATGGCGCTTTCGAACACTCGGATTCTATCGCTAGGAAAGCATGCAATTTTGCCTGGCTTCTTCCTGAGTGTCTGATTGATTCTCGTGCGGTCTTGTTGTTCTTGCTTGAATTGACGATGGCTCTGGCAATTTATGTCTTGAAATACTGCCGTGCTGAGTAGGTATTAATGACAGTAAATTGCATTTTGCGGGCCAGTTATGAATTTGTTAACCATGGAGTATTGTAATCCCTTCTGGGAGAGGCAGGCAGCAATGCGCCACCTGCCACAGATCCAGGAGAGACCAGATGCCCGTTATTTCTTTCGCAAATGCCAAAGGCGGGGCCGGCAAGACGACAGCAGCGCTGCTGCTGGCAACGGAAATTGCCGAAAGGGGGATGACCGTCACCATTTTTGACGCGGACCCGCAGCGCTGGATCTCCACCTGGTCGGATCTGCCGGGCCGGCCCGCGAATATTTCGGTCCAAAGCCAGCTGACACCGGCCACCATCACGGAGCAGATCATTGAGGCGTCTGCCGTCAGCGACTACGTGATCGTTGATCTGGAGGGGACGGAGAATCTGCTCGTCGCCAATGCCCTTTCCGTGTCCGATCTGGTGGTGGTGCCGATCCAGGGATCTTCCATGGACGCAAGGGGCGGGGCGAAGATCCTGCGTCTCATCGCCAAGCTGGAAGAAATCGTCCGCCACGAAATCCGTCATTGTGTGGTGCTGACCCGCACCAATGCCGCCGTGACAACGCGCGCGCTCAAGGCGGTGCAGGACCACCTTGCCGTCAGCGGTATCGATGTGCTGATGACCGCGATTGTCGAGCGCGCCGCCTACCGGGATATGTTCGAGTTCGGCGGCAGCCTGGCAACGCTCGATCCCAAGCTTGTGACCAACCTCGACAAGGCACGTGACAACGCGGCTCTGTTTGCGGCTGAAGTGCTGGAGCGTGTTCAGGCCCGCCAGCAGCGCCGCTGGTACGACTGGTTCCGCAAGGCGTCCTGACCACTTGCCGATGGCAAGATGAAATGCGGCCCGGTTGGAACAGTCTGGGCCGCTCTGCAGATCGGGTGCTCTTGGCCGGGGTGGCCGAGCCTCACGCCATGCGCCGCGCCACGATGAAGTGGCAGGGCGGACTGGCCGGAAAATCGCCAGTCTCCACGATTTCAAATCCATGCCCACGGACCCGGTCCTCAAGGAACTGCCGGGACAGAAAAAGCACATGCGGGGCCTTGCCCGCGAGCTTCATCAAGCCCAGCACGGGCCGGAGCAAACGATAGGGTGAATCGGACAGACAGACGGTTTTGGAGATGAACAGCCCTCCAGGACGGACCCGTCTGCCAAGCGCTGACAAAGCTGCATCAAGATTGCGCGGCAGATGCAGGATATTGAAGGCCAGGACCGCGTCGAAGGGCCCTTCCGGCAGGCTTTCATCATCGAGTGAGGCAATCTCGAATGTGACATTGGCCGGCGCATCTGGCTCCAGAAGCTTTCGTCTTGCGATGGCAATCATTGCGCCGGAAATATCCGTGCCCAGAATGTCAGCCACCGATCCCGCTAGGCGCAAGGCGGTCGTGCCGGTGCCGCAGCCAGCTTCCAGGACATTGGCATGAGGCGGCAGGAAACTGCGCGTTCTTTCGAGAGTGTATTCGTAGGATCCCACGTCCTTGATGGGGGAGCGCGCATATTTCTCCGCCGCCCTGTCCCAGAACCTTGCGTCACTGTTCATCTGCTGTCCCTGCGTGCGTGGCTGGCTCCTTGGTAGATCCATACGGAAAAATTTGAAATTGCGGATTCATGTAATGATGATATGCAAAAATGCATGAATTGGCCGAAACTTGCGTTTGACTGGAACCATGCACGTGCGCTGGCCGCGGTGGCGGATCTCGGCTCTCTTTCGGCTGCGGGCAAGGCGCTTGGGCTTACCCAACCGACTGTCGGCCGCCAGATTGCCGCATTGGAGCAGGAGCTTGGCCTTGTTCTGGTGGAGCGGACGGGACGCACACTCGTCCTGACGGAGACGGGCAGGCAGCTCGTAGAAGCTGCCCGGTCAATGGCGGAGGCGGGCCTGCGGCTCAGCCTCGTCGCCTCGGGTCAGGCGCAGGCCGTGGCCGGACCGGTCAGCATCTCGGCTTCTGACATGTTTGCCCACTATCTGCTGCCGCCGGTCCTGCGCCATCTGCATGCCATTGCGCCGGGCCTGGAGATCGAACTGATCTGCTCCAACGAAATCAGCGATCTGAAGCGGCGCGAGGCAGACATCGCCGTCCGTCATGTCCGGCCGGAGGGGGGAGACCTGATCGGGCGCCTTTTGCGGCACACGAACGCCCATCTTTATGCTGCGCGCAGCTTTCTTGATCAGGCCGGGCGCCCTGAAACGGCTGCTGACCTGACCGGTCAGCCCTTCGTCGCGTTCGGCAACAAGGCTGAAATGATCAGATATCTGAAGATGTTTGGCATCCAGGCGGCTGAACGGGACCTCCGTTTCAGTTCGGCCAGCGGCACGGCCGCCTGGGAAGCGGTGCGTCATGGTTTCGGCTACGGCTTCATGGCCGTTGACTTCATCCCCTTTGCCCCGGAAGTCGAGGTGGTGCTGCCCGGTGAAATCAGCATCAGCTTTCCAGTCTGGCTGGTCACGCACCGGGAGCTCCACACCAGCCCACGTATCCGGCTCGTGTTCGACGTCCTGGCAAAGGCCTTGTCAGCCCAGCCAGAGCTGCGCTGACTGCACTCTCAAGCCCCTCCCTGCCAGACCCTGATGGCCTCCAGTGGATAAAGCAGCATGATCACGTTGAGGGTCAGGTTGTCGCGAATGACCCACAAGGCGATCAGCTCGAAGGCGATGGCGGTGGCAACCGTGACCCAAACCGGCATGCGGGCGGCAAACCAGAAGCCGGCGAGCATCCAGAGGATATCCGCCACCGAATTCAGCACGCTGTCGCCGGTATAGCCCACCGCGATGGTCGCCTCGCGGTAACGGTCGATGACCCAGGGGCTGTTCTCGACGATTTCCCAGGCCGCTTCGATGACGATGGCGAGCAGCGCCTTTTCGCCCAGCGGGCGGCTGCGCATCACAAGCCAGGCCAGAGCAAAGAACAGGAAGCCATGTATGATGTGTGAAGGGGTGTACCAGTCGGCAATATGCTGGGAAGAACCGGAGACGTCGCTCGCAGGGGTCCAGAACTTGACGTAGCCGCATTCGCAGATGGGTATGCGGCCCATGGCGAGCAGGATTGCGGCAGTGGCGGCCAAAAGAATGAGGCCAGTAATGAAAGAAGCACGTGCGGACAAATGGGTCTCCTGTTGAAACTGCCCATCTCATCCTTAGCCGCAGGCGCAGCCGCTGGCCAGAGGCGCTTCGAAACGGCGCGGGGAAGAGCCGGGAAGTGGCGGGAAAGCTTTATTCTGTTCTGGCATTCTGGCGCTGCTGGCTCTATGACCTTGCGCCAATGACAGACCCTGCCGGCTGAGGCCTGCGGCCTGGCGCGCCCGCGCTGCCTTGCCCGCCAGCGCTTCGCCAGTGCCCCGCCCGTGCCAAGGAGCCAAGCATGACCGCGCCCTATCTGACCCGCCGTACCTTTGCGATCATCTCGCATCCGGACGCCGGCAAGACGACGCTGACGGAAAAGCTGCTGCTCTCGGGCGGCGCCATCCGGGCGGCCGGTCAGGTGCGTGCCCGCGGAGAGCGGCGCCGCGCCCGCTCCGACTGGATGAAGATCGAGCAGGAGCGCGGTATCTCGGTGTCCTCGTCCGTGATGACCTTCGAGCGCGGCGGCATCATCTACAACCTGCTCGACACGCCCGGTCACGAGGACTTTTCCGAAGACACCTACCGCACGCTGACGGCTGTGGATGCGGCGATCATGGTGATCGACGCGGCCAAGGGCATCGAAACGCAGACGCGCAAGCTGTTCGAGGTCTGCCGCCTGCGCGATATTCCGATCATCACCTTCGTCAACAAGATCGACCGTGAAGGCCGCCATGCGCTGGAAATCCTCGACGAGGTGCAGGAAGCGCTGGCGCTGGATGTGGCGCCAATGACCTGGCCGGTTGGTATGGGCTCGGATTTCTTTGGCATCTATGATTGGCAGCGCAAGACGTTCCAGACATCCTCTGGCGAGCGCGGAGGCCCCTATGCCCGCACGCTGGAGGTCTCCGGTCTGGAAGACCCGGTGCTGACGGACTGGGTGTTCGACCGCATCATGGGCGAGCTGACGGAGAATGTGGAACTGGGCGCGGAAGGCTATACCCCGTTCGACCGGGAAAGCTTCCTGGAAGGGCATCTGACGCCAGTGTTCTTCGGCTCGGCCCTGCGTGACTACGGCATCAATGACCTGCTCGACTTCATTGCCGAATATGCGCCTGCGCCTCATTCTCAGGCCGCAACGGGCGGGCGGACGATCAGTCCGGATGAGCCGGACGTGACTGGTTTCGTTTTCAAGGTGCAGGCCAACATGGACCCCAAGCACCGCGACCGCATCGCCTTCGTGCGTCTGTGCTCGGGCACCTTCAAGCGCGGCATGCGGCTGAAGCATGTGCGCGCGGGCAAGAGCATTGCTGTTTCTGCCCCGATCTTCTTCTTCGCCGAAGAGCGCGAGATTGCCGACGAGGCCTTCCCTGGCGACGTGATTGGCGTGCCGAACCATGGCCAGCTGCGTGTGGGCGATACGCTGACGGAGGGCGAGGAAATCCACGTCACCGGCCTGCCGGCCTTCGCGCCGGAAGTGCTGCGCCGCGTGCGCCTGTCCGACACCATGCGCGTCAAGCAGATGCGTCAGGGCTTGCTGGATCTGGCGGAGGAGGGGCTGGTGCAGATCTTCAAGCCGGACCTTGGCTCCAACTGGATCGTCGGCGTGGTTGGCATGCTGCAGCTGGATGTGGTGATGGACCGCGTGAAGAACGAATACGGCACCGAGATCGGCTTTGAGACCGTGCCCTACACGACGGCCCGCTGGATCGAATGCGATGACCCGGCCAAGCTGCAGAAATTCATCGAGGCCAACCGCATGAGCGTTGCGCTCGACCGTGACGACAAGCCGGTCTTCCTTTTCAAAAGTGGCTGGGAAGTCAATTACGTAGGGGAAAAGAATCCGGATATTCGTTTCCGTGAGACCCGCGAGATTGTATACAGTTCCTGATTGCTGATTAAGCCACCGGCAAGACTGTGTCTCTTTGCTGGTGGCTCCTCAAATTACATTCCATCGTTATAATTGCTGATCAAACTTGGTCGGGAGACTAAGGTTGTCGTAACATCTTTGCCGCATCATCCTGTCTGGTTTGGTATGTTCATTACATACGCCAAAGAGGAATTACAGGATGCGTGTTTCCGGAAAGCTGCTGAGTATTTTCTCCGCAATGGCTGCAGTCGTTGTTGTGACGGGCATTCTGACCTTCATACAAAGCAGCAGGCTGGCCGATGAGGGGCTGCACGTCGGAGAAAGGCTAGCGCCTCTTGCCGACGCTGCGATGGAGATCAAGCTGACGGCCACACGCGCCCATCTGATCTTTGAGGAGATCATGACCGGCGATGATGGCGAGGACGTCAATGAAGTCTGGGACCTCATGAAGGAAGCGCGCTTCTTCGCTGGTGCCATCATGAATGGCGGAACCAATGATGAAGGCCGGTTCTTTCCCACGGAATCGGCCGAAGTCCGCCGCGTGATGGAGGGTGTCCAGAAAGAGATTGATACCTTTGAGAGTGTCGCCCGCGAACGTTACATGAATGTCGGCAAGGATATTGCCGGAAGCACGGCTGACGAAACGTTTGACGCGGCGTTCGACACGCTGATCGAAGAGGCAGACAAGGCAGAAGAGCTGATCAAGGCGGAGATGGCTGAGGGGATTGCCGCACTTCAGGCCTCTGCCCGCATCGTGGTGCTGGTTCAGGTAATCTCCATAGCAGTGACCCTTTTTGCGGCTATCGGCGGCTGGCTGTTCCTGCGCTCGCGCATTGCGGTGCGCGCTGATGAACTGGCCGCAACGGCTGGTGCACTGTCGCGCGGAGAACTGTCCCACGGGCTCCCGGAATGGTCCAGCGCAGATGAGTTGGGCGATCTGCGTGATGCTCTTGCCGGGTTCCGCCAGTCGCTGATCGAGCAGGCTGAGCTCGCCGAGACTGTCCGCAGGCGTGAGGATGCGTCACAGGCCGAGAAAGCCGAACTCATGCGCCGTCTTGCAGAAGACTTCCGCGCCACGACCGGCAGCTATTTTGATGCGCTGCAGAATGCGGCGGCAGAGCTGGGCCGCGATGTCTCTGCAATGGACGCAACCGCTCGCCAGAGCAGTGGCATGGTTAGCGCAGCTGCTGACGCGGCGCTGCAGGCTTCCTCCAATGTGGAAACGGTTGCCGCAGCCTCCGAAGAACTGTCGGCTTCCATCGGCGAAATCACCCGGCAGGTGACGACGACAGCCAAGGTGGTGGATGATGCCTCCCGCCAGGCGGAAGCCACGAACCAGAAGGTGACCAGTCTTGCGGTCGCGGCCGACAAGATCGGTCAGGTGGTGACGCTCATCCAGGAAATCGCCGCCCAGACCAACCTCCTGGCGCTCAATGCCACCATCGAGGCAGCGCGGGCCGGGGAAATGGGCAAGGGCTTTGCGGTCGTGGCGTCCGAGGTGAAGCAGCTCGCCTCCCAGACAGCCAAGGCGACCGACGAGATCTCCAGCCAGATTTCTGCCATTCAGGCCTCGACGGATGATGCGGTTCTGGCGATCGAGAAGATCACCGAAATCATGCGCACCATTGATGAGCATGCCGAATCCGTCAGCCGCTCCGTCGAGCAGCAGGGGCAGGCGACGGCGGAAATTGCCTCCAATGCTCAGATCACCTCTGCCCGGACCTCTGAAGTCACCGGCAACATGGAGCAGATGCGCAGCGCGGTGGCGCAGACGAATGAAACGGCAGCCCGGCTCATGACCTCCTCGCACGCGGTAGGAAGCCAGACGGATGCCCTGCGCCGTGCCGTAGATGACTTCGTGCGCAGGCTTGCTGCGGCATGATCTGCCCGCAGGCGGCGCAAGGCGGCTTTGACCTTGCCCGCTGCGGCTTGTATGAGAGCGGATGAACCGGCCGGGCGGCAGTGCAGAACTGCCGCCCGCCTGCATTGAAAGCGCCGCCATGTCCGATCCTGTCCTTGAAACGCTCCTCCTTCCCTTTCTGAACGGCACGCTGGACTTGCCCAAGGCGCGGGGCAGCATCCTGTTTCTGCGCGCCCGCGCCGGCGCGGACCTGAAGGAGTTGCCCGAGGGCGCGCTGGTGCCGGTGCAGAGCTTTGCACCTGACCGGGACGCGCTGGCTGCCCATGGTTACACGGTGCTGCATCAGGCCGAGGGCGAGGGCTATCCGCTGGTGCTGGTGCTGCCGCCGCGCCAGAAGCAGGAAGCCCGTGCCCTGCTGGCCGATGCCGTGCGCCGCACAGCGCCGGGCGGGCTGATCGTGGTCTGTGCCACCAATGCGGAGGGCGGTAAGGCGCTGGAGGGCGATCTCGAAAGCCTTGCCGGTCTCGACGGCAAGCTGTCCAAGGCCAAGTGCCGCGTTGCCTGGGCCATCAAGGACGAGGCCCGCGTCAACGGCGCGCTGGTGGCCGAATGGGTGGAGCTGGATGCGGTGCGCCCGATCCTTGACGGGCAGTTCGTCAGCCGTCCGGGCGTTTTCGCCTGGGACCATATTGATGCTGCTTCCGCGCTGCTTGCGTCCAATCTGCCGTCGAGCCTGTCCGGTGAAGGTGCGGATCTGGGAGCGGGCTTCGGCTATCTGTCCACCGAGGTTCTCAAGCGCTGTGCCAAGGTGACAGGGCTCGACCTTTACGAGGCCGAACAGCGGGCGCTGGATCTGGCGCGGGAGAATGTGGCGCCGCTGGCCACCGGCCGCCGTCTCGGCTTCCACTGGGTAGACGTGACCAAGGGGCTGAACAAGACCTATGATTTTGTCGTCATGAACCCGCCGTTCCACCAGACCGGCAAGGCCGGGCGCACGGATATCGGCCAGGGCTTCGTGCGGGCAGCTGCGCGGTCCCTGAAGCCGGGTGGGCATCTGTGGCTCGTCGCCAACCGGCATCTTCCCTACGAGGGCGTCATCAACGAGGTCTTTGCCGAGGCCATCATGGTGGCGGACGAGGGCGGCTACAAAGTGATCCACGCACGTAAGGCGCGCGGCCGATGAGACTGGTCAAGCTTCTTGCCAACCTCGGCTATGGCACCCGCAAGGAAGTGCAGATCGCCATCCGCAACGGCTGGGTGACCGACCGTGCCGGGCAGCGGCTCAAGGCCGATTCCAAAACCGCTCATGAGGACATCCTGTTTGATGATGAGCCTCTGGATCCGCCGCAAGGCATGATCCTCTTGCTGAACAAGCCGGTTGGCTACACCTGCTCGACCAAGGATCAGGGACGCCTCGTCTATGACCTGCTGCCGGACCGGTTCCGCTACCGCAAGCCGGTGCTGTCCACTGTCGGGCGCCTTGACCGGGAAACAACCGGCGCGCTGCTCTTTACCGATGACGGCACGCTGCTGCACCGGATCATCTCGCCCAAGGCCGAGGTGCCCAAGGTCTATGAGGCCGAGCTGGACAGGCCCTTGCAGGGCTCCGAGGCAGAATTGTTTGCCTCCGGCACCATGATGCTGGAGAACGAGGACAAGCCGCTGAAGCCTGCCGAGCTTGAGGTGCTGACCCAGCAGAAGGTGCGGCTGACGCTGCACGAGGGCCGCTACCATCAGGTCCGCCGCATGTTCGCCGCCACCGGCAATCACGTGAATGCCCTTTCCCGCATCCGCATCGGCAATCTGGGACTGGACGGCGTCGAAGAAGGCCAGTGGCGCCTGCTGGATGCCACGGACGTAGACAAGGTGTTCGGAACGGTTTGATCCGTCAGAGCGGCAGCGTCACCGTGGCGGTAAGCCCGCCTTCGGGGCGGTTGGCGAGTGTAATGGTACCGCCGTGGGCGTGAATGAGAGAACGGGCAATGGCAAGGCCAAGGCCGATGCCGCCCGTTTCGCCGCTGCGCGAAGTTTCCAGCCGGACGAAGGGCTCGAACACGTCGCCCATACGTTCCTCCGGAATGCCGGGGCCGTCATCGTCCACCCGGATGATGACTTCACGCTGGCCTGTCTCCACGGAAATGCGGGCCGCGCCGCCATAGCGGACGGCGTTTTCGATCAGGTTGCGCAGGGCACGCTTGAGCGCCATCGGGCGGCAGGGCAGCGTTACCGGTGCTGCATCTGTCCCGGTTTCCACGAGGCGTACGTCGTGGCCCATGTCGGATTGGTCGCCTGCAAGGCTTTCCAGAACGGCGGTGAGGTCCACTGCTTCACGCGGCTCGCTGACGGCTTCGTCCCGGGCGAAAGCGAGGGTCGCTTCCGTCATCGCGGCCATCTCATCCAGCGTAGAGATCATCTTCTCCCGGTTTTCATCGTCGTCGATGAACTCGGCCCTGAGGCGCAGTGAGGTGATTGGCGTGCGCAGGTCGTGGCTGATGGCGGCCAGCATGCGCGTGCGGTCTGCCACAAAACGGCTCAGCCGGTCCTGCATGGCGTTGAAGGCGGAAATGGTGCTGCGCAGCTCACGCGGGCCCGCTTCCGGCACCGGCGGCACGTCTTCGCCCCGTCCCAGCCGGTCTGCAGCGTCAGCCAGCTGGCGCAGGGGGCGGGAGATCTGCCTTATTGTGAAGGCGACGATGGCGATGATGGCAAGAGCCATAAGGCCCATTTGCAGGACCAGCGTGTAGAAGGCGCCGGGCGGCGGCGGGCGGTGGCTGGTGAGCACGTTGAGCCATTGCCCATCGGAGAGGGGCACGGAGAATTCAATCGCAATCAGCCGGTGGCGCAGCCGCTCCTCGCGGCGCCGTTCGCGCTCTTCCAGCTTTTCAAGATTGGTTTCCCCCGCTTCTTCGCGCTTCTTACGCTCTTCGTGCGGCGGGGCGCTGGCCCCCCTCTCACGGCCTTTTCCAGCGGCGCTGAGCGAGGCACGAATGCCCGGGTCCTGCCCCAGCTCCTCAGCCAGAGCTCCGGCAAGGCGCCGCTCCGCACCGGATTGAGGCGCTCTGGTGACAGACGGCCTCTGGTCCAGCCAGAAGCGGGTGATGGCAGAGCTGGTGGCCTGCAGCAGCCGGGTACGGGTTGTTTCACTGGAGGTCTCCAGCAGTGGCACCAGCGAGGCAGTGCGGACAATCACCCCGTCGCCGATGGCCTCATAGATGGCGAGTCGGCGTTCCCCCGCAAAGAGCCAGATGGAAACAGCCTGGCTGCCGACGAGGGCTATCAGAAGCAGCGCGATCAGCTGGCCGCCAAGACTGCGCGGCCGCAAACGCGACAGTATGCTCCGGGCCTTTTGGAAGGAAGCGGGCCCGGTCATGCTTCAAGCCCCTCTACAGCTGCGGTGAACATGTAGCCGCCGCCCCAGACGGTCTTGATGATGCGTGGCTCCTTCGGGTCCTCCTCGATCTTGCGGCGCAGGCGGCTGACCTGGTTGTCGATGGAGCGGTCAAAGACGCCGGGCGTGCGCCCGCTCGTCAGATCCATCAGCTGGTCACGGGTCAGCACCATGCGCGGGCGCTTGAGGAAGGCAAGCAGCAGCTGGAATTCGCCGCTGGACAGGGCGATGGGCTCGCCCTGCGGGTCAAAGAGTTCGCGCCGCGCTGTATCCACGGTAAAGCCTTCAAAGACAAGGCGCTCCTGCGTGATCGGATCGCGCGGCTTGGGCACACTGGCAGTACGGCGCAGGACGGCCTTGATGCGGGCGAGCAGTTCGCGCGGATTGAAGGGCTTGGTGACATAGTCATCCGCGCCGATTTCAAGGCCGATGATCCGGTCTGTCTCCTCCGCCATGGCCGTGAGCAGGATGATGGGCGGGCCATCTGAATCGACCAGGCTGCGGCAGAGGCTGAGGCCGTCCTCGCCGGGCATCATGACGTCGAGCACCACGAGATCGATGACGGCAGCCTTTAGTGCCTTGCGGGCCGCAGCAGCGCTTTCAGCGGCAGTGGCCCGGTAGCCGTTCTTCACCAGATAGCGGGCGAGCGTCTCCCGGATATCGCGATGGTCATCGACCACAAGAATATGGGGGCTTGGCTCACTCATCAGGCTGATTCCGGCTCACTGTTCTCTGCTGCGGGCGGATGCAGCCGCCTTTCACCTTCTAGGTAGCGCCATTTTCCGCGGCGGGGCAGGGGAAAGTGTAACAGTCTGTCGCAGGAGGCCAGACCTGTCACAGGTCACGACACTTGGGCCTCCAGCCTGCCCTAATCCGGCGCGGGTCCTTCGCCTATGTTCCAGTCATCGCAGGACGGCACGGCGGTTTCGCAAAAGACTGCCAGGTACAGAGCACAAGATACGCCTGCCGCCGCAGACATCCGGATAGGCCGGAAAAGGAGAAGACTGATGACCGCACTCAAGACCATCGCCATTGGCACGATTGCTGCCGCGCTTGCCACTTCCGTGGCCGGGATCGCGCTGGCTGAAAGCTTCGGCCCCAAGGGCTGGGGTGGCATGGACCGCGAAGGCGGCCGCCACGGCGGACGGATGATCGAAATGTTCGATCAGAACAAGGACGGCGCTGTCACCCAGGATGAGGCGAGCGCCGTTGTTGTGGAGCGCTTCGCAGCTGCTGACGCGGACAAGGACGGCCGCGTCACTCTCGACGAATTCAAGGCATACCGCCTCACCGAAATGCAGCCGATGAAGGTGCGTGCCTTCCAGCGGCTGGACCGTGATGGAGACGGCAAGGTCACTCGCGCCGAATTCGACCGCATCTCTGACCGGATGTTCGCCCGGCTGGACCGGGACGGCGACGGGGAGCTGAAGGCAATGCCGGTGCCGCCGCGCGGTCCTGAGGGCCGTGGCCCCGAGGCTCGTGGTCCAGAAGGCAAGGGCCCTGAAGGGAAAGGCCCTGAAGGGAAAGGCCGAGAGGACTGGAAGATGGGCGGCGGCCCCAAGGGTCCGCATGGCCGTCACGGCATGATGATGATGGAGATGTTCGAGCGCTTCGATACGAACGGCGATGGCACGGTGACACGCGCCGAGTTCGATGAAGTGCGCGGCCAGCTCTTCGCCCTCGCCGGCACGGGCAATACCGGCAGCTTCGACCTTCAGGGCTTTGATGCCTTGTTCGCCAGCATGGCCGATCCCCATCTGGTGCGCATGTTCCAGCGGCTTGATACGGATGGTGATCTTGCCATCACCGCCGAAGAAAACGCAGCACAAACCTCTGATCTCGTGGCCCGAATGGACCGGAATGGAGATAACGTGCTGACCAAGGCCGACTTCCGCAAGGGCGGCAAGGAAGGCCGCAAGGGACCGCATGGCGAGCACCACGGTGAGCGCCATGGTGACCACAAGGGCAAGGGGCCGCAGGGCCGCGAAGGCTGATCTGCAGGCGCAAACCTGAACAGAATCAGATCTGTCCGTCAAAAGCCGCCAAGCTTCGCCCCCCGAACGGCGGGCAGATCTCAGCCGAAGGGCCGCCCCAGTGCGGCCCTTCGTGCTTTTGAACAAGGCGCCAGAGCCAGGGCCGGGCGGCAGGCGTTGTCCACTCTGCGGCTGCTGCGCGGCGGGCTTCCGCGCGCGATGTTTGCACGTCTAAAAAAGTGGCGAAAATCCGGCGTTTACCCTGTCTTTTCCAGGTGTCCGGCTTCACGAAAAAAATCTGCGCCTCATTCAAAAAATCCCTTGAACATGACAACGAATGAGCGCAAATAACCCTTGCCCAAATTCGCACGTGCCCGTGGTCGTCCATGAATTCCAGTGGCAGTCAGACAAGCCCCACTACGACTCTTGGGGTCTGACAAAACCGGACGGCTTAAAGCAACGACGTAAGAGGGCTTTTTTGGTCTCTGCCGGGTTTCCACATCCCGGGGTTACTGAAGAGGCACTTGTTACTTCATTGCCGGCCGTGCGGAGCGATCACCGTTCCAAGCCAAGGCATCCCATAAAGGGACAGTGTGCAGCCCCCGCTGTGCGCTCGACCGATCGTCACCTCTTGCCGAGCCTCCCTGTCCATACCGGAGGGCTCTGCGGCGAGTGGACGGACGACCTCGCGCCAAGACTTGATGAACGGGAGAACCCCGATGACCGATCGCATCCGTGAATTCCTCCGCCAGCGCACCGAAGACGGTCCTTGCGTTGTTGTCGACCTTGACGTCGTGCGGTCGAACTATGAGGCTTTTGCCCGTTCGCTGCCCGACACCTCCGTCTTCTATGCTGTTAAGGCAAACCCGGCTCCCGAGATCCTCAGCCTGCTGGCTGAACTCGGCTCCTCCTTCGATTGCGCCTCCGTCGGCGAAATCGAGATGGCTCTGGCTGCCGGTGCAAGCGCTGACCGCATCTCCTATGGCAACACCATCAAGAAGGAGCGCGACATCGCCCGTGCCTTCGAGCTGGGTGTGCGCCTCTATGCCGTCGACTGCGAAGCCGAAGTCGAGAAGATCGTCCGTGCAGCTCCTGGCGTGCGCGTGTTCTGCCGCATCCTGTGTGACGGCGCAGGCGCCGAATGGCCGCTGTCGCGCAAGTTTGGCTGCGCTCCGGAAATGGCTCCGGATGTCCTGGAAGCTGCACACCGCGCCGGTCTCGAGGCCTATGGCGTGTCCTTCCACGTCGGTTCGCAGCAGGCGAACCTCGGTGCTTGGGACGGCGCACTGGCAACGGCTGCCGGTGTGTTCCGTGAATGCGCCACCCGTGGAATCTCGCTGAAGATGGTCAACATGGGCGGTGGCTTCCCGGCCCGTTACCTCAAGGACGTCCCGGGCGTTCCGGCCTATGGCAACGCCATCTTCCAGGCTCTGACAGATCATTTCGGCAACAACCTGCCGCGGACGATCATCGAGCCGGGCCGCGGCATGGTGGGCGATGCCGGTCTGATTGAAGCGGAAGTCGTGCTGATCTCCCGCAAGTCGGCTGATGACACCGTGCGCTGGGTCTATCTGGACATCGGCAAGTTCCATGGCCTCGCCGAGACCATGGACGAGGCGATCCGCTACCCCATCCGCACGCCGAAGGATGGCGATGCCACTGCGCCCTGCGTGCTGGCTGGCCCGACCTGCGACAGCGTGGACGTTCTGTACGAAAAAACGCCCTACGAGCTGCCGGTCTCCCTGTCCATCGGCGACAAGGTGCTGATCGAGTCCTGCGGTGCCTATACGACGACCTATTCCACGGTCGGCTTCAACGGCTTCGCCGCTCTCGCATCCTACGTGATCTGAAGGATCAGGTGAGATGATCGAAATCCTGGACGAGGCGCCGGAGCACACCGGCGCCCGCGAGCTGCTGCTCGACCGGGCGTTTGGTCCGGACCGGCATCAGAAGACCTCCGAACGGCTGCGCGAAGGCCGCGTGCCTGCCATCGCCCTGACCGCGCTGGATGACCTTGGTGCGCTCGTGGGCACCCTGCGCCTGTGGCATGTCACGGCCGAAGGCGGCCAGGGCTTGCTGCTGCTCGGACCGCTGGCGGTGGAAGCCACCTGCCGCAGCGAAGGGCTTGGCGCGCGTCTGATGCGTGCCGCGCTCAATCAGGCAGCCATCGCTGGCTTTGGCGGTGTCATCTTGGTGGGCGATCACGCCTATTATGCAAGGTTCGGGTTCTCGCCGGACCTGACCCTTGGCCTTGACCTGCCGGGACCGGTGGAGCGCCACCGCTTCCTCGGCCTCGAGCTGAAGGAAGGCGCACTCGCCGGAGCCTATGGCCTCGTCGAGGCAAGCGGTGCGGAAGATCCGGTCTACGAGCAGATGATGCCTTTCACCGGACTGCGCAGCGTCACCTCCCGCGCAGCCTGAACCAGATGCATGCCCCCTGCGCCAGCGATGACGCAGGGCGCATGCGCGAGATGCGGACGCGCTGTCACCCCTGATCATCCGGCAGGGACAGTCTCACCACTGTGACCGGCTGGCTCTTGCCCTTGACCGTCTGCTCTCCGAGAGGGGTGATGACGGGGCGTGAGGCGCCTGTCTGCGCTGCAAGGGCGCTTGCCACGTCGGCAGAGGCGAGGATCACCGCTTCGGCGCCGGGGTCAACCGCGTGGCCGAGGCTTTCCAGTCTTGCTGCAATGTTCACCGTATCGCCTATCACCGTGTAGTTCACACGGCCCGGTGCGCCGATATCCCCGACGATGAGCGGCCCCACGTGAAGGCCTGCACGGATGCGCACGGGTTCCAGGCCCTTTTCCCGCCTCAGGGCATTGTCGGCCTTGAGCGCCCGTTCGATATCGAGTGCTGCAGCTGCCGCAGAGGAAGCGGGATTGTCCATATGATCGGGCGCGCCCCAGAAGGCCATGACGCTGTCGCCGATATATTTGTCGATGGTGCCGCCGTGGCGCTCGACGACGCTGCCGATGAGTGTGAGGTGGTGATTGACAAAATCAGCTGTCGCCCGTGCATCCATGCCTTCGCAAATGCTTGTGAACCCCACCACATCGGTAAAGAGCACGGCAACCTGCCGTTCCTGCGGGGCGGCACTGCCGCTGCCTTCACGCAGCAGCTTGAGAACAAGGCTGCGCGGCACGTAACGCACAAAGGCGGCCAGCGCCGTCGTCATGGCGTTGAAACCGCTGGCCAGATCCTTCAGCTCCTCTATGCGGCTGGAGGGCAGGGGCTTGAGCCCGGCAATATCCAGCCGGGCGATAGCCCTTGCGCCTGCTGCGGCCCGGCGGATGGGCTGGGCGATGCGGTAGGCCATCGCGGCGCTGCCTGCGAGTGCCGCCACCAGAATGGACAGCGCGATGAGGATGGAAATGTAAAGCTCTTCCAGCGGCTGCTCCAGAACGGATGCGGGCATGATCGCCCCGGTGATGACCGGCAGCTCGCCGAACTTCGCCGCCGTGCGTTCGAGGACCACGTAATAACGGCCATGCTCCTCCGTTTCGCCTTCAAACATGGCATGGGCCTCACCCAGGTCAAAGCGCCTCGGATCAACCGGTGTGAGGCTGGCGAGCCTTGCCAGCAGCGGATCGGGCGCTTTGCCTATGTCCACAAGATCGTTCTTTTCGGACAGGGTTGCATCCTTGGGGTTGAGATCCGGATGTGCAAGCAGCTCCTTCTCGCCATACAGCAGAAACACTTCCAGCTGGCTGTCTGACAGATCTCTGGCGATCTGCGACAGGCCCGAGGAGGGTATGGAGACAGCAGCGTAGCCAAGGTAAACCCCCTCCCGTCTGACCGGAGCCACATAGGAGAGCAGCGTTTCCCGCCGCAGGACATCATAATCCGGCGGCAGCCAGAAGGGACCGGCTGCGGCCTCGGCCTGCGTCAGGCGGGCTGCCAACTCTGTTGATGCGTCTTGCGGGAACCGGCGCAGCATCATGCCGCCGCCGGTCATTTGGCTGATCTCCAGTGCATCGCCCTGGGCGGCACGTGCGACCGTGATGCGGGTGCCCTCAGGCGCTGCAGCAAGCCCGCCGAAGGCAAGTCGCGCCACATCCTCGTCCAGCGTGATGGGTGAGGCCCCCCGCGCGAAAGCAGCGGCTATGAAACCAGCCTGATTGCGCAGAATATTGATCTTGCTGGAAAATCTCTGCTCGTAGGCATCCATGCCGAGATCGACGAGCCTGCTGCCGAGACCGGCGACAATCCGCCGGGAAGCCGTGCCCTCCACATAGAGAACGGAGGCAGTGGTGAGAAAGACGAAGGTGCCGATCACGGTGGCGAGTGTGGGCGTGAGGCGCAGGGTAAAGGGCATGGGCAATCGCTGGCCTTGTCGGTTCTTCCGCTGCGGTGGAGTCCCGCACGGATTCGCTGAAGGCTCATCCTAAACCGCATTGGTGCCGGTTGTCCGTTTGCCCCGGAAAGTGGCAAGGCGTGCAATAAAAAGGCCCCGCCGGGCGAACCGGCAGGGCCTTAAACTGTCGAGACAGGGCAGCATCAGATCAGTTGCAGACTTCCTGATGGCCGACAACCACATACTGACCAATATAGGTATCCCAGCGCTGCACCGGGCTCAGATAGCAGCGAACCGGCGGGGGAGGCGGCGGCGCGTAATAGACCGGACCGCCATAGACCACCGGCGGCGGCGGGGGCGGCGGGGCGTAATAGGCCGGAGGCGTGTCGATATAGTCCGGGCCGCTATTGGCCATGGCCGTTCCCAAAAGGGCGCCAGCGGCAAGGCCGGCGACAGCACCGGCGGCCAGCGCGCCGTTGCGCCCGTCGCGGGCTTCGGCAGAGCCCGTGGCGGCGCCCAGCGTCAGTGCACCAGCCATCGACAGCGCCAGCGCCGTAGCACAAGCCCTGCGGGCAAGAGCGGCAAAATTCATGTTCGATACAGTCATCATGACTTCGTCTCCGAAGGAACCGGTCCACCGCCTCATACCCATCCTCAAGAGGGCGAGACAACGGCACCGGACCAAGCTCAAGCTATCTGAGCCCGGATCGCGGCGAAGTGATGGCAATCACAGGGGGGCAGGAATTCCTCCCCGCAGACGGCCGCCTGACTGGCAGTGGCAGGGTTTAGCGCACGCCATCGCTGTTTCCGGCTTCCGGGACATTTAGGGCGCCGTACAGCAGCGCCCTCAGCATTTGCTGCTTGGTCCGGAAAGCACTATATTGCAGGCATCAGGAGATCGAAGATGCTGTTGAAGAAGTTCGATGAGAACAAGAAAGCCCTGATGCAGATCGGCCGGGAGGCGATCGCCGAGAGCCGCCGTCTGGGGCTGCCAATCTCTGCCAAGGATCTCGAGAATGAGGCCAAGGATTGTGCAGAACACGAAAAGGAAGAACGTACTCTTACGGCCATGAGGCGGTAGAGCTTGCTTCAGCCTTCCTGCATCATCCTAGGCGGCCCGAATGGTTCGGGTAAAACATCAGCGTTTGCAAAGCTGAATCTGGATGGTGTTTGGGTCAATGCCGACGAAATTGCTCGTGCTCTGCCCGACTCCGGTGGCGGCAAGTCGAGAGAACGCCGGGCATCCGAGATTGCACTGCGCCAGCTTTCGGAGTTGGTGGGGGCACGCCAGCCGTTTGTCTTCGAGGCAACGCTCAGCAGCCGGCATTCCATCAATCTGATGTCACGTGCCAAGGCAGCCGGGTTTCTGGTTGGCCTCTATTACGTTGCTCTGGATGATGTTGAGACGAATGTTGAGCGCGTGCGGCAGCGTGTACTCAAGGGCGGTCATGACATCCCCGAGACCGTCATCCGCAAGCGCTACAAGCGGTCACTCGACAATCTGGCGGAAGCCCTGAGGTGGGCTGACGAAGTCCTTTTGATCGACAACAGCGCGATCCAGCCTCATGAGGTGATCCGGATCAGCTCCGGGGAGGTCAAGGCATCCGCCATCGATGAGGGCAAGGAACTGCATCGTCTGTTTTCGGCCAAAGTCTGCGAGGCCTATGCTCTGGTGCACCTCGACGGTGGCTTCAAAACCACCGGCCCAATCCGTCCTGTCCAGAATTCCCCCATTCACGGCGCTGAACCGGATGCTGAAGGGTAGATTACGGGAATTGCTACGGCCGGTACCTGTCAGCGCCTGCCCTTCTTTCGCGCTTGGCGGGGGGCGGGGTGGGGGGTAAAGGTGAGGGGAGCGGGCGGGGGTGAGTCTTCTGCCGCATATGGAAGGTCTGTGCGGGTGCGTCTGCCGGGCCTGATGCTTTGGACGGGGCAGGAGGTGCTTTTCCATGAAGCCGACGAACCTGGTGTTCACCGGGCTTGAGACCACGATTTTCGAGACCATGTCCCGCCTTGCCAACGAGCATGGGGCGGTCAATCTCGGGCAGGGTTTTCCGGATGTGGATGGCCCGGAGGATGTGCGGCGCGTGGCGGCCGAGGCTTTCATTTCCGGCCCAAACCAGTATCCGCCCATGCTGGGCCTGCCGGAACTGCGGCAGGCGGTGGCGGACAGCGCCAGCCGCTTCTACGGTCTCGACGTGGACTGGAAGAGCGAGGTGATGGTCACCTCCGGGGCTACGGAGGCCCTTGCGGACTGTCTGCTCGCCCTCATGGAACCGGGCGACGAGGTGATCCTGATCGAGCCGCTCTATGACTGCTATCTGCCGATGGTGCGCCGCACAGGCGGCATTCCGGTGCGGGTGCGGGTGACGCCGCCGACCTGGAGCCTTGATCTTGAGGCGCTGGAAAAGGCCTTCACCGAAAACACCAAGGCCATTCTCATCAACAACCCGATGAATCCGGCCGGCAAGGTGTTCACTGAGGCGGAGCTGGCGCGCATTGCCGAGCTTTGCGTGGAGTACGATGTGTTTGCCATCTGCGACGAGGTGTACGAGCACCTGCTGTTCGACGGGGTGAAACATCGTCCGCTGATGAGCTTTCCGGGCATGCGTGAACGCACGGTGCGCATCGGTTCGGCCGGCAAGACGTTTTCCTTCACTGGCTGGAAGGTGGGCTATGTCACGGGTGCTGCAAAGCTGCTGGACCCCATTGCCAAGGCCCATCAGTATGTCACCTTCACCACGCCGCCAGGCTTGCAGAAGGCAGTAGCCTATGGGCTGCAGAAGGATGACAGCTATTTCACCGGCCTTGCCGCCGATCTGCAGGCCAAGCGTGACTTCTTTGCTGCCGGTCTTGAGGAGCTTGGTTTCGGTGTGCTGCCCTGTGAGGGCACGTATTTCCTCACCTGTGATGTGGCACCGCTGGGCATCAAGGGCACGGATGTGGACATCTGCCGCCGCATGGTGACGGAAGCTGGTGTGGCTGCGGTGCCGGTGTCTGCCTTCTACATCACCGACGCGCCGCCCAATTACGTGCGCTTCTGCTTCTGCAAGCGCGATGAGGTGCTGAGCGAGGCTCTGGACAGGCTGAGAGCCTGGCTGCTGCCAATGAAGGCGGCGAGCAACGGCTGAGGCCGGACATGCAAACCTTTTGGGGAGATTGGCATAAATGAGCAATCCGGTTCTTGTGGAAGTGACACGCGGGCAGATGACCGAGAGCCGCCACCGGGGCGCGATTGCCATCTTCGATGCCAATGGCGATCCGGTGCTGCGGATCGGAGACACGGGCGCCCGCGTCTTTCCGCGCTCGGCCATCAAGGCGCTGCAGGCGCTGCCGCTGATTGAATCGGGAGCCGCCGATGCGCTGGGCTATGAGGCGCCGGAACTGGCACTGGCGTGCTCTTCCCACAACGGCGAGGAGCGGCATGTGAATGCGGCCCGCGTCATGCTGATCAAGGCCGGGCTCGACGAGGATGCCCTCGAATGCGGCAGCCAGTGGCCGTCACGGCTGGAGGATGTGGCAAGTCTCGTTCGCGCCGATGAAACCCCTTGTGCCCTGCACAACAACTGCTCGGGCAAGCATGCCGGTTTCCTGGGCCTTGCCAAGGCGATGGGGCTGAAGACCAAAGGCTATGTGGAAGCAGAGCATCCGGTGCAGCAGGAAATCCGCCTTGTGCTGGAATCCCTGACCGGGGACAGCCTGTCGGCGGATGTCTGCGGCACCGACGGCTGCTCCATTCCCACCTATGCCAGCCCGCTGGACGGCTTTGCCCGAGCCTTTGCAGCTTTCGGCACCGGCGAGGGGCTGGAGCCGAAGCGGGCTGAGGCAGCCCAGCGGCTGTTCAGGGCCTGCGTCGAGCACCCGTTTATGGTGGCGGGCACCGGCCGCTTCTGCACCCGCGCCATGGAAGGCCTGCGCCAGCGCGTCTTCGTCAAGACCGGGGCAGAGGGCGTTTTCTGTGCCGCGATCCCGGAGCTTGGGCTGGGCATTGCGCTGAAGTGTGATGACGGTGCGTCGCGGGCCTCGGAAGTGATGATGGCTGCCGTGCTGGAAGCCTTCCTTGATCTCAATGACGACGAAGCCCGCCTGCTGGCGGATCTGCGTCAGCCGGTGCTGAAAAGCCGTAGGGATGCAGACGTGGGCCTTATCCGCCCCTCACCGGATTTCCTCACGGACCTGCGCCGTGCCGCCAGTGTCAGTGCATGAGGAGACGTTCTCTGATGAAGTCCATTTGCGTCTTCTGCGGATCGAATTTCGGCACGGACCCGGCATTCGAGCAGGCGGCCCGCGAGACGGGGCGAGTGATTGCCGAGGCGGGCAAGACCCTTGTTTATGGCGGGGCTGCTGTCGGACTGATGGGCGCGGTCGCTGACGGCGCGCTGGCGGCTGGCGGCAAGGTGATCGGCGTTCTTCCCGAAGCCTTGAAGGCCAAGGAACTGGAGCACAAGGGCCTCAGCGAGATCCACATCGTCCGCTCGATGCATGAGCGCAAGGCGATGTTTGCCGAACTCTCCGATGGCTTCATCACCCTGCCGGGCGGTACGGGCACCATGGAAGAGATCTTCGAGGTCTGGACCTGGGGGCAGCTTGGCTATCACTCCAAGCCCTTCGGCTTGCTCAACACGGCAGGTTTTTATGATGCGCTGCTGACCTTTCTGGACGAGCAGGTTGCCAAAGGATTTGTGCGGGCGGAGATGCGCGGCATGCTGCTGGTCGCAGAACATCCTGCACACCTCATTGCAGGCTTTGAAGCCTATGTGCCGCCTGTGATTTCCAAGTGGATCAAGAAGCAGGATACCTGACCGTCCGGCGATTGAAACGGCTGGTTAACCCGGATCAACCATTGTGCCGGACAGCAAAGGCTGGCCTGCCGCAGGGCTGCCCCAATTGGCTGGCAAAGGAATGCCGTCTGGCCCGGCTGCCTGCCGTCTTGCCGAACCATCATTTTCGTGTCCGGAGTAATTGTCACATGCGTCTTTCGCTTGCCGCTGCACTTGGTCTTGCCCTGCTTCTGCCCGCATGCTCGCAATCTTCGAACTATGCGGAGACCACGTCTTCGGTCAGCACGATGTCCTATGCAGCGGTGCCGGCCGCGCGGACGTCTAACGTGACGCTGGTGCAGATAACGGGGGCCGGTGTTGGCGGTATCCGCGCAGGCACGGCCTATTCTTCCAAGGCCATCCAGGCCGCCCTTCCGGGCTTCACCACCGACACCATCCAGACAGCGGAAGAAACCACCACCGAAAACGCGTTGGGCGCCTTCAACTCGGATGGCTTCCAGGTGCTGCAGATCTTCCGTGGCAAGGATGGCAATGTACGCGCCGTGCACGGGGTGACCCACCATCTGGCCGGGCCCAATGGCGAGCGCATCGGCATGACCTTCGCCGAGGCAGGCATGCGCCGCTCTGATTGCCGCGTCGGTCAGAACCTGTGGCGCGGCATGGCCATCTGCCGCTCCAAGGGCGCGCCGAATGTGGAACTTGTCTTTGCCATTCCGCAGTATCAAGGCCCCTGGGACGCTCTGCCCGATGAAGGCCAGCTGCGCGGTGCCGCTCTGCAGCGCATCGTCTGGACACCTACCGCTCAGGGCTGACACCCAGACATTCGGCGAAGGTGACGGGGCGGACCTGATCGGCTAAGGCTGAAAGCATGAGCGCCGAATCCGTTGTCCGCACACCGTCTGTTGACGATCTCGCCCGGCAGATCCTTGCCGGGAACCGTGCCATGCTGGCCCGGGCGATCACGCTGGTGGAATCGCGCAAGGCGGAGCACCGGCAGGCGGCAAGGGATCTGCTGACCTTGCTGATGCCCCATACGGGCAAGGCGCAGCGCGTCGGCATCACCGGTGTGCCGGGCGTCGGCAAATCCACCACCATCGACACGCTGGGCAGTAACCTGACCGCAGATGGCCATAAGGTCGCAGTGCTGGCGGTTGATCCATCCTCAACCCGCACCGGCGGGTCCATTCTGGGCGACAAGACCCGCATGGCGCGGCTGGCTGTCGATCCGAAGGCCTTCATCCGTCCATCCCCCTCCGCCGGAACGCTGGGCGGCGTGACGGCACGCACGCGCGAGACCATGCTTCTGTGTGAAGCGGCCGGCTTTGATGTGATCCTTGTCGAGACGGTCGGCATCGGCCAGTCGGAAACGGCCGTTGCGGAGATGGTTGATTTCTTCCTCGTGCTCATGCTGCCGGGCGCTGGCGACGAACTGCAGGGCATCAAGAAAGGCGTTCTCGAGATTGCCGACCTTATCGCTGTCAACAAAGCTGACGGTGATGGGGCCACACGGGCGCGGGCGGCGGCTGCCGATTACCGCAGTGCCCTGCATATCATGGCGCCTCGCTCGCCCACATGGTCGCCGCCGGTAGTGACAGTTTCCGGCCTTGCTAACGAAGGCCTGCGCGAGATGTGGGCGCAGGTGGAACTGCACCGTGACAAGATGCAGGCGACCGGTGAATGGCAGGACCGCCGTGCCCGCCAGCAGGTGTCCTGGATGTGGGACATGCTGCAACAGCGGCTGATGGAGGCCCTGACCCGCGATCCCGGCCGGGCCGCCCATATTTGCGCGCTTGAGGACAAAGTGCGTTCCGGCGAGGTTCCCGCTTCCGCCGCTGTGGAGGACATCGCAAAACTTACCGGCATCTGACCCTGGCTCGCCCTGCCTGCGGGTATACTTCTTGCTCCGCTCCCCGAAATAGCAGGTGGCAGCGCCGCCTGCTGCGCCAGATTGAAACGTGCGGTGAGGCGATGAGCGGGATTTGCAAGTCAGACAGGCTGAAGATGGGCCGCAGGGGCTTTCTGGCCGGGCTGGGCCTGTGCCTTTCCGGCACACCCGTTCTGGCGCTGACGCAGGTGGCGGATCTGCGCGGCAGCATTGACGGGCAGGATCTGGGCCTTGTGCCGGACCGGCCCGAAGACCAGAGCGCGGCGATGCAAAAGGCCATCGACCGGGCCGTAGCCCGCGGCAAGGCGCTGTTTCTGCCCGCTGGCAGCTATCCCGTTTCCAACCTCGATCTTCCCTCCGGCGCCATGATTGTCGGCGTTCCGGGACGTACGCAACTGGTGCATCTGGGCGGCGGCGGTGTGCTGATGGGAGCCAATGGCGCCAGCCGCATCCGTCTGGAGGGCCTCTCCTTTGACGGCGGCAACAAGATGCTGGGGGAGGGCAGATTCGGTCTGCTGCATTTTACCGGCGTCACCAATCTCGGCATGACGGACTGCGAGATTACCGGTTCCAGCCGTTCGGGACTGGCGCTGGACCGCTGCAGCGGGCATGTGGAGCGCTGCGTGATCTCCGGTGCCGCGGAAGCCGGCATCCGCTCCGTCGAAGGCGTTGGGCTGACATTCTCCGGCAACACCATCAAAGGCTGCGCCAATGGCGGACTGCTGGTGCTGCGCTGGACGCAAGGCGAGGATGGCACGCTGATCACGGGCAACCGGATTAGCGCGATTGCCGCAAAGGCAGGGGGGACGGGCCAGCATGGCAATGGCATCAATGTCTTTCGCGCCGATGGCGTGATTATCGCCAGCAACCATGTGTCGGACTGCGCCTTCTCCGCCATCCGGGCGAACTCCGCCTCGAATGTGCAGATCAGCGGCAACACCTGCCTGCGTTCGGGCGAGACGGCGATCTATAGTGAATTCAGCTTCGAGGGAGCCATCATCTCCGGCAATCTGGTGGATGGCGGCACCATGGGTATCTCCGTAGCCAATTTCCAGCAGGGCGGGCGGCTGGCATCCGTCACGGGCAATATCGTGCGCAACATCCGCCTGGATGGCCCCTATCCGGAAGAAGTGGCGGGCTTTGGCATCGGGATTGCCGTCGAGGCCGATACGGTGGTCAGCGGCAATGTGATTGAGGGCGCGCCCAAGTACGGCATTCTTGCGGGCTGGGGGCCCTATATGCGTGACCTGTTGATTGCCCAGAACATTCTGAGGGACTGCCCGCTGGGGATCGCCGTGACCGTGGTGGATGGGGCAGGGGCAGCCGTCATTCAAGGAAACGTCATCTCAGGCGCTACTCGCGGTGCCGT
Source organism: Pannonibacter anstelovis (assembly GCF_036881715.1). Taxonomy (NCBI): domain Bacteria; kingdom Pseudomonadati; phylum Pseudomonadota; class Alphaproteobacteria; order Hyphomicrobiales; family Stappiaceae; genus Pannonibacter; species Pannonibacter anstelovis. The sequence continues at coordinate 462,761 of NZ_JBAKBF010000002.1, forward strand.
TGTGGGGTACCACTGGCGCGATGCTGTGACCGGTGACCTTGCTGCGGGCGCTGCGATCCCCTCGCACCTGACAATCGCCGGGAATACGGTAAGCGGCTGAAAGAGGAAAATCCCTCAGACGGAAGGCTGCTCGAGGCTGCCGAACAGCCGCCTGTGCATGACAGGATGGAAAGCTGCAATATTGGACGCGATATGCTGAGCCATAAGCTGGCGGCAAACCTCTGGGTCCTTCTGATCCAACGCCTCGATGATGGAGACGTGCTGCTCCGGGAACAGGTCCAGCCAGAAGGTCTCACCAGCGCGCTGGGCCATCATGAAACGGTGCACCAGCTGCAGGGTACGCGCCAAGACCGGAAGAAGGTTGGGCAGGTTTGCGCGCTCGAAGAGCTTCATATGAAAAGCGAGATCGACACGGCTAAGAAGATAGCCATCGCCCAGGTCGCGAACCTTGCGGTAATCCTCGACAGACTGAAGCATGAACTCACGGGTTGCCGTATCAATGTTCAGGCAGGCCCGTGCGATGCCTGCACTTTCGAGGGCGATGCGCTGGTGGATGAGGATCTCGGCCTCCGCGTCACTTATACTTGTGACGAAGGTTCCCTGGTATCCCCTGCGTTCGACAAGTCCATCCTGTTCCAGCCGGAGCAGTGCTTCGCGGATGGTGCCTTGAGAGCAGGTGAACTCATGAGCGAGAGATTGTTCGGTCAGAATGCTGCCGCCATTCAGCTCTGACAGCATTATAAGGCGCCTCAAGCTGCCATAAACTGCATTCGACTTTCGCCCGCTTTCCTTTGGAAGCGTCGGAAACTTCATCTGCATCGCCACTGACATGCGGCTGTGTCCCTACCTTCTGGTATGCGCGCTCCGAGCAGCGGATCGGAAGAAAACAGCAGGCGGAGGCAAGTGGTACCGCAGGCTGATGCTTGCCGCTGACAGCAGAATGCTTGCTGAGCCGCTTTTTTGAAAGAACCTTCCTGAATGAACAAGCCAGCCAAATTACTTTGTTTGCCGGAATTGTCTCATTCTGAAGCAAACGGTCTGTAGTGCATGTAGAAAAGTCTAAACGCCGCATTTATGCGCATACATATCACAAAATATCATGAAATTTGTATAGTATTTTAAACAAGTTTGCGCCGGGTTGAATTTATCCGGACAGGCCGAGGTCAGATTCCACTGCGCGCAATGACAGACACCCAGTTTCTCCACGCCAGCTTTTCGATCAGGTTTTCACCGAAGCCATGTTTCCGGAAGGCTGCAATCAGGCGCGGCAGGCCTGAAACGTCGCCTATATCGCGGGGTACAAGGCATCCGTCGAAGTCGGAGCCAAGGCCAACGTGATCCTCGCCCAGCTTTTCAATGAGATAGGCCGCATGACGGACGATTGTTTCGAGCGGCGTATTGCTGTCGGGGCGCCCGTCCTCGCGCAGGAAAGCACAATGGAAATTGACGCCTGCCAGTCCCTTGCTTTCTGCAATGGCCGCCAGCTGGCGGTCTGTCAGATTGCGGGCGCTGGGGCAAAGGGCATGGGCGTTGGAGTGGGAGGCGATGAGCGGCCTGTCCGAAATGGCAGCCACATCCCAGAAGCCTTTCTCGGTGATATGCGACAGGTCCACCATGATGCCGAGCGCATTGCAACGGCGCACGAGCTGGCGGCCAAGATCTGTCAACCCTTCGCCGGTATCGGGAGAGGAGGGAAACGCCATGGGAACGCCATCACCAAAGATGTTCCGGCGGCTCCAGACCGGGCCGAGGGAACGCAGGCCCGCCGCATGGAGAACATCCAGCGCAGCAAGGTCCGGGCCAATGCACTCTGCCCCTTCGATATGCAGCACCATTGCCATCTGTCCTGCAGCCATCGCCGCCTCGATCTCGCCAGTACTGCGCGTGATGCGGCAGGTGCCTTGTGATTCAGTCTCCAGTTTCAGGGCACGCGAGGTCATCGACAGGGTCCAGCTGAGGGCTTCTTCCTGCCCAAGCCGCTGGTAGTGGCGCGGATCGGCGGAGCCAAGCGAGCGCATCAGCTGCATGTCCTGCACGCTGGGGACGAACATGGCGAAGAGACCGCCGGCAAAGCCGCCTTCCCGTGCTCGGAGCATGTCTATGTGGTCCTCTGAGGAACGCTCGAAGAAAGACTTGCCGCGCCCTGCGCGTTCACGCATCTCCAGCTTCAGGAGGGTGTCATTGTGACCATCAAAGACAAGAACAGGCGGATTTCCGTGATGTGCTTCGATCAAGGGGACCTCGTCAGGGGGGCAGGGCTCTAGGCTGGCTGCAGGCTGGGATGCTTTTCATATAGGCATTCCACCGCCCAGCATGGCAAGCCGAACCGTATATCTGTGGCGGAATTGCCGCGCTCGCGGGGATTTCATTTGTTCATTCCGCGCGAATATTGCCTTCTCCCCATGAACCGGCGCAAAAGGTGGCGTTTATGACGGTTCGTCAGGTCAAGGGTGAGCCCAAAATGGCAGCTGATGTTGCTTCGGAATTTGAAAATGGATCGCGCGGACTGAGCCGCCGCGGTTTTCTCTTCACAGGTGCGGCGCTCATGGCCTTGTCGGCCGCAGGGTGCCAGACGCTGGTGCAGCCTGTCGGTCTGCCGAATCAGCCGCCGCTGCCCGACGAGAAGTTCGACTATGATCTGGCCTATGCCGCCCGCAAGGATGGCGAGTGGGATATTCCGGCGATCAAGTACAAGAACTTCGACCGGCAGTTCTGGCGCCAGGTTGTGGACTACGAAAGCAAGGAAGCGCCGGGGACGATCATCGTCGATCCCTACAATCACTTCCTGTACTGGACCATCTCCCGCAAGAAAGCCCTGCGTTATGGCATCGGTGTCGGCAAGGCAGGCTTTGGCTGGTCTGGCGATGCGACGATTCGCATGAAGCAGGAATGGCCCGCATGGTTCCCGCCAAAGGAAATGATCGAGCGCCGCCCTGAACTGAAGAAGTACAAGGATGGCAAGATGGAGGGCGGCATCGAGAACCCGCTCGGTGCCCGCGCGCTTTATCTGTGGCAGGGCAATGTGGACACGCTTTACCGCATTCACGGCACCACCGAGCCTCAGAGCATCGGCCGCAGCGTATCGAGCGGTTGCATCCGCATGTGGCATCAGGACGTTATTGACCTTTACGAACGTGTTCCGATGAACACAAAGGTCGTTGTTCTGGGTGATGCCATTCCGGACAGCGTGAAGAAGCAGATGGCCGAGGCCGAAAAGAAGAAGGCCGGCTGAGCCGCTTTCATTCCGGCTTTTCGAGTAGACCAGGCCCCGCAGCGTGCGGGGCCTTTTCGTTCCAGCTCAGGTCAGAACGGGTGTCAGGGCCACATCGGAGAGAATGGCCCCGAAGTGGCAGATGGCTGCAGCCAGGACGAAACTGTGCCAGATGGCATTCTGGAAGGGCAGGGCCTTCCAGGCGTAGAAGGCCGTGCCTGCAGAATAGAGCGCGCCGCCTGCCACCAGCAGCCAGAAGCCCAGCGGGGACGCGTTTTCCAGCAGCGGCTGATAGGCAAAAACAATGACCCAGCCAAGCGCCAGGCAGATCGGCACAGTGTACTTGTCAAAGCGCTGCAGGCGCACCAGCTTGATGATTGCGCAGGTGATTGCTCCGGTCCAGACGGCTGCCAGCACCAGCATGCCTGGCCAGCCGCCGATAACCATGGCCGCAAAGGGAGTGTATGTCCCTGCGATCATCAGAAAAATGGCCGCATGATCGAGCCGGCGGAACCAGCTGGCGTGGTTGTTCTTGGCCAGCATGTTGTAGAGCGCCGAACAGATCAGCATGGCCATCAGGCAAGCGGTGTAAATTGAAATGCTGGCAATTCGCCCGGCCGCGTCCTCCTGCGGGAGGACAAGGGCTAGAAGAATGATGGTGGCCGCTATCCCCAGGGCTATGCCGATGACATGCACCGCTCCGTCTGCAATCCGCTCTGCTCTCGTCTGTTCGCGCATGTGTCCCTCTTCTGCCGCGCTTTCCGGTTACGTCAACGTAACGTCAGATCGGCCGGAAGGCCAGAACCTACTGCAAGAAATGTCATGCATCGGGGCTGGGACAGGAAATGGCAAGCGGTGGTTGGCTTCAATAACGGGAAGGTGGAAGAACGGGGGAATCGGCTTCACCCGCCGCGGAAAATCGCTATGTTTGCGGCGCAGAGCATTGACCTTGCCTATCTTGAGGGAGTACCGCCGGACAACAGGGTTTAACCGGCAGGATTCAAGGGGTGGCAATGCCATGCCCAAGGTCTGTGGACCTAACCGGATTTCAGCGGCACGGGACGGGGAATGACGGTCAGCATCGATATTGGCGAAATGTCAGGCGGCGCAAAGGCGCTGATGGATCTGGAAGAACTGCTCGCAACGCGCCTGCTGGTGCAGGGCAATTCCGGCTCTGGCAAGTCGCATCTTCTGCGCCGTCTTCTCGAGCAATCCGCCAGCTGGGTACAGCAGGCGATCATTGATCCTGAGGGTGACTTCGTCAGCCTCGCCGATAAATTCGGCCATGTGGTGGTGGACGCCGCCGGAACCGAGCGCGACCTGCAGATGATCGCCGCCCGCGTGCGGGCGCACCGGGTCTCCGTCGTGCTCAATCTGGAAGGCCTTGATGCGGACCGGCAGATGAAGGCGGCAGCGACCTTCCTTGACGGCCTGTTCGATGCGGACCGTGACCAGTGGTATCCGATGCTGGTGGTGGTGGACGAGGCGCAGCTTTTTGCCCCTGCCGCTGCCGGTGAGGTGAGCGAAGAGGCGCGCCGCCGCTCGCTGACGGCGATGACAAACCTCATGTGCCGCGGCCGTAAACGCGGGCTGGCAGGGATCATCGCGACGCAGCGCCTTGCCAAGCTGGCCAAGAACGTGGCGGCGGAAGCTTCCAACTTCCTCATGGGCCGAACCTTCCTGGACATCGACATGGCCCGCGCGGCCGATCTGCTGGGCATGGAACGGCGGCAGGCGGAAGCATTCCGCAATCTCGACCGGGGCCATTTCATCGCATTGGGGCCTGCCATGTCCCGCCGTCCTGTGCCGGTGCGCATCGGGCCGGTGGAGACCTCTGGCCGCGGCGGCGGACCGAAGCTGACGCCACTTCCAGACAAGCCCGCGGAAGATGCCAAGGACCTGATCTTCACGCCCATGCCGGATGAAGCCGTACGTATCCGCCCGCGCGCACCAGAGCCGGTTTCGACGGCGGAGATCCTGACGCAGCTGTCGGCTGCGGGGCGCATGGAGAGCGCGCGCAACCAGCCCGCGCCGCAGCCTGATGAACCGCCGGTGGACACGGCTGAACGGGACGCGGCCATTGACGTGATCATGACGGAAATTCTGGCGGAGCCCGAGGCAGCCTTCCAGCCGGTGGCGGCGCTCTATCAGGACTTCCAGGTCCGTTGCCGTATCGCCAAGGTGCCTGGCGGTGTGCCGGATCTGTCCGTTTTCCGCGAGAAGCTGTCGGTCGCCCGTGCGGGCGTCGACAGCGGTGAAGTGGACACCAGCGACTGGGAGAAGGCTGCGTTGATTGCAGCCGAGCTGCCGGAGGACATGCGCGGCGTCTATCTGCTGCTGGCCAAGGCGGCGCTGGCCAAGGCGCCGTGCCCGCCGAATGCTGAAATCGCCAAGGCCTATGGCACCCGTTCGCCGGGCCGCGCCCGCTGGCTGCTGGCCCATATGGAGGAACGGGGCTTTCTGCTCTGCGCCACAGACATGCGCGGCAACCGGATTGTCACGCTGACGGATCTGGGATGGCAGACAGCCCCGGGCGATGCGGAAGCGGCCGCTTGAGAGCCTTCTCAAGGTCTGACGTGCCAGAGCCCGCCGTGCTGAAATGAAAAAGGGGCGCCGCAGCGCCCCTTCGGTTCCTTTTGATGGCGGTTTCCTGTCAGGCGGCGCGGACGCGCTGAAGGAAGCTTGCGATTGTCTCTTCCAGCTTTGCCGCTTGCCGGGTCACGTCCTGCGAGGCCTGCAGAACATCGCTGGCAGATCCGCTGGTTTCCTGTGCCGACTGCATCACATTGCCGACGCTGCCGCTCATGTCGCTGGTGCAATCTGCGGCACGCTGAACGTTCACCGTGATTTCACGCGTTGCCTCGCCCTGCTGGGAAATGGCATCGGCGATGGTGGTGGTGAACTGGTTCACCTCACCCATGGTCTCGGCAATTTCCTGGATCGAGCCAACCGCCTCGCGGGTGGAAGACTGAATACCGCTGATCTGCGAAGAGATTTCCTCGGTTGCCTTGGCGGTTTGGTTGGCCAGTTCCTTCACTTCCGCTGCAACCACTGCAAAGCCCCGTCCGGCTTCGCCCGCACGGGCTGCCTCGATGGTGGCGTTGAGGGCAAGAAGATTGGTCTGCTCGGCAATGGCCTGGATGAGCTGCACCACTTCGCCGATCTTCTGGGCTGCAATATCAAGGCTGCCGACCCGGTCGTTGGAGAGAGCGGCAGCACGGGCTGCAGCTTCAACCACGCCCTTGGTCTGGTCCACCTGGCGGCTGATTTCACCGATGGAAGCGGACAGCTCCTCGGCCGCAGAAGCAACTGTCTGGACGCTGATCTGTGCCGTTTCCGAAGAGGCTGCAACGGTGGAAACCTTGCTGGAGGTCGCCTGAGCAATGGAGGTTAGTGCACCTGCCGTCTGTTCCATCCGGCCCGAGTTGGCAGAAACCTCGGAAATGGCCTGGCGGACCTCTGCCTCAAAGTCCTGGATCAGTGCCTCGACATGCTCCTGCCGGGCAAGGCGCGCCTGCTGCGCCGCCTCGCTTTCGCCCTGCAGCTTCACCCGTTCGATCGCATTTTCCACGAAGACGCCGAGAGCACCGGCCATCATGCCGATCTCGTCCTTCCGCTCCCGGTGTGCGACGGGACTGTCCACATCCCCGGCAGCAAGACCCCGCATGCGCTGGGTCAGCTGGGAAATGGGACGGGAGATATTGCCGCCCAGAAGCCACATCAATGCCGTGCCTGCCGCAAGGATGACCAGAGCCAGGATGATTGCGGTATTGCGTGTGGTGATGGCCGCTGCCAGCAGCTCACTCTCATCGACGCTGAGAATGACGAACCATTTCTGGCTGGTGTTCACGAGCGGAATGGCGCGGATCGCTTCATAGACGCCATCCGTTTCCTTCATGGAGATGCCGTCCTGGGCCTGCGAAAGGCGGGAAATCAGGCTCTGATCCGCTTTCTTGCCCAACAGGCTGCTGTCAGGATGGGAAACCCAGACACCTCCCTCACTGATCAGGCCGACGTAGCCGGTCTCGTAGGGATCGAAGGAGGCTACCTGCTTCTGAAGTCCTTCCAGGGACACGTCGATCGTAGCGCCGCCAGCACCGCTGCCCTTTGTGTCCAGGATGGGCGAAGAGGCAGTCGCCATAAGGACATCAACGTTGTTGACCGGATAGAGATAGGGCTCGGTGACTGTATCCTGCCGCAGCTGACGGGGCTTGTCATACCACTCTTCCGATCCGCTATCTCCGCCGAAAATCAGCGGATCCATCGCAACCTTGCCGTCCGCATGGTAGAAATAGGGAATGAAACGGCCGTTGGCGTCCGAGAAGCTGGTTCCCTTGTTGTCCGCATCAAGACCGGCGTAATCGGGTTCAAGAATGGCGCCGCCGCCAACGAACTGCGGGTTACGGGCAATGATCTGCTGCATCACGGCGCCGTAGGCATTGCGATCCGTAATTCCGGCATGGAGCAGGCCTTCCATCGCATCTGCGGCAGAGCGTGCCGCCAGCTGAGCCTCTGCTACGGTCTTGCTGACCTGTGTGGCGAGAGACAGCGTTGCCTGAGTAACCTGCTCTTCGCCTGACCTGCGGGCAGAAGATTGCATCATTGCCGAGATCACTGCGATGACCACGACAAACCCGATGACAAATACGGCACTCGCCGAAATGAAGATGCGGCTTTTCAGCGACATGGAATGCTCCGAACATCTTGAACAAGTGCCGGAATTCTGCGTGCATGCAGTGAAAAAAGAGTAACCCTTCAGGAATAAATACAAATTTGATAGCCAGCTATCGAATATATGGCCACTTATTCCTCAGCGTAAGATGAAGGGCGCGCCACCTAAAGCGCACGGCGCATCCGGGACATGGGGGCAGTGGAAGGCTGCGCGGATGGAACCGGAAACTCCGGGTCCGCCAGTAAAAACCTGAGTTGCGCCAGTTCCAGCTCCAACCCTTCAATGGTCCGGGCGAGCACTGTGTCGAGATAGCTGCCGGCCGGGGCATTGCTGCGGATACGGCTGGCCTGATTGAGCGTCGCCCGCAGATAGCGCGCAACGTCTTCCACTTCGAAGCGGGTGATGCTGATATCCATCTGTCCGTCCATGGCAGTGACTCTGGTTCGTTCTCTTTTTGTTCTTATATCCCGTTCCTTCCAGGCAGGCAAGAGGAGTCTCCGCTCCTGCCTGGGGCTGCTCAATCAGGGCCTTCCGGATCAGCATCAACACCTGTCCATTCCCGGCTTGCGCTTTGCCGCAAGACTGACATGATCGCTTGAGACAGAAAGCGGGATGGCAGGGATTCTGCTGCTTTAAAATTTGCTGCGGTCCCGGCGCAGACCGGGGTGCGCCACATGGGGTGAGTGCCGGAAATGCTGAAGACAACCGTGTTCGCAATTGGGCTTGTCCTGCCGGGGGCTGTTCTTGCCGCCGACGCCACTGCGCCTGTGCGCGAGATCATGAAGATGACGGAAGCGAATTGGTCCGAGAGCGGGACTGAATATCAGGACATATTTGACGCCAGCCGGCTGAAGGCCCTGTTCAGCTCCGATTTTGCTGCAAGTTACGAGAAGGCGATGCAGGGCGAGTATGCCCGCGAGAGCGGCTCGCCATTCGATTATGATGTGATCGTCAACGCTCAGGATGGCTGTCCGCTTAAGAATGTCACCATCACCGCCGCTCCGCCGCAGGGCGCCGTGACAGATGTGAAGGCCCGTTTTCAGGCCGTCACCTGTTTTGGGCAGGAAGCCGAGTATCAGGCTTACAGCGAAACCTTGTTCAAGGTTATCGTCGAGAACGGCCAGCCGGTCGTCGATGATATCGTGCTGTCGATGGATGGCGCACCCTTCTCGATCAAGTCGGAATTGAGTGCCGCAGGCAGCCAATAAGCTGACCGCAAGGCACTTGATGAAACGGCTGACGGCAAGTCTGCCTAACCTTCGGTCCCGGGAATCCTGCTGCCTCATTTATTTCGGGCAAGTGCCTGCGCCGGAGTCGAGGCAGAGTCTCCTGGTTTCTGGTGCAGAGTCATTCCGCCGGAGAGTGCGGCTTTTAAGCTTGAAGTGCTTCCGGAGGCTCGAGGTGATTTATTTAATCTGACCAAATTTACTGAATTTTTATTCCGCTACCCCGTAATTCCTGCAAGGGTAACGGGAGTTGAGTATGCCGGGGCTGCGCGGGGGTTTTTCCCATCTGAAAGTTTCCACCAAGCTGGCGGGCGGTTTCGCCGCCATGATCCTTCTGACGGGTTTGGCGGGCGGGGCAGGTACACTGGCTGTGCTGGACCTCAAGGAAAAGCAGGCCATCAGTGGTCTGGCGACGGAGTCGATTGCCGCGCTTCAGGAGGCATCGGCTGCACGGCAGGCCTATCTGGCAGCGCCTGCCGCAGAAGCTGCACAAACGGCAGAAGACAGGCTTTCAGCATTGGCGGGCCAGCTTGCCCAGCTCCAGTCCCGCCTTGTTGAAGGCGATGCCCGGGCCGCGACACAGACAGCCTCGAACGCAGTCGCGGAGCTGCAGGCGAATTTCACCGAAGTTGTCGGCACCATCGCCGCCCGGCAGACTCAGCTTGAGCGGTTGACGGCTTCTGCGGGTAAACTCGACACGCTCGTGACATCGATCAGCGACCAGATGCAGCAGACGCAGCGCGCTGCCATTGACGAAAGCAAGAAGGCTGGAGGCACGCGTGACCGGGCCGACCGCGTGGTGCGGCCCTTGTCCGGCATGCTGGAAAACCTGCTGATGGTCGAGATCACGCTGCTGCGTGCAGGGCGCGACGGGAATCTTGCTCTTATCGGCGATGCCGTCTCCCTAAGTGGGCATCTCACAGATGCCGCCGGGGCGATTGCCAAGGTCAAGGGGAGCGGCATTGAGCCTGCCAGTCTGGCGGCGCTGACCGAAGGCCTGACGGCCTTTGCCACCCGCCTGCAGCCGCTTGGTGCAATGGATAACCCTTGGGGCCGCCGCGCGGCGGTTGCTGTTCTGGCCGGAGAGCTGGAAGGGGTGCGCAAGCAGGCCTCCACTCTGCAGCAAAACCTCTACGCTGTGCAGGATGAGGCCCGCAAATCGGCAGCCGCTGCCCAGAGCAGGGCCGGGATTGTTGATCTGGTCAAGAGCAACGTGGACAAGCTGACCCGCGCCGTACTGGAGTTGCGCTCGGCCACGATGGAAACACTGGCCGCAGATGGGCCGTTCAAGCCCGATCCGGTGCTGAACCGCATGGAATCCCTGCGGACCCTTGCCAACACGCTGGCCGCTGACGCAGGTGCCTTTCCCGAAATCAAACCCGCCGTGGAGGCCATTACGGCCGAGGTGGATGTCTATGCGGCCGAATTCGCAAGCCTGACCAGTGCCCTGCAGCAACTGGCCGAAACCGCGGCTGCGCTGGATGCCTTGTCGGCAGATGTGCGTCAGCAGATCAGCCAGCTCGCCAGCGCCCAGTCTCAGGCAGCGTTCTCCGCCGCCAACGGTGCTCTGGGCACGATTGGCGGCGCGGTTGCTCTTGCCATTGCGGCAGGCATCGGCCTAGCGGTCCTGCTGGCCATGCTCATTACCCGGCCGCTGCGCGCCATTGGCGGGCAGATGGAACGGCTGGCAGAAGGGCGCACAGACATTGATCTGTCGCAGGAGGCGCGCCGGGATGAGTTCGGCGGCATGATGCGCACCATCCGCGTTTTCCGCGACAACATCCTCGAGCGTCAGCGGCTTGAAGCGGCCAATGAAGAGGAAGCCCGCGCCCAGGCGGAGCGGCAGGAAAGGATGACGGCACTGATTGCCAGCTTCCGGGACCGGGTGCAGGAAACGCTCGCGGCTGTGGGTGAAACGGCATCCGGTATGGAGGGCACTGCGCAGGCGCTTGCCGGAATAGCAGGCGAAAGCGCGCGCCAGGCCGGCAATACGCTGGATGTCAGCGGCGTGGCGGCCCATAGCGTCGAGAGCGTTGCAGGCGCCGCCGAGGAACTGGCAGCCTCCATCGGCGAAATCGGCTCCCAGGTGCAGCGCACCAGCCAGGTTGTTGAAATGGCTGCCGCCTCTGTGGACGACACCAATCGCAAGGTTGAAAGCCTGTCGGAAGCTGCCGACCGCATCGGCGAGGTCGTGACACTGATCCGTGCCATTGCCGAGCAGACCAACCTCCTGGCCCTGAATGCCACCATCGAAGCCGCCCGTGCCGGTGAAGCCGGCCGCGGCTTTGCGGTAGTGGCCTCCGAGGTGAAGGAACTTGCGACGCAGACGTCCAAGGCGACTGAGGAAATTTCCGGACAGATTTCCGCCATTCAGGATTCCACCCGGGCAGCCGTCGAGGCCATCGTGGGCATTGCCCGCACCATGTCTGACGTCAACAGCTACACCACGGCCATTGCAGGGGCCGTGACGCAGCAAGGGGCAGCGACGGGTGAAATCTCCGGCAACGTTCAGAAGGCAGCCGAGAGCACGCAGGCCGTGCGCGGCAACATGAACGCCCTGTCTGCGACGGTGGAACAGGCCAGCGAAGTGTCTGGCCAGGTTCTGGAGGCAAGCGAAAAGCTCGCCGCCCGCACCTCGGACCTGCGCAGTGAAGTGGAGCGCTTCCTCGACGGTATCGCGGCGGCGTAATCGCTGAGCAGACGGCCTGCCGTTCAGCTTGGGAATGGAAAGAAGGGCACAGCTGATTCTGTGCCCTTTTTGATGGCATGCCGCTATTGCTTGGGATCAGTAGCCGGAACCGCGTGTGAATTCGTTGACCACGGTCATCACGATGATCTTCAGGTCGCCCCGCGTGCTCTGGGACTTGAGATACTGCAGATCATACTCCAGCCGCATGGACGCATGGTAGGGATCGGTCGTCTCGCCGCGGAAGCCGTTGACCTGCGCAAGGCCGGTGATACCGGGCCGCACCTGATGGCGGGTCAGGTAGCGGGTGTCGAACTCTTCATAAAGCTTGCCTGCAGCGAGCATGCCCGGCACATGGGGGCGGGGACCGACAAGAGACATCTCGCCTTTCAGCACATTCCAGAGCTGCGGCAGTTCGTCGAAATTAGACTTGCGCAGGAAGCGGCCAATCGGCGTGATGCGCGGGTCGTTTTTCCGGGTCTGGGCGACGCCGGTCGCATCCTGCTTGGCCACATACATGGAGCGGAACTTGAGCGCCATGAACAGCTCGTTGTTACGGCCGTAGCGCGCTTGACGGAAGATCACCGGGCCTGGGCTCGACAATTTGACGCCAATGGCAAGACCAGCAAGCAGGGGGCTTAGAAGGATAAGGCCTGCAGCGCTGCCGGCAATGTCAATGCTGCGCTTCAGGAAGGGACGGATGCGGGCGCGCAGGCCGTTGTGGATACCGCTGGCGGCGGCCAGCGCATCCTGCAAGGTCTCTTCCGGGGCTGGAATGGCGGGTTGATGAACTTGGCTGGTGCCCGTTTGAGCAGCCAAAGGTGCCCCAAGTTCAACCGGCAGAGCAACGCCATGCTGCCGGCCTGCTGTCAACGGGCCTACGTGGCGCCCGGGAGCAAGATTGCGTTCGGAAAGGGCTCTGGAGAAGAAGGGAAGGCGTCTTGCAGCCTTCACCGGAGTCGAACGCTTGCGTGCTTCGCCATCCATAAACTCGTGCACCATCGCAATCTCCAAACGCATAAGAAATCAATATTGCCCGTCCGTGACGGGCTGCTTTAATCAGGTTGCGCTTCAAAAAGGCGCAGTGTGTAACAATCTGAATAATTCTCAGTTTTCTTTTAACTTTTACGTAACACATCCCGCACTGCAGCGCAATTGGGATGCTGCGGCACTTTTGAGCATCTTTCCGTTGCGGGAGCCCAGATTTCAGCCGCCCGCATGTTTGCGCCGTCCATTCATGCGAGGCAGTGCCTATGAAAGCGCATCGAAAAATTGCCGGGCAATGGCATGTGCCCGGCAATGAACTTGAGAATGAGCAGATATCAGGTCAGTTTCTCAACCTGCGTTGAACAATCCTTGCGGGGATGATGCAATTTATCTGCCTGATGTCCTTTGTGTCACTCGCTGTAATAGTCAGAGTAAGTGTTATAAAACGAGTGCTTGCCTTCCTGCTGATTGAGGACAGTCAGAATACGGCACCGTTCGTTCTTTGTCTGGTTGAGGCGCTGGATGGCATTGACGCACATGCGCTGCGGAGTCCGGGCCCAACGGATCACAAACGTGATCACATCCGCATACTTCGCGAGATAAAGGCCATCGACGACCGGCTCGATCGGCGGGGAATCCAGGACGATGTAGTCAAAGCGGGGACGCGCAGTCTGGATCAGCCGGGAAAACTTCTCTTGTGTGAGCAGCTGATCCGTCGGCACGTCTGCCCGGCGGGCGCCAACGACAGCTGTGAGTGAAGTTTTCGGGTCGGACCTCACGATATTCTGCAGCAACTCATCCGAACCGATGTCGCCGATCAGGAAGTCCACCAGTCCATTGGACGGCTCGATGTTCAGATGGCGCTGGATACTCGGCTTACGGAAGTCACAATCGATGATCAGCGTGCTTGCGCCCGAAAGAGCAAGCGTTCGGGCCAGCGAGAGGGCGAGCGTCGACTTGCCTTCGCCAGGCATGGCGGAAGACAGCATGATCACACGTCCGGCCTTCTTGGCATCTTCAGGCTTCGGAGCCATGGAGTTCTGAAGCGCATTATCAAGCGTTGCCCGGAGTCTGCGGATGGATTCCGCATACATTGACAAGGGGCTGTCGACCAGCGCATCGGAAACCGAATGCATGGCGGCCGTATTGGCCGTGTGCCGTGGGACAACAGTTGCCAGCGGCAGGCGTGTGACGGCCTGAACCTGCTCTTCATCGGTGAAGCCACCGACAAAATTCTCGAAGATGAAGGCAAGTGCCAGGCCGGCTCCGATGGCGAAGAGAGTCGCCACACCAAGTATCAGAGGGACCTTGGGCGAGCTGGGGCGGTTCGGCGGATAGGCGGGAGACACGACGCGGCTGTCGGCGATCTGTAGCGCCGCTTCGGTTTCCAGCGCCTGCGACCTGGCCAGCAGCGTCTGGTATTGTGTCGTGGCGTTGCGGGAGATCTGCTGCAGGCGGTAGATCTGGGCCAGCATGTCGGCCGGCAGGTTGCTGTTGAGGATCGCGCTGCTCAGGTCCCGCCGCAGCGTTGCGGCCTCCTGCTCGTAGGTGGCAGCGGAGTTCTGCAACTGCTGCAGGGCGGTGGTGGACTGCTCCTTGAGCCCGGCGTTGATCTTGTCCAGTTCCGCGCGCAGGTTGACGGCCCGGGCAGATCCGCTTTCAGCCTGCGCCAGACTGCGCTCAAGTTCCATGCGCTGACGGTTCAACTCCGCCACGGCTGCATCCTGGAGATTATCCGCAACGCTCTGCCAGTCGCTTTGCGAAACGCTCTGGCGCAGGGCCTGCACCCGGTTTTCGGTCATCGACCGTTCGGAGAGCAGCTGGTCGATCCGGCCGCGCATCGTGGTCAGATCGGTTCGTCCGGTCTGTTCAGCAATCGCATTGACGTTGGAGAGAATGAAGTCGTCATAGGCCTTTTCGGCGGAAATGACGGCAGACTCTGCATCCGCTACCTGCCGCTCCACGATATCGCGCGAGTCCCGCGTGTTCGACGTCTTGGATTCGATCTGCAGGCGGATGTAGGTGGTGGTGATGGCATTGGCGAGTTCGGCAGCTCTTGCCGGATCCTCGGAGCGCACGCTGACTGCAATCAGATAGGTCAGACCGCGGCGCGAGACCGAGACATTGTTCTTGAATTTGGCCAGAACGTTGCCAAGCGCTTCCTCTCCGGCCGGCAGCCTCAGGTCCCTGATGCGAAGAAAGGCGAGCAGCCTGTCGCGAAGGCCGATTTTGACCCCGAACTCGGGATCTGTCACCAGCCCCTTTTCGGCAATGACGGACAGGAGAACTGCGTCTGAATCGACGATCTCAACCTCGCTCTCCACGCGCGCGCTGTCTGCGGACGTGGACCCGAGGGCACTGCTGGGATCAAGGAGGTTCTTGCGGCTTGGATCCACCAGTACGAGGGCGGTCCCTGTGTAGAGCGGCGTAATCGAAAAGAGCGCTATCCCTGCGACGGCCAGAACGATCGCAATGGTCGCAAGGATGAGACGGATCTGGCGGCGGACGATGCCGAAAATATGGCGGAAATCAATCTCTGCGTCATCCATGAAAAGAAATCTTTCCTGTCAGACTGAGGGGAGGGCTCAGGTCTTGGGTCAATGATTGAAGATAAAGCATTATCGCGGAAAGTCATACTTGAGCCGTGCCCATACGTCCAGCACCGGTCTGCAGGAACGAGATGCCGCCATCATAGGTCACGCGCAGTGCAGTCAGTATTCCTGTCGCGTAGGCACCAGTATCGATGGCTATGCGGTTCCGGTGCACCTCCGGCGTCTCGACCACTGTATGGCCATGCACCACGATGGCGCCGTGATCGGCCGTGCTGTCCAGGAAGCCGCCCCTGATGCGGGTCAGGTCGATGTCGTTCTGCAGGGCAACCGGCACACCTGGCCGGATTCCTGCATGCGCAAATATGATGCCGGGCATTGCGCAGGCAGTCGGCAGGCTGTCCAGCAGATTGAGGTGCTCTTCCGGGATGTAGCTGCGCAGCAGCGGGTAGGCAGCCTTTGGATTGCGCCGCAGGCTGTCGGTCTCGTCGGCACTCATGCCATATGAGAACAGGGCTTCCTGTCCGCCGTGGGCAAGCCAGGCCATGTTTGCCTTTGGGTCTTCCAGAAAGCCGAGCATCATCAGCTCGTGGTTGCCGGCAAGGATGATGCGCTCCATGCCGCCGCGCGGTGGGGCCAGCATGCGGTCAAGCATCTGCGCCGTGGCAGGGCCCCGGTCGACAAGGTCACCAAGAAGGACGATCAGTGCTGGACCGGGGAAACCAGCTGCGTCGGCCAGGATCATCGCCTCCAGTTCCTCGAACAGGTCCAGCCGTCCGTGGATGTCGCCGATGGCATAGAGCACCTGAGGCCGGTCATCGTGAATGATGACGCGCGGGTTGCCTGATTCTTTTATGCTGTTGCGACCGGAAAGCAGGCTGTTGAAGGCTGCCAGCAAGCGTTTCAAGGCTGGCCCCCGTTCTCTGCGCTCTGGCGACCGGCACGCTCGCTGGCACCGGCATACCCGAGACCTAACAGAACGACGAACAGGAAGGTGACCGCCTCGATCTCCAGACTGAAATCGACAAGCGAATGGACGGCGCCAAGGACAATGGCTCCCGCTGCGGCGCAGATCTCGATCTGCCTGTTGCCGCGGCGCAAGACCGCGCCCAGCAATGAAATCATGATGAGGGCTATGATGACCATCGGAAGAGAGCCGAAAACGATACCCATTTCGCTCCAGTGGGCGAGATAGGTGGAATGCGCCCTGTCATAAACAACGGCAGTGGACCGGGGCATGATGTTGTAAAGCGGATAGGCGGCTTCAAAACTGCTGGCGCCGAAGCCGAGCAGAGGCCTGTCCTGGATCATCTTCAAGGTGTTCTCATAGACGGCAAGGCGGACATCCGCATCGCGCTCGACGGTCAGGCTGCGTTCCAGCGTACCCTGTCCATAGACGGCGATGATGGCAATGGCACCCGCGACCATAAGGGCAAGTCCGGTCAGTCGTCCGCGCAGGGTGGACAGGCGCAGCAAAATGGCCGTCACCAGGCCGCATCCGGTAGCAAAGAGCCCCATGCGCGAGTTTGAGGCGGCAAGAGCTGCCGTCATGATGAGGAAGGCCGTCGCCGCCAGAACCTGTGACGAGGAAATTCTGAAACCACGCTTCGGCAGGCCGCTGCGCTGGCCCACGCCCCGCAATTGCGGCGGTGGAACGCCAGGTTCATCTGCCGCCGGCGGCAGGGCAAGCAGGGCAGCCAGAATGGCCCCGAAGCCGATGAACGTTGCAAACGAGTTGCGGTTCACGAAGGTGCCGGTCGCATCGCCCATATACTGGCTTTTTTCGATGAAGAGCACCCCGTCACCAAGATAGAGCAGAGCAACGATGGCGTAGAGCGCCTGCAGCGTCACGATGCCTGTCAGAAACAGGGTGATCCGCCGCGCCCTGTTCTTGCGCACACCGGCCTGGGCGGCAAGGAAGAAGAGAACACCGTAAGACAGCCAGCGCAGGAGTGCCAGAAACGTGTCGCCGGGAACCAGACTGGCAGTACCGGTTTCAAACGTTGCGCCTGTCTGCCCCTTGAAGGTGAAGCTGCCAATGGGCAGAATCTGGAACAGCATGAATGCGGCGGCGCCAAGGAACGGGATGACCACGGGCCATGCCGATGACAGGGGCAGCCGCAGGGTGCCACCACCGGAGCGGCCAAGCTGGAAGCAATACCAGGAGAACACGAGCCCTAGGACCAGCGCCCAGAGCGCCCAGAAAACAGGCCTGTTGCTGCCGAGCGGCACCGGCGCGGCGAATATGACGGCAATGAGAATGCGGCCGGCCATGTCATTGAGGCGCGTTGTGCCGCTGCCACCTGCCGACAGGCTGTTTCGGGAAGTTCTGGTCCTGCTGCTCAACATCTGATGATCTCTGAAAACACTGTTCTTGTCTCGTTGAGGCTTGTCAGGAATCCTGACGGGACAGTGCACGCAACTGCTTTAGAAACTGGGCCTTCGCCGTATCTGGCAACTTGTCTATAACGCCGATCAATGCCTGTCCGTTTTCTCCGTGCTGCTTGTAGATCTCAGCCAGCCGGGCAGGGCCATTCCTGGACATTGCCAGTAACGTCACATCCGGCACAAAGACAGCCTGAGCTGCCTCGCCCATCCCGGAAAGCCTTGGCAGCAGAAAACGGATACGCGAGACCGCCAGCCAGCCTTCGCCAGCAGAGGCCTCCTGGGAGCGCCTGAGGGCAGCGGTAGCAGCAGGCATATCCCCAAGGGCGTCCTGTGCCTTTGCCTGAATGAGCCAGGCTAGCCCATCTGCCGGGGAGGACGCGTTCACGCCCTCTGACAGGGCAAGGCAGCTGCGCGCGCCGGCCAGCCGCTGTTCCTGAGGCAGCAGCCGGGCATAGACGGAGGAAAGTGCCTCGTCACAATCGCGCATCAGAAGTTTGTTTGCGTAGGTTGAGTGGCTGACATGGGCGGTGCCGTTGTAAAGCGGTTCCAGCCGTTCTGCCATGTTGCCGGAGCGGGTGAAGAAGGCACTGCTTTCGCCAAGCACGGCATCGAGGCCTGCTGCTGCCATGCATAAACCGGCGAGAGCACCGGCAAATGCGCGGCCGGCGGGGAAGTTAACTCTACGGGAGGCCAAGGCTAAAATCACTCTGCATTTTTGCCTGCAATGCAAGCTTAACGTGAACCTGAAACCATGGTGATGCGTCTAGCATGACCATGTCTGTTACCCACATCACGATATTGCGTATTACACTGAAAAACTGAATAGAAGCGGAAAGCGGCGGTGCCCAGATCCACCCCAAGAATGCCGGAACGCCGGGCTTGCGATGCGCATGAATGGCGGTAACCATGAAGGCAAGGTGGGTTAACGAGATCTTTAAAAACTGATGACAAGTGTTAGAGGGTATGGCATACAGGAAATTGAGAGATGCCCGACGTTACGGCATGCGCGTTTTTGCGTGATTAAATTTATAGTTTAGGAGACACGATATGGCTCTTTTCAAGCTGATCCGTATGGGCGTAGCTGCCGCGATGATCGCAGGCGTTTCTGCCCCCGCATTTTCTCAGGCGCAGACTGTCGAAACCGCCGTCGCCGGTTGCGCTTCCGGTGGTGATTGCGCAGCTCTGGTGCGCGCTGTTCTCGCTAACGTTCCTGCTGCCCGGCGTGCCGCAGTGATCGCGGATCTGGCTGCCCAGCTTGCCGAAATTCCGGGTGCCGGTGCCAATGTGGCTGCCGGGATCGAAGCTGCAGCCGAGTTCAGCGCTGATGCCAACCAGCGCGAGCAGCTCGCAAACCTTGCTGACACTGTCTCCAGCAACACTGGTGGCGGCAATCAGAACACCATCGATACCGAGACGGCTGCCAGCGGCGGCTAATACCGGCGTATTCTTGCTGTTGCAGTGCCGAGAGGCGTTGAAACTGGCAAAAAAAGTTTCATTTCCCGCAAGGCGCGCCGGCATTGGCGCGCCTTGTTTTATATGGCTTATCTGCTTTACGCCCAGCACCTGCTTTTTGAGAGGCTGAACAAAGGCCAGATGCGCCTCTGATGATGAGGCTGACCAGTCCAAGGAGACCTGCCAGAGGCGGGGGCATTGAAGTTGACGGCTACAAGAGGCGCCCCTGATGTAAATCAGGGACGAGCTCATGTCGGAGCGTCTTGGGCTGCAGGCTTACGCGGCAGGAAAGTCTTGAGATACGGTGTGATACGAATGCCGCAGGGGCACTCATGTTGTGTTCCTGGCCGGGCTCAGAGCCGTTCCCAAGTGCTGGGGTCTGACGAGGCAATGGCAAGCCAGCGGTAGTTGGTCTGCTCGCGTGTGACAACTTCGTCCTTCGTATTGTCCAGGACGAGGTCCCCCTTGCTGGTGCGAACCACAAGAACCGCGTGACCTTCCCCCTTGCGGGTCTTGACAACGGCCATGCGCAGGGCGCCTGCCGGAATGCCCATGCGGATGAGCTGGCTGCGCTTGGTCAGGGCAAAGTCTTCGCAGTCGCCGGCTGCTCCACCAATCTTCCAGATCTCACGTTCGTCTTGCTTCCACTTCATGGAGCGGTTCACGGACAGATTGACCCGGCGCACCTTGGCTGCAAGTCCGGCGGTGTAGGGAACTGAGGAAGCTCCCTTCGTCTTGCGGCATTCCTTGCTATTGCGCAGACAAAAGACCTGATAGGCGAGCGGTGCACGTGCCGTATTTTTCGGTTCGGCGCGCGAGATTTCGGGGTCGCCAAGCGTACGGGCACCGCCAAACCAACTGGCCTGTGCAGGTTGATATGCGAGTGCACTGAGCAAAAGCGATGTCGCTGCCGCTGCAAGTACTTTCTTGAACATGACCGTTTTCCCATTTTTAATGGAGGAAGCTGCTGCCGCCGAGGGGAGACCTTACGGCGCGGAGCTTTCCCTTGATCCTGTTCCAGTGATACAGCGTCTCCTACTGAGGCCATTTTAAATGGATCTGGACAATTTTATCGAAGTGCACTTTTTCTGGCGCTTGAAGAGAAATGCTGCGGGACAGTAGTGCAGCTGCGGAAGTTCAAGCCTTGTTAATGATTGCCAGTCTATGAATCAAATTACTCAAATGCCGTGGATCTCCATTGGGCAGGAGTGCCTCTGGAGATTGGCATCGGCAGTCGACCCGGTGTGGAGTATGCGATGACTGGAACCCTTGTTCTGAGCCTCTTCGGTGGTGGGATCTATTGTGTCATCGCTGGCTTTTTTCTGACCTTCTCCTTCGCCGAGCTCATTGAAACCCGCAATTCTTCCCGCTTTTCTGCCGCACTCGCCGTGGTTTCGGCGCTATTTTGGCCCGTTGCGCTTGCCGTTGCGACATTGGCCGCACTGATGATGCGGCCAAAGGCTGGCCCCGTCCTTCGTCCGCAGGCCCGCACAAGTGCTGCAAGCCAGCCCGCAGAACGTCTCGCTGCCTGAGCAGTGCCTGGGAAGTCGCTGATTTCACTCGCACCTTCTGCCGCCAATTTCTGCTCGCACTTCATTGTTTTCCTCTGTATGAGAAGAGCAGTGCAAAGCGTGGGGATCTTGGGTGACAAAGCTTGGCCAAATGGCTGCAGCGGGCGAAGCTGCCATTGATTGCAAGCCGTTGATCAGCCTCGCGCTGGAAGCTGGCCGCGCCATCCTTGAGATCTATACCGGTGCCCACGGAGCTGCCGAAAAAAAGGACGGCTCGCCCGTTACCCTGGCTGACCAAGCTGCTGAGACGGTTATTCTCAAGGGGCTCGCCACATTCTTTCCGGACATACCGGTTATCGCGGAAGAGGCGGTTTCTGCCGGGTATGTGCCAGCTGCAGCCAGCTGCTATTTTCTCGTTGATCCACTTGATGGAACCCGGGAGTTCATCAGCCGCAACGGCGAATTCACAGTCAATATTGCGCTGATTGACCGGGGCATTCCGGTGGCTGGTGTCGTCTATGCTCCCGCATCAGGTGAAATCTACTGGACCAGTGGTGTGGATGCCCGCATGTCCTGGGTCAGATCTGACGCGCTTGAGGCGGGGGAAGGCGTGCCGGTCCATGTCCGTCCTGCGCCGGAGAGCGGCTTGACGGTGCTGGCCAGCCGTTCCCATGCCTGCGCGCATACGAAACAGTTGATTGAGCAACTGCCTGTCGCGGACGTTACATCCGCAGGATCTTCACTGAAATTGTGCTTGGTGGCCGCAGGGCGTGCGGATGTCTATCCGCGCCTCTCGCCGACCATGCAATGGGATATTGCTGCCGGGCATGCGGTTCTGCGTGCAGCCGGCGGACGGGTTTTGTCGCTGACCCCGGGCGGGGCAGAGGCCACGGAACTCGCGTACCACGCTCCCGCCTCCCGGGATGGCAGTGGGCTCGAGAATTCCGCTTTCATCGCGATCGGCGATCCGGAGCTTGCTCCGGTGGTTCTGAAAGCAAGCAATATTTGAGTAAATGAGGTTATCGCCATGCGCGTGACAATGATTGGTACTGGTTACGTCGGGCTTGTGTCCGGCACCTGCTTTGCGGATTTTGGTCACACCGTCATTTGCGTCGACAAGGACGCCAGCAAGATCGAAGCCCTGAACAAGGGGCAGATCCCCATCTATGAGCCTGGCCTGGCTGAACTGGTGGCCAAGAATGTGCGCGAAGAGCGTCTGTCCTTCACCACCGACGCGGCTGAAGCCATTGCCAGCGCGGATGCGGTGTTCATTGCCGTGGGCACGCCGTCGCGCCGTGGCGACGGGCATGCTGATCTGAGCTACGTCTATGGTGCGGCCGAAGAGATCGCTGCCGCCATCAAGGATTTCACGGTCGTGGTGACCAAGTCCACCGTGCCGGTCGGCACCGGCGACGAGGTGGAAGACATCATCCGCCGGGTCAATCCGGCAGCTGATTTTGCCGTTGTCTCCAACCCAGAGTTCCTGCGCGAAGGTGCGGCCATTGAGGACTTCAAGCGTCCGGACCGCATTGTTGTCGGCACGGATGACCAGCGCGCCGTGCAGGTGATGCGCGAATTGTACCGCCCGCTCTATCTCAACGAGACGCCGATCCTGGTGACGCGCCGCCGCACGTCAGAGCTGATCAAATATGCCGCCAACGCGTTCCTCGCTGTGAAGATCACCTTCATCAACGAGATGGCCGACCTTTGCGAGAAGGTGGGAGCGAACGTTCAGGAAGTGTCGCGTGGTATCGGCCTCGACAACCGCATTGGCTCCAAGTTCCTGCATGCAGGCCCCGGCTACGGTGGCTCCTGCTTCCCGAAGGACACGCTGGCCCTGTCCAAGATCGGCCATGAGGCCGGGTCTCCGGTGCAGATCGTCGATACGGTGATCAAGGTCAACGATGACCGCAAGCTGGCGATGGCCGACAAGGTGATCCGTCATCTCGGCGGCGACATTGCCGGAAAGACGATCGCCGTGCTTGGCCTTGCCTTCAAGCCGAACACCGATGACATGCGCGAAGCACCGTCCATCCCGATCGTGAAGCGCCTGCAGGAAGCCGGTGCCACAATCCGCGCCTTCGATCCGGTGAGCATGCACGAGGCATCCAAGTCGATGGCGGACGTGATGTTCTGCGACGGCCCATATCATGCGGTCGAGAATGCGGATGCAGTGGTGATCATCACCGAATGGGACCAGTTCCGTGCGCTGGATCTCACCCGTCTGAAGTCGATCATGCGGGCGCCGAATGTCGTTGATCTGCGAAACATCTACCGCATGGAAGACATGACCCAGCGCGGCTTCAACTACGTCAGCGTGGGCCGCAGCTACTGAGATCTGGCGTCAGCCTGACACAGCAATGCCCCGGTGATGAGCCGGGGCATTTTTCATTTCGCGGGAGAACTGGTCTCAGTTTCCGTCCACGACTTCCACAGTAACGCGGCGGTTGAGGACGCCCTTGCGGCCAAAGCGGCGGGTTTCTCCACCGGATACAACGGTGATGCTGTCTGCGCTGACGCCCTGGGCCTTGAGGAAATCTGCAACAGCATCTGCACGCACATTGGCAAGGGCTTCGTTCATTTTGCGCGGACCTGCGACGGAGCTGAAGCCGGTGACTTCCAGTTTGCAGCCCTCCTTCGCAGCCGCCTCGGCCAGAGCCTTCAACTGCGGCAGAGCATCAGCGGGAAGATCCGAGCGATTGAGCGGGAAACCGGAAACGCCGAGCGTCTTCGGTGCGC
The DNA here is from genome assembly GCF_036881715.1 of Pannonibacter anstelovis. Classification (NCBI taxonomy): domain Bacteria; kingdom Pseudomonadati; phylum Pseudomonadota; class Alphaproteobacteria; order Hyphomicrobiales; family Stappiaceae; genus Pannonibacter; species Pannonibacter anstelovis. The sequence goes on from NZ_JBAKBF010000002.1 coordinate 486,182, forward strand.
ATTTTGCTTTCGGGCTGGGGGTTGCCGTGTTGGTCGAGGCCTTTGACTTTGGCGCATTCGGCACTTTTTCCGGCGCAGCTGGTGTTGTGGCATCTGTCTGAGAGCCGGCCGCGGGAGACGCCTCTTGCGCAGGCTCTGCGGCTAGCGCTGACGGGGACGTTCCGGCCTGAGGGGCGGCAGGGGCAGCTGCGGCAGATTGCGGCGCACCCGCACTTGATGTGGCCTGCATGGCTGCGGGGAGCCAGCCGGTTGCAGGGGGCGCAATCACGGCAATGCTGGAATTGTTGCCAAGCCGGGCACCGCGCGGTCCGGTGGCGTTGTCTTTGGGCTGAGCCTTGTCGAGGACCTTCATGTCCCCGGAGGCGACCTTCACGTCGCCAACTTGTGCGGAAATCACATAAAGATTGCGGTCGAGCCCGCTACCCGCGCCGCCCCATTTGTCATTGGTGAAGTGGACGGAGAAAGGCTGGTTCTTCTCAAGATCGGCAGAATCGACAGTGACGGTGACTGACTTTTGATGGTCCTGCCAGTCCGTCAGCTTGGAGAGCGGTCCGTCTGTGGATGTATCGATTGCGTTTTCAACAGTGCCCTTGGCTATTTCCTGGTCACCATATCTGATTTCGTAGGCGGGCGGGCCGTCAAATGCCTCGCCAGACAGAGTGAATGTAACGTTGATGCTCCCGGCACTTGCCGGAAAAACGGTCATGGAAACGCCGGCAAGTGAGATGGCGGCGAGCCGGGCAAGAGAATAACGGGTTGAAATCATCTGGTCCGCTCCGCGAATAGAAATCTGGAGCGGCATTAAGGCCAGAGAATGCGGCGGCAAGATGAAGCTGCAGGACGGCGTTCAGGCGTCCTGCGTGGCGGCTTCCGGCTCGCGGCAGACATCCACCCAGATGGCATCCGTCAGCTCGGCCATGCGCTCCGGCGTGATGCAGACCGCAGCATTGACGGCGCCGGCAGCCGGAAAGACCACATCGAAGGCCTTCAGTGACACGTCGCAGTGGACCTTCAGAGGGCGGGCAAGGCCGAAGGGACAGACGCCGCCAACCGGGTGGCCAGTGATCTCTTCCACCACATCCAGGCCAAGCATCTTCACCTTGCTGCCGAATGTGGCCTTGGCCTTCTTGTTGTCGAGGCGGGCATCGCCGCGTGTGACCAGAAGGATCGTCTCATCGCCGGCGGCGATGGAGAGCGTCTTGGCGATCTGCGCCGGTTCAACGCCAAGGGCTGCGGCAGCTTCCAGCACGGTGGCGGTGCTGGCGTCCTTCACCATCACCTCGATGTCCGGTGCCTTGCTGGCAAAGAAGGCGCGTACGCTTTCAAGGCTCATAGTCTTCCCCTGCAACTTTGGTGACGGTTTGCGTACCGAACCGTTCGGTTCGTTTCAGGGAGAGTAATAAACCGCCGCCGGGCTGTCCAGCCCTTCGCCTCACATGTGCAGTGTCCCGGCGTCCTTAGGAATGGAAGCCTTTGTTGAGCAAGCAGCGCCGTCCGGAGGCTTGGCTCCAGGGGCAGATGGAGGCCGGAATGTCAGCAGGAACAACTGTGCGGTTAGGCAAAGTGGGCGCTGGCGCGGAAGGTCGGGGGCAGGGGGTGCTCAGGCTCCTTGCCGGCAAGCTCGGCGGCAAGCGCCGCCCCCACGAGGTGGGCGATGCCAAAGCTGATCTTGAAGCCTCCGGTGGCGGCAAAGATCCGGTTGAAGCCGGGAATGCGGCCCACAAGGGGATCACGGCCAAACGGCTTTGGCCGCACTCCGGCCCAGGTCTCCACAAGCTCGCGGCCCGCAAGGGCCGGGCAGAAGCGGATGGCGCGGGCGAGCAGGGCCGCGGCGGGGCCCGGCTCCGCTTCGGTGTCCGTGCGGCCGGCAATCGCGGTGCTGCCGATGGCGACGGTGCCGTCCCCATGGGGCACAACGTAGAGGCCGTCGCAGTAGACGGCGGGCATGGTGGAGAGCTCCGGGGCGGCCAAGCGCAGGGCCTGTCCCTTCTCGCCTTCGCCAAGAGGCTTGCCGGTCAGCGCCTCCAGCACGGCAAAGCTGGAAAAGCCCTGCGCCAGAACGACGGCCCCGGCGCTCAGCACCTGGCCATCCGCGAGGGTGACGGAAGGGGCGCTGCCACTGACTCTGGCAACGGGCGCACCGGTGATGAGGCGTCCGCGCGCGGAAAAGGCTTGCGCCAGCGCCTGAAGGTAGCGGCGCGGGCTGATGCGCGCGGCCAGAGTCTCGCGGACAACGCCAAAGGGGGCAGCCTCGGGGGCAAGCCAGGCAGCGTGGTTCCCCGCCTCCTCGATCTCGTAGGCAAAGCCGGTAGCAGGGGTGTTCCAGTGCGTCCGCGCCTCAGCCGCCCGGGCGTTGTGGTGCGCGAGAAGATCCGCCGTGGTGATGGGAAGAACCCGGCCGCAGCGGCGGTAGCCGGTCTCAAGGCCCGTCTCGCCCTCAAGCCGGGCAATGTGCCCCTCAAGACCGGCAAGGGCCTCAAACTGAAAGGCCTTCTTGGCGTTCCAGCGGGCGGGCATATGCGGCATCAGCGCGCCAAGAACGCCCCCACTGGCGCCTGACCCCACCTGAGCTGCTTCCACCAGCGTGACCGACAGACCGGCCTCTGCCGCAGCCCGTGCGGTGGAGAGGCCGAAGACACCAGCGCCGATGACCAGAACATCCGGTGCCCCCTGAAGGATGGCGGGGCTGGGCTGCTGGGTCATGCGGGGCGTCCTTGGCTTGGGCTGATGGCGCGGGCAGAAGGATGGATTGGCTTTGACATCTCATCCGGAGTTGATGCAAGCCAATGCAACTGTCACGAACCGATCAGTAGCGCATGACACAGGCAGGGCAAGAGGATTTGAGTGCTGAATTGCCGCAGGCAGGCACAGCGCCGGAGCTGGAATGGCTGGAAGACGGGGTGCCCCGTGCCGGGAGCTTCGGCGACACCTATTTCTCCCGCGCAGGAGGTTTGGCGGAAACGGGCCATGTGTTCCACGCCGGAAATGGCCTGCCGCAGCGGATGGCGGGGCGGCAGAGCTTCAGCATCGGCGAGCTTGGCTTCGGTACGGGGCTCAATCTTCTGGCGACGCTGAAACTGATCCGGACACTGGAGGCGCCGCCGCAGCTGACCTTTCTGTCCTTCGAGGCCTATCCCATGACGCTGGCGCAGCTTGAGCGGGCGCATGCGGCCTTTCCGGAGGTGGCCGGGGAGGCGGCTCAACTGCGGGCGGCGCTTGCTGGCATGGCCTCAGAGGACAGTGCCCTGATACCGGGCTGGCATCTGGCGGCGATGGGCGGCGTAAGACTGTGGCTTGGGATTGGTGACGCGCGCAGCCTGCTGCCAGGACTTTCAGCAGAGCAGGGGCCGGACGGGCTGCTGTCTGCCCTGCCGGTGGACGCGTGGTTTCTCGACGGTTTTTCTCCCGCGAAGAACCCGGAGCTTTGGAGCCCGGAATTGATGAGGGCTGTCCATGGCCTGACGGCGGCAGGCGGCACCTTCGCCACCTATAGCGCTGCCGGATGGGTGCGGCGCAATCTTGAGGCGGCAGGCTTCGAGGTGGAGCGCATCAAGGGCTTTGCGGGCAAGCGGCAGATGATGCGGGGCATTCGGCGCTGAGCGCTTCAAAAGCCGATGGAGAGGCGCCCTGTGGCGCTCCAGCTTTGACTGCTGGCTCCAATGTCCGAGACCTGGCCGCCCAGATTGAGGCTGGCGCCCCGGCGGCCAGCAAAGTTGACACCGAGACTGGCACTGGTGAGGGCAGACCAGGTTCCGGCCACCATTGGCTCGGTATTGGGGTGGCGCAGGTCAAGGGCTTGCGAGTAACGCAGGTTGGCGTAGACGCCCGCATAAGGAGTGGCCTTGATATAAGGGGTAAGCGTCTGCGTGATACTGGCTTTCGCGCCCAGGGTCGTGCGCCCCAGAAACACGTCCATCGCCTCCATCGAGGTACCATTGCTGGCCGTGAAGCCGCCGTGCCTCTCGTAAGCGCCATAGAATCGAGCTTCCGGAGAGAGGGTAATGGGACCAAATGTCTGACGGCCTCTCAAGCCGGCGCCCAGAAGATAGCGTGAGCCGGAGAACTTGCCATCAATGCCATCAGAGCGGCCCTTGTACGTGAGGCCCGACCATGCGGCCATGGTGGTGAGCGTCAGTGCCGGCGTCAGCCGCCAGCCGGAATAGCTGCCAAGAGTGGTGCCTTCGCCGATCAGGCCGGACCTGGCGGAGGTGTAGCCGTAATCGAAGCGCTCGGACCCGGCCATGACGCCAAGGATCGTATCCGGTGCCATCCGGTACCCAACGCCCGACAGGGCATTGATCTGACTGCCGGTGCTTTCCGGGCCGCCACTCAGCCAACTGCCGCGCACGGTGGCCCAGGCTGTCCACGGGCGCTGTACCGGGACAGGCTGGCGGGTGGCGGCAAGCGCCAGCTTTTCGTCCAGCCGCAGCTTTCGGAAGAGTTTCCGGTTGCGTGCCGCATTCTCCTTGGCGGCGATGCCTTCGCCAAGGTTGAGGGTGATGTAGCCGGGGGCTGCCGCGAAGAATTTTCCCCCGCCGAAGCCGGTGCCGATGCTGCCACTCACCACATCGCTCATGGTGCTGGCCGAGGCCGCCAAGGCGGAAAGAGACGCCCGCCCCTGTGCCTGCCGGAAATTGCGGATGCTGGCTGCCTCCGGGCTGAGAGGTCCCGTTTCCCGGGATGGCACACAGGATGCGGTGACGGTGACCGTGCCGAAATAGAGCCCCTCCGTCCGGAACTGCAGTGTCAATGCACTGTTTGCCCCCTCGATGGTGCGGGTAATTGTCATTGCCCCTGCGGGGGCCGCAGATCTGGGCGTTTCGCCGGTTTCATACAGGGTGTAGCGATAGGGCGTGCTGCTGTCCGGTGTGAAGGTGATGGTCACGGTATCACCACTGCCGAAGCCGCTTGCCGTCCGCTCGATCTGATTTAGATTGCCGGACATGGCGTTGAAATGTCCGGCATTGATCTCGAGGCATCCCTGTGAGACGGCTTGCGCATTGGCCGGCATCATTCCTGCCTGCAACAGCATAGCAGCCGGAAGCAGACTGTACCGCATACGCCGGAAGCTGAAGAGCGGGTGATGCACGGGACCGGCTCCGCGAATTCCTAATCAAAAACAATGTCTCTGCCTTGCCGGAAACTGACAAAGCTGCACATTAAGTTAGGATGAACTGCCGGTTTGGTGTTTGTGTGGCGATTTTGCAGAAAAATTCTGAAAGTATTTTCGAGTTATATTATTATTTATTATTGGAATATTTTTTGCCATCTGAAAGATTTAATCTCAGGTCAGTTGCAAAATACAGACGCCGCCGGAAGGTCCGATGGCGTCTGCCTGAGATATTGAAAGAAAATCAGCCGCGGCCAATGAAGGGCATATTTGTGGCCATAACGGTCATGAACTGGACATTGGCTTCCAGCGGCAGGCTGGCCATGTGCAGCACGGAATTGGCGACATGGGCGACATCCATCACCGGTTCCGGGGCGATGGTGCCATTGGCCTGCGGCACGCCTTTCTGCATCACTTCCGTCATGTCCGAGGCGGCGTTGCCAATGTCGATCTGGCCGCAGGCGATGGAGAATGGGCGGCCATCCAGCGACAGGGTGCGGGTGAGGCCGGTGATAGCATGCTTGGACGCTGTGTAGGCGACTGAGCCCGGACGCGGCACAGCGGCAGAGATCGAGCCGTTGTTGATGATGCGCCCGCCCTGCGGCGACTGGCGGCGCATCATGCCGAAGGCGCCACGGGCAATGAGGAAAGCGCCGTAGACGTTCACGTCGAGCACCTTGCGGAAGTCCTCCGGCTTCATGTCGTCGATCAGCGTCGAGGGCAGGCTGATGCCGGCGTTGTTGAACACAACGTCCAGACGGCCGAACCGCTCGCCCAGACGGGCAAAGAGACCATCGGTGAAGCTCTCGGTGCTGACATCTCCGGCGAGGATCAGGGCCTTGTCAGCGGCTGCGCCCGAACGCGCGAGTGTGTCCGCCAGGGCATCCTCCCGGCGGCCGGTGAGAACCACATTCGCACCGGCCTTCAGGAAGGCAATGGCGGTGGCACGGCCAATGCCGGAGCTTGCGCCGGTGACGAGAACGGTCTTGCCGGTGAAATCCATGAAACATCTCCCATACGGCCACAGGCCTGTGCGGCCATGTTGTCTGACAACTCCGGCTGCAAGCTAGCCCGCGGGCCTGCCCTCCGGCAAGACCGGAAGGCGGCAAAAGTGTTCTGCAGCGGGGGAAAGCTATTCCGGCGTGGCAAGCGCTGCCGCATCTGCCTGGTTCATGCCAAGGCGGACCTGAGCCAGATGCTCCACGTGGGCGCGCAGATCGGCAGAGCGCTTCATCAACGCGCGGAAGTCTGTGGCGGAAAGCACCAGCAGATTGCAGTAGCCAAGGGCCACCACGTCGGCACTGCGCGGCTGGCCGGTCAGAAGGGCGATTTCGCCCACCACGTCACCACGTCCGACAGCATGAGTGCCGAAGGCCGTGCGCACCTCAGCTGCTCCCGATGAGATGAAATAGGCCGCATCACCCTTCTCGCCCTTGCGGATGATGTATTCGCCGGGCGTTGCAAAGCGCGGACGCATCAGGCGGACGATCTCCTCACGCTCGGCATCCTTCAGCCCGGAGAAGAACGGGTTCTGGGCAACGAGATCGCGGGTCTTCAGGCCAAGGTCCAGGCGCGGGCGGCCACCGCCTGTGGTGCGGCGCTGGGACAGCTCGTGCTTCAGATCGTTGTAAAGCTCGGTGCCGATCAGCGTCTGGGTATAGGCATCGGAGTAGGCCGCCTCTTCGAATCGCTCGCCTGTGCGGCGCAGGAAGTCCAGCTCCAGTGCATCGGCATAATCGGGATATTGCAGGCGCATGGCATCCAGTCCCTGCACGATGTCCTCACGGCGGATGTCGAGGGTTTCGTGCAGGATCGAGGCCACGCGGTCGCCAAGAAGCGGCTTGATGCGGTTGCTGTTGAACTCGATCAGCTCGTTCAGGACGATGCGGGTCAGCAGCAGCCGCTCGAAACGGTCGGCCACGAGGATGCGCAGCGGCAGGTCGATCTTCAGCCAGCGCTGCGTCCACTGGGCAAGGCGGAACAGCCTGCCGAAAGAGACGATCCGGCGGGCCGAGCGGTTGTATCCGGTACGGCCCTTGGTCCGCGCCTGATCGGCGATACGCCCGACAATGGCCAGATGGCTGGTGATGGTGCGGTTGGAGACGGTGCCCTCGCGGAAATGGCGCAGCACCAGAACCCGCTCGCGGTCGGCAAGGGCGATGAGACCCAGCAGCACCCGCTCACGGTCCATGATGTCTTCGGCAAAGGCATTGATTTCAGCCGCTTCCGCCGAGCGCGCCGCGTAGTCGTCACTGACCTTGCGGGCGATGGCATCGGAGATGGAATAGGCGTGCGCGGCCTCGTCCACCTCGTCCCGCACATCCGAAAGGGCAAGAGCCTGGAACTGGTGCCGCAGCGCCTGATCCAGCGGTGACAGGGTGTTGAGCTTCAGGATCTTGATCAGTGGCTTCAGCGTGGTGCCGTAGATCAGCAGGGTGAAGAGCACGAAGCTGGTCGCGAGAACGGCCACGAAACGCTGCACGTCATCCGGCAGGGTCCGGTGCTCGGTGATCGACAGCGCCAGGATCAGCGTCACCGCGCCGCGCATGCCGCCCCAGAGAATGACGGTCTTGTAGCGTGTATTGACCGGTTCGCTGAGTTTCATCATTTCCAGGAGCGGCATGATCCCGAAGATGACTACAGCGCGGGCGCCAAGCGCAGCAACGATGAGGACGACCAGCAGCAGGGCGTCCAGCATCCGGAAGCCTGTCAGCAGCTCGGGGATCAGGATCGAGGCGAGCACGAAGATGAGGGAACTGGCCCAGAAGGCAATCTGTTCCCACACATCATGCAGGTAGGACCAGGCGTCCGGCGTGATGCGGGCCGGGCCATAGAGATTGAAGACGATGCCGCTGGCGACCACGGCGACAACGGCCGAAACATCCGCCAGCTGCTCGCTGACCACGTAGACGAGATAGGGCAGGGCAACGGAGAAGGTGACCTGCGCCAGCTTGTTCTCCCGCATCATCGGCAGGAAGGCCACCGCTCCGCGCCCGACAACGAGGCCCAGAAGGATGCCGCCGATGAAGGACCGGAAAAAGGTGGCGACAGCCGCCATCGGTTCGGGGGTCTGCGCACCAGTCAGCATGCCCAGCAGAATAACGAAGAGCACGATAGCGGCGGCGTCATTCAGCAGGCTTTCGCCCTCAACGAGGCGTCCGAGGCGCCCGGGGGCGCCGATATCGCGGAAGATGGAGACAACGGCTACGGGGTCTGTGGTGGCAACAATGGCGCCCAGCAGCAGGCAGGCCACCAGGGAAACGCCCGCCAGCGGAAACAATGCAAAGCCGATGATCGCGGTGGCCACCAGCACGGCGATGACTGCCAGCAGCAGGATTGGAACCCAGTCTTCCAGGATTCGGCGCACATCCAGCGTCAGTGTCGTCTGAAACAGCAGAAGCGGCAGGAAAACGTAGAGCACCGTCTCGGAATCGATCGGTGGATCGACGAAGACATAGGCCAGCGCGTTGAATGCGTCGGTGCGCGGCGTGTAGAGCAGATAGGCCGCGAGTACGCCGATCATGGCCCCCACCGCGGCGATGAGAACGCTGGGCGCGAGGTCAAGCCGCCGCGCCAGGGGCTGCAGCAATGCGATGACAACAAGAAGGCTGGCGAAGGCCGCGATGACGACAGGAGTGTGCATGTGCCTATCTTGGCGTGCGATGTGGCAAAATGTGGTTAAAATTCTCTGCCAAGCTGTTTTGAGAGCAGTTTTTTTATGTGCTTAACCCTCGCCTGACGCAGAGGCGGCCTCCGGTGCCTTTCGCCGCTCGGACAGCCAGATGCCGGTGAACACCAGACCCAGCGCAAGGGCGTGGTAGAGGTGGAAAGGCTCGCTCAGGATCAGAACCGCCAGAATGGCGCCGAAGATGGGCACAAGATTGATGAAGATACCCGCCCGTGCCGGGCCGATCAGCTCCACGCCGCGCATGAAGAAAATCTGCGAGAGGAAAGACGGAAAGATGGCGATGAAAAGCACGATCAGCCAGCCCTTTGGTGTCGGCCAGAGAGCATCTCCCGCCATTACCTCGTAGATCACCGGAGGAATGGATGCCGCAGAGGAGATAAGCGCCATGACACCGAAGAAGATGGCGCCCGGCACGAGCGGACGGTTGCGCAGGGCGAGCGTGTAGCCTGCGTAAAAGACGCAGGCGATCAGCATGATGCCGTCGCCCAGGTTGATCTCCAGTGCCGCCAGATTGCTCAGATCGCCCTTGGCCGCCACCAGAGCGACGCCCGTCATCGTGACAAAGATGCCAGCCACTTGCAGAGCGGCCACCCGTGTGCCGAAAGCAATCATCGCCCCGACAAGCACAAGGGCAGGCATGGCGCCCTGAATGATGCCGAGATTGACCGCAGAGGTTGAATGGGCTGCAATGTAGAACAGCATGTTGAAGCCAACAAAGCCGAAGAGTGACATCAGCGTCAGATGCGGGAAATAGGGACGCATCTGCGGCCAATGCTGTGCGATGCCCTTGCGCATGGTCACAAGCACAATGCTGCCGACGATGGCCCACCGCAGGAATACGATGACCATCGGCGAAACTTCGCCAATTGCCATTTTGCCCGCCACCGAATTGCCGCCCCAGGCCAGTGTCGCCAGCATCAGCATGAGAACGGGACGGTCGTAGGCGCTCCGCAGGAGGCGTGAAAGCGGCTGGATCATGATGGCTCCATGACGGGCGCCCCAAAGGGAGGCTCCGGCGCCTGCAGGCGCTTCTGGCTGGGAGGTCGGACGTTGCGTGGTGTACCAGAAGACGTTGCACAGCTGATCCACCGCTGGCAAGCGGCCCCGCCTGAAAAATCCTCACGGCCTTGCGTCTGCATCCTGCGCTTCCAGCCCTCTCCTGAGGCAGCCAGCAGTATGATTTATTCCCTGAAGGAAAAGGTTATGTGGGATTTCGTTGGATTGACGCAAAGCCTGCTCGCGGAGAGAGTGCGGGCATGATGCGGCGGGATGTGCCGCAAGAGGTGTTTGCACAGGGCGGTTGCCGGGAGCTGGACATGACGGAACGGATTGAAATCGATGGCCTGAAGATTGCGCGCACGCTTCATGACTTCGTAAATGATCAGGCTCTGCCGGGCACCGGCGTCAGTCCGCAGGTGTTCTGGAGCGGCTTTGCGAAGATCGTGGCGGATCTGGCACCGGTGAACCGGCAGCTGCTGGAAAAGCGTGACAGGCTGCAGGCCGCCATTGATGCCTGGCACCGGGCCAATCCGGGTGTGCCGGACATGGAGGCCTACAAGGCCTTTTTGACGGAGCTTGGCTATCTGGTGCCGGAAGGCGCGGATTTTGCGGTCGGTACGCAGAATGTCGACCCGGAAATCGGCGAGGTCGCCGGGCCGCAGCTTGTGGTGCCGGTGATGAATGCGCGCTATGCGCTGAATGCCGCCAATGCCCGCTGGGGCTCGCTCTATGATGCGCTGTATGGCACCGATGCCATGGGCACACCGCCCGCAGGTGGCGGCTATGACGACGCGCGCGGGGCTGAGGTGATTGCCTATGCCCGCAAGGTGCTGGATGAGGCCGCACCTCTGGCCGAAGGCTCCTGGTCACAGGTGACCGGGCTTGCCGTTGAAGGCGGGGCGCTGGTCTGTTCGCTCATGTCCGGCAAGACCGGGCTTGCCGCGCCGGAGCAGTTCGCCGGTTACACGGGCGGTGCTCAGGACCCGGAGAAGGTGCTGCTGCGCCGCAATGGCCTGCATCTGGAAATCCTGCGGGACCGCACCCACCGGATCGGCGCCACCGACAAGGCGGGCATTGCCGATGTGGTGGTGGAGGCGGCGCTGTCCACCATCATGGACTGCGAGGATTCCGTTGCTGCAGTTGATGCGGAAGACAAGGTGACGGTCTATGCCAACTGGCTGGGCCTGATGAAGGGCGATCTGGAAGACACGTTCGAGAAGGGCGGGCGCCAGATGACCCGCCGCCTCAATGGCGACCGGACCTATCTGTCGCCGCGAGGAGACACCTTCACGCTGCATGGCCGCTCGCTGATGCTGGTGCGCAATGTCGGGCACCTGATGACCATCGATGCGGTGCTGGATGCAGACGGCAACGAGGTGCCGGAAGGCATTCTCGACGGCATGGTGACGGCGGCCATTGCGCTGCATGACATCGGGCCGAAGGGGCGGCGCGCCAACAGCCGGGCGGGCTCGGTCTATATCGTCAAGCCGAAGATGCACGGGCCGGAAGAGGTGGCCTTTGCCGATACGCTGTTTGCGCGCATCGAGGACGTGCTGGGCATGGCCCGCAACACGCTGAAGATGGGCATCATGGACGAGGAGCGCCGCACCACGGTGAACCTGAAGGAGTGCATCCGCGCCGCTAAGGACCGGGTGTTCTTCATCAACACCGGCTTCCTCGACCGTACAGGCGACGAGATGCACACCTCGATGGAAGCCGGGCCGATGATCCGCAAGGGCGACATGAAGGCCGCCGCATGGATCTCGGCCTATGAGGCAAACAATGTGGATGTGGGCCTTGCCTGCGGGTTGCCGGGCCATGCGCAGATCGGCAAGGGCATGTGGGCCATGCCGGACCTGATGAAGGCGATGATCGAGCAGAAGATCGGCCACCCGATGGCTGGTGCCAACACCGCCTGGGTGCCGTCGCCCACGGCAGCGGCGCTGCATGCGCTGCATTACCACAAGGTCAGCGTCGCCGCCCGCCAGCAGGAGCTGAAGAGCCGCCCGAAGGCGAAGCTGGAGGACATCCTCTCCATTCCGGTGGCCACATGGCCGAACTGGAGCGCGGAAGACATCCAGGCCGAGCTAGACAACAATGCCCAGGGCATCCTCGGCTATGTGGTGCGCTGGGTGGATCAGGGCATCGGCTGCTCCAAAGTGCCGGACATTCACAATGTCGGGCTGATGGAGGACCGGGCGACGCTGCGCATTTCCTCGCAGCATATCGCCAACTGGTTGCGCCATGGGGTCTGCTCCCGCGAACAGGTGATGGAGACCATGAAACGCATGGCTGCCGTGGTGGACCGGCAGAATGCCGGTGATCCGGCCTATCAGCCGATGGCCGCAGATTTCGACGGCTCCATCGCGTTCCAGGCGGCCTGCGATCTGGTGTTCAAGGGCGTTGAGCAGCCCAATGGCTATACCGAGCCGGTGCTTCACGCCCGCCGCCGCGAGGCCAAGGCCCGCCAGCGCGCCTGAGCATTCTGCTATTGAAAAAGAAGAGGCGCTGGCCCCTACGCCAGCGCCTTTTTCATTTCGGCGGGAGCTGTGTGTGCAGTGAAAACCTGCTTGATTCTCGATATTTGGCCGCTCAGACAGTGAGGATGTATAACGGTTGTGCCGTTTTGGGGCGTCTTTCAGTAGTTTCCGTGAACATCGTAAGACTTTGGTGGTGCTCATCTAGACAAGTTCACTTCGTCCCGCTCATTCAGCTTGAAAGCGCAATTGGACAAGCATACCTTGGCGTTAGTACAGAACGCATAACGCGCCCCATCGACACTGTACCACCGGTACGAGAAGAGCCAGAAGGCTCCCGGTGCCGGGCTCCGGTTGCAAGGCCTGCAGCCGGGGAGACAGACGAGAATGTGCTTGTTTCCAGTCCGATACAGGCTTTTGCCTGTTCTGGAGACTGGGGAGACTGCACTGACTGTCCGCCTTGGGCTGGTCAATTGTTTGAAGAAGGCAACCCTGCAGCTGCGGCAGCGGGGTTGCCGTTTTCTTTTGCGGACCCACCCGGTGTTTTGCCATCTGACGGGCATAGTGCCTTGCGTTCTGCTGCGCCCGCTGTAGCCTTGCCGCAAACGGGGTGTTGCGGATGGAAGCGGGGCTGTCACCATGCTGATTGCGGAAGGGCTTGCCCGCAACGAGCGGATCGATCTGGCGCTGGCCTGCTCGCTTGCCGCGATTTCTGGCGCGCTGAATGCGGCAGCTTTTTACGCTGTCGGCTTCTTCTCGGCCAACATGACGGGCAATGTCTCGCTGTTTTCCGACAAGGCGGCTGAGGGCAACTGGCTGCCGGCCCTGTTTTTCCTGACGATCGTCGTGGTGTTTATCGCCGGTGCCGCCGTGTCCGCGCTGATGATCAGCGCCGGGCGCCGCAGAGGCAATATCGGCATCTATGCCTACAGCATCTTCAGTGAGGCCGTTCTGCTGGCTGCGCTGGCGGCAGCTGACCTGTGGTTGCTGGCGGAATGGCGCAGCACGGTGCTGGTGCTGGGCCTTGCCTTCCTCATGGGGCTGCAGAATGCCACGGTGACCCGCATTTCCGATGCGCGGGTGCGCACGACGCATGTGTCAGGCATGGCGACGGATATCGGCATCGAGATCGGCGTTGCCGTTGATATTGCGCGCGGGCGCGATACGCAGACGGACGCGGCCCACAACATGGCCAAGCTGCGCCTGCATGGCGCGACGATCCTGTCGTTCCTCGCCGGAGGCGTGGCGGGCGTTCTCGTCTACCGGGAGATCGGGGCCGGGCTCTTGTTCATCTGCTCCGGCGCGCTCAGCCTCATTGCCACGCGGGCCATCTTCCACGTGCGCAAGCGCAGCCGCCAGAATGGCGCCTCGGGCGCCGGGGCCTGACCGCTCCGGAGCATTGTCCGGAACGGTCAGGCAGAAGGCGTCTGATCAGGCCTTGGCCAGTTCTTCCAGCACGCGGGCCCAGGAGCGGATGCCCTTGTGGAAGCTCTTCAGCTCGTATTTCTCATTCGGCGAATGGATCTGGTCGTCATCAAGACCAAAGCCGATGAGCATGCTGTCCATGCCGAGCATGCGCTTGAAGTCACCGACGATGGGAATGGAGCCGCCCATGCCGATGAGAGCTGCTTCCTTGCCCCATTCGGCCTTCAGCGCGGCCTGCCCCTTGGCAATGGCCGGCATGTCCGGGTTGAGGGAAATCGCCGGGCTGCCGTCCTTGGCGATGAAGTCCACGGTGCAGTCCGCCGGGACTTTGGAACGCACATAAGCACGGAAGGCTTCGCGCACCTTGTCCGGATCCTGATCGCCGACAAGGCGGAAGGTGAACTTGGCGTGGGCTTCCGCCGGGATCACCGTCTTGGAGCCGGGGCCCTGATAGCCGCCCCACATGCCGTTCACTTCGGCGGTCGGGCGGGTCCAGATGTGCTCCAGCGGCAGACGGCCCTTTTCGCCGCGCGGATACTTGAGGCCGATTTCGCCGAGGAATTCCTCCGCCGAGAAATCGAGCTTCGACCACATGGCCGCGAGGCTCTCCGGCAGATCATGCACGCCGTCATAGAAGCCGGGCAGGGTGATGCGGCCGTTCTCGTCATGCAGGCCCGCAATGATGCTGGCGACGATGTGGTTCGGGTTCTGTGCCGAGCCGCCGTAGCTGCCCGAGTGCAGGTCACGGGCGGCGGCCTTGACGATGACTTCGTCTCCCACCATGCCGCGCAGCATCAGGGCAATGGCAGGGGTGTCCCGGTCCCACATGCCCGTGTCGCAGACAAGGGCGAGGTCGCAGGAGAGTTCGTCATGGTTTGCTTCAAGGAAGGGATGCAGCGAAGGCGAACCGGATTCTTCCTCACCCTCGAACAGGATGGAGACATCCACCGGAAGATCGCCGGTTTCGGCGATATAGGCGCGGGCGGCTTCGACGAAGGTCATCAGCTGACCCTTGTCGTCGGCGGCGCCGCGCGCAACGATCATCTTCGAGCCATCGGCGCGGGCGACAATGCGCGGCTCGAACGGATCTGTTTCCCAAAGGTTCAGCGGATCGACCGGCTGCACGTCATAGTGACCGTAGAACAGCACATGCGGGCCGGGCTTGCCGGACTTGCGGTGGCCGACAACCATCGGATGGCCCGCCGTGTCGCGCACGCTTGCGGGAATGCCGATGCCGGTCAGCTCAGCCGCCAGCCACTCGGCCGCCTTGCGGCAATCGGCCTTGTAGGACGGGTCGGTGGAGATGCTGGGGATCTTGATAAGGTCGAAGAGGCGCGCAAGGGCGTTGTCGAGATCCGCGTCGATGCGGGCGAGAACCTTGTCGATCTGGCTCATGAAGAGGCTCCTGGGGTATGTCTGCCATCAAGGGGCAAAAGGGGGGGCAAAAGGCGGGGGGCGAAGGCATGGGACCTTGCTCCGGTTGCGCCACAATGGCGGCATCGGACCAGCGGGGCAAGTGTGCTGCGGACAAAGGACACAGTTGGCTGTGCCCTGCGTCAATCCGTTCCTTCCGGCCAAATTGCATCTGGCCGTGCCGGTGTTAGGATCGCCGGCACAAGCTGAAGGAAAAACTCATGTTCTCCATCTCCCGCCGCGAATTCCTGACCGGGACAGCCGCAAGCCTTGCGGCCTTCGGGGCGGGCGGTCTTGCCGCAAGCCGGGCAAAGGCTGCGGATTTCGTTCTGCCGATCCGCCCTTGCGAGCATGAATTGCGCCCCGGCATCGTTACCCGCGGCATGATGGGTTTCGGCGAGACGGGCCTGCCGCCGGTGCTGCGGCTGAAGCAGGGCCAGCCCTTCATTGTCGATGTGCAGAACCAGCTGGAAGAGGCTTCCGTGGTGCACTGGCATGGCCTGCGCATCGCCAATGCCATGGACGGCGTGCCTTATCTGACGCAGGACCCGATCGAGCCGGGACAGAGCTTCCGCTACGAGCTGACCGCGCCGGATGCGGGCACCTTCTGGTATCATCCGCATTGCAACACGCTGGAGCAGATGGGGCGCGGCCTCACGGGGGTGCTGATCGTGGAAGAGGCGGAAGACCCCGGCTTTGATCTCGATCTGCCGCTGAACCTGCGCGATTTCCGGCTCGGCAGCGACGGGCAGTTCATCGAGTTCTACAAGCTGCGCAATGCGGCCAGAGGCGGTACGCTGGGCACGGTCTCCACGGCAAACTGGCAGGAAGAGCCCGTCTATGAGGCCCCGGCGGGCGGGCTTGTGCGACTGCGCCTGATCATGACGGATGTAACGCGCGTTGGAACCTTTGCTGTTTCAGGCGGCGCGGCGAGGGTGATTGCGCTCGATTCCAACCCGCTGGCTTCACCGCTTTCCGCAGACAGCATTCTCCTTGCCCCCGGCCAGCGCGCTGATGTGGCGCTGCGCATGCCGGATGGGGAAGGGCAGGAGGTGCTGGTGACGCTGGCTAACCAGAAGGGGCCGCGTGTGATGGCCCGGCTGAAGGGGCAAGGGCAGAGCCTGAAGCGCAGCCTTGCGGAGCTGAAGCCACTGCCTGCCAATCCCGTTCCATTGCCGGATCTGGCTTCTGCGGAGACAATTGACTTCGTCTTCGGCTGGACGCCGGATGGCACCGCGCCGCAGCCCAGCATCTGCGGCACGCTGGGGCTGAACTTCTGGTCGATCAACCGCGTTGCCTGGCAGGGGGATACGCCGGGGCCGGTCGATCCGCTGGCGGTGCTGCGCAAGGGCAGGTCCTATGTGCTGCGCCTGCGCAACGAAACGCAGAACGACCACCCCATCCACCTGCACGGCCTCTCCTTCCAGCTGCTGCGCTCCAACAAGCGAGAGCTGCCGCCGCTGGTGACCGATACGGCGCTGCTGATGGCGCAGGAAACCATCGAGGTCGGCCTTGTGGCCGACAACCCCGGCAACTGGGCCTTCCATTGCCATGTCATCGAGCACCAGAAGACCGGACTGACGGGCTATATCGCCGTTGAGGGGTGACGACAGGGCAGCTCACCCCCTCGGCATCACCTCCACATTGTCGATCAGCCGCACGCCGTCGAGCCAGGCGGCAGCGAGGAGGCGGGCGGGGCGGTCGGCGCGGGACAGGGGCGTCAGGTCGCTTTCGGCGCGCAGTTCCAGATATTCAAGGTCGCCGAAGCCAGCAGCGGCAATGGCTGCGCGGGCATCCGCGAGAACGGGCTCTGCCGCGTCGCCGCCAGACAGGCGCTCTGCGGCGGCGAAGAGGACTGCGGGCAGGGCTGCTGCCGTGCTGCGAGCCTGCGCTGACAGGCGCACATTGCGGGAGGACATGGCCAGGCCATCCGCCTCGCGCACCGTGGGGCAGGGGACGATCTCCACCGGGATGTCGAGATCGCGCACCATGCGCTTGACCACTTGCAGCTGCTGGAAATCCTTCTCGCCGAAGAACGCAAGGTCAGCGCCGGTCTGCAGCAGAAGCTTGCTGACGACCGTTGCGACACCATCGAAGTGTCCCGGCCGGTGTGCGCCGCACAGACCTTCGCTGATGCCGCTGACGGAGACATTGGTGGCAAAGCCGTCGGGATAGATCTCTTCCACTTCCGGCGCATAGAGCACATGGGTGCCGAGCGGCGTGAGCTTGGCCGAATCGCTTTCGACCGTGCGCGGATAGGCGGCGAGATCCGCCGCGTTGTTGAACTGCTTCGGGTTGACGAAGAGGGTGACGATGACCCGGTCGGTGCGGGTGAGGGCGGTGCGCACAAGGCTGAGGTGGCCGTCGTGCAGCGCGCCCATGGTGGGCACCACGGCAATGGTCAGCCCCTCGCGCCGCCAGCCGGCAGTGCGGGCACGCAGGGCGGCAAGGCGGTTGATCGTCTCAAGGCTCATGCTTTTTCTCCCTTGGAGCGCGGCGCGTCAGCGAAGACATGTTCGGGGCCGGGAAACCTGCGGGCGCGCACCTCTTCGGCATAGGCAGCAACGGCAGCTTCCGCCGTGTGGCCCAGTTCGGCGTAGCGCTTGACGAAGCGCGGGCGGAAGGCGGTGAACATGCCGAGCATGTCGTCGACGACGAGAATCTGGCCGTCGCAATCCACCGAGGCGCCGATGCCGATGGTGGGAATGGCAAGCTCCTGCGTGATCTGGCGCGCGAGGCTGTCCGGCACTTTCTCGAGAACCACCGAAAAGGCGCCGGCCTGCATCACCGCGTGGGCATCGGCCAGGATACGTGCGGCATCTTCGCCCCGTCCTTGCACCTTGTAGCCGCCAAAAGCATTCACTGCCTGCGGCGTCAGGCCAATGTGGGCCATGACGGGAATGCCGCGCCGGGTGAGAAACGCGATGGTTTCCGCCATTGTCTCGCCGCCCTCAAGCTTGACCGCGCCTGCGCCCGTTTCGCGCATCAGCCGGGCGGCATTGCGGAAGGCCTGTTCCGGGCTTTCCTCATAGGAGCCGAAGGGCATGTCGATGACGAGCAGTGCCTTTTCGACGCCGCGCCGCACGGCCTGTCCATGCAGGATCATCATCTCCATGGTGACGCCGAGGGTTGAGGGCAGGCCATGCAGCACCATACCGACGCTGTCGCCCACCAGAACCACGTCACAGGCGGTGTCGGCAATGCGGGCGACGGGGGTGGTGTAGGCGGTGAGGCACACCAGTGGAGTGCCGCCCTTGCGGGCCTTGATCTCGGGCGGCGTCAGGCCGCTGACGAAAGCCGAAGAGCTCATGCAGTTCCTCCCAGAAGCCTGAAAGCGGAGGCTGCCAGATGGTCCAGGCGGGGCCGCCGCAGGCCGATGCGTTGCGCATGGCCTGCGTCATTGGCATATTTTCTTGCGCCTGCGAAGTGAATTGTGCGCTGCGGCGCTGAAGTCTGGCTCAGAAGCCCCGCTTCAGCGATCCCAGAACACCGCGCACGAGGGCCCGGCCCAGTGAGGAGCCAAGGCTGCGGGCGGCAGATTTCATGCCTGCCTCCAGCACGCTGTCACGCGATGAGGCCCGCTGGCGCCGCTGGGTCTGGCTGTCCTGCCGCGGCCTGTCATCGCGGCCGAAATCTGGCAGCTGAAAGCCGGTGCGCGTGCGGCGGACAGGCTCTTCCCCGTCATAGGCACCAGTGCGCAGATCCTCCTCGCGCTGGCGTTCCTCGACGCGGGCCTGGTCGCGGGCCCGTTCGGTGAGCATTTCATAGGCGGATTCCCGGTCGCGGGCGCGCTCGTACAAGCCGAAGAGGGGGCTGGACTGGATGCAGTCGCGCCGCTCCGCCGCGCTGATGGGGCCAAGGCGGGAGGAGGGCGGCCGGATGAGCGTGCGCTGCACGACAGAGGGCACACCCTTGCCTTCAAGCGTTGAGACTAAAGCCTCGCCAACGCCCAGTTCCATGATGACGCTGCTGGTATCAAGGTTCGGGTTGGGGCGGAAGGTTTCAGCCGCTGCCCGCACGGCCTTCTGCTCGCGCGGGGTGAAGGCCCGCAAGGCGTGCTGCACGCGGTTGCCAAGCTGGGCCAGCACCGTCTCGGGAACGTCCATCGGGTTCTGGGTGACGAAATACACGCCCACGCCCTTGGAGCGGATGAGGCGGACGACCTGTTCCACCTTTTGCAGCAAGGCCTTCGGAGCGCCTGTAAACAGCAGATGCGCCTCGTCGAAGAAGAACACCAGCTTCGGCTTTTCCGGATCGCCCACCTCGGGCAGCTCCTCGAACAGTTCCGACAGCATCCACAGCAGGAAGGTGGCATAGAGACGGGGCGAGTGCATCAGCCGGTCGGCAGCCAGAATGTTGATGGTGCCAAGCCCGTCGCGGCTCTGGCGGGCAAAGTCACGGATGTCGAGAGCCGGCTCACCAAAGAATGTGCCGGCGCCCTCGCGCTCCAGCACCAGCAGGGCGCGCTGAATGGCACCGACAGAGGCGGAAGAAACATTGCCGTAAATGCGCGACAGCTCTGGCGCCCGCTCGCCTACATGGGCGATCATGGCGCGCAGGTCCTTCAGATCCAGCAGCAGCAGGCCCTCGTCATCGGCCAGTTCAAAGGCGATGTTCAGCACGCCTTCCTGCGTTTCGTTGAGGTCCAGCATCCGGGCCAGGAGCAGAGGCCCGATCTCGGAAACGGTTGCCCTGAGCGGATGGCCCTGTTCGCCGAAGACATCCCAGAACACCGTGGGGAAGCCTTCAAACTCATAGCTGTCTGCGAAGCCGATGTCCTGCGCCCGCTTCAGCAGGAAGTCCTTGGGATCGCCCGGCATGGCAATCCCTGACAGATCGCCCTTCACGTCGGCGCAGAAGACCGGAACACCGGCCTTTGAGAAGCCTTCGGCGAGGATCTGCAATGTCACCGTTTTGCCGGTGCCTGTAGCACCGGTGATGAGGCCGTGCCGGTTGGCAAGCTTCAGGTTGAGCACTTCGTCCTTGCCGCTGCTGCCAATGAAAATGCTGTCCGTCACGTTTCCCGTTCCCTGGCGTCTGTCCGTCAGTGAGTTCTATCACCGCAAGTGGCCTGGTCCAGAGCCAAATCTGTCTCAGGAAAATGTTCCGGCACGGGTGATTGCATTTTCTAACGCAACGGCTTCAATAGACTGGGGCTGGCGCCGCCGCGCCGCACCAGTGGGAGCTAAAGGGAGTAATACGCATGTCCTATCCAGTCATCGATATTGAAGGCATCGGTCCTGTCTATGCCGAAAAGCTTCATGCCGTGAACATCCGGACGACCGCCGATCTGCTTGACCGGGCCAAGGATCCCAAGGGACGTGAGACGCTGGGCGCCGAAACCGGTATCGACCACAAGCGGATCCTGAAATGGGCCAACATGGCCGACCTGATGCGGATCAAGGGCGTCGCAGAGGAGTATTCCGAACTGCTGGAAGCGGCTGGTGTCGATACAGTGAAAGAACTGAAGCACCGGGTGCCCGCAAATCTGGCCGCGAAGATGGCCGAGGTGAATGCGGTGAAACAGCTTGTGCGCCAGGTGCCGTCCGAGACGATGGTGGCTCGCTGGGTCGAAGAGGCCAAGCAGCTGCCTGCTGTCCTGACATATTGACGGCAGAATCTTGCAGGCGCCGGAAAGACAAAAGGCCCGCCGGACGCAGCCAGCGGGCCTTTAAAACTTTGGAACCGGCGGAACTCAGACGCGGATCTGGCCGTAGCGCAGGGCCTCAACCACGGTATGGGTCTTGTTGGAGGCGTTCAGTTTGACGCTGGCATTCTGCAGGTGAGCGTGCACGGTACGCTGGGAAATATCCAGCAGCTCGGCGATTTCCCCTGCGGTCTTGCCGAAGGCGGTGAGTTCAAGCACCTTGCGCTCGCGGGTGGACAATGCGCCGGGGCGCTGGGCGGTGATGACACCCATGTCCTGCAGCTTGACGAAAACGGCTTCCGCGATCATCTCGATGGCCGCCAGGGAGCACTTGTCAGCCTTCAGGCTGGGGCCGGCGCAATAGACGAAGGCCTGAAAGGGCTGCAGCTCGGTCACCGGTACGGCGATGATCTGGTAGCCTTCTCCAACCGCAGCCATCAGGCGCGAATGCTGTGTGTCGCCGGCTGATACTGTCCAGACCGATGCCCGGTCGGACGCAAGACCGAGGGACAGGACTGCGTCATTGGCCGAGAGCGGCGGGTTGTCAACGGCTCCGGAGCGTGTATCCGGCCAGCGGTAGCGCTGAACAAGGCTCTCGATGGAGCGCTTGGGCATCGGCAGGCCGGTGACGAGGATATGGGTTGCCCCAAGGCGGCGCAGATTTGTCTCCAGAACGTCAAGGACAATCTGGGCAGAGTTGGACTCTGAAATGGTACGCAGCTGCGTGCTGAGTTCAGCTTCATCCATCATTGTGCACATCCATATATAGGCGGCGTGAACCGCTTGTTGTTATACTTCCGGAATCCGGAAGTTTGACCTCGTTCGGGTCTGCAGGCCGCTCGCTGTTTTTTGATGGGAAGCGTTTCCGGTCTGCAGGCTGCCAGGAAACAAGACATTTGCTTGCCCAGAAGCTTATCTTTGCTTTTAGCCTAGAAACCCTAAAAATACCAACCGTAATATGCGCATAGTTTTTGCCAAATCCGCCAATCTGCGCTCTTCAAATGGAGCAATTTGCCAAAGGCGGGGCAAGGCGCGCCTTGGTGGCATTGATCCTGGCGGCGGGGCTTGTACCGGCAAAAAGGCTTCAGCCTTTGGGCGAGCTTGTCTCGCTCTCCCCCAAATGGAATAAAGGTGACATTCCCGAGGAGTTGAGCGTCGTGGCAGAACTGCACCCGGACTGGACACCAGATGAAACCGCCTGGCTGGCGGCTGTTGACAAGGCGCTGAAGGGCGCTCCGCGCGAGCGTCTGGTTGCGCGCAGTGAGGACGGTTTTGCCATTGAGCCCCTTTATGCGCGAAAGGCCGATGCTACCCCGCGCGCCGGACGGCTGGCAGGCCAGCCCTGGAAGATCCTGCAGCGCGTTGACCATCCGGATATCGAAACGGCCAACCGGCTCATGCTGGAGGACCTGGCTGGCGGTGCTGATGGCATCGACCTGGTTCTGACCTCTTCTGCCAATGCCCACGGGTTTGGTTGCGGGGCGCAGGATGCGGCCGGATTCGACCGGTTGTTCGAGGGTGTCTACACCGATCTCCTTACCCTGCGCATCGATGGAGGTTACGAAAGCAGCTCGGCGCTGGCGCTGCTGATTGGTCACGCCCGCCGCCAGGGGGTGGAGCCTTCGCAGCTTAATATCATCTCCTGCAGTGACTATGTGAGCAAGCTGGTGCAGACCGGCACCTTGAAGAATGCCGTGCCGGTTCTGCGCAAGCGGATTGCCGATCTCTATTCCTTTGCCTGTGACAAGGGCCTGCACGGCCCCTTGATGTGCGCCGAGGGCCGCAGTTGGCACAATTGCGGTGCGACGGATGCGCAGGAGCTGGCCTGGACGCTGGCAACCGCCCTGCAATATCTGCGTGACTTCAAGGCAGAAGGGGCGGGCGGTGACAATCCGGCCTCGCTCATCAGCGTGACGCTGGCTGCAACCGCAGACCAGACCGGCACAATTGCCAAGGCGCGCGCCATGCGCAGGCTCTGGGCATCCGTCCTGGAGCAAAGCGGCCTGCCGCAGGTGTCCTTGCACATCCATATGGAAACATCCCGGCGGATGCTGACGAAAGCGGACCCTTACGTGAACATGCTGCGCAGCACGGTGGCCTGCTTTGCCGCCGGAGTGGGCGGGGCGGACAGCATCAGCGTGCTGCCTTTCACCACCGCTTGCGGCCTGCCGGACAGTTTTGCCCGGCGCGTTGCCCGTAACACGCAGGCCATCCTGATCGAGGAAAGCAACCTGCACCGGGTTGCTGATCCGGGCGCCGGCTCGGGGGCCATCGAGGCGCGGACGGAGGCTCTGATTGCTGCTGCCTGGGCCCTGTTTCAGGAAACGGAAGCTGCGGGCGGCATCGTCGAGGCGATGGTGGCCGGAACCGTGCAGAAGCGTCTGGAAGCGGCAAGGACGGAGCGCGGACAGAAGATTGCCCGCCGCCGCCAGCCGATCACAGGCGTCAGCGCCTTCCCTAACCTGCAGGAGGGCCCGGTGAGGGTTCTGTCCGGCGAGCATCTGCTGGTGGACGCTGCCTCTGCGGCCATTGTCCTGCCGCGTCCGGGTGAGGGATCCGTCATGCAGGCGATTTTTGATGCGCTGGAACGGGGCGCGACGCTGACGGACATCATGGCCTCCCGCCCGCGGATTGATGAGATCGATCTGAAGATCAAGATGCCGCCGCCAGAGCGCCTGTCCGAGCCGTTCGAGCGGCTGCGGGAAGCGGCTGCCCTGACCAATCCGTCCGGACGCACCGTGTTCCTTGCCGCCCTGGGGCAGCTGGCGGATTTTACTGCACGGGCCACATGGGCCAAGAACTTCTTCGGGGCAGGCGGTCTGTCCGTGACCGGCGGCGAGGAAACGGACGGCATCGCCGCGATGGTTGCCGCCTGGCGTGCCAGCGGTGCGCCGCTCGTATGCCTTGTCTCCTCCGACAAGGTCTATGCAGCGCAAGGCGTTGAGGCTGCCGCTGCGCTTTCTGCTGCCGGAGCCAGGCACATCTACCTGGCCGGAAAGCCCGGCGAACTGGAAGTTCCGTTGAAAGACGCTGGTGCCGGTGTATTCGTCTTTGAGGGCTGTGCCATGCTGGACATCCTTGCCGATGCGCACAGGCGCCTTGGATTGCCGGTTGCGGCGGGAACACCAGGGGAGGGGCTGCTGTGAGCCGGATTCCGAATTTTGCCGACCGCCCGTTCCGCGATGTGCTTGGCAAGGCTGAAGCACCAGAGGGGCTGGACAGCTGGATGACGCCGGAAGGCATCGCCGTGCCGCCGGTTCCCACCTCCGCTGATCTTGAAGGGCTGGCCCATCTCGACAGCTACCCCGGGCTGCCGCCTTTCGTGCGGGGGCCTTACCCGACCATGTATGTGCAGCAGCCCTGGACCGTGCGCCAGTATGCGGGCTTCTCCACGGCGGAGGATTCCAACGCCTTCTACCGGCGCAATCTGGCGGCCGGACAGAAGGGGCTTTCGGTCGCCTTCGACCTTGCCACCCATCGGGGCTATGACAGCGACCACCCGCGTGTGGCCGGTGACGTGGGCATGGCGGGCGTGGCCATCGACAGCATCTTCGACATGCGCACCCTGTTCTCCGGCATTCCGCTGGACCAGATGAGCGTGTCCATGACCATGAACGGTGCCGTGCTGCCGGTGCTGGCGCTCTATATCGTTGCCGCCGAAGAGCAGGGCGTGGCGCAGAACCTGCTGTCTGGGACCATCCAGAACGACATCCTCAAGGAGTTCATGGTCCGCAATACCTACATCTACCCGCCTGCGCCCTCGATGCGGATCATTTCGGACATTTTTGCCTATACCTCGCAGAACATGCCGAAGTTCAACTCCATCTCCATCTCCGGCTACCACATGCAGGAAGCCGGGGCGACGGCGGATCTGGAGCTGGCCTATACCATCGCTGACGGCATCGAATATGCCCGCGCCGGTGTGGCGGCGGGCATGGACATCGACCAGTTCGCGCCGCGCCTGTCGTTCTTCTGGGCCATCGGCATGAACTTCTTCATGGAAGTGGCCAAGCTGCGCGCCGCACGCCTGATCTGGGCGCAGCTGATGCAGCAGAATTTTGCCCCGAAGAGTGACAAGTCCCTGTCGCTGCGAACCCATTCGCAAACCTCCGGCTGGTCGCTGACGGCGCAGGATGTCTACAACAACGTCATCCGCACCTGTGTGGAGGCCATGGCGGCGACGCAGGGCCACACCCAGTCGCTGCACACCAACGCGCTGGACGAGGCGCTGGCCCTGCCGACGGACTTTTCCGCCCGCATTGCCCGCAACACCCAGCTGTTCCTGCAGCAGGAAAGCGGCACCACCAGCCCCATCGACCTGTGGGGCGGGTCCTTCTATGTGGAGAAGCTGACGGCGGATCTCGCTGCCAAGGCCATGGCGCATATCACCGAAGTAGAGGCGCTGGGCGGCATGGCCAAGGCCATCGAGAAGGGCATCCCGAAGCTGCGCATCGAGGAGGCCGCCGCCAAGACGCAGGCGCGCATCGACAGCGGCGCGCAGACCGTGGTGGGCGTCAACAAGTACAAGCCGGACTTTGAAGAGCCCATCGAGGTTCTGAAGGTGGACAATGCGCAGGTGCGCGCCATGCAGATCGAAAAGCTGCAGCGCCTCAAGGCCGAGCGCAACGAGGCCGAAACGCAGGCAGCACTCGCCGCGCTCACCGCCTGCGCCGCCTCAGGTGAAGGCAACCTGCTGGACCTGTCCGTCAAGGCGGCAAGGGCAAAGGCGACGGTGGGTGAAATCAGCCTGGCGATGGAGGAAGTCTTCGGCCGCCACAAGGCGGAGATCCGCTCCATTTCCGGCGTCTACAAGCGCGAGGCAGGGGCCATGTCGGACAAGGTGGGCAAGGTGCAGAAGCTCGTGGAGGCCTTCGAGGAAAACGACGGGCGCCGCCCGCGCATTCTCGTCGCCAAGATGGGGCAGGATGGCCATGACCGCGGCCAGAAGGTGATTGCCTCCGCCTTTGCCGACCTCGGCTTCGACGTGGACATTGGCCCGCTCTTCGCCACCCCTGAGGAAGCCGCCCGGCAGGCGGTGGAAAATGACGTGCATGTGGTGGGAGTGTCGTCGCTCGCCGCCGGCCACCTCACCCTGGTGCCTGCCCTCAAGGCCGCTCTCGCCGCTGAAGGGCGCGAGGACATCATGATCGTCGTCGGCGGCGTCGTTCCCCCGCAGGACTACGACGCCCTCTACGCCTCCGGCGCCACCGCCATCTTCCCCCCCGGCACCGTCATCGCCGACGCCGCCGTGGACCTCATCGCCAAGCTGAACGCGAGGCTGGGGTATGAGGGGAGCGCGGCGGCATGAAGGATCAGGAGTATCCGGCCTCTCTCTGGTGCCGGATTGGGAGAATGATGACGGTTTCACCGTCGAAGTGGTCGCGGGCGGTATAGCTGCTATCGCCGAAATCGATGAGCCATTCCCTGAACTCTTCCGGTAGGCCTTCAACAGCACGGCTGATGCGGGGCTGTGCTCCTCCTATCTTCAGCCCCTGGCGGATGGCCTCACCTGCACGCTGCGCTGCTGTGGGGGGGCTTCACCTCCAGAAACGGGCGCAGCCATCTCATGCTCCAGAGTAAAAAGCATTCCCTTTTGTACTTTGCCGCGTTTGTGCCTGATGTGTCCATTCACGGGCCCCTGCCAAACGTGAGCAGATCATACCGGCCGGACGGCCCGAAAGACCGCAGATCTGGCGGCATTCTGAGTGATTTCGGCGCATTGTTTTGCCGGCATGATGCGATGAAGGGCTGATCGGGCCTTTGTGTCCGCAGTCCTGCAGCCGAGGTTGATTGGAACATGCCGCCCATTGTCGAACGCATTCCGAGCGATGAACGCCTGCCGGCTGAGGCCGACGCTGTCATTGTTGGCGGGGGCATCCTCGGCGCCACCGCTGCCTATTTCCTGGCAAAGCGGGGCCTCTCGGTGGCTCTGCTCGAGAAGGGGCATATCGC
Organism: Pannonibacter anstelovis; assembly: GCF_036881715.1. Lineage (NCBI taxonomy): Bacteria > Pseudomonadati > Pseudomonadota > Alphaproteobacteria > Hyphomicrobiales > Stappiaceae > Pannonibacter > Pannonibacter anstelovis. Next base: position 512,893 of record NZ_JBAKBF010000002.1, read on the forward strand.
CTGCGAACAATCGAGCCGGAACTGGGGCTGGTGCCGCCAGCAGAACCGCGACAGGCGGGAGTTGCCGCTCTCGGTGATCTCCATGCGGCTGTGGGACGAGCTGACGCGGGACATCAACCGGGATCTCGGCTTCCGGCGTTGCGGCCTCGTGTATGCGACCCATGACGAAGCGGTGCTCGCCGGCTGGGAAAAATGGCGTGAAGTCGCCAGAGATTATGGCGTCGGCACCCGCGTGCTCAGCCGGGCCGAGCTGGCCGAGCGCGTTCCCGAGACACGTGGCAAATGGGTTGGCGGCACCTATTCGGAGCACGATGGCAAGGCCGAACCGGCACTCGCCGCGCCTGCGATCGCGGAAGGGGCCAGAGCTCTGGGCGCCACGATCCATCAGGGATGCGCTGCCCGGGGAATTGATCTTGCCAATGGCAAGGTCGCGGGTGTGCATACGGAGAAGGGCTATATCAAGACCAGTGCCGTGCTGTGCTCGGCAGGCGCCTGGTCCTCGCGGTTTTTAAGGCCGCTTGGGGTTAGCTTCCCGCAGGCAAGCATCCGTCAGACTGCGCTGCGCTCCGCCCCCACGGTCAACATCGGTGAGGCGATTTCCACGCCCTACTGCACGATCACGCGCCGGCTGGACGGAAGCTACACACTCGCCATCAGCGGCAAGGCGAACCTCGAGATCACACCGCAGGCCATCCGCTACAGCCGGGAATTCATGCCGCAGTTCATCCGCCGGCTGAAGAATGTCAAACTCGGCATTGGCAAGTCCTTCCTGTCCGGGCCTGATTCACTGTCTGCCCTGTTGGCCACCGACGACCGGATCTTCGAGAAGAACCGGGAACTGGATCCGCCGCCGCTGAAATGGCTGATCCGCCAAGTGGTGGAGAGCGTCAGCAAGACCTTCCCCCAGCTGGAGGGCATCAAGATCGAAAGCGCCTGGGGCGGATTCGTTGATTGCACGCCGGACGCGGTGCCGGTGGTCTCCAAGGTGGACAAGGTGGATGGGCTGGTGCTCGCGGCGGGCTGTTCGGGCCATGGCTTTGGTCTGGGGCCGGGGCTTGGCTATCTGGCCGCTGAACTCATCGTCAACGACACGCCCAGCGTCGATCCGGCACCGTTCCGCCTGTCGCGCCTCGTCGATGGCTCGAAGCTGGACGTCTCCGCCATCTGACGGGCGCTGGACGACGGGCACGCCCGTGCGGCAGCCGGAGGGCGGGGGAGTGGGCATCGGCCGTTCTCCCGGCCGGTGTGTCAGTCCTGCGGCGTCCGGGTGCCCGTCCCTTGAGGACTCCGACGATCTGCGTGACCTTCAGAGTGCCCGCTTCGATTGCCTGCTGTGCGTGCTGAAAATCACCGATCTGGACGGATTGGGACAGGAGGTCGCAGAAAAGGCGCGCACGCGGCAAGAGAGCGGCAGGAAACCCGTGCTTGCCATGACAAGGATACCGGCGGCGGTGATCCGGTAGGCGTTGACCTTGCCGCCCTCAAGCACGGCGCGCAGACGGCCGGTCCGCTGGCCGGGCGGTACGATGGATGAATTGTGCCGCAACAGGCCGATGGCCGGAGCAGTTTCAGGGCGGCGGTGTCAGGGGGCAGACTGCATCTTTGCCTTCATGGGCGCCGCCAATTGTGCCGATTGAACGGCAAAAACGAATGATTCCACTGGCTTGGCTGCGGCAAACGGCAGGGGCGCCTTGACGGAGGATGTCATCCTGTCTGTGACTTCAACAGAAGCTGGACCCCTTTGCACCTATGGCAAGGCAGAGCGTTAGAAACACTGCGGCTTGCATGATCATCGTCACGCCATCGGTTCTGCTCGACCGCAACATCACCCGGCAGGCTGATCAAGCGAGGAAGCTGGGCATGGTCCTGCGCCCGCATATGAAGGCATCAAAGAGCATTGATGTGGCAAGGCGTGTCTTTCCGGATGGGCCGGGGCCGATCACCGTCTCCACGGTTGCCGTGGCTGAATATTTCTCGAGCCATGGCTATCGTGACATGACTTCTGCAGTGGGCCTGCCGCCGGCTTTTGCCCTGCGCGCCATGGAACTTTGCGCCCGCACCGGCGCGAAACTCAAACTGCTGCTCGGCACGGTGGAACAAGCCGATGCCCTGGCTGCAGTACGCGAAGCGGGCGGTATCGAGGTGCGCCGGGAACGCATTCGCGGCTGGTGAAGGCCGCCGCCACGACAAGAGGCACGAAGCAAGATGAAACTGACAGCTGGCGGGGCGGCGTCCCCGCTCACGCACCTCGCCGATAACGGCCATCTCGGACTTTTCTACATCGGTGGTCATTGGGTTTCCCCCAAGGGCGCAGCCTACGCCGATGTAGTCAATCCGGCCACCGAAGAGATCATTGCGCGGGTTCCCCTCGGAAACAGCGCTGACGTGGATGCTGCGGTTTCTGCCGCGCGTCGGGCGTTCCCCAGCTGGAGCCGGACACAGCCGGGCGAACGCGCAGCGCTGCTGGAGCGTCTGCAACAGCAGCTCGAGGCTCAGAGCGAATGCATCGCGCAGTGCCTCAGCCTCGAAATGGGGGCCGCGATCACCTATGCGCGGAGCGCCCAGGTGCCGCTGGCCATCGCCCATGTGAAGGCAGCACGGGAGATCCTTTCGGACTTCCGGTTCATCGAGCGGCGGGGCCAGACGGCCATTGCACGCGAGGCGATCGGCGTGTGCGCACTGATTACGCCGTGGAACTGGCCGCTCTACCAGATCACGGCCAAGGTGGCTCCGGCCCTTGCTGCGGGCTGCACCGTGGTGCTGAAGCCAAGCGAACTGTCGCCGCTGAGTGCGCTGCTGTTCGCCGAAGCCATCGAGCAGGCGGGTTTCCCGGATGGCGTCTTCAACCTCGTCCACGGCAATGGCCCGGACGTAGGGGCCGCGCTCGCCTCGCACCCCGATGTCGACATGATCTCCATAACCGGTTCGACCCGCGCCGGCATTGCGGTGGCCCAGGCGGCCGCAGCTACGGTGAAGCGCGTCGCTCAGGAACTGGGCGGCAAATCACCCAACGTTATCCTGCCGGATGCCGATCTTGCGCGTGCGGTTCCCTCCGGTGTCGCTGCCAGCTTCCGCAATCTGGGGCAGTCTTGCAGCGCCCCGACGCGGATGATCGTACCGCGTGCGCGGCTGGCAGAAGTTGAGGCGCTCGCCGTCAGGGCTGCGGCCGGGATCGTGGTCGGCGATCCGTTTCAGGAAACGGTGACACACGGCGCCATCGCCAACCGAGCCCAGTTTGACCGCATCCAGACCATGATCGGCGCGGCCATTGCCGAAGGCGCCAAGCTGCTGGTGGGCGGGCCGGGGCGCCCGGATGGCCTCAAGGCCGGGTTCTTCGTCAAGCCCACCATCTTCTCAGACGTGCGCACGGATATGCGGATCGCACAGGACGAGGTGTTCGGGCCCGTGCTCTGCATCCTTCCCTATGACACGGTCGAGGAAGCCATCGCCATCGCCAACGACACGGTCTACGGCCTCGGCGCCCATGTTCAGGGCAGCGACATGGATCTGGTCCGGCATGTGGCCTCGCAGATCCGCTCCGGCCAAGTGCACCTGAACTATCCGGTCTGGGACCCCCACGCCCCGTTCGGTGGCTACAAGCAGTCCGGCAACGGGCGCGAATATGGCCTCGAAGGGATGCTTGAGTATCTCGAGGTCAAGTCGGTGCTGGGATACTATCAGGACGCCTAGGGTCCGCCTCTTCTGTTGTTGTTTGTTGACAGCGTCCGGACACACCGTGCCGGACGCTGTCTGCTTTTGTGGGGCAGTGTGGGCGGCGAGCAGACTGCTGGCTGGTCAAGTGTCTGGCACAGCGATGCGTGACCTTAGACCCGCTGCAGCGGCTTGGAGGGAATGGACGTATCAGGCTTCCTCCATACCCCGGCATAAAACTGACCCAATGTCCTGAATTGCATAGTCAAACCGCGTTTCCGGCTATTCGATCAGAAAATCTGATTGATACAATCAGAAGATACGAATTTTGCTAATTCCAGCAATTGGGTAACCTCATCTCACTGGCGCTGGTCCCGGGCGGGGCCGCGGCTGATCCCCGCCGGGTTTCAACCCACGGAAGCGGGCCAGATTTTCCGGACAGCGTATCCCCGCCGCTGTCCGCCGAAGGAGAGGGCGGCGCGCCGTGTGCCGTCCGGATGCGGTGTCTCAGGCGGCAGGGTCTGCCGCAGGGATGCCAATGTTCGAGCGGTAGACCACCGCTTGGGGCCAGAACGGGCGGTGTCATGCTGCCTGAAAAAACAGATGGACCGGAGAGAGACAATGGACGCGACGAATGCCAGCAAGGCAGGCAAGTGCCCGGTGATGCATGGTGGAAACACAGCGACCGGCAATTCGAACATGGAGTGGTGGCCGAACACCCTCAACCTCGACATCCTGCATCAGCATGACTCCAAGTCCAACCCGCTGGGCAAGGACTTCAACTACCGCGAAGAGCTGAAGAAGCTGGATGCAGAGGCGCTGAAGGCTGATGTGAAGGCGCTGCTCAAGGACAGCAAGGACTGGTGGCCGGCTGACTGGGGTCATTACGGCGGTCTGATGATCCGTCTTGCCTGGCACTCGGCCGGTTCCTACCGCCTGGCCGATGGCCGTGGCGGCGGCGGCTCGGGCAACATCCGCTTTGCCCCGCTCAATTCCTGGCCGGACAACGCCAGCCTCGACAAGGCCCGCCGCCTGCTGTGGCCGGTGAAGAAGAAATACGGCAACAAGATCTCCTGGGCCGACCTCATCCTCCTCTCCGGCACGCTGGCTTATGAGGACATGGGCCTGAAGACCTTTGGCTTCTCCTTCGGCCGCGAGGATATCTGGCATCCGGAAAAGGACACCTACTGGGGTGCGGAAAAGGAATGGCTGGCGCCGTCCGACAACCGCTACGAGGACGTGACCAAGCCGGAGACCATGGAGAACCCGCTGGCCGCCGTGCAGATGGGCCTCATCTACGTGAACCCGGAAGGTGTCAACGGCAAGCCGGACCCGCTGGCCACTGCCGCCCAGGTGCGCGAGACCTTCGCCCGCATGGCCATGAACGACGAGGAAACCGCGGCGCTGACCGCTGGTGGCCACACCGTCGGCAAGGCCCATGGCAATGGCGATGCCGGTGCGCTTGGCGCCGAGCCGGAAGCGGCTGGAATTGAGAACCAGGGCCTCGGCTGGGCAAATCCGAACCACACGGGACGCGCTAGCGACAACATCACCTCCGGCATCGAAGGCGCCTGGACGACGAACCCGACCGTGTTCGACATGGGCTACTTCGACCTTCTGTTCGGCTATGAGTGGGAACTGACCCGCAGCCCGGCGGGAGCCCAGCAGTGGCAGCCGGTCGGCATAAAGGAAGAGGACATGCCGGTTGATGCAACCGACCCGTCCGTCCGCCGCATGCCGATGATGACCGACGCGGACATGGCCATGAAGATGGATCCGAAGTACCGCGCCATCTGCGAAAAGTTCATGGCTGATCCGGAGTACTTCAAGGACACCTTCGCCCGCGCCTGGTTCAAGCTGACCCACCGCGACATGGGCCCGAATGTGCGCTACATCGGCCCGGATGCGCCGAAGGAAGACCTGATCTGGCAGGACCCGATCCCGGCTGGCCCGAAGAACTACGATATCGGCGCCATCAAGTCGAAGATCGCTGCCAGCGGCCTTTCGGTTGCCGAACTGGTGTCCACCGCCTGGGACAGCGCCCGCACCTATCGCGGCTCTGACATGCGCGGCGGTGCCAACGGTGCCCGCATCCGCCTTGCCCCGCAGAAGGACTGGGAAGGCAACGAGCCGGCCCGCCTTGCCAAGGTGCTGGGCGTGCTGGAACCGATCGCCAAGGCCTATGGTGCAAGCCTCGCCGACGTGATCGTGCTGGCGGGCAGCGTGGGTATCGAGAAGGCCGCAAAGGCAGCCGGTTTTGATGTCTCCGTACCCTTCGCACCGGGCCGCGGTGATGCCACTGCCGAGATGACCGACGCAGACTCCTTCAAGGTTCTGGAGCCGATCCATGACGGTTTCCGCAACTGGGTGAAGAAGGACTATGTGGTTTCGCCGGAAGAGCTGCTGCTTGACCGCGCCCAGCTGATGGGACTGACCGGGCCGGAAATGACCGTTCTCCTCGGTGGCATGCGCGTTCTTGGCACCAATCACGGCGGTTCCAAGCATGGCGTGTTCACCGACCGCGAAGGGGCGCTGACGGCGGACTTCTTCGTCAACCTGACCGACATGGCCTACACTTGGAAGCCGGCCGGCAAGAACCTCTACGAAATCCGCGACCGCAAGACCGGCGCGGTGAAGTGGACGGCGACCCGCGTGGATCTGGTGTTCGGCTCCAACTCGATCCTGCGCGCCTATGCAGAGGTCTATGCTCAGGATGATGCAGCAGAGAAGTTCGTGAAGGACTTCGTGGCTGCCTGGGTGAAGGTGATGAACGCAGACCGTTTCGATCTGCAGGCCTGATCTGCCCGTTCACGAAAAAACACGCGGCGCCCCGGGAAACCGGGGCGCCGTTTTGCGTTTTCATGTGGCGGCTTGTCACGGCAGAATGTGCCGCCCTCGAAGGATCAGGCGCGGATCCGCATGGCCGCGGCCAGAGTGGCCTGCCGGAAGGCTTCAGATCTGAATACCCGGGTGTTGGCTGGCGAGCATTGGCTCGCCCGTCAGGCTGAGGGCAGCCTGACGGCCATGGTGCCACAGAACGCTCGCGGTGCAGACTGTCTGGTCCTGTTCGTCCAGAACCAAAACGCGGGGCGGAAGGGTGACTTTCACCTCGATGAGGGCGCCTGTCTCGCCGCTTTCCGCATCAAACAGGGTGCAAGGTGTGATGTCCGCGCCGTCTTCCGTCTTCAGGCGGCCGCCGCGCATCCGGGCCCTTAAGGCTGGCTTGAGCTGCGGCGGGCGGAAACGGTGGCCTATGCGGGCCGGGGTTGCGCGGGTCATGGCTTGTCCAAATGGCAATAGCGGCGCGCAGCATGCGCAGCCGTTCATCCTCCTGTCAGTTATCACAGGGTTAGACGCATTAACTTGCCCGGAGCTTGCCGGGCTTGCGGTCAGACCAGAAACGGCAGGCCTGTCAGGTCGGACAGAACCGCGCTGGGGGCCAGATCCGGATATTCGTCCGGCTGGGCCGTGCGGTTCATCCAGACGGTTCGGAAGCCATAGGCGGTGGCGCCTGCAATGTCCCAGCGGTTCGAGGACTGGAAGGAAATCGCCTCCGGATAGACCCGGAAATGGTTGGTCACCAGCTCATAGACGCGCGGATCGGTCTTGTAGGTGCGCAGGTCATGCACAGAGAAAATCTCGTCCAGAAGCTCGGTGATGCCGGCAGCCTTGGCCGCTGACTCCAGCATGGAGGGTGTGCCGTTGGACAGGATCGCCAGCCGTGCCCCCGCCTGCTTCAGGCTGGTGAGCACTTCCGGCACTTCCGGATAGCAATCAAGCGCCCAATAGGCGTTGAGAAGGTCAGCCCTCAGGCCCCGGTCGGCGGAGGGGAAGAGGTTGAAGGTGGTGTCCAGCGCCTGCTCGGTCAGCACCCAGAAGTCTTCGTAACGCTGCATGAGGGCGCGGACCCAGGAATACTCCAGCTGCTTCTGCCGCCACACGAAGGAGAATGTCTGTGCGTCTGGCCCAAGTTTGGCGGCATGCTTGCGCACGGCGGCGTGAACATCAAAGAGGGTGCCATAAGCGTCAAAGACATAGGCCGAATGGGCCATCTGAATGCTCCGTGAGGTCGCGGGACAAGATCCGCCGTCAGCTGTGCTGAAGGGTGTCCGAACATATGCCGATCATTTGCCGGGATGCAATCAGGACAAAGTGTATAGGGCGATATCGCTGTTGACCTGAACAGCGGATGCTGGAGCACTTTCGATGAAAACGGAGCCATCGAAAGTGCTCTATCTGTGTGTTTCACGCAATTCCAGCCGTAAAACCGTTTTTAGTTTTTGCTGGAATTGCTCTGGCCGGGCTGTTCAGGGACATGTGTCCCGGTTCAGGGTACGGCGACAATCCGTCCGCTGCCATCGCGCTGCTTTCCAACGATGAGCCGGAAGAACACATAGATTGTGTGCAGCACATCAATGGCCAGAAGCAGAAGGCCAATCAGGACGAGGTTCGTGCCCTGGGCTGGTGCCACGAGAAGGCAGAAGATCCAGAGCGCGAAGAGCCCAAGGTCGAACAGGCCGTGCAGGATGTTGCCGAGGTAGAAGTGATGGAGCCCCATCACGCCGAAAACACCGCACAGGGCAACAGCAACGCCGTAACTCTTGTCACTGACGTTCTCAGCCTGTGCATTGCCTGTTTCCGGCTGGGGGGAACCGCAATGCGGGCAGAAATTCGCCCGGAAAGCGATCTTGTCCCCGCAGTGGATGCAGAAGCTCCATCCGCCGTCTTGCGGCTCTGTACGGGTCTCGCTCATCGCCGGAGCGGCAGCCCCTGCTTGTCCTTGTAGGACCCGACGATGATCATGATCAGGTCAATGAGCGACCAGATGCCAAGACCGCCGAGGGTCAGCAGCATCAGGATGCCGGTGCCGATCTTGCCGGTGTAGAAACGGTGGATGCCGAAGGTGCCGAGGAAGAAGCAAAGCAGTGCTGCAGCAACCATGCTCTTCTCGGAAACAGGCGTTGCAGCCAGGGCGTTCGGTGCGCCGCACTTGGGGCAGGACGGTGCCGTTGACGCAATCTGATGGCCGCAGGTGCCACAGAAAATCATGGACGGATTGGCACCCATGCCAGAGTTGGGGACCGAAACGGTGCTCGACGACATTTGAAGACCTCTGATCGAAAATTGAGTTGCTTTTCACAACAAGCGGGCGGGTCTTAACACGGTAAAAGCTGCAAGGTCATGTCCATAGGGTCACAAATTGCAGGTTTCCGGCGGGTAGTCACAGCTTCTCCACGGCCAGGCCAGGAGGTCAGCCCGGCATCACGATGGCTCCATGTTCATCCAGGGACCGGAACCGGTTGAAGGCGCTGTTCCAAGATCTGGCTTCCTGTGAGGGGGAGGTTCAGCGGGTAACGATGAGCGAGGCACCCGTTCCGGCCATGACGGCTCCGGCGGTGCGGTTGACCCGGCGCACGACGGCGGGGCTGCGCAGCATGCGGCGGGCGCGCATGGCGAGGAGAACATGCCCGCCGATGACCACCACTTCAACTGCCAGAATGACGGCGGCAAGCTCCAGCACTCCAAGGGGGGGCAGAGCGGTTCCGGTCACATTGGGCAGAAGTGCCACGTAGAACAGCGGCATCTTCGGATTGCCGAGGTTCAGGGCGATGCCCGTGGCAAAGGCGGACAGCAGATTGCCGCTCCCGGTGGGCTGCAGGGCTGGCACCACTGGCTCTGCCGTCCAAAGGCGGATGCCGGTCCAGATCAGCCACAGGGCGCCGGCGTAGCGCAGCACGGTCATGGCCATGCCCATTTCGGAAGCCAGCAGCGACAGGCCGAAAGCGGCAAGGCAGAGGAAGATGAGGATGCCCGTGACAGTGCCCGCGCCATAGGCGAGACCTGATGCCGCCCCATGGGACAGGGTTCGGGCGATGATGGTCATGTTGTCCGGGCCGGGGCTCGCGGCAAAGACGAAGAAGGCGGCAGCGAAGGCAAGAAGGGTGGAGAGGTCCATGATTAGTCCTCCGGGAAGCGCCCGGACGAGGGGCGCACGGTAGAAGGATCAGGCGGAATCCATGAAAGATCAAAGGCTTTGTATGCTGACGCGCTGGCTCAGATAGCGATGTTGCGGATCAATTTTCCTGCAAGGGCTCTTTTCAGGAATGAGAGCGGCTCCGGGCGTGGCCTTGCTGGAGCAAGTCTTCCGATTTTCGCGTGAAAGGCGTCAAACGGTTGACCTTGCCTTTTTCCGGGCGTTTGTTCGCTGGCAGTGAAAAAACTACGGAGGAAGTGCAAGATGAGCGGCTGGAGTGAGACCTGGACCTATGTGGATGGCGCTTGGCATGAGGGCAATCCGCCTCTGATGGGGCCGCGCACCCATGCGGCCTGGCTGGGATCTTCGGTCTTTGATGGTGCCCGGTTCTTCGAGGGGGTGACACCGGATCTCGATCTGCATTGCCAGCGCGTGAATGATTCTGCCGTGGCTCTCGGCCTCAAGCCCACCGTCAGCGTTGGCGAAATGATCGAGATGACCCGCGAGGGCGTCACCAAGTTCAAGCCGGGCAGTGCTGTCTACATCAAGCCGATGTACTGGGCGGAAGGCGACGGGCCGGGGGTGATCGTGGGCGATCCGGAGAGCACCCGCTTCTGCCTGTGCCTGTTCGAGGCGCCGATGGCGCCGGCCGGTGCTTCCTTCTCGATCACCCTGTCGCCGTTCCGCCGCCCGACCATGGAAACCATGCCGGTGAATGCCAAGGCGGGCTGCCTTTATCCCAACAACGCCCGCGCCATGGCCGAAGCCAAGGGCCGCGGCTTTGACAATGCGGTGGTGCTGGACATGCTGGGTAATGTGGCCGAGCTGACCAGCGCCAACATCTTCATGGTCAAGGACGGGGCCGTGCACACGCCCGCGCCCAACGGCACGTTCCTCAATGGCATCACGCGCCAGCGGGTGATCCAGCTGCTGCGCAAGGCGGGCCATGCGGTGCATGAGCGCACCATTGGTTACCGTGAGTTCCAGGAGGCGGACGAGATCTTCTCCACCGGCAACTATTCCAAGGTGGTGCCGGTGAACCGTATCGAGGAGCGCAGCTTGCAGCCGGGACCGGTGGCAGCCAAGGCGCGGGAGCTCTACTGGGAGTTCGCCCACGCCTGAAAGCTGTTTTCTCTCAGTGCTGCCGGGCGGGAATAAGCACCAGTCCGGCAGCCAGCAGCAGACAGATGGCAGCTCCTGCTGAAGGCAGGGCAAAGCTGCCGGTGCTGCCTGCCGCAAAGCCCGCAAGGCTTGGCCCCAGCATCTGGCCAAGGCCAAAGCTGGCGGTCATCAGTGCGATGGTGCGGCGGGGATCTCCTGTTGACAGGCGCCGGGCTTCTATAAGACCAAGAGCGGTAATGCCCATGAAGGTGGCGCCGAGCAGGAAGGCGGCCAGCAGGATGCCCTCCGGGCCGGAAGCGGTGACGCTGAGGGCAACGCCGCAAGCCTCGATGACACAGGCCAGCGCATAGGCGCGCGGCACGCCCATGCGGGCGGCAATCCGGTTCCAGATGAAGATGGAAGGGGCTGCGGCAAGGCCCACGATCAGCCAGAGATAGGGTTCGGCGGTGGCAAGTGCGGGATCGGAGCGTGCGATCACGGCGATGAAGGTTGCCGTCACCACATAGCCGATGCCGAAAAGGCCATAGGCCGCAATCAGCTGCGGCAACCCGGGCGGCAGGCGGCGAGGGCCGGACCTGACCGGTGCCGGTGGAGATGTGTCCGGCGCGTCCGGTATCATCCAAGCGATGACTGCGGTCAGCGCCAGACTGATGACGCCGCAGCCCGTCCACAAGCCCTGCCAGTCTGCGCCCATGGCGGCAAGGCCGGAGACAATGAGGGCCGAGCCCGCAATTCCCGCTCCGACGCCCGAGAAATAAAGCGCTGACAAGCCAGGCCGTCCGGCCTGCGCCAGCCGGTCCAGAATGAGGGCAGCGGAAAAGACGAAGGCAAAGGCGCTGGCAAGGCCCGCCAGAAACCGCAGAAACATGAAGACCGGAATGCTATCTGTCCATGCCATTGCGAAGGAAAAGGCAGAACTGGCCACGAGCGAGGCGAGAAACCAGACACGCCGGCTGCCAGGCAAGGAGCCGGAGGAAGCGGCCAGCGCCCCCACCAGATAACCAAGGAAATTGGCTGAGGCGATGAGGCCGCCGTCTGCCTTGCTAAGGGGGATCTGCCCGATCATGAAGGGCAGGACGGGCGTATAGACGAAGCGCCCGATGCCCATGGCAGCCGCCAGAGACAGTAGGCCGCCGAGGGCAAGGCGGACGGGAGAGGAAGAGGCGGCATGGGTCACGGAGAGGCTCCGGCTGGCAGGTGAGCCGGAGCCTAGCGGGTGACTGCACCGTTGGCGAGTGCCCCGAAAGGCGGGGCGGGTCTTTACTTCACCTGCGCCAGCAGTTCATCCAGCCGCTCGCCTTTCATGACCAGCTTGGAGCGGATCTTGGCCGCCTTCTGGTCCAGGTCGGTCCGGTTGACGGCTTCGCCGGCCTGAATCATGCCGATCATGCTCATCATCAGATGCGGCGGGCAGTAATAGAGATAGACGCCTGGCTGGCTGATGGTGACTGTCGTCTTCTGATCAAGCGGTGTGTTCCATGCCGTAACGCCTTCCGGCACCACGTAGGAACGGACATTGTGGCCTGAGTTCGTGGGGATGAAGGTGACGGTGTCACCCACCTCAACCTGCAGGAACGAAGGCTCGAACACCATGCTGCCCCCGGTGCCGTAGTTCAGCATCTTCACTTCGTGATCGGCAGCGGAGGCGCTGACCGAGGCGCTGAACGGGGTGAGGCAGAGGGTGATGGCCAGAAGGGCGTTACGGCTCATGAGCTTCATGCTGTGCATCCGGTAGTTCAGGGGTGGAGTGTGGCGTGAGGCGTCCGCAGGGGCCGGACGACGGGGGCGCCGGCGCTGTCGGTGAGGATTTCCACATCGACGCCATAGGTGCGGCTGATGAGATCTGCCTTCAGCACCTCGGCGGGGCTGCCCGCAGCCTTCAGCTCGCCATCGCCGATCAGGATCAGCTGGTCCGCATATTGGGCCGCGAGGCTGAGATCATGCAGGATCAGGATGCTGATGCGGTTGCGGGCGCGGGTTTCTCGGTGGACGATATCCAGCAACTTCTGCTGGTGATGCATGTCCAGTGCGCTGACGGGCTCGTCCAGCAACAGGATGTCCGGATCGCGCAGAAGAACCTGCGCAAACAGGGCTAGCTGCCGCTGACCGCCGCTGAGCGAGAGAATGTCGTGGCTGGCCAGATGCGCGATGCCTGCCGCCTCCATGGTGTTGGCGGCGGCATGCAGCGTTGCGTCATCCACATGGAAGGACAGTTCATCCATACGGCCCAGAAGCACCACTTCCAGTGCAGTGAGGGACGCTTCAAGAGCGGTGTCCTGCGGCATGTAACCAATGGCCTTGCGCCATTGGCGCAAGGTTTCGCGGGTGAGGTATCCCTCTCCATGGGCGATGCGCCCGGCCTGAGGCCAGAACTCGCCGAAGAGCGCACGCAGCAGCGAGGACTTGCCCGCGCCGTTGGGACCGAGGATGACATGCACCTTGCCCGGCTCGAATTTGAGGGACAGATCGCGGGCGACGCAGTGCTTGCCGCGGAAGAGGGTGATGTCCTGGAGGGTGAGATCGTTCATCGCCGCCGCGCCAGCATGATCCAGAAGAAGAATGGCACGCCGACCATGGCGGTGACGATGCCGACCGGGAACAGGGCACCGGGAATGACCACCTTGGAGATGACCGAGGCCATGGACAGAAAGGCCGCACCTGCCACCATCGACATGGGCAAGAAGAACCGCTGATCCTCGCCCACCAGCAGCCGGGCGACATGCGGGGCGACGAGGCCGACGAAGCCGATGATGCCGACGAAGCTGATGGCGGTGGAGGTCATCAGCGCCGTCAGGGTCAGCGTGGTGACGCGCAACTGCGTGAGGTTGACACCCAGGCTCTGTGCCCGTGCCTCGCCCAGACGCAGGGCGGTGAGCTTCCAGGCATCGCGAAACAGCAGCAGCACGCAGAAGACGGTGACGCCAAGCGTGACCCAGAGGCTGGTCCAGGTTGTTTTGGTCAGGCTGCCGAACAGCCAGAACAGGATCTGCTGGCCGACTTCCGGCGAGGCGATGAACTGCAGTAGCGACAGGAGCGACTGGAACAGAAACAGAAGTGCGATGCCCGCCAGCACGAGCATGGTGGACGACACGCGGGCAAAGGCCGCCAACGCGAAGAGGAAGGCGGCGGCCAGCATGGAGAAGAAGAAGGCGCCCAGCGGCACGGCAATAGCCGGATGCAGGCCGAAGCCTCCGGTGAAGATGCTGAAGGCAGCGCCAAGCCCGGCGGCGGCGGCAAGGCCGAGCGTGTAGGGGCTGGCCATGGGGTTGTTCAGCAGGGTCTGGATTTCTGCCCCGCCCGCCCCCAGCGCGCAACCGACGACAAGGGCCATCAGCGCCATAGGCAGGCGCAGGCCGTTGACGATGGTCAAGGTCATGCTGTCCGTGCCTTCCAGCCGCAGGAGGCCAGCCAGCACGTCGGCGGGACTGAGCATGGAGGGGCCAGTGCCGATGTCCAGCACCAGTGTCACACAGCAGAAGAGGGTGAGGCCGAAAAGCAGGCGCCAGCGCCGCCGTTCCCGGTGGCGCTGGCTTGCAATCGCGGTCGCAACATGAGTTGTGCCGGTCACTTGTTTGCGAAGTCCCTGAAAGAGGCAGCTTGCATGCTCGCGCCCGGGAGGTTCGTGCCCCGGGCGCTGGCTATGGGAGGGCTTATTCCTTGATGGCGAGGGTGAAGGTGCCCTCGGGAGCTACCGGCAGGTACTTCTTGTAGAAGGCCTTGTAGGTCTCTTCCGGGTTCAGATCCGTGAAGAGGTCCGGATAAAGCACCTTGGCGAAGAATTGCAGCATGGCCTGGTCGGCCAGGGTGCGTGAGGCGCCTTGATAGACGCCATAGACGCGCCCATTCTGCACCGCGGGAAGCTGATTCCAGCCTGCGCGGGTGGTGAAGCCCTGCAAGCGCTCAAGTGCTTCAGCCTTTGTCACATCCTCACCCATGAGCATCGACGCCGGATTTTTGCGGGACTCTGTCCCGGAGATCACAATGACGTCCGGCTTTGATGCCAGCACCTGTTCAGGATTGATCGGGCCCCACCACTCCACGAAGGGGGCTGCGATGTTGTCGCCGCCGGCCGTGGTGGCAATGGCGCCCCACATGTTTTTTCCAAAAGTGAAGCTGTGCTCAGCCGGACCCTTGTTGCCGAATTCGACGTAGATTTTCGGCTTTGGCTTGCCAGCATCGGCGATACGCTTTGTGATCAGATCTGAGATTGCCTTGTATTCGCCTGCGATCTGCGCAGCGCGGTCTTCCTGGCCTGTGATCAAACCGAGGACACGGGCGCTGTCCAGATGGCGTTCCAACGTCTGGGCGTTGAAATCGACGACTGCGATCGGAATACCGGCTTCTTCGATGCGGTCGGCATCAAGGCCGAGGCCCTTGTACTGCCAGTCGGCGAGAACAACCATGTCCGGCTTCAGCTCCAGAACCTTTTCGACGGAGAAGGTCTGGGCTTCCACTTCGCCGACATCCGGCAGGGCATCGAGGGAGGGGCGGTGTTTGACATAGCGGGTCCAGGAGGCCGGGCGCCAGCCTTCCCAGGCTTCGCGCGAAAGCCCGACAACGTTGTCGTAGGAGGCTTCGCCGCCAACGGCCATGAAGTCCTCGAAATAGAAGCCGAGCAGCACGCGCTTGGACGGCAGGTCCGCCTTGACCTCACGGCCGATCACATCAGTGAAGATTTTCTCTTCAGCGAAGGCGCCGGTGGTCAGGCAGGTGGCGGCGGCAAGGCCCAGCAGACCCGCGAGGGTGCCGGTTCTCAAGTGCTTGAAAATGCGCATGGACTACTCCCGATTGAGGATGTGCCCGTTTGTCAAACCTGATAAAAATAGTCAACTTTAAAGCCGTCCTCTCCGTAATCCTCCTTAGTTTTATGTGGATCAGAAGCTCTCACGCGTCCGTGATTTCAGTTTTGCGGCGCAGTCGGGTCTGAATGGGCGCACCGGCCAGTGACGCGGCCGGCTCTTTTGAGGGAGACTTTGATGCGCAAATATTTTGTCGCCGGCGCCTTGCTGGCTGTAACCCTGACTGCGGCATCTGCTGCCGGTGACCCTGTCGCGACCCGCAAGGCCATCATGCAGTCCGTAGCTGCCAATGCCGGTCTTGCCGGTGCGATGATGAAGGGGGACGTTGCCTACAGTCCGGCAGCGGGCAAGGCAGCGATCGCTTCGATGAATGCAGCGGCCAACGCCTTTGGGGCATTTTATCCGGACGGCACGCAGAATGCGGCAGGCTCGTCTGCCAGCCCGAAGATCTGGGAGGATTCAGCAGGTTTTGAAGCTGCACTCGCGAAGTTTGCTGCAGCCACGGGTGCCGCTGCGCAGGCCTCCGGCAAGGATGGCCCGGCTGATGTGGAGGCCTTCAAGGCTGCGATGGGGCCGGTCATGGGCAGCTGCAAGGCATGCCACGAGGCCTACAGGGTGCAGAAATAAGCAAGTCGTGGAAGGCGTGGTCCGATGCTGAAGAAACTGGCTCTTGCCGGCGCTCTTGTTGTGGGAGCAGGTGGAATGGGTTTCTGGGCGCTGACTGCGCCTGCCCCGATTGATCCCGCGCGGCTTGCGGCCCTTCCGGAGGGCAATGCCGGGCGGGGGGAGGTGATGTTCTGGGCTGGCGGCTGCGCCTCCTGTCACGCCGCGCCAGGCGCATCCGGTCAGGACAAGCTTAAGCTGGGTGGCGGGCTGAGGCTGGAAACACCTTTCGGTGTCTTCGTTGCCCCGAATATCTCGCCGGATATTGAAGCGGGGATCGGCAGCTGGACGCTGCCGGACTTTGCCAATGCCATGCTGGCCGGAATTTCGCCCGAGGGCGAGCATTATTATCCCGCCTTTCCCTACACATCCTATGCCCGCATGAAGGATCAGGACATTTCCGATCTCTTCGCGTTCCTGAAGACGCTGGAGCCGGTGCAGGGCGCCACGCCCGGCCATGAGCTGGCCTTTCCCTTCACCTTGCGGCGGGGACTGGGACTATGGAAGCTCATGTATCTCGATCCAGGTCCGGCTGTCGTGCTGCAGAGGATCGACGAGCAGCTGCAGCGGGGCCAGTATCTGGTGGAAGGGCCCGGGCACTGCGGCGAATGCCACACGCCCCGGGATATGGCGGGTGGCCTGAAGCTGGACCAGTGGCTTGCGGGCGCAAAGGCGCCCACAGGAGAGGGCACGATCCCCAACATCACCGGCGGAGAGGGGGGAATCGGGGAATGGTCCGCTGCTGACATCGCCTATTATCTCGAAAGCGGCTTCACGCCCTCCTATGACTCCGTTGGCGGGGAAATGGTGGCCGTGCAGGAGAACATGGCCCGGCTGACGGCGGAAGACCGGGAGGCCATTGCCGCCTATCTGAAGGCTATTCCCGCCCACGCGCAGGGCCAGTAGGCGAAAGGCCGCAGTCTTCCGCACTGGCTTGCCCCGATCTGCTGCCGCTAGACTGGCAGCGATTGCGGAAGCTGCGGAGCTGGGGGCATGAGTGGACAGATGGCGGGCAGCAATTTTGAAGAGGCGCTGCGCCTTATGGGGCTTTCGGATCTCTCCGAAGCCGGCCGCCGCGCCGTTGAACAGGCCCTGCGGCAGATGACCATTCCTGCCGGAACCGAAGTCTTTGCGCCCGGGCAGGCCTGTCCCGGCTGGCTAGTGCTCACTTCCGGCAGCGTACGCGTGCTGATGACATCCGATACGGGCCGGGAAATCCTCCTCTACCGCGTTGCCCCGGGCGAGAGCTGTGTGCTGACCACATCCTGCCTGCTGGGTGAGGAGCCCTATGCCGCTTCGGGCGTCACCGAAACGGCCTGTCAGGCCTTCATGATACCGGCTGGGGTGGTGGCGCGGCTGCTCGACAGCGAGCCCGTCTTCCGCAGGCGCATCTTTCAAGGCTTCAGCCTCCGCATTGCCAGCATCCTGCGGAAGATGGAAGACGCCATGTTCCACCGGCTGGATGCCCGGCTGGCGCGGTTGCTGCTGGAACTTGCTGGAGACGGATCTGCCATTCACCTGACACAGGCTGCACTTGCTGCGGAAACCGGCAGCGCCCGTGAAGTGATCGCCCGGCTGCTGGGGCGCTGGGCCGAGGCTGGCCATATTGCGCAAGGCCGCGGTGAGGTGCGGCTGCTTGACCCTGCGGCTTTGGGCCGGATTGCCGCTGCAGGCTGAATGAAAGACAGATAAGTGCAACTACGCTGCCTGGTATGGATTGTGACCATGTCACAGACGGGGCTGTCCGCTGGCGTTAGGGTCGTCTCACCGTCCGGACAATCCGGACAGACCTTGAGCCAAGGGGACGGGATTATGACAGTGAACATGGGAACCCTCGACCGGGCTATCCGCTTCCTGATCGGCATTGCGCTGATCGGTTTTGCACTCTTCGGCCCAGCTGACATCAGCTGGAAGTGGATCGGCTGGTTCGGCGTCATTCCGGCAGTGGTTGCACTTGTCGGCTGGTGCCCTGCCTATACGCTGTTCGGGATCAAGACCTGCAGGGCAAACTGACCCCCTGTATCGATCCCGCAGACAGAAAGCCGGAGCAGCCCCATGCTCCGGCTTTCTTGCCTCTGCTGGGAAGGCTTACAGGCGCTTGCATTCCCGCGAATAGACGAAGTCGATATAGCCGCTCATCAGGCCCAGGTAGGCCTGGCATTCCTGTTCGGTCTTGAAACAGCCTTCGCGGCTGACGGGGCGGCTTTGTCCTGCATCCGGCCAGACCTGGCCACCGATCAGGCCGCGCCACACACCTGCCGTTTGATCGGCAGCTTTTAGCGCACGGCAGTCATAAGCCGTGCCATAGGTTTCCGGAACATCCCCCGGCGTGCGGGTCGGGGATAGAAGAAGCTGCTCCAGAAAGCTGCCCTGTGCCATCGCGACCGATTGTCCCAGCACGAGAGCCAGCGCAGCGAGCGCGGATCTGTTCAACATTTTCATGACTTCTCCAAACATGAGGCAGATTGAAGTGTTCCCATCATCACAAATCCGGTGACTGTCTTGCTCTGAACCTTCAACGTGCCAGAGGCTATTGCATTCGCTCAGGGTTGTACCCCTGCAGATCTGCCCCTTGTTGCTTTATGAGGGGAGTTACGTCAGTTGGGAAGACACATCTCCGGCAGCAGGATTGGGGCGCTATGGAATTACGTTGCCAAGAACGGAATGGACTTCTGATTTATTGTTTAAAAAATCAGTTTATCTGAATTGTTTCGAAATATTTCCGAAATATATCGATGTATAAATTGAAGGAAAAAATTTTCACTGCGCGTTTTATGCTTGTATAAAACGGAATTTTAACGCGTTTTTGTTCATTTTCTCCTGGGTTACATAAAAGGAGGGCGAGAATGCTCAAGATTTCCCGCGTTGCTGTTGCTGTGGTTTCATCGGCTCTGGCCATGGGTGCTGCTTTCGCAGAAGAACGCGCCAGCGCCGACGACGCCATGAAGCTGCTCGACAAGGCAGAGGCTCACTTCAAGGCCGCTGGTGCCGAGCAGGCTTATGCCGATTTTTCCAGCAAGGACAAAGGCTGGCAGGACCGTGACCTCTATGTCTTCTGCTTCGACAAGGACGGCGTTGCTCTGGCGCATGGTGCCAACGAGAAGCTGATCGGCAAGAACCTGTCCGAGCTGAAGGACGCGGACGGAAACCTGTTCATCGGCGCGATGGTAAAGACCGGCCTTTCCGGTGGTGGCTGGACGGATTACCGCTGGGCCAATCCGGTTTCCAAGAAGATCGAACCGAAGTCATCCTACGCAAAGCCCTTTGCTGACGGCATCTGCGGTGTCGGTATCTACAAGTAACACCAGAGAACTTCTGCAAGGCAGGGCCGGTTTTCCGGCCCTGCTCATACCTTGACGACTGCCGGGGGAACAATGCGCTGGTTTGCCAATCTGAAACTCTCATCCAAGATCTTCATTACGCCTATTCTTCTCATGCTTGGCCTCGCGGTCGTTTCGGTCATCGCATACCGGGCAATTGGCACGCAGCGCAGCGCAATTGACAGCCTGAACCGGGTGCAGATTTCTGCACTTGCGGACATGGGGCAGGCGAAGGAAATCCTGTCGGAAGCGCAGATGGCGCTTTACGCACTGCTGCTGACGGCGGTGACCGAGTCTGACGCCGATCGTGTCAGCGTGTTGCTGGCTGAAACCCAGACGGCGATGAAAGGATTCCTGCCGCGGCTGGAAGCACTGGATCTCAGCGCCATCGGCGACAGCGCAGTGAATGCCAAGCGTGATGACATCATCGCAACTTCAAGAAAGTACATCGATTCAGCCACGAGCGCGGTCGATATGGCCGAGATTGATGCGGCGGCGGCCAGCATCGTTTCCGGTGAAGCGATCAAACTGCATGGCCAGCTGCTGCGTGACGTGAATGATCTGAGCACCACGGTTGGTGCCATTCGTGAGCGGGCTGCCGCATCCAGTCTTGCCGGTGCCGACCGTGCGATGCAGTTGTTTCTGATCACAGTCGGCGTTGTCGTTCTTGCCGGGATTTTGGTCAACTGGATCATTTCGCGCATGATTTCCGGCCCGATGGTACAGATCATCGGGGCCATGACACGTCTTGCTGATGGAGATACCAAGATCGATGTGATGACCGGCGACCGCCGGGATGAAATCGGTCAGATCGGCCGTGCGCTTGAGGTCTTCCGGCAGAAGACAATCGAGGTTGACCGCATGCAGGCCGAGAAGGTGGCGCTTGAGGAGCAGGCAGCGCGTGAAAAGAAAGCGGCCATGGAAGCGCTGGCCGGAGAGTTCGAGGCCCGTCTGATGGGTATCGTGGAAACTGTGGCAAGCTCGTCGCAGCGGATGCAGACGACCGCGCAGTCGCTCTCGCAGGTGGCCGAACGGACCCAGCAGCAGGCGAGCACCGTGGCGCACTCTGCCGAAATGGCCTCCAGCAACGTGCAGACCGCAGCCTCTGCAGCGGAGGAAATGTCCGCCTCCATCGGTGAGATCAACCGTCAGGTGGCCGAAGCCACGCAGATCACCAATCAGGCGGATGCCGAAGCTGCACGCACCAATGAAACGGTGCGCGGGCTGGCCGATGCAGGCAGCAAGATCGGTGAGGTCATCGAACTGATCAGCGGCATTGCCGAGCAGACCAACCTGCTGGCTCTGAACGCAACCATCGAGGCTGCGCGGGCCGGGGAGGCTGGCAAGGGCTTTGCGGTTGTTGCCTCCGAGGTCAAGAACCTCGCCAGCCAGACCGCCCGCGCGACGGAAGAAATTGGCGCGCAGATTGCCGGCATGCAGACAGCCACCGGCAGTGCCGTGTCGGCCATTTCGGCGATTGGCGCGACCATTGCCAAGGTCAAGGCGATCTCTGACACGATCTCTACGGCTGTGTCCGAACAGGGCGTTGCCACGCGCGAGATTGCCATGAGCACCCAGCATGCGGCCGCTGGCACGGCTGAGGTTGGCAACACCATCGGTGAGGTGGCCGACGCAGCCTCCCAGACCGGCACGGCCGCCAAGGAAGTTCTTGATGTGGCGGTGGACCTGTCGAAACATGCCGCCAATCTGCGCCAGCAGGTGGAAGCCTTCCTGCATCAGGTGCGTGCAGCCTGATCAAGGCTGGCGGCGCGAATTGTGTGGCCGGGCAGTCTTATGGACTGTCCGGCCTTTTTGTTTCGAGATCAATTGATCTGCCGCAGTGCCTTGTGCAAGGGGAGGCGGGCTGCGGCCAGAGCGGGGAGGGCGCCGCCTGCAAGGCCGAGGGCGAGACCGAGGAGGCTGCAGGTGAGCATCACGTGGCTGTCGATGGAAAGTTCAAAGGAGAGGCGGGTGTTGCCGGTACCGGACGTGCTGGCCTGCCAGCCGTTGAAGACAAGCCATGAGCCGAAGATGCCAAGAGCTGTTCCGAGTCCGGCCAGGCAGATGGCCTCGATCCAGACCGCGAGAAAGGTGGGCAAACGGGCAAAGCCGAGGGCTCGCAGCGTGGCGATTTCGCCAGAGCGGCTCGATACGGAGCTGTACATGGTGTTGAGCACACCCGCTGCCGCCCCGAGCGCCATCAGCCCGGCAACAGGCCAGCCGAACAGGCGGATGAGATCTGCCGTACGGGCCGATTGGCCGGCATAGAGCTGGGCTTCGGTGAGGGCTGTGAGACCGGGGCCGGGAAGGGAGGATAATTTCTCCTGCAGAGGGGCGAGGATGCCCGGTTCCGTCAGCAGCAGCCGGAGGCTCTGGACATCTCCGGCGTGGTTGAAAGCGGCCTGAAGGGCTTCAAGGCCGGTCCAGAACTCCGATTCAAAGGCGCTGCCGCCTGCGCTGAACAGGCCCGTCACGGTCCACTCCACACCGGAAAGCCTGATCTTGCTGCCTGGTGCAAGGCCGGGCATGCTGCGGGCCAGACCTTTGCCCGCGACCAGCTCGCGGGCGCCGGGAGTAAACATGCGCCCTGCGGCGAGCCTCACGTCCGGCCGGGCTGACAGGCCTTCAATTTCCATGCCGCGCAGGGCGAGGATGGTTTCCTGCCCGTCCGCCTGTTTCAGGCTGACGGGAATGACCATCTCGCGGGAGACAAGCGGCGCGCCTTCCGGTGATCTGCTGACACCAAAATCATCCCGTGATGCGAGCAGCGTGCGCAGGGCATCGGCGGAAATGCTGGAGCCTATCTCTTGCGTTTGCGTGCCGCCGAGAACAACGGCCGTGCGCGGTGAGCCGGTGCCGTTGAGTGTTTTCTCGAAACCGGCGGCCATGGCGAGAAAACCTGCCAGAACGCTGACGGCAAGTGCAGTGGAGAGCGTCATGGAAAGGGCAAGTGCTGCCCGGCGCGGCAGGCTGAGAAGACTGCTGCGCAAGAGGACATGTGTCTGGCGGAAAAGAGAATTGGTAGCGGACATGAGTTACCTCTTGCGGAAGGCGGCAATGACCGGGATGCGCATGGCGCTCCAGGCGGGAAGAAGGCCGGTCAGCAAGGCAAAGCCCGCCATGAGCAGCAAGGCTTCGGCGATGACGGGACCTGTGAGCACCAGCCCGAGAGCGGGCGGGCCGAACAGAGCGGCGAGGCCGGTGAGGCCGAGCCCCATGGCGCCGCCAATGACGAAAACGAAGCCTGTTTCGCCAAGGATCAGAACGGCAATGCGGGCCGGAGGCACCCCGAGGGCTTTCAGCACCCCGGTCTCGAAGCGGCGCTCCCGCACGGCAAAGACCATGGTGTTGGTGATGATCATCAAGAGGGTGATGAAGGCAGCCGAAGTGACGAGGCCGGTGATGAGCTTCACATCAGCAAACTGGCGCAGGAAGGCTTCGAGAAACTGCTTTTCCGATTGGGTGCGGGTTGGCGCCGAAGAGTTTGCAAATTGCGCATCAATCGCTGGAGCAAGCGTGCTGGCACTGGTGCCAGGTTCTGGACGGACGGCGAAGACATCGGCTGTATCCGTGCCGTTGGCCCGCAGAGCGTTGATGTACTCGTAGCGGGCAATCGCAAAATAGGTGTCGGTGCTGGCTGATGCGCCCTCGAAGATGCCTGCAATACGGAAGCGCCAGACCCGGCTGCCATCCTTCTGCGCCATGGTGAAGGCGGTGACGGCAACGCTGTCCCCCACGGCCCAGCCCTGTTCTTCGGCCAGCGCGCGGCCTGCGAGAAGACTGTCGCGACTTTCGTCTAGGCTAGTCATGAGAGTTGGGGTCAGTCCCAGTTCCGGTCCGTTGACGGCGGCGGCACGGGTCGGATCCACTGCCGCGATCGCGATGACATTGGTTTCCCGGTCCAGAAAGCCGCGCAGCCGGGCCACATGGGAGACGGCCGCGACGCCGGGCTCCGCTTCCAGACGGGGCATGTACGAGAGCGGCAGCGGCTGAGCTGGGCCTGCGGCAGACATGACACCGAGCAGGTCGTCACTTGCGGCCGAACTGCCTTGTGAACCAGCCAGAAAGCTTGCGGTGAGGCCGTGGATCAGGAAGGCGATGGCCACGCTGAAGACGAGCAGGGCAAGGCGCAGCGGCTTGCGGGCGGCGTTCTTGCGGGCAAGGCGGAGCCAGGTCATCACGCAGCCCTCCGTTCTTCCAGGAAGCTGCCCTTGTCGAGATGCAGGGTCCGCCTTGCGCTGGCGGCGGCCACGGGATCATGGGTGACCATGAGGATGGTCTTGCCCAGTTCCGCATTCAGGACGCGCAGCATGGCCAGAATGTCATCGGCGGACTTTCGGTCAAGATCACCTGTGGGTTCGTCGCAGAGGATCAGCTCAGGATCGGAGACAATAGCGCGGGCAATGCCGGTGCGCTGCTGCTGGCCGCCGGAAAGCTGGGAGGGCCGGTGGCGGGCGTGGCTTGTGAGGCCCACGAGCTCCAGGACCATCATCACACGCTCGCGCCGCATACGGGAGGAGAGCGGCTTCAGCAGCAGCGGCAGTTCCACATTCTCCGCGACGGTGAGCATGGGCAGCAGATTGTAGAACTGGAAGACGATGCCAAGATGATGCGCCCGCCATCTGGTGCGCGCGGCCTCTCCCATCTGGTCCAGCCGGGCCCGGCCAATGCGGATTTCTCCCCGGTCCGGATGGTCTATGCCGGCCAAAAGGTTGAGCAAGGTGGACTTGCCGGAGCCTGAGGGGCCCATGATCGCGGCGAAATCACCCTTTGGAATGGTGAGATCAAGGCCGGAGAAGACCGGCAGCTGGCTGCCGCCTGTTGGGTAGGATTTTTCAAGGTTCTGGAGGCTGATGAAAGCAGTCTCGTCCTGTGGTGTGGCCTGGGTCATTGGGACGTCGCTCCTGCAGTTTGAGTGGTGGAGGGAAGGCTGATGCGGATGCGCGCCGCCATGCCGGGGCGTAGGGGCACCGGTGGGGCGAGCGGGGCGAAACGCAGGCTGAAGGTGCCTTTGGCCGGGTTCACCTCGGGCGCGGCCAGTGTCATTCGCACGGGGAAGGGCGCGCCGGGGGCTGCGTCAAGTTCTGCTTCAGCTTCAAGGCCGGGCATGAGACCGGCAATGCTGCGCTCGGCCACATCCGCCTCGATGGCGAGGTTGTCCATACGGGTAAGTGTGAGAAGGCTCTCTTCTTCGCGAATGCTGTCGGAGCGGTCGAGGATCATGGCGCCGGGGCGGGCGTTCAGCTGCGTGACCGTTCCGGCAAAGGGCGCGCGGATGGTGAGGGCCTCCACCCGCTCGGCGGCGATGGCTGCTGCTATCCGCGCTTCTTCAATGGCCGCGCTGGCCAGATCGGCGCTGTTGGCGGCCGTCCGGGTGGTGGTGGCGGCGTTTTCCAGCCCGCTTTGGGACAGGCTGCCGCGGGCGGCAAGCGTCTCAGCACGGTGCAGGTCCGCTTTGGCCTGGGCAAGAGTGATCTGACGCGCTGTGAGGGTCAGCTCTGCAGTGCGCAGCCGTGCGTACGCTTGATCCAGTGCAAGACGGGCGGGAGGATCGGAGAGAACAGCGAGGACATCACCGGCCCGGACCTCAGATCCCAGCGTGACAGTGACGCGCTCGATGCGCCCCTCATACCGGGCAAAAACGGGCACAGACTGAAGGGCAATGACATGGCCTGAGCCGGTGATTTCCCGCACAAGGGGAACAGGAGGCAAAGGCGGTGGTATGCCCGCTTGCTGCAAGGGAGCCGCGACTGAAGCGGGATCTGAGGCCGTACCGGTGAGCGCGGCCGCTCCGATGGCAAGGGCGGCTGTGCCAAAACCTGCCAGTAGAAGCCATCTGGGAAAAAGACGCGGCTTGCGCTGCGGCTGTTCTTCGCTGTGCGCGGGACCGGGGAGGGAGAGAGACCGCAGCGTCCCGGCGAGCTGGCGGTTCTGGTCTGTCAGGGGTGTCATGGACCCAGACTGGCGCCGTCAGCCCATCGGCTCGACCTTGATCATGATCCGGGAGGGTGCAGATCGTGATCGAGGACCTGCAAGGAGAGTTTCAGGCCACGCCGGACTTCTGCTGGCGCCACTCCACCGGGCTCAGGCCGGTCACGCGGCGGAATTCGCGGTTGAAGTTGGATTTTGTCTGGAATCCTGCCTCGAACATGATGGCCGTCACTGGCTTGTCCGTGCTTTGGAGAAGCTGGCAGGCCTCTGCGATGCGGAACTCGTTGACATATTGGGAGACGTTCTTGCCGGTGGTGCGGTTGATCGCGCCAGAGATCTGCCGGGCAGGGATGCCGGCACGCCGGGCCAGCCGGTCCAGTGTGAGATTGGCGTCCCGGTAAAGCGTGCGGGCCTGCATCAGGGCTTCGATGCCTGCCATGACCTCACGGTCGGCTGCTGCTGTGTCTGCGGCTGGTTCAGCTGCTTCGGGAAGCGGGGCTTCAACCGGAAGGCTTCTGTCTGATGTGGAGGGGTCAACCGGTGTGCGGCTGGCGGCGGAAGCTGCGATGGCGAGAACGATCAGCACACCGATGTTGCCGCCGGTGATGACGCCAAGCGCATGACGGCCATCAAGCCAGACGAAATCCAGGGCAAGGTAGATATCCACGAGCGCGGACAGGATCAGTCCGGCAGCGGCGAAGAGAATGGCCTTGTGGGCGTGGGCGGCATCCTCGAAGGCGGCAAGCCGCAGAGCATCCGTGCCCTGGCGCATGAGCCGCAGGATCGCGGCCGCATAGCCGATAAAGATGGCGACAAGCGTGACATCGATGGCCATGGGCAGGACGGCCAGCATCAGTGCCACAAGCACAGCCGGGGCGCTGTGCAGGGCAAGGCGCTGGAAGAGGGACAGCGTGCTCCGGCGCACCAGCCGGGCGACTCCGCAATAAGCCAGCGGCGGGACCAGAGCGGCGGTGACAGGCAGGACATGCATGATGGCGGTGATGCCATAGCCCCAGCGCAGGCCAATCAGGACCGATTGCACGGCCGCCAGAAGGATCAGGGCGAGGAACGGAACATTGCGGCCTTCACCCCCGGACCGGCGCAGCGATCCGGCGAAGAGCATCAGCAGCACCATGGCTGCGGCAAAGGGGAAGGGAATGAAGAGCATGGAAGAGATCACGCGGGGCCAGCAGAACCCGCACTATGCCTGCCCCGGCCGGTAAATTCGACCTGAAACACGTTTGAGGACGAAAGGTTTCAGGTAATCCGCGCCGCCCCGGCGAGTGACCGGGGCGGTGCCGATATTTCTTTAGGCCTTGCCGGTCAGCATCAGGGCGAAGGACTGGACGAGGGCGACTTCCTTGAGGCGGTCAAAGCGGCCGGAGGCACCGCCGTGGCCGGCGTCCATGTTGGTCTTCAGCATCAGCAGACTGTCGCCAGTTTTGCGCTCGCGCAGGCGCGCAACCCACTTGGCAGGCTCCCAATAGGTGACGCGCGGGTCCGTCAGGCCGCCGACCGCGAGGATGGCCGGGTAGTCCTTCGCCGCCACATTGTCATAAGGCGAATAGGAGGCGATCAGGTCATAGGCCTCTTTCGAAGCAATGGGGTTGCCCCACTCCGGCCATTCCGGCGGGGTGAGGGGCAGGGTGTCGTCGAGCATGGTGTTCAGCACATCGACGAAGGGCACTTCGGCGATGATGCCGCCGAACTTCTCCGGCGCCATGTTGGCGACAGCACCCATCAGCATGCCGCCGGCAGAGCCGCCCTGTGCGACGATACGGTCATGGGCGGTGAAGCCTTCCTGCACCAGATGCGATGCAGCGGCGATGAAGTCTGTGAAGGTGTTGGTTTTGAACTCGCGGCGGCCCTTCTTGTACCAGGCGTAGCCCTTGTCCTTGCCGCCACGGATGTGGGCGATGGCATAGACAAAGCCCCGGTCCACCAGTGACAGGCTGGTGGTGCTGAAGCTTGCAGGGATGGAGATGCCATAGGAGCCGTAGCCATAGAGCAGGCAGGGCGCTGAGCCATCCAGCGGCGTGTCCTTGCGGTAGAGGATCGACACCGGCACCAGCTCCCCGTCCGGGGCAGGAGCCATCAGGCGCCGGGTGATGTAATCATCCGGATTGTGGCCGGAGGGCACTTCCTGCTCCTTGCGCAGGGTGCGCTGGCGCGTTTCCACGTCGTAGTCATAGACCCGCGCAGGCGTGGTCATGGACGAATAGGTGAAACGGATGATGTTCGTGTCGAACTCGTAGCCATCGGCAAGGCCCAGGGAATAGGCTTCCTCGGCAAAGGCAATCGGGTGTTCGAGGTGGTCCGCAAGCCGGTGGATGATGATGCGCGGCAGCCCTTCGGCCCGCTCCAGCCGGACCATGAACGCCTTGTAGAGCGTGTGCGACAGGATCAGCCGGCCAGCCTCATGCGGGATGAAGTCGCGCCAGTTCTCCCGGCCCGGAGCTTCCACAGGGGCGGTGACGATCTTGAAGTCCTCGGCGTCATCCGCATTGGTGAGGATGTAGAAGGTGCCGCCGTTTTCCTCGACCGAATATTCGATGCCGGTCTCACGCGCTGCGATGAGGCGCGGGGCTGCAAGCGGCTGGTCTGCCGGAATGACGTGGACTTCCGAGGTCTCGTGATCGTGGATATCGATCAGGATGTGGCTGTCCGACTGGGTCTTGCCGACGCCCATGAAGAAGCCGGCATCCTCTTCTTCGTAAACCAGCACGTCAGCAGCCGGATCTGTGCCGATCTCATGGCGGAACAGTTTTGACGGGCGGTGGTTTGCGTCAAGGCGCACGTAGAAGAGGTAGCGCCCGCAGGCGGAGAACACTCCGCCGCCAGCGGTATCCTCGATCCGGGTGGGCAAGTCCTTGCCAGTGGCGAGATCGCGGATGAGCAGTGTGAAGAACTCCGAGCCCTTGTCGTCAAAGGCCCAGGCAAGCCGGTCATGGGCGGGGGAGTGCATGGCGCCGGCCATGCGGAAATAGGCCTTGCCTTCGGCCTCCTTGTCGCCATCGACGAGGATCTCCTGCGCGCCGCCACCAAGAGGCGAGCGGACCAGGCGCGGGTGCTGGCCGCCGGTGACGTAGCTCACGCCATATTCGAAGGGGCCATCCGGCATCGGCACGGAACTGTCGTCTTCCTTGATCCGGCCCTTCATCTCGGCAAAGAGCTTGTCCTGAAGCTCTTTCGTGGGAGCCATCACCGTTTCCAGATAGGCGTTCTCCGCTTCCAGATAGGCGCGGATATCGGGAGCCAGCACGGACGGATCACGCATCACGTCCTGCCAGTTTTCGGCCCTCAGCCAGGCGAATTCGTCCTGACGGGTGATGCCGTGAGCTTCGAGGGCGAGGGGGCGCGCTTCGGCGCGGGGGGGAAGTGTGTGTGTCATGGCGGGGAGGTAGGGCTTTTCAGGAAAGGTAGCAAGGGCATGAACCTGATTCCGACACTACCGCATGGATGAAATGGCCGCAGCATATTCGCTGGCACGTTCACAGTGATTTCAGAAGGCGTGCCGCGTGAACCGGCTTGCAAGGCATGGCGTATCTGGCAGCATCGGAATCTGGTTCAAAGGGAGCAGGGCTGATGGAGCGGATTACCAGACTTGCCCGCATTTCCGTGACGCGCGCCTGGGGCTTCTGCGGCCTCGCCATTCTCATGGTGATGATGGGCACGGCCTCACATCCGCCCTATTGCTTCACTTTTGGCGCGCTGGGCTGCGGCATAACCGGGCTGGTGATGGCGTGGTATGGCCTGACGTATCATCACCGGCGAAAGGTGGAAGACACGGAAGTCTGGTTGCTTCTTGCTCCCGAAGACCGTCCGGCCAAGGCGGTTGCCCTGCCGCTCATTGCGACGGCGATGCGCGATGAGCTTTTGGAAAAGGCCTGGTACTCGGCGCGGCTCTGCGGGCTGTTTCTGGTGCTGGCCGCAGCGCTTCAAGGCGTACGGCTGTTGCTGGGGCCGGCGGGGTAAAAGCGGCGGCCCCAGAGGTGCGCGAAGCGGGGGCTTGAAGAAGTCTCAGGCCTTGCCGGACTTCTCCAGCCGGGCGATGAGGCTGGACGTGTCCCAGCGGTTGCCGCCCATGTCCTGCACTTCGCCGTAGAACTGATCCACCAGCGCAGTCACAGGCAGGCGTGCGCCGGTCTCGCGGGCGGTGTCGAGCACGATGCCGAGATCCTTGCGCATCCAGTCCACGGCAAAGCCGAAGTCGAACTTGCCGTTCAGCATGGTCTCCCAGCGGTTTTCCATCTGCCAGGACTGGGCCGCGCCGCCCCGGATGGCGGAAATGACGGCAGGAACATCAAGGTCCGCCTTCTTGGCAAAGTGGATGGCTTCGGCAAGGCCCTGCACCAGACCGGCGATGCAGATCTGGTTCACCATCTTGGTGAGCTGACCGGCACCCGGTGCGCCCATCAGGCCCACGAACTTGGCAAAGCTCTCGATAACGGGCTTGGCGGCGTTGAAATCAGCCTCCTCACCACCGCACATGACGGTAAGAACGCCCTTTTCTGCACCCGCCTGACCGCCGGAAACGGGGGCATCGACAAAGCCGCAGCCGGCTGCCTTGGCGGCGGCATGAAGTTCGCGTGCGACTTCTGCGGAGGCGGTGGTGTGGTCGATGAAAATGGCGCCCTTCTTCATGCCGTGGAAGGCACCGTCCGGGCCGGTGGTGACGGCGCGCAGGTCGTCGTCATTGCCAACGCAAGCGAGAATGAAGTCACAGCCTTCTGCCGCTTCACGCGGAGTGGCTGCGGACTTGCCGCCATGCTCAGTCACCCATTTGTCCGCCTTGGCCGCGGTGCGGTTGTAGACTGTGACCTCATGGCCGCCACGCGAGGCGAGGTAACCAGCCATGGGATAGCCCATGACGCCCAGACCAATGAATGCAACCTTTGCCATGCCAGAACTCCCATTAAGCGCACTGTTGCGTTTTGCTCGCACAGCCGGGCGGCGGGTGCAATGGCTAATCAATACGGCAGTGTCAGGCGTTGCGGCGCAGGTGACGGGTCAGCCGCCGCTCCATAAGGTCCCAAGCGCGGCGAATGATTTCCACCGCAATCAGGTAGGCGAGTGCCGCCCAGATGTAGGCCTGAAAGTCGAAACTGCGGGAAAACGCCCGGTTTGCTTCGCCCATGATGTCATAGATGGTGACGATGGAGGAAATGGCCGAGCCCTTCAGCAACAGAATGATTTCGTTGCCATAAGGGCGCAGGGCCACGATCAGCGCCTGCGGCAGGATGACCTTGAAGAAGGTGACGCCGCGCGAAAGCCCAAGTGACAGCGCGCCTTCCCATTGGCCCTTCGGCATGGACTGGACAGCACCGCGCAGGATTTCCGCCTGATAGGCAGCCGTGTTGAGCGCGAAGGTCAGGAGCACGCAGTTCCAAGCATCACGGAAGAACCACCACAGGCCAACCGTGTCAAGCGCGCTGCGGAAGGAGCCAAGGCCGTAGTAGATCAGGAAAACCTGCGCCAGAAGCGGGGTGCCGCGAAAAAAGTAGACGTAGGCGTTGCCGACGCTCCGGAGGGCGAAGAACCGGGAGGAGCAGGCGAGCGCAAGCGGCACGGACAGCGCGGCGCCGATCAGGAAGGAATAGACAGTCAGCTGCAGCGTGACCAGCGCGCCGCTGAAGTACTTCGGCAAGTACTGGCTGGCAAAGGTGCTGAAGAGGCTTTGGCCGAGATAGAGAGCGAGTGCAAGTCCACTGAGAATCCAGAAGCCCATGAAAAAATGGCCGGCGATGCGGGCCGCCGTCCAGGGGCGGCGGGCAGCCAGGGGCGGGCGGCTGAGGGCTGAAGCGGCAGGTGTGCTCATCGGGCCATCTCCGCACGCTTGGCCCAGCCTTCAGTGCGGCGCAGGACCATGGAGGACAGGATCGCAAGCGTCAGATAGATCAGGCAGGCGAGCCCGTAAAAGAAGAATGCTTCCTTGGTGTTGCGGGCCGCAATGCCCGTCTGGCGCATCACATCGACAAGGCCCACGGCAGAAACGAGGGAGGTTTCCTTCAGAAGGATGAGCCAGAGATTGGTAAGGCCAGGCAGGGCAAGGCGGATCAGTTGCGGCATGACCACGAGGCGGAAGGTCTGAAAACGGCTGAGGCCAAGCGCCTTGCCCCCCTCATACTGCCCTTGCGGGATACCAAGAAAGGCGGAGTGGAACACTTCGCTGGAATAGGCGGAGAACACCAGTGCCAGCGCAATCATGCCGGCAAGAAAGCTGTTCACCTCGATGGTGATGCCATAGCCCATGCGCTCGGACAGCGTCTTGATGGCGATCTGGAAGCCGAAATAGACGAGGAACAGCGTCAGCAGTTCCGGCAGGCCACGAAAGATCGTGGTGTAGATGGTGCTGGCAAGCTGCAGGGATGGCTCGGGCGATTTCTTGCCAAGCGCGATCACGAAGCCGAGTGCAAGCCCGAAGGGCAGGGTGGCCAGAGCCAGACTGACCGTGATGAACAGGCCGCCCAAAAGCTCGTCGCCCCATCCTGTGGGGCCTAATGCGAGAAGTTCCAGATATTTGTCCATCGGTTGCCCGGACCCTGCGCCTCAGGGGCATGTGCCCCTGATCCTGGCTCTGGCCGGACATGCGCCTTGTCAGGTCCTTGAACCGCAGTGGCTGGGCGCATGCGCCACCGTGCCACCCGGACTGTGCCTGTATCCGGCGTTCCGGCCAATTGTCAGAAGCGTGGCGGACGGGGAGGTCCCCGCCCGCCTGCACTTCATCAGTCGCCGTAAACGTCGAACTCAAAGTACTTGTCGTTGATTTCCTTGTACTTTCCGTTCGCGCGGATGGCGGCAATGGCCGCGTTCAGCTTTTCCTTGAGGTCCTGGTCTTCCTTGCGGATGGCGATGCCGGCGCCTTCGCCGTTGATCACCGGATCTGGCTTCAGAGTGCCAAGGATCTTGCAGCAGGCGCCATCTTCGCTCTTGACCCATTCCGAGAGCACGACAACGTCGTCAATCACGCCATCGATGCGGCCGTTGACGAGGTCAAGCTTGTACTCGTCGGAGGTCGGATAGAGCTTCAGGTCGGTCGACGGCAGCTTCACTTCCGCATAGTTGGAGTGGGTGGTGGAGCTCTGCGCGCCGATGGCCTTGCCTGCGAGGGCCGCATCGGTGGCTTCGGTCAGCGGGCTGTCCTTCGGTACGGCAATGGCCGGGGGGGTATTGTAGTACTTGTTGGTGAAGTCGACCTGCTGCTTGCGCTCCTCCGTGATCGACATGGAAGCAATGATGGTGTCGAACTTGCCGGCCTGCAGTGCCGGGATGATGCCGTTCCAGTCGGAGGTGACGAATTCACACTCCACCTTCATTTCTTCGCAAAGCGCCTTGGCAATGTCGATGTCGAAGCCCGTCAGCTGGCCATCGGAGCCCAGCACGTTGAACGGAGGATAAGCACCTTCCGTACCCATGCGGATCTTGCTCCAGTCCTTTGCCTCGGCTGCGCCGAATGCGGCAACGGACAGGATTGCAGCGGCGGCAATCGTCTTCATACCCATGTAACTCACCCCTCGCGCCTTGTGTCGCGGCAGCAGACCGTGGCGGCTGCTGTGCCTCAGGTTGCTTGTTCTTTCATTCATCCGGGCGCGGTTCGCTGCACTTGAGAAAGCGGCTCGATACAGCGCCCATTGTATGAACATATCCCGGCGAATACGGCTCGCCCAGATGAAAAAACATGCTGGCACAGAAGATGTGCACTGGCATTTTTGCGGGTATCTGCCCGATGACGCAGCGTCCGGCTCGGTCTGTTCGTGCGATATCAGGCCCAAAAACCGCTGAAAGGGAGAAAGCGGACGGTATCCCCCCTGTGGATGGCGGTCGTTTCCTCATGAATTTCGATGAGGCCGTCCGCCTCCCTGAGGCTTGAAATCAGTCCGGAGCCGGAGCGGGGATAGAGTTCGGCCTGGACTGTGCCATCGGCAAGCGTCACCAGACGTCCGCGGCTGAATTCCCGCCGCCCGGTCTTGCGGCGGGGCAGGTCGAAGGCAGCCTGCACCTGAAAGCCCTGGGCAGGGGCAGGGGGCATGCCGGCGCGGCGCAGCAGCAGCGGGCGGGCATAGAGCAGGAAAGAGACCATCGCCGCCACGGGATTGCCGGGAAGGCCGATGATCAGGCAGTCTCCGGCCCGGCCCGTGATCAGCCTCCGGCCCGGCTTGATGGCAAGGTCGAACACCTGTGCCTCACCGATGCGCTCCAGCACGGCCAGAAGGTGATCTTCCTCGCCGTGGCTGGCACCGCCACTGGTGAGAATGACATCGCAGCGGCCGGATGCCTCGGACAGGGCAAGCTGCAGCGCATCGCGCCGGTCCGGGCAGATGCCGAGATCGGTAACGTCTGCCGGGCAGCTTTCCAGCAGCGATGCGAGCAGGAAATGGTTGGCATCATAAAGCCCGCCCGCGCCAAGGGCGGTGCCGGGGCGGACGAGCTCATCGCCTGTCGAGATCACACCGGTGCGGATCCGCGTAAACACAGGAACCGCTGCTGTTCCGGTAGAGGCGATGGCGGCAAGGTCCTGGGCTCGCAGCTTATGACCGGGCGCAAGGATCTGCGTGCCCGCCGCAAGGTCTTCCCCGGCCAGCCGCCGGTTGGCGCCTTTGGCCAGACCTGCAGGAATGACAACAACGCTTTGGCTGCCACTGATCTCAAGGCGGCAGTCTTCCTGCATGGCCACCGTGTCGGTGCCCTCCGGCATCACGCCGCCAGTGAAGATGCGGGCTGCTGCCCACGGGGTCAGGGCTTGCCCGGCAGGGTGGCCAGCTGGAACGCGCGTCTCCAGCCGGAAGAACCCGCCGCAGGGATCAAAGTCCTGATGGCGGAAAGCGTAGCCATCGACGGCTGAGGTGTCGTGCTGGGGCACATTGCGCGGGGCAATGACCGGCGCTGCCAGAATGCGGCCCCGCCCTTCGCTGAGCTTGATGGTTTCTTGACCGGCTGCAGGCAGGGGAAGGCGTGCGAGCAGGTCCAGTGCCTCGTCATGGAGAAGGCGCCTGTCATCAGCGCCGAAACAATCCTCACCCCGCATCCGCTTTTCCTGCTGTCCTTTTGCCGCTCTTGTGTGGCTGTGCCGACCATTCCCTGCTTTGCGCCTGCGTGCAAGCTGCATCGGGGGCATGCGTCAAGAGGTCAGGGATATTTCATGCCTGCGCTCCGCCGCGCAGCAAGGATTCGTTCTGCTTCGGCGAGATCTTCTGGCGTGTTGATGTTGAAAAAGGGGTCAGTGCCGTCCTCATGCAGCGGAAAATCCACTTCGATAGCGCCGCAGTCTTTCAGGAATTGCCCTGCACGCGCATTGCCGGCGGCCACCCAGTCCTGCAAGTGCGGCAGCAGCGAAACGGGCCAGCAGGCAAACAGCGGATGCCTGCGGCCATTGGACACCGCTATGCTTGGCGTATCCGGGCCGCTGGCGCCAGTCAGCCGCTCAACAAGCGTTTCAGGGAAGAATGGGCCATCACAAGGAACACTTACCAGATGGTTGCATTCGGTCTGATTTGCCCTTGCGTAAAGCATTGCCGTAATAATACCGACCAATGGCCCTCCGCGTCCCGGCTGAAAATCTCGAGCAACCGGTAGATCAAGAGTTTCAGGCAAATAGCCGGGATCATTATTGATAATTATGACAGGTTTGATTTGCTTCTGAAGTCTTGCTGCTACGTGCGAAATCAACGGAAGTTCCGTAAGTGCCGTTGATGGTTTATGGCCAGATGTCATACGTTTGCCAGAGCCGCCGGCAATAATAAAGCCCATGATCATCGTGGTCTCTAACTTTCCCGTGTTTGAATTGGCCGTTTGCACCGCATTGTTGAGCAGGACTTGTTAACTTCACCTAGAGATTTCATGACCTATTGTTGCGCAATCCAGAACAGGAGCTGTCATGTTTATCTCGACCGTTCGTGCGAAGCTTTTTGGCGGATTTGGTGCATCTGTCGCCGCCCTGCTTGTCGTATCGTACATCGGCTACAGTGGTTTGCAGACTGCTGCCACCTATTTCAGCCAGTTTCGCGAAACGGCGAAGCAGAGCCTGACGGGTTATGAGGCCCAGGCCGCACTGATGGAAGCCCGGCTTGCCATCTTGCGCTATCAGCTGGAGGAAACTGCAGATAGCGCGGCCCAGGCGAATGACCTGATCGGAAAGATCAGCTCGGGCGCATCGCAGATCGAGGAGGTTTTCGCCGGATCTCCTCTGCTGGACGAGCTGCGGGAACTGATCCAGCAGGTTGACGCCTATCAAGCTGCCTTTGACGAGCTGCGCGCGGTGAATGAGGAAGTTGCCCTCAGCCTTACCCAGGTGAAAGAAGGGGGCGATGCCTTCCGGCAGAGCATGGCTGGCGTGATGCAGAAGGCCATTGAGGAGCAGAATTATCCCGCTCTGGAAACGGTGGCTCCTGCCATGCAGGAGTTTCTGCTGGCGCGGATTTATGTCGAGCGTTACGCGAGCGGCGGAAATGCGGACGACCTGAACGAGGCCATGAATTATTACGATGAGGCCACATCCCTGCTTCAGCGGCTGCAGTTTGCCCAGAAGTCGCCCGAGCTGAACCGGCTTGTGGCACCGCTGCCCGCGCAGATGGAAGAGGTGATCAGCGAGGCGTCCTATCTGGAAATCGCTATTTCCAAAGCCGCTGACATTCGCAAGAACAAGCTCGACGTGCTTGGGCCGCTGATCATGTCCGGATATCAGGC
Organism: Pannonibacter anstelovis; assembly: GCF_036881715.1. Lineage (NCBI taxonomy): Bacteria > Pseudomonadati > Pseudomonadota > Alphaproteobacteria > Hyphomicrobiales > Stappiaceae > Pannonibacter > Pannonibacter anstelovis. The sequence goes on from NZ_JBAKBF010000002.1 coordinate 549,036, forward strand.
GGCTGTCGACAAGTTGATCGATGCGCAGAACGAAATGGGCCCGGTGGCAGAAGCCGGCATTGAAAACACGAGTTCGACGACGCTGATGCTGGCGAGCCTCTTCACTCTGGTGATGGCAGCCATCGCGGTGTTCCTGGGCACATCCATTTCCCGCGCCATCAACGCGATCACTGAATGCATGCGGGCCATTGCGGCGGGCGACCTGACCATGAGGGTTTTCGGAGCGGGCCGTTCCGACGAAATCGGCAAGATGGCTGCCGCAGTGCAGGTCTTCCAGGCCAATGGCATCGAGAAAGAGCAGCTTGAGCGTGAGCAGGCCGCTGTCAAGGAACAGCAGGAAGTAGAGCGCCGCAGGTTGATGAATGAACTGGCTGACAGCTTCGAACGTGCTGTCGGAGGGATTGTTGATACCGTGTCTTCCGCATCGCGGGAAATGCAGGCTGCGGCGAACACGCTAAGTGCCTCGGCCGAACAGACGTCACATCAGTCTACGGCCGTTTCCGCAGCATCGGAAGAGGCGGCGGTCAATGTGCAGACAGTTGCAGCTGCCACCGAGCAATTGGCAGCCTCCGTGCGCGAGATCGGCCGCCAGGCGGAGGAATCCTCGAGCATGTCGCACCGGGCTGTCGGGGACACCCAGACCGCCAGCGAACGCATTGCCTTCCTGTCCTCGGCCTCGCAGAAAATCGGCGATGTGCTGAGCATGATTTCGGACATTGCAGGCCAGACGAACCTGCTGGCCCTGAACGCGACCATTGAGGCAGCGCGCGCCGGTGAGGCTGGCAAGGGGTTCGCGGTTGTGGCAACGGAAGTGAAGGCTCTTGCCGAGCAGACGTCCCGGGCCACGCAGGAAATCTCTGGACAGATTGCGGAGATCCAGGCAGCGACGAACGCCTCTGTTGATGCGATTCAGAACGTCGGGGATACGATTGCGCGATTGAACGGCATCGCTGCAACCATCGCAGCTGCGGTGGAGGAGCAGAATGCCGCCGCGCTTGAAATTGCCCGCAACGTGCAGCAGGCGTCGGCCGGTACGGTGGAAGTCTCCTCCAACATCACCGGCGTCAGCCGCGCTGCCGAAGAGACGGGGGCTGCAGCTTCAGAAGTTCTGGGTTCCGCAGGCGGACTTGCCAGGGACGCAGAAACCCTCAAGGTCGAGGTCGCCCGCTTCATCGCACAGGTGCGCGCGGCGTGAGAGAGGCGCTTGCGCCTTCGATGCGGTCCCTTGATGGTTGAAGGTCCCGGACGCGGTACGGGCTTGAGCCCTGCGTGTACAGAGAAACCTAGAGGGCGCTGATATCAGACACGGCAAAAGGCCGGGCAGCAATGTCCGGCCTTTTGCTGTTTGCCGCAGTTCCGGCTGGGTGCCAACGCCGGGGCTGTGTTCAGGCGGTGTCTGCCGCGCAGGCTTCCGAGGTGGCTGGCTTTTTTGCGCAACGGCCGTTCCGGCGGTTCTCTCGCTTGAAATGACCGAAGCGTGTACGGCTTTTTACGTTGGTTAAAATTAACAATAACTCAGCGTCATTTTCTTGCAGGCGGTCACGTTAATCCAGCACTTGGTGAGCTGGGATAATTTTCATTCGCCAAAAGAAAAAATGAACCAAGCCTGAGAGGTGTTTGTTATTTTGAGTGCTATTTATGGTGGTATTGCTAAGAAGTCAAGTTTTCCGCCAGATTTTGGTTGTATATGCCTCAATGATTGATTTTGTCCTCGGAGGCGCAACCTTTTCATAATTAAGTCGAGCGGCATTGTTTCTGCAGGGCTTGATGCTTAGTTCTTTAGTATTAATTATATTATTATTCGAATCTTTGATTGAAAAACTAAAAAATAAATCGACTCTGATTAACGATAATAGATTTCGGTGGGGTGGTTGGGTTTCGTTTTTAGATAAAGTCAGGCCTGTTAACCATGTCTATATTGTTTTCGTGCAGCTTTGAAAGGTAAATTAACCGGGGGTAAAAATGCTAAACCTCACTGTGCGCTCCAAACTCTTCGGTGGCTTCGGGCTTTCTGTCGCCGCGCTTCTGACGGTCTCCTGGCTCGGCTACAGCGGGCTTCAAACCGCATCAGATTACTTTTCAGGCTACCGTTCGGCTGCGCGCCAGAGTGTCAGCGTGTCCGGGGTTACAGGTGAACTGACTGAATCCCGTCTGGCGATTGCGCGCTACGCCATCGTGCCGAGCAAGGAATTCGGCGAGCAGGCTGATGCGCTGATTGCCGGGGCTGTCCAGAGCAAAAAGAAACTAAACGAGTTCATGGCGGGCAGTCCGTATGCTTCGGACATTCTGGCTATTGATCCTGCAATGGCGGAATATCAGTCAGCCTTTGAGGACTACCGCCTTGCGCTTGATGCTGCGAATGAGGACGTAGTTAACATTGAGAAACTCGGTTCAGAGTTCAGAGCCATGCTTACTGCCGTCGTTGATCAGGCTGTCAAGGATGACAATGCGCAGGCGCTTGGTGTTGCAGCAAAGCTGACGGAGAATTTCCTCGTCGGGCGCGTCTTCGTCGAGCGGTACGCATATAATGCCTCACCGGCCGATCTTGCGGCGGCGCGGTCACGTTACGCCAACGTGCCGCCTTTGATTGACGAGTTCAAGACGCTGGAACAGAGCGCTGCGCTGGCCAAGATCACTTCGGGGCTGGACTCCAAGTTCAAAGAAGTAGTTTTGAAAGTTGATGAACTTGAAGGGGGTATCACAGCTCGTCAGAACGCTCTTATTCAGCGCGTATTCAAGGTCGGACCTCAGATTTCGGCTGCATTTGATGCTGTCACTGACAAAGTTCTAGCGTCACAGAACGAGATTGGGCCGAAGGCGCAGGCGGGGATTGACAACACCCTGTCCACGACGCT